>NZ_JABBYC010000099.1 GCF_016742955.1 Myceligenerans indicum | reverse complement strand
TCTCGTGGGCTCGGAGATGTGTATAAGAGACAGGGGTCGGGGCGGCCCGGGGCGCAGGGGATCACGTCGCACTGGATGGACCCGGACGGCAACATCGTGCAGGTCGAGTTCCACACGCCAGAGTCCCTACGGGCCAAGACGGAACTGGACGGGCTGATCGATGAGTTGACCGATCCGGCCATCACGTCGGCGCGGTGGGCGCAGATCGAGGCGGAGATCGCAGGTCTGTCCGGCCGTGTCGACCAGCCCGCGGGCGCGGTCGGGGTGGACTGGCCCGACATGGTCCGACAAGCGCCGGATCCCGACAGCCCGTGGCATGACGGGTCCTGGGCTCGGGAGCTGGCCTCGCAGGTGCCGGGCGGGTCACGGCCTGCCGTGCATGCGGGGTCGATGACACCGGATCAGGCGCACGACTTCATCGATCACGAGATGCCGTGGATGCGGGAGGTGAACGCCGGCCGCTACGCCGAAGGAGCGGCGGGGTTCGAGAACAACTGCACCCGCGCGGCGCTGGCCGGGGACCTGACGCTCGGCGGCAAACAGGTCATGGCTGGCCCGTCGGCCGCGTCCCGGCCGATCACCGACATCGCCGACACCCTCGGCGGCCAGTGGCACAAGGCCGACGGGCCCGACGCGATCATCGACCGGCTGGACGACCTGGGCGACGGGTCGCGCGGCGTGGTCGCGATCGATCGCGGCGACGGGAAGATCGGGCACGTCGTCAACGTCATCAACCACGAGCGCCACGGCACCGTCTTCCTCGACCCGCAAACCGGTGACCTGGCGCGCTTGCGTGACGGCGACCGGCTCTACTTCCTCGAAACCAGCCCCGGCAGCAGCCCTCATGTCGACCTCGGCGACGCTTCTCCAGGTTTGGAGCGGCTGTCCGACACCGAGATCCACGGGCTCCGGGAGGCAGCGGGTCAGCAGGGCCACGCCGATGCGCTCGGTGCGCAGGCGCCGACGCTCGATGGCCTGCAGGATCTCGACCTCGGCGACGGCGGCCAGCGGTCGCGACCCGAAGCGCCCGACACCGGATCGATCGCCGAGCGCTTCGCTGCGCCGGAGGTCGCTCAGCAACTGTCGGGTGAAGCGCCGTCTCCCCGCAAGCCCTTCGCGGCGCTCGACAACCTGGAACCGAACACGGCTTACGAGGTCCCGGGCCGTGGCACGTTCTACACCGACGACACCGGCAAGGTGGTACACGTCGAGGCCCAGTACGGCCGCAGGGGGAAGCTGAACTGGGACCTGATGAATCCTCAGCCCGACGTCACCTACGTCGTCAACGACCACGTGTTCGTCACCGATCACGCGGGACGCGCGATCGAGGCCTACGCGGACGATCTTCAGCTCGGTGACGCGGATCGTTCCGAGAGCATTCAGAGCCGGATCGGGAACATGGGCGGCGATGAGTACGACGGCGGCCACCTGCTCGCCAACATGTTCGCAGGCGGTCCGGAAGACATCAACCTCGTCCCGATGCTCTCCGATCTCAACCAAGGCAACGGTTCACGCGATACGTTCTACGCTGTTGAGAAGGATCTACGCTCACACCTGGAGCGGCCGCCAGATGCGGGTCCCGAGTGGGAGCCGCCCAGGATCACGTTCAGGGTGCTTCCTGTGTACGAGGGAGAAAGCCGAGTGCCGACGATGATATCGGTCGAGTATGGAATTGATGGCGTCAGTACATCGAAGGATTTTCCGAATGAATGAAGGCATGGTCCCTCCCGCAGTTCGTGCGGGCGAACTCGTCCAACAGTTGGCCCGCGAGATCGCACTCCACGTATCGGATTCCGGGGACTGGCACACCATCGTCTTCGTGGGCCGAAATCTCTCGCGGTACGCAGAGGGGGAACTCACGGTTCACCGGACAACTGGCGAGGACAGATCCCTTGTCGCACCGGTGTCGGCACGGAGGAAGCTCATGGAACTTCGCGACGTGATGTATCAAGACGGTGCCGGCACCTGGTTCTCGATAAGGCTGACGATCATGCATAGGGACGGCCGTACCCGCATGGGTGTCGACTACAACTACGACGATGCTCCCCAGTGGGATACCACGCCGGCTTCCAGCCTCTACACCGCCGACCTGATCAAGTACCCGCGCGATCAGGACAAGATGCCCGACTGGCTCGTCGAGCAGGTCGCTCGTGCTCAGACGGAGTACCCACCGGAGTACGAGGAGTACGAGTACGCACTTCGGCAGCGCCGTGACACACCGCCTGGCTCTGCGGGCGGGGTCGACCCGTGATCTCCAAGGGGCAGGCCCGCCAGATCGCGCAGGCTGCTCTTGATGGGTACGCCGCCGAGCATGGTGTGGAGGTGGCGATCTACGACGGCGAGTTCGGAACGGCCGGGATCGTGGATCACATGGACGTGTGGGTGGTGCGCTGGAACTCGGCTGCCTACCTGCGCACTGGTGACTTCCTGCAGCAGATCGTGGCGGGGCCGATCGCGGTGCCGAAGCTCCAGGATGGCACGTACGTCGTGCTGGGCACCGCGGGCACGGTCGAGGAGGAACTGGACAAGTGGCGGGCGCTGGACTGGAGGGCGCCGCAGCCTACGACCCGCTACTACCGCTCGTACGTGACCCGCGTGGGGGGCGCGCGCGTCGATCGGGCGCTGTTTCGCAGGGAGCGTCCCGGGGACAGGTCCAGCGACGCCGTCTTCGAGACCGACGGCCAGTGGCACCCGACCACCGACGTCGCGATCGCGCTGATGGGGGTGGGGCGTCTCAAGCTCCGCGAGATTGACGAGGCGGACGCGCGCAGGGCGATCACGCAGGAGTTCAAGAAGGCTGCACCGGCGCTACGCGCAGCGACCGTCGTCGCCCATGGAGCGGACACGATGGGAGCATCATGACGGCCGACTCGTCTCCTCCGGACCAAACCAGGCCCAGTTGGGCAGAAGGACTTCACCCGATCTATCGGTGGTGTCAGACATGCCCCATCTCTAACCTGACGGTGTGCGGATCATCCATACGTCAGACTGGCATCTTGGCAGGTCGTTGCATGGAGTGGATCTTCTGGAGCATCAGGCCGCGTACCTGGACCACCTCGTGGACCTTACGGAGGACGTCCGACCGGTGGCAGTTCTGGTGGCTGGCGATGTCTACGACCGGGCGATCCCTCCTCTTGAGGCGGTGGCCCTGCTCTCAGACACACTCACGCGTCTCGCAGCATTGACTCATGTCGTCGTGACTCCTGGAAACCACGACTCGGCGACGCGTCTCGGCTTCGGTGCGAACGTCATGCGTGAGACGGTCCATATCCGGTCGGCGCCTGATCGGATCGGGGAGCCAGTCCTCATTGAGTCGCCCGACGGCACTGTCGCCGTCTACGCGATTCCCTACCTTGATGTCGACGATGCGCGGGTCCGGCTTGCTGACGACCCCGATGAGCCGCTCGCCAGGTCGCACGAGGCGGTCACGACCGCTGCGCTTGCGCGTATCGCCTCGGACATCAAGGCGCGTCGGTCGAAGGATCCTGGTGTGACGGCAGTCGCGATGGCCCACCTCTTCGCCGTCGGGGGGCTGCCATCGGATTCGGAGCGCGACATCCGCGTCGGTGGGGTCGACGGCGTCCCCGCAGGCGTCTTCGTCGACACTTCCTTGGACTATGTCGCTCTCGGTCACCTGCACGGGCCGCAACGCATCACCGTCCCCGATGCGGACCGACCGCTTGTCCGTTACTCGGGATCGCCACTCGCGTACTCGTACTCCGAGAAGAACCATCGGAAGTCCACAGCAGTCATCGACTTGAACACTCTGGAAACCGAGCTGGTTGAGGCGCCCGTACCGCGCCGTCTTACCGAGTTGCGTGGCAGCCTCGAGAGCTTGCTGGCTGATACCGAGCACACCCAGGACTGGGTACACGTCACTGTCGTCGAGGATTCCCGGCCACCCTCGCTCATGGCGAAGATCAAGGATCACTTTCCCCACGCCCTTCACGTCTCGTATGAACACGCGGCGGCAGGCGCTGCCGTAGACCGGTCTTTCGCCGTGACGCCCGCCCATCAGCCGTTCGAGGTAGCAGTCCGCTTCGTCGAGCACGTCACCGGCATCGCGCCTGCTGAGCCGGAAGAGGCCGTCCTGCGTGAGACCGTCGAAGCGGTCTTCGCCGCGCAAAGGAGCGCCTGATGCAGCTGCACCGCCTGACCTTTTCCGCGCTCGGGCCCTACCGTGGCACGCACACGGTCGACTTCGCCCGCCTCACCGCCGCTGGACTCTTCCTCTTCGAGGGGCCGACAGGCGCGGGCAAGTCGACGCTGATCGATGCCATGACCTTCGCTCTCTATGGTCAGGTGGCCGGCCAGCACGCGAGCAACGACCGGCTTCGATCCACCCACGCCGATCCTGACGCAGAGACCTACGTTGAGCTGGTCTTCGAGACAGCCTCCGGCATCTACCGAGTGCGGCGTAGCCCGGCCTACGAGCGCTCCAAACGCCGCGGTACCGGGATGACGAAACAGCCGCCGTCTGTCAAGCTTTGGCGCCTGAGCTCGCCGGATGCCGGGCACCACGGCGAGCCGCTGTCGTTGCGCCCAGGGGAGGCGGACGAGGAGATTCGCAGAGCCATCGGTCTGTCACGCCAGCAATTCGTCCAGACCGTTGTCCTTCCCCAGGGCGACTTCGCCGCGTTCCTCCATGCCAAGCCCGAGGACCGAACCGACCTCCTACAGAGAGTGTTCGGCACGGAAATCTACGACCAGGTCGAGACCGAGCTCTCGGCTCGCCGCAAGACCGCTGAGGCAACCATCGACGAGCGGCGCGAACTGCTTCGCTCAGAGGTCGACGTCTTGATCGGTGGTCTCGGCGACCTGGCTGACGCACTCAGTGTCACGGAGGCGGGGGACGGTTCGGCGCCGGGAGCCACCTTCCGACAGGTGCTCACGGCTGCTGCGCTGGCCGCGGACCCAGAGGCCGCAGGTCTTGCCATCCAAGCCGAGAACCTCCGCGACGTTCTCGACCAGGAGTTGAAGACCGCGGCGGATGCCGAAGAAGCTGCACGCGCCGCTGCTGACGAGGCACAAGTCGCCTACGACATCGCAAGAGAGGGTGCGAGAGCCGTTCAGCACCGCGACGAACTCCGCCGAGAACTCGCTGTCCTCGACGATGCAAGCGCGAAGATCGTGGCCGCCCAGGACTGCCTGGACGCCGCGCAGCGGGCTGAAGGTTTGCGGCCCTTGCTGGCAGGCTTGGATGACGCACACGATGCCCGAGCACGCGCAGCGTCCGAACTCGAAGTCGCCGTGGACGCTCTACCGTTGCACGTCACCGCACGCACTGTTGCTGACCTCGATTCTTCGTGGGTGAGGTGACTCAAGGCATGGGAAAGGTGCTCTGACCTGGCACGATTGGTGTTGTCGAGACACTGTCGGGCTGGAGGATCGGAGCACCTTTCTGGTGGGCAACACTACTGC
>NZ_JABBYC010000098.1 GCF_016742955.1 Myceligenerans indicum | reverse complement strand
AGATGTGTATAAGAGACAGGTGCCCGGGAGGGCGGGACGGACGGTGCCGGTGGGCGGGCCGGCCCGGCCGTGCTGGTGCCGGAGCGCACGATCGTGCGGGTGAACCCGCCCGGTACCCCCGATCACGAGGCGGATCTGGCGGCCGTGCGTGCCACGCCGTTCCGTACGGTGATGGTCGCCAAGGCGGACGCGAGCCTGCCCGCCCTCGACGGGCTGGACGTCGTGGCACTGTGCGAGACGGCGTCGGGCGTCGTGGACGCGGCTGCGCTCGCGCGGCGGGACGACGTGGTGGCGCTGATGTGGGGTGCGGAGGATCTGGTCGCTTCCCTGGGCGGCACGTCCAGCCGGTTCGGGCCGGGGGAGCGGGCCCCCGGGGTGTATCGCGACGTGGCGCGGCAGGCGCGGTCGACGGTCCTGCTGGCCGCGGGGGCGGCCGGCAAGCAGGCGATCGACGCGGTGCACCTGGACATCGCGGACCTCGACGGCCTGCGTGCCGAGGCGGTCGATGCGGTGGCCTCGGGCTTCGCCGCCACGGCGTGCATTCATCCGCGGCATGTCCCCGTCATCCGGGAGGCCTACGCCCCGACCCCGGCCGAGGTGGCCCGTGCCGAGGCGGTCCTCGCGGCCGCGGCGGACCACGAGGCCGGGGGAGGCGCGGGCGTGTTCGCGCTGGACGGCGTCATGGTGGACGAGCCCGTGTTGCGGCACGCCCGCGCGGTGCTGTCCCGCGCGGTCGGCTGACGGGCCCCGGTCCGCCTGTTTCCGGCGGTCTGCGCGCCTGCTCTGGCCTGCTGTCTCCCGTGCCCGGGGCTGCCTGAGGCGGATCGGGTCCCGTCTCGGTGGGCCGCCCGTCGAACGCACGCTCCCGGGCGGGCGTCCGACGCTATCCTCGGGCGGGTGTGACGGACCGGACAGCACAGCGAGCCGGACTTTTCTCGACAAACCAGTCGACCGCCACCTAAACTGGGAAAGAAATCGACACGGGGTGCCGCCGCTGTGGCAGCTGAGAACACACCCGTCGAACCTGATCCAGGTAGTGCCGGCGAAGGGAATGTCGAGATGCGCAGAGCTGCGGTTCTTCACGCGACAGGGGCCGCGGTCCCGGCGGTGACGCCATGAGCGTCCCCCGCGTGCTGTCGATCGCCGGGTCCGACCCGTCGGGCGGGGCGGGGATCCAGGCCGACCTGAAGGCGATCGCCGCCCACGGCGGGTACGGGATGGCGGTGGTCACGGCTCTGACCGCGCAGAACACCCAGGGGGTGCGTGCGGTCCACGCGCCGCCCGCGGACTTCGTCGCCCAGCAGCTGGACGCGGTCAGCGACGACATCGACATCGACGCGGTCAAGATCGGGATGTTGGGTGGGGCGCGCACGGCCGACGTCGTGGGCGTCTGGCTGGAGCGGGTGCGTCCGCCCGTCGTGGTGCTCGACCCCGTCATGATCGCCACCAGTGGTGACCGCCTGCTGGAGCCCACGGCGGAGGCCGCCCTGCGCGACCTGCTGTCCCTGGCCGACGTCGTGACCCCGAACATCCCCGAGCTCGCCGTGCTCACCGGCGGGCCCGAGGCCGTCACGTGGGAGCAGGTGATCGCCCAGGCGCGGGAGGTGGCGGCGGTGCACGACGTGCTGGTCCTGGCCAAGGGCGGCCACCTGCTCGCCTCGGACACGCCGGACGCCCTGGTGTCCGCCCACGGCGAGGTGGCGGGCGTCAACGGCCCGCGGCTGGTGGCCACCAGCACGCACGGCACCGGGTGCTCGCTGTCGTCGGCGCTGGCGACGCTGCGCGTCGTGACGGGTTCGTGGCCCGAGGCGCTGCGGCGTGCGACGACGTGGCTGCGCGCGGCGATCGCCCGGGGCGAGAGCCTGCGGGTGGGCTCGCGCGGCGGTCACGGCCCGGTGGACCATCTGGGCATGCTCTGGGACGCGGCGGGTCTGAGGGCCCGGGCTCTGGAGGCGTGAGGGCGCCCGGACCGGCCGCCTACCCGACGATCAGGCCGACGGAGGCCACGATCAGCGCGATCCCGGCCACGGCCCAGGCGATCACCGCGTCGCGGCGCGCTCGGGCCTGGACCCGCTCCAGGGCCTGGTGCAGCACGGTGATCTCCTCCCGGGCGGTGCGCAGCCCGGCGAGAGTCGCGTTCGCCGCCGCGTTCGCCGCCGCCGCGTCCTCGCGTGCCGCGCGAGCGTCGGAGGTCGCCCGGTCTGCGGTGATGGCGGCCTGGGAAGCCGCGCCCGCGGCCTGAGCGGCGGCGGCCTCCGCGGCCTCGGCGGCGCGGCGCAGGTTCTTGTGGTCCTTGCCCTCGACAGGGGCGTGCACCATCGCGGAGCCCCCGACGCGGGCGCCGTCCGCGCCCGCCGGGTCGCTCATCCCGGCGTCGACCGTGGGCTGGGAGACGGTCGCGTCCCCGGGCGGCTCGGTGCCAGGTTCCGGAAGATCGGTTCTTGACCGCTGTGTCTGCATCCCGGCCTTGAGGTCAGCCAGGATCGGCCGGGGGTCCCAGGACAGGCGCTGGGGCTTGTGCATCGCGTGTCGGGGGGAGTCGTCGAGGGGCGCCATGGCGACGAAGTTACCAGCGCAGACGCTCCCCGCGGTCCGTTTCGCCGGGATTTGGGGTGCCGGTTTCCGGGGCGCCGGAACGGGGCGTGCGGGGGCTGAGCGTGCGGGGACCGGACGTGCCTGGACCGGACGCGTCAGAGCACAAGGGCTGCGCCGAGGGCAGCGAGTGCCAGGACGACGGCGACCACCGCGACGATCGTGGCCGTGCCCGCCTTGCGTGCCGCGCCAGCCGCTTGCTCGCGTGCCTCGGCGGCGGACCGCTGCGCGGCCGCGGCGGTGGTCTCGGCGGCGTCGAGCGACGTGGTGAGCCGCGAGATCTCGTCCCGCTGGGCCGCGGACGCCGTGCGCAGCGCGCCGACCCCCTCCTCGGTGGCCTCCTCGGCGGCCGCGATCCGCCGCTCGACGCCGTCGAGCCGCGCGGCGGTCTCCTCGTGGGACTCGCGGACCTCGATGCGAGCCGCGTCCAGGTCCTGCTGCGCCGACGTCGCCGCGGCGGCCGCCTCGTCGGCGCGGGCGCGGGCACCGGCGACATCCTCGCCGGTACGCCGGTCGAGCTCGTCGAGCCGCGTCAGGAGTTGCGCGGCGGCGTCGCCGCCCGCGCCGGCCAGGTCGCGCCTGCCGGTGTCGAGGAAGGCGTCGGCCCAGGTGCGCCGCTTGCGGCTGATCCGGTTCCGCCGTGGCTGCTCGTCCTCGGCGTCGTCAGGGTCCCCGGCGTGCGCGGCGGCTTCCGCGGCGGCGCGGACGTGCGGGGGGATGTCGACGGACGGTGCGGGGTAGTCCTCGGCGTCGCCGGGTGCGTCGCGGGTGGTGTCACCGCTGCCGCTGGCGGAGTCCGGGATCTTGATCGGGGCGGTCAGGAGCTCACGCAGCCGCTCGATGCGGCCGTCGTCCTCGGTGGCGTCACCGTCGTCAGATGGGATCTGGCGCTCGTCGCTCATGGGGGAAACGTACTGCTCTGCCGGTTCTGCGTCGACTATCTCGGCAGGCGCGGCGTTTCGCCAGTCAGTGGCTTTGCCGTGCCGGGTGCTCGTGGACCGTCTCCTTGGGAACCTGACCGGTCAGAAGGTGGTCTCGGGCGCCGAGGCCCTGGTCGACGAAACCTACACCTACGACGCCGCAGGAAACCGCCTGTCGCGTACGTCGAACCAGGCCGACTCCAGGACGACGACCTACACCTACGACGTGCGAAGCCGGCTGACAGGCTGGCAGGACGCGACCGGTATCCACACCCTGGAATGGGATCCGGCCGGGAACCTGACTTCCCGCGATGGTGACCAGCGCACCCATGACGCACGCAACCAGCTCCGCTCGGTCGGCGACCGCACGTACTCCTATTCCGCGGACGGCAACCGGATCGCTGCGGGTACCACGACCTACGACCACGACCCGTTCGGGCAGTTGACCAGGTCGGGGACCAACAGCTACCAGTACGACGCACTCGGACGCCTCTCGTCGACCGGGGACAAGACCCTGACCTACGCGGGCTTGGAGCGAGATGCTTCGGAGATCGGGTCATCGCCGGTGGTTCGCGACCCGCGCGGGCGCATCATCGAGATCCAGGGCGGCAGGGGAATCACCGACCCGCATGGAGATGTGATCGCGGTCCTCGACGGGCCCACCGAGCGGGTCGTTTCCTTCGATCCGCTGGGACAGGCCTCCAGCACCGGAGCCGATCAGCTCGGTTTTCCAGAACGACTTCACCCACGACGGCCTCGTCAACATGGACGCCCGTTGGTACGACCCGGAGACCGGCGGGTTCCTGACTCGTGACGACATCGCTCTGCCTGTCGACCAGCTGAACAGGTACGCCTAGGGCCTGGGCAACCCCGTGCAGTACTCCGACCCGTCGGGACACTGCGTCGGGCCGGGGGTCGTCCTGCTCGGTACATGTATCACGGCAGGGGAGGCGCTCTTCGGAGGACTGGCCATCGGCGCTGCAGCCGGCGCGAGCGTCGCCTTGTCCCAGCCGACGTACTACGGATCGGGCTACGGGTTCGGAACGATCCCGAACCTGAGCCAGTACTCCTACTCCTACCCCGGGACGAGCTACTCCACATCGATCAGCGCCGGTTCGATTTCCCAAGCCGGCGCGTGGACCTGGGGAGGCACGAGCGTGGCCGCCGCATCGGCGAGCACGTCATCGACCTACCGCCCCCGCTCATACTCGTTCGACACCGACCTCGCCGGCTTCAGCGGGAGCATGGCGGGGGTCAGCGCGAGCATTGCCGGGATCGACGCGAGCATGGCAGGCCTCGACGCAAGCCTTGGGGGCCTCACCCCGTTTGGTGGACACGCTGATACTGGATGTCTGATCCAGGGAAGCGAGTTCTGTAACTGATGGCAATGAAGAACTACCCTGAGGAGTTCAAGGCCGATGCTGTGGCCTTGTACGAGTCGACTCCCGGGGCCACGATCAAGGGCATCGCCCAGGACCTGGGCGTCTCGCGCGAGACGCTGCGGCTGTGGGTGCGCCGGGCTGCTGAGAAGCGTGGCCAGCTGGCTGTGACCGGCCGGGCGGGGCCCGAGGTGACGGAGCCGGCCGCCTCGCCGGTGCGGTCCGGCGGCCGGGTCGGTCAGCTCGAGGCGCGGGTGGCGGAGTTGGAGGCCACCAACCGGCGTTTGGAGGCCGAGAAGCGGACGCTCGCGACCGAGCGGGAGATCCTGCGCAAGGCCGCGAAGTATTTCGCGGGAGAGACGACCTGGTGAGCCGCTTCCAGTTCGTCGCCGAGCACTCCAGCGCCTACTCGGTGAAGCGGCTGTGTCAGGTCCTGGGCGTCAACCGGTCCTCGTACTACAAGTGGCTCACCGGCGCTGCCGCCCGTGCCGCGCGGGCGGCCGATGACGCCGTGCTCGCCGATCGGATTCGGCAGTTGCACCGCGAGGATCCCGCCCTGGGGTCCCCGCGGG
>NZ_JABBYC010000097.1 GCF_016742955.1 Myceligenerans indicum | reverse complement strand
TGAAAGGGAGTCCGGCGGCGTCCTACTCTCCCACCCCCTGTCGAGGGCAGTACCATCGGCGCTGTAGGGCTGAGCTTCCGGGTTCGGAATGGAGACCGGGCGTTTCCCCTACGCTATGACCGCCGTAACACTATCGAGTTAACCAACCAGTCCAAGCCTCCCCGCCCACCTGCCCTCTCCCGCAAGAAGAGAGGACTATCGAGGCAGAGGGGTGTCGGTCGTTTCTCGGGAACCGTACAGTGGACGCGAACACGCTCACAAAGAGAGTGGTTGTTGAGGTTGTCGGCAGATTAGTACCGGTCAGCTCCAACCATTACTGGTCTTCCACCTCCGGCCTATCAACCCAATCATCTATTGGGCGCCTTCCCACACAAAGTGTGGTGGAGTCTTCATCTTGAAGCAGGCTTCCCGCTTAGATGCTTTCAGCGGTTATCCCTTCCGAACGTAGCCAACCAGCCGTGCTCCTGGCGGAACAACTGGCACACCAGAGGTTCGTCCGTCCCGGTCCTCTCGTACTAGGGACAGCCCTTCTCAAGACTCCTACGCGCGCAGCGGATAGGGACCGAACTGTCTCACGACGTTCTAAACCCAGCTCGCGTACCGCTTTAATGGGCGAACAGCCCAACCCTTGGGACCAACTCCAGCCCCAGGATGCGACGAGCCGACATCGAGGTGCCAAACCATGCCGTCGATATGGACTCTTGGGCAAGATCAGCCTGTTATCCCCGGGGTACCTTTTATCCGTTGAGCCACCACGCTTCCACAAGCCATGGCAGGATCACTAGTTCCGACTTTCGTCCCTGCTCGACCTGTCAGTCTCACAGTCAAGCTCCCTTGTGCACTTGCACTCGACACCTGATTGCCAACCAGGCTGAGGGAACCTTTGAGCGCCTCCGTTACATTTTAGGAGGCAACCGCCCCAGTTAAACTACCCACCAGGCACTGTCCCTGATCCGGATCACGGACCGAGGTTAGATGCCCGAAGCGATCAGAGTGGTATTTCAACGACGACTCCACCCGACCTGGCGGCCGAGTTTCACAGTCTCCCACCTATCCTACACAAACCGCACCGAACACCAATACCAAGCTATAGTAAAGGTCCCGGGGTCTTTCCGTCCTGCTGCGCGTAACGAGCATCTTTACTCGTAGTGCAATTTCGCCGAGTTCGCGGTCGAGACAGCGGAGAAGTCGTTACGCCATTCGTGCAGGTCGGAACTTACCCGACAAGGAATTTCGCTACCTTAGGATGGTTATAGTTACCACCGCCGTTTACTGGGGCTTAAATTCTGGGCTTCACCCCGAAGGGCTGACCCGTCCTCTTAACCTTCCAGCACCGGGCAGGCGTCAGTCCGTATACATCGTCTTGCGACTTCGCACGGACCTGTGTTTTTAGTAAACAGTCGCTTCTCCCTGGTCTCTGCGGCCTTCACCGCTCACGCACCGCAAGGGTGCTTCACGGATCCGGCCCCCCTTCTCCCGAAGTTACGGGGGCATTTTGCCGAGTTCCTTGACCACGATTCGCTCGATCACCTTGGTATTCTCTACCTGACCACCTGAGTCGGTTTGGGGTACGGGCGGCTAGAACCTCGCGTCGAGGCTTTTCTTGGCAGCAGAGGATCACCGCGTTCCCACCTACGTGGTCACCATCAGTCCTCACCCTTCACACCCCGCGGATTTCCCTACGGAGCAGGCTACAACCTTGGACGTGGACAACCATCGCCACGTGCGGCTACCTTCCTGCGTCACCCCTGTTAACACGCTTACCTACTACCGGATCAGGTCCCACGCCTCCCTTGCGGTACAGTCCGAAGACTGTGGTGCAAGCTCGGGATGGTTAGTATCACCGGACTCGGTATGGACGGTTCTTCGCCGGTAGGAGAATATCAACTCCTTGTCCATCGACTACGCCTGTCGGCCTCGCCTTAGGTCCCGACTTACCCAGGGCGGATAAACCTGGCCCTGGAACCCTTGGTCATTCGGTGGACGGGATTCACACCCGTCATTCGCTACTCATGCCTGCATTCTCACTCGTACAGCCTCCACAGCTGGGTCACCCCGCCACTTCAATGGCTGTACGACGCTCCCCTACCCAACCACACCACTGACAGTCACAGACTGTAATGGCTAGCTATCACGCTAAGTGTGGTTGCCACGGCTTCGGCGGTGTGCTTGAGCCCCGCTACATTGTCGGCGCGGAATCACTTGACCAGTGAGCTATTACGCACTCTTTCAAGGGTGGCTGCTTCTAAGCCAACCTCCTGGTTGTCTGAGCAACTCCACATCCTTTCCCACTGAGCACACGCTTAGGGGCCTTAGCCGGCGATCTGGGCTGTTTCCCTCTCGACCCACGGAGCTTATCCCCCGCAGTCTCACTGCCACGCTCAACTTACCGGCATTCGGAGTTTGGCTGACGTCAGTAACCTTGTCGGGCCCATCGGCCATCCAGTAGCTCTACCTCCAGCAAGCAACACGTGACGCTGCACCTAAATGCATTTCGGGGAGAACCAGCTATCACGGAGTTTGATTGGCCTTTCACCCCTAACCACAGGTCATCCCCCAGGTTTTCAACCCTGGTGGGTTCGGGCCTCCACACCGTCTTACCGGCGCTTCACCCTGCCCATGGCTAGATCACCCCGCTTCGGGTCTAGACCCGGCGACTGGACCGCCCTATTCGGACTCGCTTTCGCTACGGCTACCCCACACGGGTTAACCTCGCCACCGAGCACTAACTCGCAGGCTCATTCTTCAAAAGGCACGCCATCACCCCTACATGCCCCACAAGGAGGCGGAGGCTCTGACGGATTGTAGGCACACGGTTTCAGGTACTATTTCACTCCCCTCCCGGGGTACTTTTCACCTTTCCCTCACGGTACTGGTCCGCTATCGGTCATCAGGGAGTATTTAGGCTTACCAAGTGGTCTTGGCGGATTCACACGAGATTTCACGGGCCCCGTGCTACTCGGGACACCCTCCACCAGGCCACGTCATTTCGCCTACAGGACTACCACCCTCTACGGTCCGGTATTCAACCCGGTTCGGCTACAACGCGACTTTCTCACTGGCCGGAACCCTGTCAGAGGCTCCCAGAGGATCCCACTACCCCGCACACGCAACGCCTGACAACTTGACACGCGCACGGTTTAACCTCATCGGCTTTCGCTCACCACTACTCACCGAATATCTCTTCCTGCCGGTACTGAGATGTTTCACTTCCCGGCGTTCCCCCCTACACCCTATGAATTCAGATGCAGGTAACCGAACATGACTTCGGCTAGGTTCCCCCATTCGGAAACCCTCGGATCACAGCTCGTCTGCCAGCTCCCCGAGGCTTATCGCAGGCTACAACGTCCTTCGTCGGCTCCTGATGCCAAGGCATCCACCCTGTGCCCTAAAAAACTTCAACAACACTACGCAGAACACACCAGAAAACTGGCATGTCCAGAGATGCTCGCGTCCACTATACAGTTCTCAAGCAACGAACGAACCCACCAACACCAGACGACCAACCCGACCACCAGCCCCTCCACCCGGAGAAGCCACGACCCGGCGGTATCGCCCACGCCAGCGACCCGAACCTTCCAGAAACACCCACCCACCAGACCACCACCCGAACACCACCCCCCACACAGGAGGACGACACCCGACAGTGACGATCCCGCGGCCGGTTGCCTCAGGACCCAACAGTGTGCTTGCCAGACCCACCCCCGACCAGACCCGACGTTCCCACCAGCCTCACAGCCGGCGTACTAGCCAGACCCACCCGCAAGCAGACCCTTCGTCAATGTTCCACCCATGAGCAACCACCCACGACACACTCGGCCGTGGCATGGCCCGAACCCCGATCAGGGTCCTGGACCCCACCCACCCCGCACCACGTGCGAGGCCACGAGCAGGGCCAAACGCTCCTTAGAAAGGAGGTGATCCAGCCGCACCTTCCGGTACGGCTACCTTGTTACGACTTAGTCCCAATCGCCAGTCCCACCTTCGACCACTCCCCCCGGAAAACCGGTTGGGCCATGAGCTTCGGGTGTTACCAACTTTCGTGACTTGACGGGCGGTGTGTACAAGGCCCGGGAACGTATTCACCGCAGCGTTGCTGATCTGCGATTACTAGCGACTCCGACTTCACGGGGTCGAGTTGCAGACCCCGATCCGAACTGAGACCGGCTTTTAGGGATTCGCTCCACCTCACGATATCGCAACCCTCTGTACCGGCCATTGTAGCATGCGTGAAGCCCAAGACATAAGGGGCATGATGATTTGACGTCATCCCCACCTTCCTCCGAGTTGACCCCGGCAGTCTCCCATGAGTCCCCGGCATAACCCGCTGGCAACATAGGATAAGGGTTGCGCTCGTTGCGGGACTTAACCCAACATCTCACGACACGAGCTGACGACAACCATGCACCACCTGTACACCGACCTTACGGAAACCACATCTCTGCAGCTGTCCGGTGCATGTCAAGCCTTGGTAAGGTTCTTCGCGTTGCATCGAATTAATCCGCATGCTCCGCCGCTTGTGCGGGCCCCCGTCAATTCCTTTGAGTTTTAGCCTTGCGGCCGTACTCCCCAGGCGGGGCACTTAATGCGTTAGCTACGGCACAGAACAGGTGGAACCTGCCCCACACCTAGTGCCCAACGTTTACGGCATGGACTACCAGGGTATCTAATCCTGTTCGCTCCCCATGCTTTCGCTCCTCAGCGTCAGTAACGGCCCAGAGACCTGCCTTCGCCATCGGTGTTCCTCCTGATATCTGCGCATTCCACCGCTACACCAGGAATTCCAGTCTCCCCTACCGCACTCCAGCCTGCCCGTACCCGATGCCAGCCCGAGGTTGAGCCTCGGGTTTTCACACCAGACGCGACAGACCGCCTACGAGCTCTTTACGCCCAATAATTCCGGACAACGCTTGCGCCCTACGTATTACCGCGGCTGCTGGCACGTAGTTAGCCGGCGCTTCTTCTACGAGTACCGTCACCCGAAAGCTTCTTCCTCGTCGAAAGAGGTTTACAACCCGAAGGCCGTCATCCCTCACGCGGCGTCGCTGCATCAGGCTTTCGCCCATTGTGCAATATTCCCCACTGCTGCCTCCCGTAGGAGTCTGGGCCGTGTCTCAGTCCCAGTGTGGCCGGTCGCCCTCTCAGGCCGGCTACCCGTCGACGCCTTGGTAGGCCATCACCCCACCAACAAGCTGATAGGCCGCGAGCCCATCCCCCACCAAAATTCTTTCCAACCCCCACCATGCGGCAGAAGCTGAATATCCGGTATTAGACCCCGTTTCCAAGGCTTATCCCGAAGAGGGGGGCAGGTTACTCACGTGTTACTCACCCGTTCGCCACTAATCCACCCAGCAAGCTGGGCTTCATCGTTCGACTTGCATGTGTTAAGCACGCCGCCAGCGTTCGTCCTGAGCCAGGATCAAACTCTCCGTAAAAGAAAACACTCTTCACAGAGTTTTACTGATACTGGCCAGACCAAGCTGAACTGCTCGATCCGATCCAAAACATCCCCCACAACGAGGGACAAAATTTGGCATTGACTATCAAGCACACTGTTGAGTTCTCAAACAACCGACGCACAC
>NZ_JABBYC010000096.1 GCF_016742955.1 Myceligenerans indicum | reverse complement strand
AGATGTGTATAAGAGACAGAGGTGTGGGTGTGGCCGGTGGGGCTGGTCCAGGTCTCGGCACCAGTGGCGAGGTCTCGTTCGACGTGCCAGCCGGCGTGGGTCTTCAGGTTGTGGTGTCTCCTGCAGAGGGCATGGAGGTTGGCGGCGCGTGTCTGGCCGGGTTGGCCGGGCGCGTCGGGGTGGTCGTGGTCGAAGGGGTCGATATGGTCCAGGTCGCACTGGATGGCCGGCCGGTCGCAGCCTGAGTGGGCACAGACCCGGTCGCGGAGCTGAACGGCTCGCCGGAGGCGGGGCGGCGGCTGGTAGGCGGTGGTCGAGTAGTCCGTGAGGATGCCGGTGACGGGGTCGGTCACGAGGCGGTGCCAGATGCCCTCGGCGGCGATCTCGCGGGCCGTGGCCGCGGGAACCGGGCCGAGGAGGTCCAGGATCCCGGGGGTGGCATCGCCCGTGCCGGCCAGGACCGAGGCCGGGACGGTGACGTTGACGGTGGCGGGGACCTCGATGCCGCGTATCACGACACCGGCCTCGCCGGGCGTCGCACCAGGGGGTACCGCGCCAGGGGGTACGGGCGCCGTGGACAGGACGTCGTCCTCGTCCGGGACGGGTACGAGGTCGGTGTCTCGCACGGGTGGCACGAGGACGCCCGGCGGGCTCGTGGGGACCTGCTGTTCGGGCTTCTCGTGGATGCCGTGGGGGATCATGCGGCCGGTGACCAGGGAGGTCAGGGCGTCGGCGCGGGCCTGGCCGCGGCGGCGCGTCCGGCCGGGGTGGTTGAGAAGCTGGGCGGCGCCGGCCTGAACGGCGTTGAACACGCGGGCACCGTCCTTGGCGGGCAGGAGCGCGGTCAGCAGAGCCATGCCTGGTCCAGCGGTCTCGAGCCAGACGTTGCGCCGCTCGGCGGCGTGGTTGAGTTCCTCACCGGTGCCGTGCAGGCGGGCTGCCAGGGCGTTGAGCTGTTCGGACAGCCACTTCCAGGTGCGCGTGGGGGCTTCGGGCAGGAGGATCTCGACGGCCGCGGCGCGTTCGTCGTCGGTCAGTTCGGCGCCCGCGCCCAGCAGCGCGTCTGCCTTGCGCGCATCGATCCGCCCGGCCTGCAGGGCGTCCATCACGTCGGGAAAGCGGGTGCCCCGGTCGGCCCGGTTCACGATCACGCTGCCCTCGCGCGCTGTGACGTGCAGGCGGTCCTTGACCACGGTGGCCGCCTGATCGACCCCCAGGATCCCGCCCTGGGCGGTGACGAGGGCCGCCGCGGCGCGCGCCTGCAACGCTTGCGCCCACGCTGCCAGGCGCCCGGCACCGGTGACCACCCCGGCCAGTTCCACGGTGTCCAGCCGGTCGAGCACAGCGCCGCCGGGCCGCGTGCCGGTGGCCGGGGCGGCCAGGGCCTCCAGCACGCTCGCGAGCCACGGCCCCGGCTCGCCGGTCCGGGCCTGCGCTGCCAGCGCTTCCACACCGCCGTCGTGCAACGTCAGCCCGCTCATGGTGACCCACCTCCTCACGCCTCCGGATGTGCCGCGCTGTCTGTTCGAGCCTATAGCTCACCGCAACGCACAACCACCCGGATGCCGGATCTGTGGATAACCATGATCGTCGGTCCCGAACAGCGAGGACCCGCCTGCCGCGTCAGTCCCGCGGACCTCCCGCCACGTACAGCACCTGGCCCGAGACGAAGCCCGCGTCCTCCGACGCGAAGTACGCCACCGCGGCCGCGATGTCCTCGGGCGTCCCGACACGGCCCACCGGGATCTGGCTCGCGGCGCGCTCGGTGAGTTCCTCGGTGGTGATCCCGAGGCGCTGCGCCGTCGCCTCCGT
The DNA here is from genome assembly GCF_016742955.1 of Myceligenerans indicum. Classification (GTDB taxonomy): domain Bacteria; phylum Actinomycetota; class Actinomycetes; order Actinomycetales; family Cellulomonadaceae; genus Myceligenerans; species Myceligenerans indicum. Next base: position 3,822 of record NZ_JABBYC010000096.1, on the reverse strand, counting down.
CATCGCGGTGCGGATCGTCCCGGGTGCGACCGCGTTGGCCGTGATCCCGAACCTGCCCAGCTCGACCGCGAGAGTCTTGGTGAAGCCCTGCATGCCGGCCTTCGCCGCAGCGTAGTTCACCTGTCCGCGGTTGCCCAGGGCCGACGTCGAGGACAGGTTCACGATCCGCCCGTACCTCGCGGTGACCATGTGTGCCTGCACCGCCCGGGTCATGAGGAACGCGCCTCGCAGGTGCACGTTCATGACCGCGTCCCAGTCGTCGACGGACATCTTGAAGATCAGGTTGTCCCGCAGGATGCCCGCGTTGTTCACCAGGATCGTGGGAGCCCCGAGCTCCTGCGCGACCTGTTCCACGGCGGTGGCCACGGCGTCCTCGTCGGACACGTCGACGCCGACGGCGATCGCGGTGCGGCCCTCGGCGGTGATCTCCTCGGCGGTGGACCTCGCCTGGTCCTCCAGCAGGTCGAGCACGGCCACGGCGTGGCCCTCGCGCGCGAGCCGCTTCGCGGTCGCGGCGCCGATCCCGCGGGCGGCTCCGGTCACGACGGCAGTACGAGAGGTCATCATCGTCCTTTCGGTTCGGGGCGGCCGGCCAGGAGGGTGTCGGCGTCACGCCCGGCCAGTCACCCTACCGGGGGCGGCCGGACCGGCCTCCGCGGCGGTCCGGCGTCGGCCGGAGCTCCGCAGGCCCTGGGCTAGCCTGACGCCATGCGAACGATGGCCCTGGTGGTGCGCTTCGGCCTGGAACTTGCCCTGGTCGGCGGTGCCGCCTGGGGCGTGTGGCAGCTGAGCGGGGACGGGTGGCGCTGGGTCGCCGCACCGCTCGCCGCCGTCGCGATCATGGGGCTGTGGGGTGTCCTGCTGTCGCCCCGTGCGGCCGTCGCGGCCCCGGACGTCCTCCGCCTCGCGGTGGAGGCCGCCCTGTTCGCCGGCACCGGCCTGCTCCTCGTGTCGGCGGGCGCGGCCGGGGCCGGGGCGGCGCTCGTCGTCGTCTGGCTCGCCGACCGCGTCGCGCTGCGGCTGACGGCCGGGAGACCGAGCGCCCTGGAACCCGACGGCGTGCCCGGCGACCGGCCACGCCTCAGCGGGCCACGCCCAGGTCCTCGATGACCTCCACGCCGGGCGCCGCGCACAGCAGCGGCCCGGCCATCAGGAGCTTCGACCGGCGCAGGCCCGACCCCATGAGGGCGAGCGTGCCCGGTTCGGCGAACCGCGAGTCGACGAGCACGCGCCAGCCGTCCGGCAGCCCGACGGGCGTGATCCCGCCGTACTCCATGCCGGAGTCGGCCACGGCCCGGTCCTGCGCCATGAACGACGCCTTGCGCACATCGAGCAGCTTGCGCACACGCTTGTTCACGTCCGCGAACGTCGAGGCGGGGACGACGACACCGGCGATCCGCTCGTCCTCACCCCGCTTGCCCGCCACCACCACGCAGTTGGCCGAGGCCTCCGGGGGCAGGCCGTGCAGCGTGTTCAGCGTCTCGGTGTCGGCGTGGTCGGGGTCGATCTCGGTGACCGCCACCGCCGTGGCGACGGCTGGTTCGACGTCGGCCCACGCCCGCAGCGCGGCCAGGACGGGCACGGCGAGGAGGTCCGGGTGGTCCAGCGCCGGGGTCCAGGTCAGGTCTCCGAGGGAGGGCAGCGACGTCGGCAGGTTCGTGGACTGTGCGTTCATGTTCCCACTCTGCCACCGTGGCTCAGTCGCGGTAGCGCGTCGCCAGCTCGGTGCTCTGCCCGCCGAAGGCAGCCAGGTCGGCGCCGAACACGGCGTCGAGCAGACCGGTGTCCTCCACGCCCGGTGCCGTGACCGTCTCGCCGAGCTCCAGGCCGCGCAGGCTCGCGGTGACGACGTCGGCCGGGGTCATGCGGGGGATGGCGCTGAGGTCGATGCCCTGACGGGTGTGGAACTCGGTGGCGACCACGCCCGGCAGGAGTGCCTGCACGCGCACCCCGGTCCCTTCCAGCTCGGCGGCCAGGAGCTGGGAGAAGGCGAGCAGGTGGGCCAGCCCGCCGCCGTAGACGGCACGCCGGGGCATCACCGACGACGGCGCGGGCCCGCTGAAGGCGATCATGCCGCCCACGTTGACGATCGTCCCGGTGCCGCGCTCCAGCATCCCGCCCAGGGCGGCCCGGGCGAGCAGAGTGGGCGCCAGGACCTTCACGTGCATCAGTTCGGTGGCCTTGTCGGCGGGCAGCTCGGCCAGGGGCATGTAGTGCGCGACGCCCGCGTTGTTGACGAGCAGGTCCACAGGTTCGGACGCGGCCGCCGCCGCGACCTTCTCGATCCCGGCGAGGGTCGACAGGTCCGCCTCGACCGCCTCGATCCGCACCTGCGGGTGGGCCTCGACCAGGTCGTCCAGGCGGGCGGTGTTGCGTCCGACGGCGATCAGGTCGTACCCGTCGGCCGCCAGGCGGTCGGCGTAGGCGCGGCCGATGCCCGACGTCGCACCGGTGACGAGTGCAAGCTTGCTCATGGGATGGTCCTCTCATCGTCCCGGACCCCTCGTGGCTCCGGGCTGTCTTCAGCTTCCGCGTCGCGCGAGGGATGCGGCAGTACCCCCGCGCTCCTGGGAGTGAGGGGACCAGGCACCGGCTCCGCACTGCGTCTACCGTCGATCTCATGAGCGACGAACCGAACCTGCTGGGGTCCTACCTCCGTGCCCGCCGGGAGCAGGTCACCCCGGAGAGCGTGGGCCTGCCCCGGGCCGGGGTGCGCCGCGTGGCGGGGCTGCGCCGGGAGGAGGTGGCGATGCTGGCCGGCATCAGTGCCGACTACTACCTGCGGCTGGAACAGGGCCGCGACCGCAACCCGTCGGTGCAGGTGCTCGAATCGGTCGCGCGCGTCCTCCGGCTCGACGACGCCGGCACGGCCTACCTGCTGGGGCTGGCCGCCGACCGGCCGCGGCGCCGGCGCAGGCGGGGGCGGCGCGAGACCGTCCCGGCAGGGACCCGCAAGCTGTTGGACGTGATCGGGCTCCCCGCCTTCGTGGAAGGCAGGTACTTCGACGTCCTGGCGGTCAACACCCTGGCCACGGCGCTGTCACCGCGCCTGAGGGTCGGCGGCAACCGGCTGCGCGACGTGTTCCTCGACCCGGCGGAACGTGCGCTCTATGCGGGGCACGCCGACCTGGAGGCGGTGGCGGCGCAGGTCGTGGCCGGGTTCCGCGAGTCGGTCGGCACCGAGACCGACGACCCGCGCCTGATCGAGCTGGTCGGTGAGCTCTCCCTTGCCAGCGAGGCCTTCCGCGCGCTCTGGGCGCGCCACGACGTGCGAGTCCGCGAGGGCGCGGTGACCGTGCTGGACCATCCCGAGGTCGGCGACCTGAGGCTCAACCGCGAGAAGCTCGCCGTGGGGGGCGCACCCGGCCTGACGCTCGTCGTCTATCACGCCGACGCGGGGACGCCGGACGAGGAGAAGCTGCGCCTTCTGGCGTCGTACGCGGCGACCGGCCCCGGCGCGTCCGCGGGAGGGAAGGACCCGGCCGGCGGCGCGGGCATGGTCAGCAGGGCACGGGAGCTGGGCGGCTGACGGAGTGAGACGCCGTCAGCGTGTGCCGGGCTCCGGGAGGGCGCACACCCCGTCGACGCACACCGCGCCGTCGTCGGCCAGCATGCTCAGGAGGGGCGCGCCCTCCGGGCGCTCGGTGACGCCGGGTGGGGCGGCCGGGGCGTCAAGGGCGGGGACGGCGTCAGACATCGGCGGTCTCCTTGTCCCTGTCTCTTATACACATCTCCGAGCCCACGAGACGGAGCTACAGCTCGTATGCCGTCTTCTGCTTGAAAAAATGGGTGTGGGGTGGCCCGTGGGGGGTTTGTGGAGTG
>NZ_JABBYC010000095.1 GCF_016742955.1 Myceligenerans indicum | reverse complement strand
CCTTATCGTCGGCAGCGTCAGATGTGTATAAGAGACAGGGGCTGAAGTGCCGGACGGCGGCGCGGACGCGCCGGGCGGCGGCGCGGACGCGCCGGGCGGCGGCGCGGACGCGCCTCGCGGGTATCGCACCGAAGGGGACCTCGCGGCCGGATCTGCGGAGGTGCTGGAGCTACTGGTCGACCGGCTTGAGGACTACAAGGCGCAGGTGCATCGGGTCCCCGGCAGGGAGGTCGGCACCGTGGTGGCACGGCTCGCGGCGGAGGTGCCCGGCGACGCGGCACGTCCGCGCGTCGTCGTCCCGGCAGGGCTGGAGCCTGCGTGGGTCGCGGCCTTGTCCGACGGCGGGGCGACCGTCGTCGTCGACACCCCCGAGGCGCCGTTGTCGCCGACGGACCTCGATCAGACCGCCGGGGTGGTCACCGCGGCGCGGGTCGCCGTCGCCGAGACCGGCACGATCGTGCTCGATGCGAGCCCTGACCAGGGTCGACGGGCGATCTCGCTGGTACCTGACGTGCATGTCTGCGTGGTTCGCGCCGACCAGGTGGTGCAGACCGTGCCCGAGGCAGTGCGGCTGCTCGCCGCTCACCCGGAGCGCCCGCTCACCTGGATCAGCGGCCCGAGCGCGACCAGCGACATCGAGCTGAACCGGGTCGAAGGGGTGCACGGGCCGCGGACGTTGCACGTGGTGCTGGTGGGCTGAGGCGCACCGGGCCCCTGGGATCTGTAGTGCGGAAGGTCTGGTATCTGTAGCGCAGAGCATCTGGTATCTGTAGCGTAGAACTCCTGGAATCTGTAGCGTAGAGCGCGTGACCGCACCCTCGACCGCAGGAACCTACGTTCGCCGAGTGATCGACGAGGCGATCGACCGCTACATCGGCTCTCTGCCGGCCATCGCCCTCCAGGGGGCGAAGGGGGTTGGCAAGACTGCAACGGCGCTGCAACGCGCTGACCAGGCACTCGATCTCTCGGTACCGGCATTGCGCGAGACCTTCCGTGCGTCGGTCGAACCGCTGAAAGGCCTGGCCGGAACGACGCTCATCGACGAGTGGCAGCGGGAGCCGTCGTCATGGGACTTCGTGAAGCGTGCGGTCGACGCCGGAGCACCGGCAGGTTCCTATGTGGTGGCAGGAAGCTCCGCACCACCGGGCGCTACCGTCCACTCCGGTGCGGGGCGCATCCTGACACTCCGGATGCGGCCGCTGTCACTCGCCGAACGCCGTCTCGATACTCCCGCCGTCAGCCTCGCGGAGCTGCTCGACGGGACGAATCCCGACGTCGAGGGCCGAACGAACTCCGATCTCGCGGACTACACGCAGGAAATCCTGTCCACCGGCCTTCCCGGACTCCGCCGCTTTCCGGCGGAGATCCGGCGTGCGCAGATCGACTCCTACATCGACGCGACCGTGAACCAGGAGTTTGCCGAACAGGGCATCTCGGTACGTCGCCCGGCGACACTCCGCGCCTGGATGGCCGCCTACGCGGCAGCGACCGCGACAACCACCACGTACACACGAATCCTGGAAGCCGCCACACCCGGGCTCCAGGAGAAGCCCGCGCGGTCGACCACCACCGTCTACCGGGATGCCCTGATGCGCGCCTTTCTCCTCGATCCGCTCGACGCGTGGATCCCCGGAATGAACCACTTCACGCGACTTGCCCAGGGTCCGAAGCACCTGCTGGCGGATCCGGGCATCGCCGCGCGCCTGCTGGGAGCGAACCAGCGCAGTCTGCTGCGAGGACAGACCTCAGGGCCAGAGATGCCGCGAGACGGTTCCCTGCTGGGGGCCTTGTTCGAGCATCTGGTCGCCATGTCGGTCCAGACCTACGCCCAAGCCGCGCAGGCACGCGTCTCGCACCTGCGGACCCAGGACGGCCGCCACGAGGTCGACCTCATCGTCGAACGCGACGGTGCCGTCGTCGCACTTGAGGTGAAGCTCGCGACAACCATCGACGACCACGACGTCCGGCACCTGCACTGGCTCCGCGAGCAACTGGGGGACGACCTGGTCGACGCGGCGGTCATCTCCACCGGGCCGGTCACCTACCGTCGGCCCGACGGCATTGCTGTCATCCCCGCAGCACTCCTGGGACCATGAGTGGTCATCCTTGCGGCGCAACGGGCACACCAAAAAGCTGGCCGACGAGGTGGCCGCTCCGCGCTGCACCGCATCTGCTGCTCGGCCCGCCTCAACGTATGCCCCGTGTACGAGCGGGTGCGCGGGCACGCCTGCGGCTCCGTCTACCCCTGACCCGTCCAGCCACAGCGGCCTGTGGCGGGACTCCCGCCACAGGCCCGCTTCGGCACGCGGCCGGCTCAACCGCTCCTCGTCGCGTCGCCTACGGGAGGACCAGTGCGGCGACAACGATCGCTACGAGCAGCAGCCAGCCAGTACCGCCGATGCACGTGGCAACCAGCGCAGCGCGGCGGCGGAACCATGGCTCACCCGGCACCATGGGCTCGTTCAGGGGAGCCGCCACGCCAGCAGTCCGGCGCGGGTGGTCAAGGGCACGCGCCGCGCGCATCCGCGCCGCATTGCCCAGCAGGAACATCCAGAACATGATCCCGCCCAGACCCCACCACCCCCAGGTCATCGTCTTCGCGTTGGCGTCACGGTGGACGGCCTCGGCGCAGGAGCGGCACATTTGGTCCCGCCAGGTCGTGATCCGGTAGAAGATCAGGAAACTGCCGATACCCTGCTGAGTGGTCTTGACAGCCGGCGTCGATCCGCAGAAGCGGCACTCACCATCAGCCGGCTCCCTGCCCGCCACCACGTTCGACGGCGAACTCTCCGTCGCCTCAAGGTTTGTCATCATGCACCATCGTTCCTGTTGCGCGCCCTCTGTCCGTTGCCAGGGCGATTCGGGCTGGAAACATAGCAGATGAATGCATCTCATCCAGCCTCGTTCGGCGCGATCGTGTTCCGGACAATGCGTCCGCGGCACACGACCACCGTCGGCCACAGATAGCCGACATCACCAGGAAGCGTGTTGCGCCGGCGCCGGTCACGCGACCGGCCCTGCGCCTTCGTGCTGGCTATGGGTGGAGTTTGGCGCCCTTGACGACCTTGTCCACCACGCGCCGCTCCCCCGCCACGGCCACGCCCACCAGGTCGAGCTTCTCCGTGGCGGCAGCCGCGACGGCGGCGCGGTTGTCGACGTCGTTCCCGGTGGCGAACAGGTCGGCCGTGTAGATGCCGATACTCAGCCCGCGGGAATCGGCACGGGAGCGGATCGTGGCCAGCCGACCGCCGTCGGCCACCATGACCATGACGGGCGTGCCGAGCATCGGCAGGTACTCACGGCCGTCCGCATCCCGATAGGTATCCCCGACCAGTTCGGGGTAAGCGGCGGTCACCGCGCCGGCGAGAAAGGCGGTGACATTGTACTCCTGCCAACCGAGCAGGTCATCCCGCAGCAGGATCACGATCTTGGGGTGTTCGAAGGTCATGGCCCCAGGCTCGCGCAGGGTCCGGGCTGCGATCTTGTACGTTCTTGATGTGGCTGAGGACGTGGTGCGCGCGTGGCGGCCCGGGGTTCCCGGGATCGCCGAGGTGCTGCACGCCGCCTGGCGCGAGCACTCCTACCCGGCGCACACGCACGACACGTGGACCGTGCTCATCGTCGACGACGGGCTGATCGGCTACGGCCTGGACGGGCGGGAACACGCGGCGCAGCACACGGGCGTCACGGTGCTGCCACCGGGCGTCGTCCACGACGGGCGGTCGGTGAGCGCGGCCGGCTTCCGCAAGCGGGTGGTCTACCTGGAGGAAGCCGCGCTCGACGGCGGACTGGTCGGCCGGGCGGTCGACGCGCCACTGGTCCCGGACGAAGGCCTGCGTCGCCGCTTCACCGGCCTCGACCGGGCCCTCACGCTGCGTGAGGACGTCGCCGCCGAGACCCTGTTCGCGCTGGTCACCGAGGGCCTTGCCTGGCACCTCACCGGCCGCCCAACACCGGCCCGCGAACCGTCGACCACAACGACGGCCCGATACGCCCGAGACCTGCTCGACACCGACCCCACCCAGCCGGTCCGGCTCGCCGACGTCGCCGCCGAGATCGGCGTGACCGTGCCCCACCTGGTCCGCGCCTTCACCCGCGAGTTCGGACTACCACCCCACCGCTACCTCGTGGGCCGAAGGCTCGACCTGGCACGACGCCGGCTCCTGGCCGGAGAGCCCGCGCCCGACGTCGCGGCCACCACCGGATTCCACGACCAGGCGCACCTGACCCGACACTTCCGCAGACTGCTGCGCACGACGCCGGGGCGGTACCAGCGTGGGGGACGTGCGGGACGGCCATAGTTGCCGCTCGTCCTGCGACCGCCTGATCGAGTCCTGCACCCTCAGGCCATGCTCGCCGCGCTCCAAGCCTAACGAGCCTCGTAGCTGAGTCCTTGACCGCTCACGTCGTCGACTCTGCGCAACCGATTCGGTTACACTTATTTCGTTCATCCTGGAGGCGCGCATGACCGACATCCTTGCCCACGACAGCGAAGCGCTCCGCGGGGCCTTGGCCACGCCCGGCGATGACGACGTCGAGGTCACCCTCAGCCTTCCACGCTCCACGGCCGCCCGGATCCTGATGCTTCTCGAAGCCGAACTGCACGGCGGCGCCTGGGTGCTCCCTATGGAAGAAGACCTGACAACGACACAGGCGGCCCGCGCGCTCGGCGTCTCTCGGCCGCACCTGGTCGAGCTTCTCAAGAACGGAGCAATCGAACACCACAAGGTCGGCACACACCGCCGCGTCCCGGTCGCCGCCCTGCATGCCTACAAGGCTGAACGCGACCGTCGCCACGCCGCCCTCAAGGACCTGATGTCCCTGTCCGACGAAATCGGCCTGGACGAGTGATCCGCGTCGTTCTGGCCGACGCCAACATCCTGTTCTCACGTGTCCTGCGCGACTACATCGTCTACAGCACCGCCGAAGGCCTCATCGACCTGCACTGGTCCGAGCAGATCCTCGACGAACTCGACCGCAATCTCGTCGAGCAGCGCGGATTCACCCACGAACAGACGACCCGCCTGCGAGACGGCCTGACAGGCTTCCTCCCCCAAGCCTCCGTGCAACCCGCACCACAACACTTTGAGCACCTCGCCGCCGCGAGCATGCCCGACCCTGACGACCGGCACGTCCTCGCTGCCGCTATCGCAGCCCACGCCGACGTGCTGTGCACCGCCAACATCAAGGACTTCCCCGACGACGCCGCTCACCAGGCAGGCATCACCGTCATGCACCCGGACGAACTGCTCAGCGGGCTCGTCCACGAGGCCCCGGCAGCAATGCTCGCCGTCCACACCCGTATTACTCACACCCGCAAGAACTTCACCAGCCCCGACCTCCTGGACCGCCTCGTCAAGGCTGACGCACCGACCACGGCGGCCGCCCTGCGCGGATATCTCCCCTGAGAGCTGACCACGTTTCCGAACACCTCGAGGCAAACCCGTATCCATGCGTCGTCTTGCGATACGGCGGCGGCGCCACCGTGCGGCGACCGATCGACCAGGTCAGGTTGACCAGACTAGGCAAGCCGTCAACGCTCCATGACAGTCGTCAATGTTCAGGAAGCGAAGACCCACCTGTCTCGTCTAGGGCCTGTCCTGCGAATGGGCAGGTCACAGGGCCGGTAATGTCAGGGTTGTGGGTGTTGGACGCGGTGAGTTGACCGATGCGGCTTGGGCGCGGATCGAGCCGTTGTTGCCCTCGGCGGAGGGT
>NZ_JABBYC010000094.1 GCF_016742955.1 Myceligenerans indicum | reverse complement strand
CCTTATCGTCGGCAGCGTCAGATGTGTATAAGAGACAGCCGCCCACCCGCGGTGCCGAGCACGACACGAACGTCGTTATGGAAAGCCATAACGACGTTCGTGTCGTGCTCGGCGGGGCGTGTCGCAGGATGTGTTGCGTTCCGGACAAGACGCGGCGTGTCCACATGCGTCGCCGTGCGTGGCGGGTGAAGGTGTAGTGAACGTGAATACTCTCGACGCGGAGCGTGTTGGCACGCTCGTGCCCGTCGGGGCAGGATCGTCGGGGCGCACGCCCGGGCGGCACGTGTCCCGCGACATCGGCCGGAGCTCCAGGACGGCCGGCCATCGACTGCCCATCGACGACAAGGCGACGACGAGGACATGAACGACCTTCTCCACGTGAACGGCGGGAACCCGCTGAACGGTTCCATCACGGTGCGCGGCGCCAAGAACTTCGTCTCGAAGTCCATGGTCGCCTCGCTGCTCGGCGAGACCCCGAGCGTGCTGCGCAACGTGCCGCAGATCCGTGACGTCAAGGTGGTCTCCGGGCTTCTCGAACTGCACGGCGTGGCCGTGAAGTACGACCCCGACGCGGGCATCCTCGACCTCGACCCCTCCAACGTCGAGTCCGCGCACGTCGCCGACATCGACGCGCACGCCGGCTCCAGCCGCATCCCGATCCTGTTCTGCGGGCCGCTCCTGCACCGTCTCGGCGAGGCGTTCATCCCCGACCTGGGTGGCTGCCGCATCGGCGACCGGCCGATCGACTACCACCTGGACATACTGCGCCAGTTCGGCGCCGTCGTCGACAAGCGGCCCAACGGGATCCACCTGCGCGCCCCCCGCCGCCTGCAGGGCACCAAGATCTCGCTGCCCTACCCGAGCGTCGGCGCCACCGAGCAGCTGCTGCTCACGGCGGTCCGTGCGGAGGGCGTGACGGAGCTGTCCGGCGCCGCCATCGAGCCCGAGATCATGGACCTCATCGCCGTCCTGCAGAAGATGGGCGCGATCATCTCCGTGGACACCGACCGCGTGATCCGCATCGAGGGCGTCGACCGGCTCGACGGCTACACCCACACGGCCCTGGCCGACCGCATCGAGGCGGCGTCCTGGGCCTCGGCAGCCCTCGCCACCGGCGGTGACATCACCGTCAAGGGCGCCACCCAGCCGGAGATGATGACCTTCCTGAACACGTTCCGGAAGGTCGGCGGCAGGTTCGACGTGCAGGACGACGCCATCCGGTTCTGGCACCCGGGCGGGGACCTGAACTCGATCGTGCTCGAGACCGACGTGCACCCCGGCTTCATGACGGACTGGCAGCAGCCGCTCGTCGTCGCGCTCACCCAGGCCAAGGGCCTGTCGATCGTGCACGAGACCGTGTACGAGAACCGCTTCGGCTTCACCGAGGCGGTGCGGAAGATGGGCGCCACCATCCAGGTCTACAAGGAGTGCCTGGGCGGCGGCGCGTGCCGGTTCGGCGCGCGCAACTTCCACCACTCCGCCGTGATCTCCGGCCCGACGCCGCTCGCCGCGGCAGACATCGAGGTGCCGGACCTGCGCGGAGGGTTCAGCCACCTGATCGCCGCGCTCGCGGCGAAGGGGCAGTCGACGGTGCGCGGCATCCGCCTGATCGACCGCGGCTACGAGAACTTCCAGGACAAGCTGGTCGCCCTGGGCGCGGACGTCTCCCGCGACTGAGAGCCTCGCGAGGCCGCCGGGCCGGGACCCTGCCCGGCGGCCTCGGGGGGCAGGACCCTGTCCGGGCGGCTCCGGCGCGGGGATCAGGTGCTGCGGAGGCCGCGCCCGGTTCCCGGGGGCGGCGGTTCGGGCCCGGCGGTTCCGGGGCGGCGGTTCGGGCCTGACGGTTCCGGCCGGACGGTTCCGGGCGGGGTTGCGCCCGGTGTTTCCGGATGACGCAGTAGAGTTTGGCATCGTGCCGACCGCTCGACCTGATTCCGCCGCCTACCGCGCTGTCGCGGCCTTCGTCCGCCCCATCCTGTTCAGTATCTGGCGCTACGACTGGCGCGGGCAGGAGAACCTGCCGAAGCGCGGCGGCTTCATCGCGGCAGCGAACCACGTCACCGAGGCCGATGCGCTGTCACTGGCCCACTTCCTGTTCGACAGCGGGTACGAGCCGCGCATCCTCGCCAAGCGCGGCCTGTTCGACTCGCCGGTCGGCTTCATCCTCAAGGCGACGAAGATGATCCCGGTGGACCGCGGCACCAAGGCCGCCGCGCAGTCCCTCGTCAACGCCGGCAAGCAGCTCGGCGACGGCGCGTGCGTGGCGATCCTCCCTGAGGGGACGCTCACGCGGGACCCCGACCTGTGGCCCATGGAGGGCAAGACCGGCCTGGCGCGGATCGCGCTCGCCTCGCGTCTGCCCGTCGTCCCGATCGCGCAGTGGGGGGCACACGAGACGCTGGCCCGCTACGGCCGGCTGCCGAAGCCGTTCCCGCGCAAGAAGGTCGTCGTGGCCGTGGGCGAGCCCGTCGACCTCTCCGACCTCTACGACCGGCCGCAGGAGAGCGCGGTGCTGCACGAGGCAACCAGCCGCGTGATGGACGCGATCACGGAGATCCTGGCCGACGTGCGCGGCGAGGAGCCCCCGAAGGCCCGTTTCGACCTGCGCAAGCACCCCGAGTACGCGACGAAGCGCACGGTGTACCCGCCGGTGGAGCGCCCGTGAGCGGCAAGCCGACGCGCGTCGCCGTCCTGGGCTCCGGCGCCTGGGGCACCGCCTTCGCGATGGTGCTGGCCGACGCCGGCTGCGACGTCGTCCTGTGGGGCCGGGACCCCGAGGTGGCTCGGTCCGTCGCGCAGGACCACGCGAACCCCAAGCGGCTTCCCGGTATCGAGCTGCCGCCGATGCACGGCACCACCGACGCGGCCGAGGCGCTGAGGGACGCCGCCATCGTCGTGGCGGCCGTCCCGTCGCAGGTGGCGCGCGCCACGCTCGAGCCGATGAAGGACCTGCTGGCGCCCGACGCCGTCGTCGTCTCCCTGATGAAGGGCGTCGAGCTGGCCACCGACAAGCGGATGAGCGAGGTCGTCGCCGAGGCGCTCGACCTCCCCGCGGGACGTGTCGCCGTCGTCTCCGGCCCGAACCTCGCGCGCGAGATCGCCGAGCGTCAGGTCGCGGCCAGCGTCGTGGCCGCGCCGGACGAGGCCACCGCCCGGTTCGTCGCCGATGCCTGCTCCGCCCCGTACTTCCGCCCCTACACCAACGACGACGTCGTGGGCGTGGAGCTGTGCGGCGCGGTGAAGAACGTGATCGCGCTGGCGGTGGGCATGGCCCAGGGCCGCGGGTTCGGCTGGAACACCACCGCCACCCTCATCACCCGGGGCCTCGTGGAGATCACGCGCCTGGGCCTGGCGCTCGGCGCCAGGCCGGAGACGTTCTCCGGGCTGGCCGGCATGGGCGACCTGGTGGCGACGTGCGCCTCCCCGCTGAGCCGCAACCACACGCTGGGCAAGCACCTCGGGCAGGGGCTGTCGCTGGACGAGGCGATCGAGGCCACCGGTGGCACGGCCGAAGGGGTCAAGTCCTCGGCCTCGGTGCTCGACCTCGCCCGCACCCACGGCGTGGACATGCCGATCACCGAGGGCGTCGTCGGCGTCATCTCCGGCAAGCTCCCGATCGACGAGCTGGGTGTCCTCCTGCTGTCCCGCCCGCTCAAGTCGGAAAGCGTCTGAACGGTCCCGCCCGCCTGACACTCCCGTCCCTGCGGTCCGCCGCCCGCTCCCGCCGGGGCGGCTCGCGGTTCCTCGGCGGTGGTGCGGGGCTGCTCAGTGCTGGACGTCCAGCACCACGCGCACCGGGTCGGTCAGGAGGAAGACACGGAACGGTCGCTCGGCCCCGTCGATGCCCACGAAGGCCGAGCTGTAGCCCTCGAACCACGACCGGTACACGACCTCCTCGACGGCTTCCGCCCCGGCGGGGCTGATCGGGGTGCGGTCCGCCTCGGTGACGCCGGAGTCGGTGGGTGCCGCCGTCCCGGAGATCCGGACGGAGAGGATCGAGTCCCCGGCGACGTCCACGTGGTGACCGCTTCCGTCGTCGATCGCCTCAGGGACGTACCGGACATCCCATCCGGGGGTGCCGGAGCCGGTGCCGTCGAGGTCGAACACGACGCGATCGAACCCCTCGTGGACCCCGGTGCGGATACCCGTCACCGTCAGGAGCGTGTCGCCGACGCCCGTCGGCTCTGCGTGGTCGGGGCTGGTGTCGGCCGCGAACGGCGCCGCGGCGGTGGGTGCGGCCGTGTCGCCGCCGGAGGCGTCGTCCGCGCCGTCGCCGGTGCTGCCGCCCGTTTCGTCCCCGCTCGGGCCGGTGCCGTCGCCGGTGTCACCCGTGCCGTCGTCCTCGCCCGCCGCCGACGACGGGAGGCCCGTGTCGCTGCCGGAAGCGCTCGACGCGGGCGACGACGCATCGGCAGGCTCCTGGCCGCCTCCGGTGCACCCGGCAGCCACCAGGGCCACGACAGCGGGCAGGACGAGGGCGGCGACGAAGCTCCTTCGCTGGGTCATGCCCCGAGCGTATCGGCCCGCAGCGCCATGTCCAGGTCATCCCACAGATCCTCGACGTCCTCGACCCCCACGCTGAGGCGCAGCAGGTCCTCGGGGACGGTCGGGGACTCCGTGGCCCACCGCCTCCGTCGCTCGACCAGCGACTCGACCCCGCCGAGCGATGTGGCCGGGACCCAGAGCCCGCAGCGGGCGACGACGGCGTCCGCCGTGGCGGCGGGGGTGGCGCCCGGTCGCGTCACCGGGCGCACGCCGAGAATCGCCCCGTAGGAGTCCATCTGCGCCGCCGCGCGCTCGTGTCCGGGATCGCCCGGGAGCGACGGGTGCCGCACCTCCGCCACGCCGGGGTGCCCGGCCAGCCGCCGGGCGAGCTCGGCCGCGTTCGCGCAGGCCCGCTCGAACCGCAGCGGGAGGGTGCGCAGGCCACGCAGCGCCAGCCACACCTCGAACGGTCCGGCGATGGCGCCGTGCATCGTGCGGTGGCCGCGGATCCGTTCCGCGAGGCCGGCGTCACTGGTCAGGACCGCGCCCAGGATCACGTCGGAGTGTCCCGCGAGGTACTTGGAGGCCGAGTGCACCACCAGGTCCGCCCCGAGCGTCAGCGGCCGCTGCCCGAGGGGCGTGGCGAACGTGTTGTCCACCGCCGTGCGCACGCCGCGCTCGCGCGCCGCCGTGATGAGCGCAGGCAGGTCGGCGACCTCGAGCATCGGGTTCGTCGGGGACTCGATCAGCAGCAGGTCCGCCCCGTCGAGCGCGTTCACCACGGCGCCCGTGTCCGCGATGTCGACCCGCCGCACGGTGATGCCGTACCGGTCCGCGAGGTCCGTCGCGTACCCGCTCGTCGTCTGGTAGGCGTGCCGGGGGAGCACCAGCACTCCGGGTTCCCCGCCCGCGGCGGCCCCGTCCCGCGGTGTCTCAGGGCGAGGTGCCCGGCGCGCGGGCACCAGGGACAGGACCGCCGCGATCGCGGCCATCCCGGAGGAGAACACGATCCCGGGCTCGCTCGCCCGTTCCAGCGCGGCCAGGGCCTCCTCGAACGCGTGCCAGGCGTCGGTGTCGGCCCGCGCGTACGCGAGCTCACCCGGAGGGACCTCGCCCTGGGAGACGTAGGTGCTGTTCAGCGGGATCGGCGGGTTCACCGCCCCACCCTGCTCGGGTGCCGGGCGTCCGGCGTGCACGGCGAGGGTCGCGGGGGACAGGGCGCGGTGGTGCTGATCGGTCATGTCGTGAGCGTACGACGGCGGCCGGTGCCCACCCCTGTCTCTTATACACATCT
>NZ_JABBYC010000093.1 GCF_016742955.1 Myceligenerans indicum | reverse complement strand
CCTTATCGTCGGCAGCGTCAGATGTGTATAAGAGACAGGACCTCGGGGGCCGGATGAGGCTCAGCCGGACACCGGCTCCTGGCGCAGCGGCCGTCCGGACTCCTGCGAGATCCACCAGCCGGCCAGGAGCGTGAGTTTCTCCTGCGACTCCGAACCGGGGGCGGCGGTGTAGACGGTCAGGTTCAGTCCCACGTCGGCGGGCAGCTCCATCACGTTGTACTCCAGTTCGACGGCCCCCACCATCGGGTGGCGCATGTGCTTGACCCCCTGGATGTGCAGGCGCACGTCGTGCCGCGCCCAGCGGGTGCGGAAGGCCTCCGAACGGGTCGACAGCTCGCCCACCAGGTCGGTGATCGACCTGTCGAACGGGTCGCGTCCCGCGACGGTGCGCAGGCTCGCCACGGAGGCGTCCGCGACGGTCTCCCAGTCGGGGTAGAAGTCGCGCGAGGCGGGGTCGAGGAAGATGAAGCGCGGGTATCCCACGGGCTCCGGCTGGGAGCGGAACACCGGGTCGTACAGGGCACGGCCCAGCGTGTTCGTCGCGACGATGTCACTGCGCGTGTTGCCGAGCACCGCGGCGCCCTCGGTGATCGAGTCCACCAGGTGCAGGAGACTGGGACGCACATCCGTACGCGCCGGCGTCCGCCGTCGTGCCCGGGTCCGCGCGTTGGCGTGCCGGACCAGGTCGAACAGGTGCGCCCGCTCGGCCTCGTCCAGCCGCAGGGCGGAGGCGATCGCGCCGACCACCTCGTCCGAGACCCCCCGCAGGTCCCCGCGCTCGAGCTTGGTGTAGTACTCCACGCTCACCCCGGCCAGGACGGCGACCTCGCCGCGCCGCAGGCCGGGCACCCGCCGGATACCGCCCGCGGGCAGGCCCACCATGTCCGGCGTGACCTTGGCGCGCCGGCTCACCAGGAATTCGCGCGCCTCCTGTGGTGTGCTCATGACACCACCGTAGGCGCGGGCCGGGGAGCGTGGGAGTCCCTGACGGTACCCCTCGGCACGGGCGCGTGCCCTCACGGGTACCGCCAGGGGTACCTCTCACAGAACCTCCCACGATCCGGCGCGACGCAGTTCACTCGTGGTGTCCACGAAACCAGGCCGCCCCAGGCGCGTCCCGGCCCCGCACCGGAAGGAACCGAGATGTCCGACGAGCAGACCCCGATGCAGAAGATGATGGGCGACTTCGCGCCCACGTTCGTCGAGCTCACCGACGAGGTGCTGTTCGGCAGGGTGTGGGCCCGCACCGACGAGCTGTCGCCCCGCGACCGCAGCCTCGTGACGATCACGAGTCTCGTCAGCACGGGCAGCATCGAGCAGCTGGGCGCGCACATCCCGATGGGGCTGGCCAACGGCCTCACCGAGGACGAGATCAAGGAGGCGATCACCCACGTCGCGTTCTACGCCGGCTGGCCGCGTGCCGTGTCCGCCCTCACCCTCGCCCAGCAGCTGTTCGCGAAGTGACCACCCCGACCGAGGAGACCCCGACATGAGCATGAGCATCCTGCCCGGCCACGGCACCGTGAAGAACCCGCCCGAACAGTTCGCCGGAGACGTGTGGGTCGACCTCGTCGCGGTCCCCGTCAGCGCCGAGCAGCGCACCGTGGTCGCCAAGGTCCGGTTCGCGCCCGGCGCCCGCACCGCGTGGCACTCCCACGCACGAGGCCAGTACCTCCACGTCACCGAGGGCATCGCCTACTTCGGCGACCGTGACGGCAACGTCATCGAGGTGCGCCCCGGCCAGACCCTCTACACGCCCCCGGGCGAGGACCACTGGCACGCCGCCGCCCCGGACACCTTCATGGAACACCTCGCCGTCCTCGAGAACGCCGACGACCCCGCCCGGACCACCATCTGGAAGGAACACGTCACCGACGAGCAGTACGGCCACTGAGAAGCCCCCACCCCTCACCCACGAAAGACCTCAAGGAGACCGATACACCATGCGTGCCACCCTCATGTACGGAGCCGGCGACGTCCGCGTCGAGACCGTCCCCGAACCCACCCTCCAGGCGCCCACCGACGCGATCGTGCGTACCGTACGCGCCTGCATCTGCGGGTCCGACCTGCACCCCTACCACTCCATGCCGGAACTGCCCCAGGGCGCCACCATGGGCCACGAGCTCATCGGCGTCGTCGAAGAGGTCGGACCCCAGGTCACGAACTTCCAGCCCGGCGACTTCGTCGTCGTCCCCTTCGCCGCCGCGGACAACACCTGCCCGATCTGCCAGGACGGCTTCCAGACCGCCTGCCCGCACGTGAACTTCTTCGGGCCCGGCACCGGCGGCCAGCAGGCCGAGATCGCCCGCATCCCCTGGGCCGACGGCACCATGGTCAAGGTCCCCGGCGTCGACCCCGCCACCGCCGACGAGTCACTGCTGAAGTCGCTGCTCGCGCTCTCCGACGTCTACCTCACCGGCCACCACGCCGCCCACATGGCCGGGATCACCCCCGGCCAGTCCGTCACCGTCATCGGTGACGGCGCCGTCGGGCTGTCCGCCGTCCTCGCCGCGGTACGCCTGGGCGCCGGCCAGATCATCCTCATGGGCCGCCACAAGACGCGCACCGACCTGGGACGCGAATGGGGCGCCACCCACGTCGTCGAGGAGCGCGGAGCCGACGGCATCGCCAAGGTGCTCGAACTCACCGGCGGCTTCGGCTCCCACGCCGTGCTCGAGGCCGTAGGACACATGCCCGCCTACGAACAGGCCGTCGGCGTCGTCCGCCCCGGCGGCATCATCTCCCGCGTCGGCGTCCCCCAGTACGAGGAGGCTCCCGTCGGCTTCGGCTCCCTGTTCGGCAAGAACGCCCGCCTCGCCGGCGGCCCCGCCCCCGTGCGCGCCTACCTCGAGGACGCCATCAAGGACGTCCTGGACGGCACCATCGACCCCGGCAAGGTGTTCGACCGCACCATCGGCATCGAGGACGTCCCCGCCGGCTACCGGGCCATGGACACACGCGAGGCACTGAAGGTCATGATCCGGTTCTGACCGGCACCGGCACCGGCACCGGCACCGGCGCGGGCGCCGGGCCCGGCCCCGCGCCGGGCCCGCGCGCATCCACCCGGCCGGGAACTACCGCATCCCGCACTGCTCCAGCACATACCCCGGATCACCGGGGCCCACCAGCTCACGATCCCGCAGGATCGTCAACGGCGCCCGGTCCGGGTCCGCACACAACTGCGCGAACGACACCGGCAGATTGTCGGTGTACTCCACCTGCAGCACCTGCTCGCCGTACGCGGCCCGGTACGCCCCGCACTCCTCGTACGCCCCGCACTCCTCGGTGACGGCGAAGTCGAAACCGAGCTCACGCCCCGCCTCCGTCGCCTCCGCCGCGTTCTTCTGCCCCACCGCGAGCCCCGCACCATGAGCCAGGTCGACATACCCGCGCGCGAGCGCGAACGCGTCATCCCGCGTCACCGCATCGAACCGGGTCCACGTGTCCAGGTTGTCGATCTCCACCGCGTCGAACCCGTCCGAGGCACACCCCGAGATCACCGGCCCCAGAATCGCCAGGATCCGCTCCCGCCGACCCTCACCTCCCGGGTCCAGCACGTACTCGTCCGGCCAGTCCGGATCAACCACGAGCTCCCCGTCGCCGTCGTGCAGCAGCAGATCCTCGTTCTCGCCGGTCCACAGCCCGGCCTCACCCGGCTGGGTCTGGAAACCATTCACATAGCAGATGCCGTACGCCCCGGACAGCGGCTCCGCCGACGCGTCCCGCTCCACGACGTCCAGCCCGCCGTCCGGCTCGTACGCCGCACCCAGCTGATAGTCGAAACGCCCCCCGACCGGAGGAAGCCGCACGGCGCTCGCGTGCACGGCGCTCGCGGGCGAGAGGCCGGATCCCTCCTCGGACACCCCGCCGTTCGCCGCGCAACCAGACGTGACGGACAGAGCCAGGGCGGTGAACACGATCGGTGCGGTGTGCGACATGCCGCGACCGTAGGCCGTCCAGGTTCCTCCCGCCAGAAGTGAACAGCCGCCGTGAGCAGGATGAGGAGGCTTGACGCACGACAGGAAATCACCCGTTCGCGATTGTCCACGTCACCACGTCGTGCCGTAGGTTCTTGCGCTGTGACCCAGACGGCCTTCCCACCGCCCGCCGCCCAGCCATCGCCGTTCCCGGCACAGGCACCAGCGAAGAAGCCCAGGAAGCGTTCCCGCGGCCGCACCAACACCGTCATCGTCACCGTCCTCGCGTTCCTGCTGGCCCTCACCACCGGCGCCGCCTACTGGTTCCTCGAGCGCGAGGCCGACGACCTCGCCACGCAGGCGGACTCGGCCACGACCCTCCTCACACAGTCCGAGGGCCGCGTCGCCGACCCGGCCACCAGGGACGCCCTGACACAAGAGCTCGCCGCCGCCGACGACCTCCTGGACGCCACCCCGTTCCTCGAACGGTTCCCCGGCCAGGCCACGACGGCCACCACCAACCTCATCGCCGCCTCCGACGACGTCTGGGCCTCCATGACCCTGCGCGCCCGCGACGACATCGTCGAAGGCCGCGACACCCTCGGCCGCACCCTCAGCCGTGCCGAGAAGGTCTACACCACCACCGAGAAGCTCAAGAGCGACGACCTCGCCCGCTCCGCCCTGCGCGCCGCCATCGACGCCGCCGAGGTCACCCAGACCCGCACCCGCGACGACCGGCTCGGCGGCGCCGGCCTCCCCGAGCTCCAACAGGCCGTCGCCGACCTCGACACCGGCCGCAGCGAGCTGCAGGCCGCCACCGACTCCATGATCACCACCCAGGACACGATCACCTGCCCCGCCCCCGACCAGCTGTGGACCCCCGACAGCGGCCGCCTCGCCGAGGACCGCCTCGCGCCCATCCCCTGGGACACACAGTTCCGGCTGCGGGCCGACCTGCTCGACTCCCTCATCGAGCTCAACGACGCCTACAAGGCCGCCTTCGGAACCGACCTGACCATCAACTCCGCCTACCGCACCCTCGACGACCAGGTCAGCCTGTACGACCCGACCTCGCCCATCGCCGCCGCACCCGGCTGCTCCACCCACGGCCTCGGCGTGTCCGTCGACCTCGGCGGCGGGATCCAGACCTTCGGCAGCCCCGAGCACCAGTGGATGCTGGCCAACGCCCCCGCTCACGGCTGGGTCCACCCGAGCTGGGCCGAACCCGACGGCCGCCTCCCGGAGGCCTGGCACTGGCAGTCCGTCGAGGCTCCGGCCGACACCCTCTGACCCCGGCCGTCCGCCAGAACACCCCGCCACGAGAGCAGGCACGAGAGCAGACACCGATGAAGAACATCTCCCGGACAGTGCAGTCCGGCATCTACACCGCCGGCGCCTACGGACACCGCCCCGTGGTCCCCACCTCACCGGACCGCCTCGAATCCGCCGCCCGCAAGGCCATGACGCGCCGCGCCGCCGCCTACATCACCGGCGGCGCCGGCGCCCAGCGCACCGCCACCGCCAACCTCACCGCCTTCGCCCGCCACCGCATCCTGCCCCGCCAGCTCACCGGCACCCACCAACGCGACCTCACCACCACCCTGCTCGGCCGCACCCTGCCGGCACCGCTGCTCTACGCACCCATCGGCGCCCTCGAACTCGCCGTCCAGCACAAACACGGCCGCGCCGGCACGCCCCAGGGCGCAGAACCCGCCCTCGCCCACGCCGCCACCCGCACCGGACTGCCCGTCATCATCTCCAACCAGGCCTCCGTCCCCATGGAGGACATCGCCGCCGACCTCGGCGACACACCCCGCTGGTTCCAGCTCTACTGGCCGCGAGCCGACGACCTCACCGCCTCACTGGTCCGCCGAGCCGAGGAGACCGGAGCCGAAGCCCTCGTCGTCACCACCGACACCACCACCCTCGGATGGCGCACCCACGACCTCGACCTCGGCAGCCTCCCCTTCGTCCGCGGCGAAGGACTCGCCCAGTACCTGAGCGACCCCGCCTTCCGGAAACTCGCCGCCGAGCGCGCCACCCGGCCCGGACCGACGTCGTCACCGACGACCCTGTCTCTTATACACATCT
>NZ_JABBYC010000092.1 GCF_016742955.1 Myceligenerans indicum | reverse complement strand
AGATGTGTATAAGAGACAGGAACTGGCGGGGCCGCCGTCGGTGTACAGGGAGATGCCCGTGTCGCCGTCGGTGAGGTGCACCTGCTGGGAGAGCACCGTGTGGCCCGCGTTGACGAAGACCTCGACGCTCTGGGTGTCGACGAAGATCCGCAGGTGCACGCTGCGTGCGGCAGGGTCGATCGGGGCCTCCGCCTGGGTGTAGGGCACCAGGGAGAAGGCGGCCTGGTCGGAGGGCCCGCGGTCGACGTAGATCGTGTCCCCGAACTTGCCGATGTTCGTGTGGCGGGTCCCGTCGGCGGACCGTCCGACGGACACCCCGACGTTGGTCGCCGTGTCCCAGGAGATGTCGAGCTCCAGCTCGTACGCCCGCCCGGACCAGGGCAGGACCGTGCTGCCGTCGACCGTCACGTCCGGCAGCGGCACCGTCGCGCGGGCATACTGGGACAGCGCGTCCACGGGCGTGCTCAGCAGCGAGTACCAGCCCCCGGGCTGGAGCGCGAGCCGCACCTCCCGCACCACGGAGTTCTGTCCGTTGTACCCGTCGGTCGCGTCCGTGGGGACGTCGCGCGCGGCGTACTTCCAGTTGTTCATCCAGGCGATCGCGTACCTGCGATGCTCGGGGTCCTCCGCCACGGGCCAGGTCACGGCGGCGTACCAGTCCCATCCCCAGTCCAGCCACTGCGGTTCCAGGTCGTCGGTGAGGAACTGCCCGCCGTCCCAGGTGCCCACCCAGTACGCGTACGTCATCGGCAGCCCGACGGCGTAGGCGTCCATGCTGGCGCCGAGGACCCAGTGGCGCGTGCCGTCGTCGGCCACGATCTCGAACAGGTCCGGGCACTCGATCCCGCCCAGGTCGTGGTTGGGGTAGTCGAAGTTGTGGCGCCACGTCCAGTCGCGCAGGTTCGGCGACGTGTAGAACGAGGCGTAGTGCAGGCGCCCGATCACGCAGACCCATTCGCCGCGCACCGCGTCCCAGTGGATCTTCGGGTCGCGGAACCACTCGGCGTTGGCGATCTCCTCCGGCGTGGTGGCCGTACGGCCCTCGTCGTTGGCGATGACCGGGTCGGGCAGCGCGGTGAAGGTGTACCCGCCGTCGGTGGACCAGTACAGGTACTGCTCCTGGTAGCGCCGTACGCCGTCGGTGGGCTGTGTCGCGAGGACGACGATCGCCCCGGCGCCGAAGCCGGCGGTGTCCGCGTCGTCGACGACGACGGACCCCGTCCACACCGGGAAGTCCGGCTGCAGGGGCAGCGCCGTCCCGTGGTGGGTGAAGGACACGCAGTCGGTCGTGGTCGCGTGGTCCCAGCCGCCGTCGCCGAAGTTCTGGTCCGAGTGCAGGTAGTAGAGGTGGTACGCGCCGCCGTGGAGCACGGGGCGCTGCGGGTCGCACAGCCAGCCGGCCGGCGGGGTCATGTGGTAGACGGCCCGCAGCGACTGCTGCGCCCGTGCGGGCGGCACCGGCATTCCGGCACCGGCCAGCAGCGCGAGCGCGCCGGCGCCCGCGCCGTTCAGGAGGTGGCGTCGAGTGATCTCAACCATGTGTGGACTCCTTTGTCTGATGGTTCGGTCGAAATGTTGGGTCGGAGCTGCCGGACCCGCCCCCTCGTCCACGTCGGGGAGGTGGTCAGCCCGCTGCCCCGAGGTTGCGCACCGAGGCGCGCAGCACCTGCGGGCACGTCACCTCCAGCCGCCCGCCCGGCGGCACGTCCTGCTGCCCGAGCAGCAGCCGTACGCCCGCGGCACCCAGCTCGCCGTGCGGCAGCCCCACGGTGCTCAGCGGCGGACGCAGGTGGGCGGCGATGATCTCCTGGTTGTCGAAGCCCATGACCGACAGGTCCTCCGGCACGGTGAGCCCGCGCTCGCGGACGGCGTCGTACAGGCCCATCGCCACGCGGTCGTTGTGGCAGAACACGGCGGTCACGCCCTGCTCCAGGACGCGGGGGAGCACGTCGTACCCGCCTTCCTGCTCCGGCCGGGCGTCGAACACCAGGGCGGGGTCGACGGTGATACCTGCCGCGCGCAGCGCCTCGCCGTAGCCGCGGAGCCGTCCGTCGTGCGCCGGTGAGGGCGTGGTGGTGTTGACGAACGCGATGCGGCGGTGGCCGGCGTCGAGCAGGGCCTGCGTGGCCGTCCGCCCGCCCTGGACCTCGTCCGGCACCACCGCCGGGAGGTCGCTGCCCGGTGCGTAGCAGTTGACCAGGATCGTGTTGGTCTCGCGCAGGGCGGCCGGGAGCTCGACGGCACGGTGGTACCAGGTGGAGTAGAGGATGCCCTGCACCTGGTGGTCCAGCATCATGGCGATGGCGTCGCGCTCGGCCTCGGTGTTGCCCGCGGTGTTCGCCACGAGCAGCGTGTAGCCCTGCCGCCACGCGGCGTCCTGCGCGCCGTGGATGATCTGCCCCGCGAACGGGGTGGTGGCGATGGCGTCCGCCACCAGCCCGATGAACCGGGTGGTGCCGGTGACCAGGTTCTTCGCGGCCGCGTTCGGTCGGTAGCCGAGCGCGTCCGCCGCGTCGCGCACCCGTTGGCGGGTGTCCGGGCCGATCCGTGCGCCAGAGGTCTCGTTGAGCACGTGGGAGACCGTCGCGGTGGATACGCCGGCGGCCTCCGCCACCTCTCGCAGCGTGACGCGGGCTCCTCGCCGTCGTGGCCGCGGTGTCGAGTTCGTCATCGCAGCATCCTCCCTGGTCTTGGTCCTGTGCTCGGCTCGCCCGCCGGCCTTGCCGGTGGTCGTGCGGGCGCAGGTGGCGTCGGAGGCTCGGCCGTGTGCCGCGTCATCCCTTCGTCGCCCCGCTCTCCAGCCCCTGGATCATCGCCTTGTTCAGCACGAGGAACACCAGCAGGAGCGGCGTGATCGTGACGCAGACGGCGGCGAACGTCGCCGTCCAGTCCACGTTGCCCATCGCGCCGATGTAGTTCTGCAGGCCGAGGGGGATCGTGCGCAGCCCGTCGGACAGCACGAACGTGTTGGCGAAGATGAAGTCGTTCCAGATGAAGATGGCGTTGACCATCACCACCGTGACGATCGTGTTCAGCGACATCGGGAACGTGATCTGCGTGAAGATGCGGTACGGCCCCGCCCCGTCGAGCATCGCGGCCTCGTACAGCTCGCCCGGGATGTAGCTGTAGAACGACGAGAAGAGGTACACCGACATCGGCAGGGCGAACCCGGCGAGCGGGATGATCATCGACGCGTACGTGTCCAGCAGGCCGACGTACGAGTAGTCGATGAACAGCGGCACCAGCGCGATCTGCACCGGCACGATGATGCCGAGCAGGAAGACGGCCCGCACCACCCCGGACAACCGGAATCCCAGCACCGTCAGCGCGTAGGCCGCCATGGTGCCCAGCAGCACGATGAGGACGTTCGCCCCCATCGTGACGACGAAGCTGTTCAGGATGTTCAGCCCCAGGTTGCCCGTGCCGAGCGCGCGGACGAAGTTGTCGGCCGTGATCTCGCCCGGCAGGGCGAACAGGTTGCCGGAGGCGAAGTCCGCCGGCGTGCGCAGGGCGGTCAGGAACAGCCACACGAGGGGGTAGACCTGTACCGCGACGATGAGGACGACAACCACGGTGGTCAGCGACCGGTGCAGGTCCAGACGCCGCCGCCGTTCCGCGGGCGGCAGGGAGGGGCGCGGGGCGGTGCCGCGGCGGCCGGCGCGCTGCGAGGTCGCGGTCATGACGTGTTCCGTTCCGTGTTCCGGTGCCCGGCGGCCAGGCGCTCGCGGGCTCTTCGCCCGCGGGTCCTGTGCCCGCCGGCCCTGTGCCAGGTGTCCTGTGGTCATGCGTCCCTCCTGCGCAGCAGCACGGTGATGAGCCCGACGGCGACGAGGCACTCGATCACGATGAACACCGAGACGGTGCTGGCGTAGCCGAAGTCGGTCGACGTGAAGGCCGTCTTGTACATGTAGGTGGTCAGCAGCTCCGACGACTGGCCCGGCCCGCCGTTGGTGAGCAGGTAGGGGATGTCGAACCCGCGCAGTGCGTAGGTCGTGGCCATGATGACCGTGGTGATCCAGACGGGCTGGATGTACGGGAAGCGGATCTGCCGGAACAGCTGCCACCACGAGGCGCCGTCGAGCCGTGCCGCCTCCTCCAGCTCCTTGGGTACGGCCGCCAGGGCCGCGTAGATGATGAGCATGTACAGGCCGGTGAAGCGCCAGCCCTCGGGTGCTGACACCGCGACGAGCACGGTGCTCACGTCGGACAGCCACGGTGTCTGGAGCCCGCCCAGGCCGACCAGGTCGAGCACCTGGTTGAGCAGGCCCGGCGGGTCGAAGGAGTAGATGTGCTGGAAGAGGAACGCGATCGCCACGGTCGAGATGACCGCGGGCAGGAGGAACAGCGTCTTGGCCAGCTCCCGGCCCGTGGGCAGGGCGAGGATCAGGCTGGCGACGACCAGCGCGCCGCCGAGCTGCAGGACCAGGCAGATCGTCAGGTACCCGAGCGTGTTGGCGAACGCCCGCCAGAAGACCGCGTCCCCGGCGAGCATCCGCGCGTAGTTCTCCACCCCGACGAACTGCATGGCGGTGATCCCGTCCCACGAGAACAGGCTCAGCACCAGCGACTGCACGATCGGCAGCAGCACGGCCACGCCGTACACCACCAGCGGCGGCAGGAGGAACACCAGGACCGACGTCCTGCTGCGGTGGGTCAGCATCGGCGTCCTCCCTGTGCGGGTGCCGGGGCCGGTGCGGGTGCCGGCGCCTGCGCGCGTGCTTCGCGCGCAGGCGGCCGGTGCGCCGGTTCGGGGTGAGCTGGTTCGGGGTGTGCCGCGCGCGTCACTGGAAGGCCTCGGCGCCGTTCTCGGCGATCACGTCGTCCATGGTCGTGGTGAACTTCTCGGGCGTGATCTCGCCCTGCACGAGCAGCGTGAGCTCCTGCTGGAGACGCGTGTTCGACGTCGGGTCCAGCAGAGCGTCCCACGGCACGGCGGACTGGTCGCCGACCTCGTCGGCGAGCTCCAGCGCACGCCCGTACAGCGGCGTGGCGTCCGCCGGGATCACGGCCTCGGCGGTGGTGGTCGGGGGAATGGCGCCCGACTCGGCGTACACCTGCGGGTACTCCTCCAGCGCGAAGGCGAGGAAGTCACGCACCAGCGGGTCGTAGGTGCCGCTGTTCACGGCCATGCCGATGCCCGACGGCGAGAAGTACTCGTTGTCGTCCGTCACCGCGCCGTCGACGGTGGGGAGGGTGAAGAAGTCGACGTCGTCGCGCACCGACTCGTCGAGAGTCTCTGTGGCCAGGTTCGCCAGCTCCCAGGTGCCGATGTTGTACGTCGCGGCCCGGCCGCTGGTGAACAGCGCCTGCGCGTCCGCATAGCCCGTGGCGGAGAAGCCGTCCTGGAAGCAGCCGGCCTCACCGAGCTCGCTCAGCCAGTTCGTCGCGGCCCGGCCCGGTGCGTCGGTCAGGGAGGCGTCGGCGCGCTTGAGGTCGTTGACGTAGTCCTGGCCGGCCAGCCGGTACGGGTAGTAGGCCAGGTACCGCTCCAGCGGCCACTGGTCCTGCCCGTCGAGGGCGATCGGCACGATCCCGGCGGCTCGCAGGTCCCGGCACAGCTGCGGGAAGTCGTCGAGCGTCTCCGGGACCTCCACGCCGGCCTGCTCGAACAGCGCGGTGTTGTACCAGAACATCTCGAGCTGGAACTCGAAGGGGACCATGTACAGCGAGCCGTCGTCGAACCGCTGGTAGCTCAGGGCCGCGGGGCGGTAGTCGTCCAGGACGCCGATGTCCGACAGGAGCGCCTCGACGTCCATCATGCGGCCCTGGTCGGCCAGCTTCCGGGCGAACGGCGTGGCGTCGATGTCGAACAGCTCCGGCAGCTCGTTCGCGGCCGCGAGCGTCTCCAGCCGCTGCAGGTAGGAGGGCCGGTCCGGGGTGGTGATGAGGCGGAGGGAGAAGCCCGGGTGGTCCTGGGCGTACTCGTCGGCGATCTGCTCCATCGCGGTGATGACGCCGCCGTCGGCCGGACGGGACAGCAGCCACGAGATCTCCCGGGGCTCGATGTCGCCCTCGGGGGCGACGTCCGTCGGTGCCGCCGCGGGGCCGCCGATGGGGGAGCAGGCGGCCAGAGCCAGGGACAGCAGGCAGGTGGTCGCGGCGAGGGCGGTGCGGGGGTGTTTCATGATGATCTCCGTCGATCGCTGTCTCTTATACACATCTGACGCTGCCGACGATAAGG
>NZ_JABBYC010000091.1 GCF_016742955.1 Myceligenerans indicum | reverse complement strand
TCGGAGATGTGTATAAGAGACAGGGTCCGGCGTCGGCTCGGTGGCGGAGGGGCTGGGCGCGGGTTCCGGCTTCGCCGGGGCGGGCGTGGCAGGCGTGGCGGTGGGCGTCGAGGTCTGCCCGGCGTCCGGCGTGGAGGCGGCCGTCGGGTCCTCGGTCGGATCGCCGGCCGGCTGCCCGGGCTCCGCCGGAGCTGTCGTGCAGGCCGGCCCGTCCATCCACTCGCCCCACTCGTAGCGGTCGAGGCGGACCCAGGTGACGCAGTATCCGTCCGGGAACGTCTGGGGCGCCTCCTCGAAGGCGGCCCAGCCCGCGTACCGTTCCTTGGTGTCCAGGGTGCGCCGGAAGTAGGTGCTGCCCTGGCTGTCCAGCGGCCTGACCGTGTACTCCAGGCTGGCGTCCACGGAGATGTGCCACTGGTCGAACGTGGCGCCCTCGGCGTCGACGCTCAGCCCCTGGTGCCCGTACGCCTCCGCAGCCGTTCCGGCCGCACCGGCGAGACCCACCGCGAGGAGGGCGAGTCCGAGAAGCCGGAGCGCTCCCAGCCGAATCACAGTCGGTGATACTACGGGATCGTCAGTACGTTCCACATGGCGGCAGCGGGTGAACCTCGGTCAGGCCAGCGCGAAGCCCACAGCCAGGGCCCCGCCGTGCGACTGGTCGCGGGGAATCAGAGAGAGCCTGGTCAGGCGCTCGCCCCACACGGCGGACAGCTCGTCGTCGTCGATCTCGCGGACGTCGAGCGCGGCGTCCGCGGCTTCGGGGTCCCAGGTGATCCGGAGCGAGCGGACCTCGGGGTCCGGCCGGCCCGCAGCATGCCGGACCGTGGCTCGTCCGGACGTCGCATCGAGATCCACGTCCCCCGCCAGCAGCCAGTGCAGAACCGTCGGCCGGTCACCACCCGGTGCCGCCCGGGACGGCGTGGCCGCCGCGTGCTCCACGGCCGCCGGAATCCCCCTACGGGCGTCCTCGGAGAACGACCACGCGTCCCTGACGGTGACCGACTCCGTCGCGCGGTCCAGCGTCACCTCGCGCCACCAGGCCACCAGACCGTCGACGGCGTAGGCCCCCGCGAGGTCGAGCCGTGCGGTCCAGGAGCCGTCGGGAGTGCCGGGCGGGGCGACGGTCATGGACCGCGCCGCGAACTCGGGGCCGGCACACTGCTCCGCGCCGCGGACCTGCGGGACGTTGTGCCAGGCCGAGCGTATCGGCCACTGCTCGTAACGCTCGTCGCCGAACGTCCCGGCGCGATAGGTCGGCTTCCCGGCGTCGACCACCACGGGCACGCCGTCCAGAGCGACCATGACCTCGCCGACGTCGTTGTGGTTGTGGTTCTCCCCGTTGTGCCCACCCTTGACGAACACGGCCACGCCCTCGACCGCACCCGGCCGCGACCGGGCGAGCGCCACCTGCGTCTCCGGCAGCCACACCTCGCCCACCAGCGGCGGAGTGGCCCCGGCGGACAGGGCGTTCCAGTCGTCGTCGCACAGCATCAGCACGGCCCGGGACAGCGTGACCCGCTCGTCCCACAGGATCTCCGGGCGACCGCGGTACGACGCCGCGTGCCGTGCCGCGTCGTCGTCCCCGACCCGGCGGGCCCACGAGTGCACCAGGTTCCACGGCCAGGTCCAGATCGGTCGAGCCGGGCTGTCCGCGACACCCACGTACCAGTCGCGCCCCAGGAACATCCGGTGCGGGAAGGCGATGATCTGCCGGATCGTCTCGGCGCGGACCTCCGCGGCGCCGGACGCCGCGCGCGAGCCGTCTCCGTCGCCGTCGGAGGAGGCTCCGGACGGGCCGTCGGCCGACCCATGTGCCCGGACCGGTCCCGCCGGGGCGTGCCGTGCGCGGGCGTGGTCGAGCAGGTCCTGCGCCTCCTGTGCGCGGGCCGCGCCCTGCCACCAGTAGTGATAGCCCTCGTCGATCCCGCCGTCGGCCGGTAGCGAGTCCCAGTAGGCGGCGATGCCCTGATCGACGAGCTCCACGATGTGGTGGCGCCGCGCCGCGTCGTCCTCGAGCGCGAGCGCGGCCGCCAGGACGTTGCTCTGGATCCACGGGCTCCAGTTCATCAGCGGCTGCTCGATCCCGAGCCACCACCAGTCGCGGCGATCCGTGAACGGACGCAGCACCCGTTGCCGTGCCTCGTGCCGGATACGCGCCCGGACACCGGGGGCACGCTCGTCGACGGCAGGCCCGAGCAGGTGGTCCACCCAGGCGAGCTGCCCGGCGACCTCGCCCGCCCCGAGGTCGAGGCACGGATCGGTGACGTCGGGGACGACATACCCGTTGCGTTCCCAGGAGTGCTCGTGGGCGGCCCAGCACCAGGTGGACTGCTCGCACAGGAGGATCACGCCGTCGATCACCTCGTCGAGGAAGCGCTCGTCGCCCGTGTGCAGGGCGGCGAGCGTGGCATAGGTGAGGCGGTGCTGCCGCGCGATGACGTTGCCCTCGTAGTCCTTGCGGTCGCCGTCGCGCCAGAACCGGGCGAACTGTGCGACCCGGGCCTCGGGCCAGGGCGTGCCGAGGGCGCTCGCGGCGTTCTCGACCGCGGAGGCGAGGGCCGATCCCATCCGCTCGGAGGTCCAGAAGGCTCGATCGGTGACATCGGGTGCGGGCAGGCGGGTCATCGGGGAATCCTCTCCTTCAGCGGTTCGCTCTCGTCGCCGGACGAACCGGGGCCCGTGAGGCCGTCGTCAGGTGGGGATGGACGTGCCGCTCGTAGCGGGACAGGACGGTCGCCGCCGTCGCCGCGGGAGGCGCCGCCCAGACCTCCTCGTTGAAGATCTCGGTCTCGACGTAGCCGGTGTACCCGGCCTCGCGCACCCATCCGGAGATCGTCGCGAAGTCGATGTAGCCGTCGCCCACGTGCCCGCGGGAGTTCAGCGGCTCCGCGGCCAGCGGCAGGATCCAGTCGCACACCTGGTACGACGCGATCCGCCGCGCCCTGCCCGCTCGCTCGATCTGCTCGGGCAGAGCCGGGTCCCACCACACGTGGTAGGTGTCGACGACGACGCCGACCTCCTCGGGCGCGAAGGGCTCCGCGAGGTCCAGGGCCTGGCCCAGCGTGGAGATCACGGCACGGTCCGCCGCGAAGATCGGGTGCAGCGGCTCCAGCACGATCCGCACACCGTGCTCGCGCGCGATCGGCGCCAGGTCCGCGAGCCGGTCCGCCACCCGTGCGCGGGTCGCCACCAGATCCCGGTCCTCCGGCCCGGCGTCGGGGCGTGGCCCCGCCCCCGGCGCCGACATCGCGGGGAGCCCGCCGACCACGAAGATCAGCTCCGGAGCGCCGATCGTCGCGGCCTCCTCGAAGGCCCGCCTGTTCTCGTCGAGCGCCGCGGAGATCCCGGCGTCGTCCCGGGCGGTGAGGAACCCTCCCCGGCACAGCGACGACGCGACCAGGCCGGCGTCGGCGATGATCTTCGCGGCCTGGGTCGCACCCACCTCCTGGACGCGGTCACGCCACGGGCCGACCGCGCCGAAGCCCGCCGTCGCCGCCGCCTCGCAGGCCTCGGCGAGTGTCGCGTGCTTGATCGTGGCGGTGTTCAGCGACGCCCGCCGCAGGTCGGTCGGGACGGTGGGCGCCGTCGGCGCGCCGGCGCCCGCTCCCGCGGAGCCGCCGGCCGTGTCGCCGGTCGTGTTGCCGCTCATGCGTTCACTCCGTTCACCGTGAGGAAGGCGGCCATCCGGCGCCCGGCCAGCTCCGGGTCCAGGAGCATGCCGCAGCCGTCGGCCAGCCGGAACAGCTCCACGAGGTGTGCCACCGACCTGCCCGCGTGCAGTCCGCCCACCAGCGAGAAAGCGGGCTGGAATCCGTTCAGCCAGGACAGGAACGCGATCCCCGTCTTGTAGTAGTACGTCGGCGCCTCGAAGATCGTACGGCCGAGCGACTCGGTCGCCGCGAGGATGTCGTGTCCCCGCTTCGCGGCGCCGGGCTCGCCCGTGGCGGCGGCGTCGAACGCCTGGAGCGCCGTGGATGCCGCCGGGTAGATCGCCGCGAAGATGCCGAGCAGCGCGTCGGAGTGTCCCTGCTCGTCGCCGGCGATGAGTTCCGGGTAGTTGAAGTCGTCACCCGTGTACAGGCGCGGGCGGGCGAGGCGGTCGCCCGGGTGGGCGGTGCCGTCCTGGGCCGAGGCGTCCGGGAGGGCGGCACCCGGAGACGTGGTGCCGGACGCGCTCCCCGCCGGGCCGTCCGTGCCGTCGTCGTCCGCGACCCCGAACCCGGCCGGCATCGCGACCGGGTCCAGTGCGGCGAGGGCGCGCCGGAGCCCGACCTCGTGCGCGGCGTCGAGCAGTGACACCTTCACGCCGTCGATCTTCGCCTGGTGGGCCCGGACGACGTCCAGGAAGACGGCCGTGGCGTCGTCCACCGACGTCGCACCCCAGTAGCCCTCCAGTGCCGGGTCGAACATCGTGCCGAGCCAGTGCAGCACCACCGGCTGGTCCGCCTCGGCGAGAACGGCGTCGTACACGTGCGCGTAGTCCTCGGGGCCGCGGGCCACCCGCGCCAGGGCGCGCGACGCCATGACGATGACCTGTGCGCCCGCGTCCTGGACCACGTGCACCTGCTCGCGGTACGCGTCCACGACGGCGGACAGCCCGGCCTCGCCCGGTTCGAGGGCCGCTACGGCCTCCGGCGAGAGCTGGTCGGTTCCCGCGCCGCACGCGACCCGGGCGGCGTGCCCGGTGGCCGACGTCGAGCGGAACGCCGCGGCGTCCGCGGCCGACCGCCGCACGAGCTCCTGCGTCGCGGCCCAGTCCAGGCCCATCCCGCGCTGGGCGGTGTCCATCGCGTCGGCGACGCCGAGGCCGTAGGACCAGATGCGGTGGCGGTAGGCCAGGGTGCTGTCCCAGTCGACCGATGCCGGTTCACCGGGGACGTTCGTGGCTCCGGGATGCGGCACGACGTGCGCCGCGGCGAACGCGACACGGCTGGTCAACGGCCTGTCAGGGAGTGTCCAGGGGCCCGGTGCCCGCAGGTCGACGGCCTCGGTCCCCGTCAGCGACCCGGCGTCGTCGAACACCGGGAGGGTGAGCCTCGCCCCGTTCACAGCGTGATCTCCGGGATCTCGACGCGGCGGCCCTCGGCCGAGGACCGCAGGCCCAGCTCCGCGAGTTGCACGCCACGCGCCGCGGACAGCAGGTCGAAGCGGTGCGGCCGCCCGGCGACGGCGTCGCGCAGGAACTCCTCCCACTGCGCCTTGAACCCGTTGTCCAGGTCGCCGTTGGCCGGGACCTCCATCCACTGGTCGCGGAACGACTCGGTGACCGGCAGGTCCGGGTTCCACACCGGCTTGGGGGTGTGGGCGCGCTGCTGCGCCACGCACTTGTTCAGGCCGGCGACGGCGGAGCCGTGCGTGCCGTCGATCTGGAACTCGACGAGCTCGTCGCGGTAGACGCGCACCGCCCAGGAGGAGTTGATCTGGGCGATCACGTCGTCGCCGTCCGGGGTCTCCAGCTCGAAGATGCCGTAGGCGGCGTCGTCGGCGGTGGCGGTGTACTCCTTGCCCTGCTCGTCCCAGCGGGTGGGGATGTGCGTGGCGGTCCTGGAGGTGACGGACTTGACCTGGCCGACGATGCCCTCCATGACGTAGTTCCAGTGGCAGTACATGTCGGTGGTCATGGAGCCGCCGTCCTCACGGCGGTAGTTCCAGGACGGGCGCTGCGCGGCCTGGATGTCGCCCTCGAACACCCAGTAGCCGAACTCGCCGCGCATCGACAGGATGCGGCCGAAGAAGCCCTCGTCCACCAGGCGGCGCAGCTTGACCAGGCCGGGTAGGTACAGCTTGTCGTGCACGACGCCGACCGTCACGCCCGTCTCCTCGCGCAGCCGGGCGAGCTCGATCGCCTCCTCCAGCGTCTCCGCGGTGGGCTTCTCGGTGAAGACGTGCTTGCCCTGCTTCATCGCCTTGGTGAGCGTGGCGGGGCGGAGGTTGGTCATCGCGGCATCGAACACGACGTCGGCGTCGGCGATGGCGGCGTCGAGGTCGGTGGTCCAGTGCTCGACGTCGTGCCTGGCAGCCAGTTCCTTGAGCTTCTCGGCGTTGCGGCCCACGAGGACCGGCTCGACCTGGACCTTCGAGCCGTCGGCCAGGGTGACGCCACCCTGCTCGCGGATCGGCAGGATCGAGCGCAGCAGGTGCTGTCGGTAGCCCATGCGGCCGGTCACGCCGTTCATGGCGATGCGCAGGGTGCGTGTCATGGGGGACTCCTTCGTCGTGCTCTCTGGGCGGCTCCTTGCGGAATGCGCTTTCCCAAGGGTAGCGCAAGGAGTCGCGAGGGTGGGACAAGGAGTCTGTCTCTTATACACATCTGACGCTGCCGACGATAAGG
>NZ_JABBYC010000090.1 GCF_016742955.1 Myceligenerans indicum | reverse complement strand
CCTTATCGTCGGCAGCGTCAGATGTGTATAAGAGACAGCTCCCGCCCCGCGCAACCCGGCGCCGGCCGCGTTCCAGGCCCCGCCGCGGCCGGCGCCTCCGGGCCCGCAGCCGCGCAACCCCGCTCCCAGCGCCTACGCCGCTCCCCGGCCAGCCGCCGCCGCGGCGGCGCCCGAACCGCTCCCGGCCTGGGCGCCGCCGTCGCACGTCCCGCCGGAGACGACCCTCACGGGCTCCCACCCGGCCGCTCGGCCGGCACGACGGGCGCGCCACTTCGCCTGACCGGGAGCCCGGCCGGGTGCCTCCGTCAGACCAGCGAGTCCTGCCATGCCCCGTGCATCGCGGCGAACCGGCCACCCCGGCTCACGAGCTCGTCGGGGCTGCCGTCCTCCACGATCGCGCCGTGGGCCAGCACCAGGACCCGGTCCGCGATCTCCACGGTCGAGAGGCGGTGGGCGATGATGATCGCCGTGCGGTCGGCGAGCAGCGTCTGCAGGCCGCGCTGCACCAGCCGTTCCCCGGGCAGGTCCAGGGAGGACGTGGCCTCGTCCAGCACCAGCACCGTGGGGTCGGCCAGGAACGCCCGCGCGAACGACAGCAGCTGCCGCTGCCCCGCCGAGACACGGCCGCCGCGCTTGTTCACCTCGGTGTCGTAGCCGTCAGGCAGGTTCGTGACGAACTCGTGCGCGCCCACGGCGCGCGCCGCCGCCTCGATCTCCTCACGGGTCGCGTCGGGCCGCCCGAGGGCGATGTTTTCCGCCACGGAGCCGCTGAACAGGTAGGCCTCCTGCGTCACCATGACCACGTTCCGGCGCAGCACCGGTGAGGCGATGTCCCGGATGTTCACGCCGTCGACCAGCACCCGCCCGGAGGTCGCGTCGTAGAACCGGGTGACCAGCTTCGCGATGGTGGACTTGCCGGCCCCGGTGGTACCCACCAGCGCGACGGTCTGCCCGGCGGGGATCGTCAGGTCGAGGTCCGGCAGCACGACGGGGCCGTCGCCGTAGGCGAAGCGCACGTGGTCGAGCTGCAGCCGGCCGCGCGGGACGGGAAGGTCGACGGGCTCGACGGGCTCGACGACCGTCGGTTCCTCCGCCAGCAGCCCCGAGACCTTCTCCAACGCGGCCGCCGCGGACTGGAACGCGTTGTAGAACATGCCGATCTGCTGGATCGGCGCGAAGAACCGCTTCACGTACAGCAGCACGGCCACGAGCACGCCGACCGCCAGCGAGCCGGTCAGCACGCGCCAGCCGCCCGCGGCCAGCGCCACCACGACCGTCATGTTGCCGATCAGGAGCAGGCCCGGGGCGAAGCGCCCGTTGATCCCGAAGATCCGCAGGTTGGCGTCGCGGTAGGCCTCGCCGATCCGGTCGAAGTCACGCTCCGTGGTGCTCTCGCGGTTGAACGCCTGCACGGCCCGCATGCCCGTCATGGTCTCGACGAACTTCACGATGAGCCGCGCCGACCAGGTGCGCTGCTCGCGGTAGGCCACCTGGGAGTGCTTCTGGAACCAGCGCACGAGGAACCAGGCCGGGACGAGCCCGCTGACCAGGACCAGCCCGGACAGCGGGTCCAGGATCGTGAGCCCGACGGCGGTGAAGAGCATGACCAGGATCGAGGAGATGACGCCCACCAGACCGCCGTCGAGCAGCTCGCGCAGGGCCTCCAGGTCGCTGGTCTGCCGGGAGATGATGCGGCCCGAGGTGTAGGACTCGTGGAACTCCAGGCTGAGCCGCTGGGTCTGCCGGAAGACGCGGCGGCGCAGCTCCAGCAGGACGCTCTGGGCGATCCGGGCCGCGACCCGGCGGTAGGCGCCGATCGTGACCCCGGCCAGGACGGCGGCCGCCAGGTAGGCGACGCCGACGGCCGCCAGGGGGGCGATGTCGTCGGGCAGGGCGGGCAGCGCGTCGTCGATGGCCAGGGACACCAGCCAGGGACCGGAGACCTGCGCCGCCGTGGAGGCCGTGACCAGGACCGCGGCCCAGCTCAGGGTCCGCGCGTGCGGGCGCAGCAGGTTCCCGAGCAGGGCGAGGGAACGGCGCCGCACGGCGCGGGAGGTGGCGCGGTCGAGGCGTGTCTCGTCGTCGTGGTCCGCGTCCGTGGGACGACGGCGGTCGGCGGGGGCGCTCATGCGCTCACCTCCGCGTCGGTCGAGCGGGCGGGCCCAGCGGGTTCTGCGGGATCGGCGGGACCGGCGGGTTCTGCCGGCGAACCGGACGGGTCGTGCGACACGTAGTCCTCCTCAAGGCTGGAGATGACGTGGCGGTAGTGGGCGCTCGTCGCGAGCAGCTCACCGTGGGTACCGATGGCGGTGATACGCCCGTCCTCCAGGACGGCGACGCGGTCGGCAAGCGCCACCGTGGACGGCCGGTGGGCGATGACCAGGGTGGTGGTGCCCTCCAGCACCTCCGCGAGGCGGTGGGTGACGGCCTCCTCGGTGGTGACGTCGAGCGCGGACAGCGGGTCGTCCAGCACGAGGACGCCCGGACGGGCGGCGATGGCCCGGGCCAGCGCGAGACGCTGGCGCTGCCCGCCCGACAGGGACAGGCCCTCCTCGCCGATGCGGGTCCCGACGCCGTCGGGCAGGTCGTGGACGAAGCCGGCCTGGGCGACCTCCAGGGCCTCGTACATGCGGCGGGTGCGCTCGGTCTCCCCCACGGCGTCGGGACCGGACTCGGGCACGCCGAGCAGGACGTTCTCCCGCACCGAGGCGGAGAACAGGGTGGGTTCCTCGAACGCGACGGCGACGTGCCGGCGCAGGTCGTGACGGGTCAGGTCACGCACGTCGACGCCGTCGAGCAGCACCTGGCCGCGCGTCACGTCGTAGATGCGCGGCACGAGCATCGCGAGGGTGGACTTCCCGGAGCCGGTGAGGCCCACCAGCGCCGTCGTCGTCCCGGCGGGCAGGTCGAGGTCGACGCCCTCCAGCACGGCGCGGGTGCCGGGTGCGGCGTCCGGGTAGGTGAAGGCGACGTCCCGGAGTGCGACGTCGCCCTTGGGGCCCGCGGGGAGCGTGGCCGGCCGGGCGGGGTCCGTCAGCTCGGGTGCGGTCTCCATGACCTCGAAGTAGCGGTCGACGGCGGTGCGGGCGTTGAGCGTCATCGACAGCGTCATGCCGAGGTCGATGACGGGCCCGCCCACGACGGCGGTGGTGGCGAAGAAGAGCACGAGGTCGCCGACGGTCATCTGACCGGTCCCGGTCAGCCAGACGCCGAGGACGAGACAGACGCCGAGCGTGACCTCCGGGATGAGGGTGAGCGTGGTCATCAGGCCCGCGTCCACCGAGGCCTTGCGCATCTCGGTGCGGCGCAGCGTGTCGGCCTGTCCGGTGAAGGAGTGCAGCGCGTCGTGCCCCCGTCCGAACGCCTTGAGCACGCGGATGCCGTGGACGGACTCCTCGACCGTGTTGGCCAGGTCGCCGGACTGGTCCTGGGAGAGCCGGGAGATCACCCGGTACCTGCGGGAGAACCGGAACACGATGACCGTGACGGGCACCGCGCCGGCGAGGTAGACGAGACCCAGCCAGCCCGCGGTCGCGACGAGGACACCCACGCCGACGGCGATGGTGCAGACGTTCAGCACGAGCTGCAGGAGGCCGAAGATGAGCCAGCGGCGCAGCAGGCCGAGGTCTCCCATCACACGGGACAGGAGCTGCCCGCCGGGCCACTTGTCGTGGAACGCGGCGGGCAGGTCCTGCAGGTGCCGGAACATGGCCATGCGCATCGTGTGCTCGACGCGCGTGCCGGGGAACATGACGAGGTTGCGCCGCAGCGCGACGAGCCCCGCCTCCGCGAGGCCGAACGCGAGCACGAGCACGACGGACCAGGCCAGGCCCGTCCAGTCGTGCGAGGTCAGCCCCTGGGTCAGGGGGCCGTCCACCACGTACTGGAGCACGTACGGGATCGCGAGCGCGGCGAGGCTGGCGCCGAGCGCGGACAGGAGGCCGCCGGCCAGGCGCGGGATGGCGGGGCGGACGTAGGGAAGGAGGCGTCGAAACGATGCGAACGTGGACAGCGAGGAACCGGCTGGGTCAGTGGATGGCATCGATCACATTCTCTCACCGTGGGGCAAGTCATTTGCTCGGGCAAACAGTTGCGCGCTGCGCTTGGCACACTATTAGTGGTCGCGTGGGCCGGAACCGGCGGCGCTGGGGGTGCCGGCGGCGCTGGCGGGTGCCGGCGGCGTGGGGGTGCCGGTCGTGTGGTCGGGGGTTTGGCGTGTGGTCGGTCAAGTGATTGACCGACCACACGCCAAACCCCCGACCACACGACCACCCGGTCTCCCACCCCTCGCCGAGGCGGGCTCACTCCTCGCGGAGGCGGGCTCCGGCGCGTGTCAGGTAGGCCATCCGGGCATCCTTCGGCCCGTGCGGGGACTCGAAGCGCACACGCTCCCCCGCCTCGAAACCGAGAGCGGTCATTCTCGTGATAGCCGCCGTGTTGTTCGCGTCCGGCTCCGCCACCAGGCGCCGCGCACCCGGTGCGGCGAAGAGGAAGCGTATGACCGCCGGGCCCAGGACGGCCCAGCCCTCCGCTCCCCGCCCGGCGTGCTCCGGGAGCGCGGGCGCACGCAGGAAGTGCAGGCCGAGGTCGCCGTCGGCCACCTCGTACGCGGCGGCGACCGGGTCGTCCTCGGGATGGTAGGCCTGGACGAGCGCGACCGGGGTACCGTCCCAGCGCACCAGGTAGGCGTTGTGTGTGGGCAGCCCGTCCACGAACTCGTAGGTCTCGCGCAGTTCGTCGCGGGTCAGCTGGCCCAGGCCCCAGAAGCGGGCTCGCGGCTGCGTGACCCACCCGTGCAGGACGTCGAGATCCGCGACCGGGTCCAGCACGTGCACGGTGAGCACGCCGTGCGAGGTCCGGGTGCGCCAGACCTCCGCCCCGCGGGCGCCGTGCAGCAGACGGTGCGCGGATCGGCCCTGGCCACCCGGACCACCCGGACCGCCCGGACCGCCCTGGCCGCCCGGACCGCCCTGGCCGCCCGGACCGCCGGGACCGCCCGGACCGCCGGGACCGCTCAGGCTGCCGGAGGCGTCCGAGAGCTCCAGGGTGATCCGGCGGAGCCTCCCCCAGTCCGTCTCGACCGGGATCGTCCCGCCCGCGGCCCAGGTCTCGTGCTGGTCGGCGGCGTGCGGGTCGCCCGGCACGCCGCTCGCGCCGAACGGGACCACCCAGCGGCTGCCGCGGCGGTCCGCGAGGTCCCAGATCCAGCGGGCCACGGAGCCCCGGGTGCTGCGCGGGGACACGCCCGGGACGCCGCCCGTGCACCGCACCGTGTCGTTGTCACCCGAGATCGGTACCACGGGGAATTCCGGCCCCACGGCGCCCGGCAGGCCCACAGGGGCCAGGGTGTGCAGGTCGCCCCACGTCACGGCGGCGGGCTGGGCGCCGGCCAGCTGCTCGGCACCGGGCTCCGGGACGAGTGGTTGGGTCCAGGGCGCCTCCACACCGAGCGCCTCCACACCGAGCGCCTCCAGGAGCCGCAGCAGTCCGTGGCCGACCGCCGCCTCCGGGACGAGCCACGGGGCGAAGATCTCGCCGTATCCGCTGCCGGCGTCGTCGAGACCGGCCAGCCTCGGGTCGGCTGCGACCCGGCGCACGAGGGCGTCGCGCCAGCGGTCGAACGCGGCCGCCTCCCGGCTGTCCGCCGCCATCGGGGCACCGTCCCGCGCCCAGGCCCGCAACCCGTCCGGCACGCCGAGCCGCGCCATCAGCGCGAGCGCCGCCGGGCTGGACACGTCGGCGTGCACGCGCCGCTGCGTGCCGGGCGTCTCGCCTCCGGGAGGCGGGTCCGCGAGGAGTGCTCGGATCCGGTCGGCGCGGTAGGGCGCGTACGACCAGCCCAGTGCGTGCGCCTCACGGTTCCGACGCCGGTCGCGCGGCTGTCCCCCGCCGTCCCCGCGGGCGCGGGATCCTGGTGGGCCGGCCTCCGGCTGGGTCCGCGGCCGCTCGTTGGCGTCCACCGCGACGCCGGAGGTCACGCGCTCCGGTTCGGGCAGCCGCGCCCAGTCACGCTCGCGCGCGGCATCGGACCATGCGTTCACCGGTAGGACGCGCTCGTCCACGCCGCGTTCGGCGACGCGGCCGGCGGTCAGGCTGAGCATCTCTCCCCGCGAGTCGGCGGCGAGCACCCGGTTGACCGGTTCCACCCAGCCGTCGGCGAACGCGCCGGCGACGTCGCGTGCCGTCCGCGAGCGCAGGAGGCGTCGCCAGGCCGGCACGCCGGCGTCGGCGAGGACGCGGACGGGCCAGCGGATGGTGAGGTGTCGTGTGTCCGGGTGGTCGGTGCCGGGCTGTGGTTCGGTGCCGGGCTGGTCCTGGCGGGTGGTCGCGTCCTGGCGGGTGGCGACCCAGAGGCCGCGGGGCGTCTCGATCCAGGGGGCGGTCTCGTGGCGGAGGGTGCCGTCGGGGTGGCGGATCTCGATGGTCTCGTGTCCGCTGGTCGCGGGTTCCCAGCCGTCGGGGCCGTGTGCCTGCCAGCTGCCGTCGGGGGTGCGGCGGAGGCGTTCTGCGAAGACCTCGACGTGGTGGGCCATGGCGTTGGTGATGCCCCAGGCGACGCCGGTCTCGGCCGCGTCCGGGGAGCTGTCGCCGCAGGGGCGGCCGTGGCCGTCGTCGTCCCCGTTGGCCTCGTCGTCGCCGGGCTGGTCGCCGCCGGGCGCTTTGCCGGACAGCGCGTACCCGAAGTGCTGGACTCCGGGGACGCCGGGGAAGGCGAGTCCGAGCACGTCGTAGGGGGCCTCGCCGTCTGCCTGGGCCGTGCAGGCGAGTCTGACCTGCTGGTAGGTGCCGGGCAGTTCGATGGTGCGGTGGGGGTCGCCGGCGAGCAGGGGTGCGCCCGAGGCGGTGGTGTCGCCGGCGATGGCCCAGGCGTTGGAGCCGGAGTCGCTGCCGGCGCCCGGTCCGCCGTCGGCGGCGAACCATTCGGCGAGGGTCGGGGCTGTCTCTTATACACATCT
>NZ_JABBYC010000009.1 GCF_016742955.1 Myceligenerans indicum | reverse complement strand
AGATGTGTATAAGAGACAGCCCGCCACCCGGCCGGAAGTGCTGCTGCCCCGGCGTCAGGAGGTCACCGGCGACCGTTGCCAGTCCGCCGGCGGTCGTCAGGCGCCTCCTGACCGGGGTTCAGCGGGACGGGCGTGGCGAGGCGCGGGAGCGCGACGGCCGGCACGCGAGGGCACGTAGAATCATGTTCTATGGCCCGATCGAACTCCGAAGACGCCGCGCGCGCAGGCGCGGGCGGCTCGCAGAAGCCCAAGAAGCAGCGCTGGTACCACCAGGTGTGGGCCGTCTACAAGATGACCCACCGGCAGGATCCGGCCGTCACCTGGATCATGCTGGGCGTCTTCGTGGCGATCGTTCTTGCCGCCGAGGTGATCGGCCTGCTGTGGGGCCACCCGATCTACATGCTGATCGTGGGTATCCCGTTCGGCGTGCTCGGAGCGATGTTCGTGCTGTCGCGCAAGGCGGAGAAGGCGGCCTACACGCAGATCCAGGGCCAGCCGGGGGCAGCTCGAGCAGCGCTGGGGACGGTGCGTGGCGGCTGGACGTTCGAGGACGAGCCGGTGGCCGTCGATCCCCGCAACCAGGACTTCGTGTTCCGCGGTGTGGGCCGCGCAGGCGTGGTGCTCGTGTCCGAGGGCCCGTCGCACCGCGTGAAGAAGCTGCTCGACAAGGAGGTCAAGCGGACCGCCCGGGTCCTGCCCAACGTGCCGGTCACCGCGATCCAGTGCGGCGACGAGGACGGCCAGGTCCCCCTGACGAAGGTCACCCGCTCGGTGACCAAGCTGAAGAAGCAGCTCACCAAGACCGAGGTGACCGAGGTCGGCAAGCGCCTCAAGGCGCTCGGCGGAGCCCGGCTGCCGATCCCCAAGGGGATCGACCCCACCCGCATGCGCCCGGACCGCAAGGCGATGCGCGGGCGCTGATCCATACCGATGTCGGCGAGGGTGCCCCCCAGGAGCGCCCTCGCCGCGTCCAGCACGCTTTGCGCGAAGTTGACCTGTGGAGATCTCAGGTACGACGACGATCGCGGGCGTGCGGCATTCCACCACCCGGCTCACTGCCGGTGCCGGACCGCACCGCGTCCGACGTCGTCCATGGGAAACATCCGTCCACCGGACACCGATGGGACGGGGACAGCAGTTCTGGCAGTGTGGGAGCCGCTGACGCCGACCGGACTCATCCTTCTCCCGGGAGTTACACACCCGAGAGCCGGGCGTAACGTAGCGGCAACAATCAGTAACCGGAGAGAAACCGCGGAACCATAGGTTCGGGTGGATCCGTGCGCGGTCATCCGGACGGTCACTCTCCCGAACGTCATCCAGCGAGCCAAGGAGCGCAGATGTTCAGCAACGCCGAGGAGGCAATCGCCTTCACCCGCAACGAGGGGGTGGAGTTCGTCGACGTCCGGTTCATCGACCTGCCGGGCGTCATGCAGCACTTCAACATCCCCGTGGCGCAGTTCAACGAGGACGCCTTCGCCGAGGGCCTCATGTTCGACGGTTCGTCGATCCGCGGGTTCCAGGCGATCCACGAGTCCGACATGAAGCTCGTGCCGGACGTGGGCACGGCGTTCGTGGACCCGTTCCGCAAGGCCAAGACGCTGGTCATGAACTTCTCGATCGTGGACCCGTTCACGAACGAGCCCTACGCCCGCGACCCGCGCAACATCGCGGCCAAGGCCGAGGCGTACCTGCGCTCCACGGGCATCGCGGACACGGCGTTCTTCGCGCCCGAGGCCGAGTTCTACATCTTCGACGACGTGAAGTTCGGGACGTCGCAGTCCGAGGGTTTCTACCAGATCGACTCCGAAGAGGCCTGGTGGAACACCGGCCGCGACGAGGAGGGCGGCAACCTCGGCTACAAGACGCGCTACAAGGGCGGGTACTTCCCCACCTCGCCGAGCGACCGCTTCGCGGACCTCCGCGACGAGATGGTCACGACGCTCGGTCAGGTCGGCCTCTCCGTGGAGCGCGCGCACCACGAGGTCGGCACCGCCGGCCAGCAGGAGATCAACTACAAGTTCAACACCCTGCTGCACGCCGCCGACGACCTGATGAAGTTCAAGTACGTCATCAAGAACGTGGCGTTCGAGGCCGGCAAGTCGGCGACGTTCATGCCGAAGCCGATCTTCGGCGACAACGGCTCGGGCATGCACTCCCACCAGTCCCTGTGGCTGGGCGGCGAGCCCCTGTTCTACGACGAGAAGGGCTACGGCGGCCTGTCCGACACGGCCCGCTGGTACCTGGGCGGCATCCTCAAGCACGCGCCGTCGCTCCTGGCCTTCACGAACCCCTCGATGAACTCCTACCACCGTCTGGTGCCGGGCTTCGAGGCCCCCGTGAACCTGGTCTACTCGGCCCGTAACCGCTCCGCCTCGATCCGCATCCCGATCACGGGCTCCTCGCCGAAGGCGAAGCGCATCGAGTTCCGCGCGCCGGACCCGTCGTCGAACCCGTACCTCGCGTTCTCCGCGATGCTGCTGGCCGGCATCGACGGCATCAAGAACAAGATCGAGCCGCCGGCGCCGGTCGACAAGGACCTGTACGAGCTGCCCCCGGAGGAGCACGCGCTCATCCCGCAGGTCCCGACCTCGCTCCCGGAGGTGCTCGACGCCCTTGAGGCCGACCACGAGTTCCTCACCGCCGGTGACGTCTTCACCGAGGACCTCATCTCGACGTGGATCGACTACAAGCGCGAGAATGAGGTGGACCCGATCCGCCTGCGGCCGCACCCGCACGAGTTCGAGCTGTATTACGACATCTGACAGCCGGTCCCTCGTGACCTGCTGAGATGCGCCGAAACGGCGGCTGACCCGCACTCTCGTCTCGCGACGTTGTGCGGTGTCAGCCGCCGTTTCTCGTGCTCGGGCGTCACGCCGGCAAGCCAGCAACCACGTCATTCCGGCGACAATCTCGACGGCGGTCTCGTGTATCGCTTACCCGCAGGGGGAAGTACGAGCGGTCCCGTTGTTGCGGGGCCGCCGGGCACTGTTCACCACAGGCCGCGCTTGCGGCGCTTGCTGCTCCCCCAGACTCCCTTGCCCAGGTTCTTGCTGCGGCCCTTCGTCGTGCTTCCCCACGTCCCGCGCTTCCAGCTCTTCGCGCGGGACTTCCGACCCCACAGACCAGCCATCACGGACCTCCTAGCGCACAGTCGAACCTCAAGGCTACGCAGCGCCTCTCGCTCAGGTAATCACAGCCGACCCGGTTGACATCCGGCCCCGCAACCCGGTCTGCGGCGCAGGACGACTCGCGCTGCGGACGCTGACCCATCGAGGTCGCCAACCATCAGCCCCGGTCGACGACGTTCCTGATCATCGCGGCCCCACGCGCCATCGCGCACCGCGACGACAACAGATCGAGCGCGCCATCGACGTTTCGCGGCCGACGCCGAGCTCCAGGGAAGCCGCTGTCTACCTCATGTGCATGTAGAACGTGGTCCACTCGGTGTCCAGCAGGCTCCGGAGCTGGTGCCAGGCTGCTTCGCCGCCGGAGATGATCTTCGGCGCCTCGTTGCCCCTGAGCTGCTCCGGTGTCGCTTCGACCACGACTGCGGCGTCGTCGGCGATGCCGTCCTCGACGTGCAGCACCCGGTGACGGATGCGGACGGTGACTTCCTCGCCCGTGTCGGCTCCGCGGATCCCTACGGCCAGGCTGACGCCTTTCGCTCTCTCGGCATCGAGTTGGTAGCGCCACCCTCGCACGGTGTCGACGGCCGACTTGTCGACCGACATCATCGCGCCGT
Organism: Myceligenerans indicum; assembly: GCF_016742955.1. GTDB lineage: Bacteria > Actinomycetota > Actinomycetes > Actinomycetales > Cellulomonadaceae > Myceligenerans > Myceligenerans indicum. The sequence continues at coordinate 122,355 of NZ_JABBYC010000009.1, read as the reverse complement.
ACGCGGCGAGGACTTGTGCGGGGTCCATCGCGCCCTCGAGTTCCAGGGCGCCGGTGAGGTACCACGAGCGAGCGATGGGGTTGAGCTCCTGGTACCCGCGGGCGCGCAGGGCCGCGGCCTTGACCAGTCGGGCGTCCTCGTTTCCCGGGTCGGCCCGCAGCGCGATCTGAGCGAGCTCGGCCGCAAGCTGGTGGTCACCGGAGGCGTGGTCCGCCTTGGCGGCGTCGAGCACTGCGTCGGCACCACCCATCAGCTCGGCCAGGCGGGCTGCCTTGTGCGCAGGGGGAGACGGGAACATGTCCGTCGAGTCGCCGGTGAACCAGCTGACCCAGCCGGTGAAGAACTCCGGCAGCGTGGTGAAGGGGGTGCCGTACATGGGCACCGTGTACGGCGGGTCCCACAGCTCCTCGGGGAACTCCTTCAGGGCGTGCTGGAGCTCGACCGGCGTGTACCCCTTGTTGATCAGGCGCACGGCCTGGTCCCAGAGATATTTCGTCGCGTCCACGTACTTGCTGACGTGACCTGCGATCGTGTCCTTGCCCTCGATGGGCCGGATGTGGGACCCGACGAGCCACTCGGGCCGGATCTCGAGGACCTTGTTCAGGGCCGAGATGTAGTTGTCAGGGATCCTCGGCTTGGAGCCGCGGATGGTGTGCATGTTGGGGATGCCGGTGAAGAACTCGTCGGCGATCGCGATCAGGTCGAACTCGGGCAGGTGGAGCCCGAACTCGCTGATCGCCTCACCGCCGGTGTAGAAGGCCTTGACCTCGATCCCGGCGATGGTCAGCGTGGTGTCTTCCGACAGCAGCTTCGTCGGCGGGATGAAGCCGGGTGCGCCGCCGGTCGGAAGCGTCCCGATGCCGTGGTGGTGCCGATCCTCCGGGCTGAGAAACGCTCCCCCGTAGTACCCCGATCCCATCGCCTGGCGCTGGAGCAGTTCGCCGAACTCGTTCGCCATCTCCGCGCCGAAGTTCTCCCAGGCGTAGATATCGACGGCGCCGGCGGCCACGTCGGCCGGGTCCACGATCGCGGACGCTCCGTTGTAGTGGTCGGTGTGATGGTGGGAGTAGAAGATCGCCTTCACCGGCTTGTCGGAGATCTTCTTGATCTCGGCCGCGATCACCTCGCCTGCCGGGTGGTTGACGCCCGTGTCGTAGACGATGAGGCCCTCGGGCCCTTCGACGACGGTGCTGTTCCCCAGCAGCCCGGCAGGACAGTAGACCGTCCACACCGGCAGGTCGCCGCACCGATAGGTTCCCTGCTGCTCCACGGTCAGCCGGCGGTGCTCCAGGAAGTAGTCCGGCCACGAACGGTTCACGTCGTACGGGTTTGCCATGTTCCCATCCCTGTCAGACGGCGGTGCGGGACACCCCGAACACCGTGCCTTCGACTCCCGGCCAGTCTGGCAAAGGGGCCGCGTGACGGCCTGTCGGAGGAGGCGTTCCCGGCCCGGGTGAACTCCACGCGCAATTCCGGGGACATCGGCGCCCGTCCCCGCCAGAATGGCCGGATGGACCAGGTGGAAGTCGTCGTCGCCCACAGTCAGCGTGCGACGCTGCGCGTCGGCGACAGGTTCCTGAAGGTCGACGGCGACCCGGCGCACGCCGGTGTCGAGGTGCGGGCGATGACCATGGCGCCGGTACCGACCCCGGCGATCCTCTGGCACGAGCCGCCCGTGCTGGCGATCGCGGCCGTGCCCGGCACGGCACTCGGAGTTCTCGGGCGCCCGTCGCCCGCGTCGGCTGCAGCGTGGGCCGCGACGGGGGCCGCCGTCCGGAGGCTGCACGACGCCCCACCGCCGCCGTGGCGGGGGCGCGGGCTCGACGACGTGGCGGCGGAGCTCGACCGCGAGTGCGCGTGGCTGCTCGACAACGCGGTTCTGCCCGCCGAGGTGATCCGGCGCAACCGCGAGATCGCCGAGGCGGCGCTCCGGCCGTGGAGGTCGGTGTTCGTCCACGGCGACCTGCAGATCACCCACGTGTTCGTCGACGGCGACGAGGTCACCGGCATCATCGACTGGTCCGAGGCCGCCCCCGGCGACGCCATGTTCGACCTCGCCACCCTGACGCTCGGGCACGAGGAACGCCTCGACGACCTCCTGGCCGGCTACGGCCCCGGCGCGGACCGGGACGTGATCCGCGCCTGGTGGTCGCTGCGCAGCCTGGTGGCGTCCCGCTGGCTGATCGAGCACGGCTTCGACCCGGACGCGCCGGGATGCGAGTTCGACGTGCTCAGAGCCCGGATGCGCGAACCGTAGGATCTCCCGGGCCGGCCGCGCCGGCCCGGCCGGCCGAGGATCACGCTCCCCGACCGATCCGCACCACCCGTGCCCATTCCGGGGGACCTGCCGGCACGTAGTCGCTCTCCTCGTTCCACCGGCGGGGCCGGTCGAACAGCCCGACGACGGTGCGGAATGCAGGGCGTGACGACGGCCAGGCGGTCTGCCCGTCGGTGAGCACGACCACGACATCGGGCCGCGGCGAACGGTCCGCCGCGGCGGCAATCCCGGTGCGCAGATCGGTTCCACCGCCTCCGACCAGCGAGAGTCCCTCAGCCTCGCAGACCGACCTGACGGTGTGCACGGCCGCGTCGCAGGAGAACACGGTGACCAGGTCGCGCCGGCCACCGAGCGTCCTGGTGATCGCCGCGATCTCCAGCATGGAGCTGCCGAGCTCCTCGTCGCTCACCGACAACGAGGTATCGACCACGACACCGACCCGGGGAGGCCGATGCCGCAGACTGGGCAGCACCACTCCGGCCAGTGCAGAACTGCGGCGGGCAGGACGACCGTACGTGTAGTCGTCGCCGACGCCGCCGGCCGTGACCGCGGACCGAACCGCCGCGCCGAGAAGGTCACGCCAGGGCTGAGGCGGGTGGACGACGTCGTCGGCCCACCGTTTCCACCCCGCCGGAGTGGACCCCGGCTTCCCGGCGATGCCCCGCGCCACCCGGATCCGGACGGCCTCGCGTTCAGACTCGGTCAGCCCGTGCGCACCGTCCGGCCCCAGGTCCCACGGCCGCAGCGCCCCGTCCGACCCGCTGCCGCAGTCATGCCAGGCGTACGGAGCGGTGAGCGGTCCCAGGCTGATGTCACGGACGTACTCCTCCATCAGGAGCCCTGGCGTGAGCCGGAGTGCCTCGACGGTCACGGCGCCGTCGGGCCGCTGCAACTCGTCGTCGTAGATGTCGTCGTTGATCTCGCAGTCCGCGGCGAGGTTGAGCCGAAAGTGTCCGGCACGCCCGTTCAGCCCCATGGCACGGGCGATGCGGTCGCCGCGGCCGTGATGGTCGCGCAGCAGATGGCTGACCTCGTGCACCCAGACGCCTGCGAGCTCCGCCACGGAGACCGAGTCCACGAAGGCCGCCGAGACGTAGCAGCGCCACTGCTTGTCGACGGCCATGGTCGGCACCGCCGTCGACTCGACGACGTCGAGCGCGAACAGCGCGGACGCCAGGAAGGGGCGGGCGCGGCAGGCCAGGAGGCGCGCGGCCCAGAGCTTCTCGGTGTCCATGTCAGGCACCCACCGGCAGCATCCCGGCACGCTTCCCCAGCGGCACCGCCACGGCGAACCTGTCGATCTCGGCCGGCACCTCCCAGCCCGGCTGCCGCAGCGAGGACAGCGTCATGACGGGCGTGACCAGCAGGTCCGGCGCGCCGGTCTCCAACGCCCGGACGAGCACCGCCCACGCCGCATGCCAGCGCTCCTGGCCGGGCCGCTTCTTCACGGCGAGCACCACGGCGTCCAGGGCCGCCTGCCGCAGGTCGCCCCGCTCCGGCAGCACGGCCGCCGCCGGGTCTGCGAGCAGTTCCTCCGGGTCGGGCAGGTCCATCCGGTCCAGCGCGGCCAGCAGCTCGAACCCGGCCCCGTCCCCGACGGCGCCCTTGACCAGGGGGGCGAGCACGTCCCGGTCGACGTCGGCCGCCGTGGCGAACGCGATCAGCCGCACCGCGGTCTCCCAGCTGCGCGGGGAGGGCCAGGCACCACCGCGGCGGGTCTCGGTGGCCGGGAGCTGGTGGATCAACGCGGGCCGCGCCTCCAGGAAGGTGCACACCGCCTTCCGGGCAACCGCCACCGCCTCGGTGACACGGTCGCGGTCCAGCTCCGGCAGGACGGCGCGCGGCCAGGTGCCGGCGAGTCCGCGGACCACGACGCCGTCGTCGTGCCGCCAGGTCAGGTGGACGAACCGGTTGGCCAGCGGCGCGCTCAGCTCCCACCCGTCGGCCGCCGACGAGCGCGGGTTGGCCGCCGCGACGATCCGCACGCCGTCGGGCAGCCGGAGCGCGCCGACCTGACGCTCCAGGACGACGCGCAGCAAGGCCGCCTGCACGGCGGGCGGGGCGGTGGACAGCTCGTCGAGGAACAGCAGTCCACGTCCGTCACGCACCAGGCGGACGGCCCAGTCGGGTGGGGCCATCGGGATGCCCTGCCGGGCCGGGTCGTCGCCCACGACGGGCAGGCCGTTGAAGTCGGACGGCTCGTGCACGCTGGCGATCACGGTGGTCAGGGGCAGGTCGAAGGAGTCGGCGAGCTGCGTGATCGCGGACGTCTTGCCGATCCCGGGCTCGCCCCACAGAAGGACTGGGACGTCGGCGGCCACGGCGAGCGCGAGCGTCGCCAGCTGGGGATCGGCGCGGGTCTCGGTGGTGGTGGCGGACAGGAGGGAGAGAAGGTCGGAGGCAACGGAGAGCTGAGCAGACATGAGCATCACCTGGTGTGTGGTCGAAGGATCGGAGAGCGCAGGAAGGAGCGCAGGTCAGGCGCGACGCCAGGCCCATGCCAGCGCACGCTGCCGTTGCCGGGGCGTGCGGTGGGGAGTGCCGTGACGAGCGACGTCGGAGTCGCCCACGCGAGCCGTCACGCGCTGGGCGTCGGGGTCGAGCAGCCTCACCGGCAGCCCCGCGCGATAGGCGCCGTAGGCGACCCGGGCCGATGCCGCGGCGGCCAGCTCGGCCCGTAGGTCACCGGCGCGCAGCACGGCGTCGGCCCCGAGCAGGTTCTCGACGGTGGCGACCGCCGACGCGGCATCCCCGTGGTCGAGCCGGGCACGGATGTCGTCGAGCTCGGTCGGGGCACGGTGCAGCCGGTCAAGGACTTCCAGGCACGGGATCGGGGTCCCGGTCAGCGTCGCCAGCAGCTGTTCACGACGAACCTCGGCGGCGTCGTGGTCGACGGCCCTGAGCACGCCGTCGACCACCTCGAGCCGGTGCACGCTACCGCCGCAGTCGACCAGGCGGGTCCCGGGCGAGGCGGGATGGACGACCTCGTGGCCGGGGTCGCCGGCCACGAGCGCCCGGGCGACCAGGGGGTGCAGCTGTGCGGGCCGGAGCATCCCGGCCTCCAGCAGGAGCACGTCCGGCGGCACCCACGTGGCGGCGTCGGGCAGCAGCAGCAGCGGTCTCGTCCCCGGCCGCGCAGCCCGGGCGGCCGGCGCTGGTTCGGTCACCGTCCCGTCCGGCCGCAGCAGCAGGCGCCGCGAGCCGAGCCGCACGACGACGTCGCTGCTCGGCGCATCCTCGGCCGTCCGGAGGATCTGGGCCTCCGCGGCCCAGCGGCACGAGACCCAGTCGGCGCGCGCGGTGCCGCCGGGACCACCTGCCCGGTCCGGGAGTTCGGCGGATCGCCGCGCGTCCCACAGGTGGCGGTGCAGGTCGAGCCGGAACCGGCGGTCGGGGTGCGGGTGCGGGTGTCCCCCCGCGCCTCCGTCCCACCAGGACAGAACCATCCGCTGCGGGCCGGAAGCCCAGGAGGGCGGCGTCCGGATCACCAGGTGCGCGGTGAGCTCGTCCGTCCGGTAGCGGGCCAGGGAAACGGTCAGTCCCGGGCGTAGCAGCCCGTCCGGCATCGCGCGTGGCATGTGCCAGCGCAGCAGGTCCGGAGCCAGGTGTCGCAGGTCGTCGCGGACCGCCGTCGACAGCTCGACGCCGTACCCATGACGCAGGGCGCGCAGGTCGACGTCGAGGTCGATACGAGCCGCGCTGCAGGCCCCCGCCCAGTCCCCGGTGAGACGGCGAGCGGTGGAAGCCTGGATCATCGGCGGTGGTACGGCGTACTCACGTACTCGCTGCCAGGCAAGAAGTCGGGATCGCCCGTTCACGTCCGTCGAGTGCATCAGCACTCACCGTCGGTGAAAGGGGCCCCCAATCTGGTGATCGTGAGGGTCATCATCGCCGCGTAGCGTAGCAGGACGGGCGAACGGGTCCTGCGCACCCGCCCTTGATACCCCAGGGGGTATAGTGGGTCCATCGCGGGCCGCCGCCGGCCGCCCGCCTCACCGACCATCTGAGGAGAAGCCCATGTGCAGCCCCGCCCGTTGCGACCGTTGCGGCAAGATCACCTGGACCGGATGCGGCATGCACGTCGACGACGTGATGGCCACGGTTCCCCGGTCCGAGCAGTGCACCTGCCCGCGATGACCACCACGGCGCCGGCGCGCCCGGCGACACGACGGCGGCGCAGCGCCCGCCGCGTCGTCGTCGGCGCACTGGCCACGCCGCCACTGGTCGCCTGGTACCTCACGGCCGGCGGCGGAATCGGAGCCGCGGGTGCGGTGTTCGCCGCGCTCGTCCTGGTGAGCGCGGCGCTCGCGGCCACCACCCTGGCCAGCTACGTCCCGGCACGGGGAGGCACCTGGCGCGGCACCCTCGGGTGCGGCCCGTGCGACCTCGTCGCGGGAGCGACGGTGCTCGCCGCGCCGATGCTGCTCTCCCTCCAGCCGCTCAGCGCGTCCATGGCGGTCGTCGCGGTGGTCGCCACCGCGTTCGGTCTGTTCCAGCGCCGCACCACCTCGACCTCCACCTGCTCGACCACCTGAGGAGCACCCCATGACCTACACGATCTCCACCACCCTTGGTACGCCGTTCGACGAGACGGTGGCGAACGTACGCGCCGCGCTGGCCGAGCAGGGCTTCGGTGTGCTCACCGAGATCGACATGGCAGCGACCCTGAAGGCGAAGCTCGGCGCCGAGCTGGATCCCTACCTGGTGCTCGGCGCCTGCAACCCGCCGCTCGCCCACCGGGCCCTCCAGGCGGACCCGTCCGCCGGCGCCCTGCTGCCGTGCAACGTCGTGGTCCGCGACCTCGGCGACGGCACCACCGCGGTCGAGGCGATCGACCCCCACGCGATGATGTCGGTCGCCGAGAGCCACGAGCTCAAGGCCGTGGCCGACGACGCCGCCGAGCGGCTGCGCACCGCGCTCGCACAGCTGGGCGCCTGAGCGCGGCAGGTGATTCGCCGCCCGCGCCGGAGCAGTTCCCCGCTCCGCGCGGACTCGGTTGGCGACGTGGCCGCGAGGCGGGAATGCTGGACGGTACAGGCCACGGCGACACCAAGGAGGTCACCATGTCTCAGACCACCGCCTCAGAGATCAGCCCGAAACTGATCCTGCCGGCCTTCGTCCTGTGCTTCTTCCTGGGCGTCTTCGGCGCCCACCGGTTCTACGTCGGCAAGGTCGGTACGGCGATCCTGCAGATCCTCACCGTCGGCGGCCTGGGCATCTGGGTGCTGGTCGACTGGATCATGATCATGGTCGGCGCGTTCCGCGACAAGCAGGGGCGCGTCCTCAAGCGGTGGACGTGACCGCGACGTGACCGGCGTCGTCCCAGCGTCCGGGCGTCAGGTTCGCTGCGGCCGCGGCACGCCGGCCGTCCCGGTGACGATCGCCGTCTCCGGCAGCACGAAGCAACGCCGGCACAGGGCCTCGTAGGTGAACGTGCCGTCGTCGGGCAGCGGCTCGGAGGCGCCGAGCGGTTCGAGGAACGGCAGGCCGTTGCTCAGAACCTGCGTGAACGCGGCATGCAGGTCCTGGCAGCGGTCGCACACGGCACGCCGGTAGCGCACGTCGGTGGGGCCCAGTTCGAGCAGCGCCCGGACGGTGGCGAACAGCTCGCCGCGATGGTCCAGGTCGATGCCGCACGCCAGGACCCGGGTCCCGCGCAGCACCAGTTCCTCGACGACCCGCACGTCCGCGGGCGTGAACATGTGCACCTCGTCGATCGCGACGACGTCCTCGGTCGTGTGCAGCAGCGGTTCGAGGGTGTCGAGCTTGACCGTAGGCACCGACGCGCCGGTGCGGGAGACGATCCGCGCGTCCCGTACGTGCCGGGCCGACTGCACCACGGCGCAGCTCAGACGCGAGTAGGCCAGCGGCGCCATCTGCGCGATGAGGTCCAGCGACTTGCCGGACTTCATCGGGCCGAGTACCAGCGACAGCTCCACCGATGTTTCTCCCGCCGTCCAGGGCAGGCCGGTCCTGCCGGACAGAACCTTAACTCTCCGGCGCGGCGGCGCCGGCCGGCGGGCCGCATGGGCCCGGACACCGGAACGGCGCGCGGATGCCCGGCGCGCGGCCGCCGCGAGTCGTGCCTAGTGTCGAGGTGTGACCGGCAGGGGGAAGCGCCACACGGACGACCTGGCCCGCAACAAGCCCGCCCAGCAGCTCGTGCTCTGGCGCCGCGACTACGTGCGCAGGAACCCGTTCCGTGTTCTCAGAGGCTTCCTCGACGGCGTCGCCGACGAGGAGTACCGCCGCAACGCCCAGAGAATCCGGGGCGAACGCGCCGTGGCGCGGGAACTGCGCGCCTTTCTCGGGAGACATCCGCAGTGGCGTGTCCTCCACTCCATCGTCGTGAGCGCCCGGGGCACCGACCTCGACCATCTCGTCATCGGGCCGCGGGGCGTGTACACCATCAACACCAAGCACTGGAGCGGGCGGCGGATCACGGGCAGCCAGAGCATCGTCCGCACGACCCGGGCGGACGGCACCGCACACCACGGGGAGGTCAGGACCCTCCGGTCGGCCCGCCACGAGAGCGACAAGGCCAGCGTGCTGCTGTCCTGCGCGGTGGGTTGGACGGTGTCGGCCCAGCCGGTCGTCACGTTCGTCGATCCCGCCGGGGTCCGCGACGAACTGGCGGCCCACGGCGTTCGCCTGCTTGCTCTGGACAAGTTCCAGTCCTGGTTCGACGCGGAGGATGCCAGGCCGACCGCCCTCACCGCGGAGCAGGTCGCGACGGTCTACGGGGCCGCGAGACTCCCCGCCACCTGGCTGCCGGCCGGCCGCCACCCACGACGATGACAGGAACCACCAGAACTCGGGCCTCACACGCGACGCCTTCGGCCCGCTGTGAAGCCCGGCTCCCCCGCCGTCGGCACCGAACCGCCCGCACCGAGCCGCCCGTACCGACAGGCACGGAGTTCCCGCCCCGGAACACTGTCCCGGGACGGGAACCTCCGCCGCATCACCAGATCAGCTCGGCCCACTCCGGGTGGTCGATGAACGGGTTCCGGTTGCCCTGCCAGTCGGTGTAGATGATCTCGTTGCGGCGACGCTCGGTGTCCGAGACCGGGTCGGCCGCGTTCCAGGCGAGCAGCTGCGAGATCCGCCCGTGCCGCGGCGCGGAGCCGTTGTCGACGTAGTCGTTCAGCTCGAGGTCCGGACCGTCGACCCCCTCGTACCGCACGGCCATGTAGAAGAGCATGCGCGCGACGTCGCCCTTGACCCGGTCCGGCGGCTCGAACGAGTTCGAGTCCGTGTAGCAGCCGCTGCATCCCGAGACGGACGACCCACCCTCGTCGAAGTCCTTGTTGCTGCGGGTCGAGTTCACCTGCACGTCGGTGGGGCGCAGGTGGTGCAGGTCCGTGCCCGGCCCGGCGGCCGTGCCGAAGTCGCCGTGGCTCTTGGCCCAGGTGTGCTCCCGGTTCCAGTCGCCGACGCTGCCCCCGTTGTCGTACTTGGAGATGGAGCGGCCCGAGTACAGCTCGATGACGTTGCCCGAGTTGTTCGGGTCCTCGTCGGTCTCCCGCAGGGCGGTCCACACGGTCGAGTAGCTGATCTCGGTGTGGTCGTCGATGATCCCGTGCAGGGCGGACTTCAGGGCGCTCCCGGTCAGGCCGTCGGCGGCGTCGTAGTAGCCGGCCGGCTCGCTGCCGCCCGGGTCGGTGCCGCCACCGCCGCCACCGCCCCCACCGGCGTCGACCACGGTGAACGCCGTGCCGCTCTTCAGTCCCGGGCGCGCGAAGTAGGCCGTCAGCGTCCCGGTCACGTCCAGGAGCTGGCCCATCCTGCCGGGGTTGGAGGCCAGGCCGAAGTCGGCACGGAAGCTGCTGGGAATCTGGACGTAGAGCATCTTCCCGGTGTCGGTCTCGCCCGCGGCGTCCGCCAGGGCCAGCGCATAGTCCGTGGGGAAGCCGCTCGTGACCACGGTGTCGGACGAGACGGGCTGCCCGACGACGTACCCCCGCACCGTCGCGGTCGAGCCGTCCTGGGTGGCCCGCGCCTGGGCGACGCCGATCGGCGTGGCCGCGCTGCTCGGCGGCGCGACGCCGACGGGCACGAACCCGGCGAGCGCCAGGGAGAAGGAGAGTGCCAGGACCGTGGACAGGGCTGAGCGCCCTCTCGTCTGCCGCATATCTCCTACTTTAGTGAGACTCAGCAGAATAGAGATGACGTTCTCGTTAACTCTTCTTGGTAGTCGGGCCGCACCCCGGAGAACAGCGTGACCGATCCCGCACGGCCGCTGGACCGCCTCCCTACAGTGGCGGCATGAGGCTCGACAGCACGACCTGCCGGGAACGGCTGCGCGCGGCGAGGTCCGCCTACCTCGCCACCACCGGCAGCGACCTGGCACCGCACATCGTCCCGGTCACGTTCGCCCTTCTCGGCGACCACATCGTGACCGGCGTCGACCAGAAGCCGAAGACCACGACCGCGCTGCGGCGCCTGCGGAACATCGCTCAGAACCCGCGAGTCGCCGTCCTCTGCGACCACTACTCGGACGACTGGGACCGCCTGTGGTGGGTACGGGCCGACGGAACGGCCGACGTCGTCGACGACGAACCGACGCGCCGGACGGCCGTCGCGGCGCTGGCCGACCGCTACCCGCACTATGCCGCGGACCCGCCGCTCGGCCCCCTCATCCGGATCCGTGTCACCGGCTGGACCGGCTGGGCCCACAGCGGCTGACCCACCGGCCGGGCCACTCGCCCGGGGGCTGCGGTTCACCGGGCGCGGCCAGGTCTGCCCTATTCCTCGCCGTAGAAGAGGCGTTCCATCACCGCCCGGGCATGGCGGGCAGTGCGCAGGTACAGCTCCTCCAGCTCCGGGCCCGTGCCCACGTCACCCAGCAGGCGTGCCACGCCGGCCAGGTCCTGCGTCGCGTACGGCAGCCTGTCCACCTGCGCCCCGGTCGTCTTCCCCGACCACAGCACGATCGCGGACCGCAGCCGCGAGGCGAGGAACCACGCCTCCCGCAGCTCCGCCGCGTCCTGGTCGGACATCAGCCCCGCGTCCCGCGCCGCGTACAGCGCGGGGATCGTCCCGGTGGTCCGCAGGCCGGGCACCTCGTGGGCATGCTGCAGCTGCAGGAGCTGCACCGTCCACTCGACGTCGGACACTCCCCCGCGCCCCAGCTTCAGGTGCCGGGCGGGATCGGCGCCGCGCGGCAGCCGCTCGGCCTCCACGCGGGCCTTGATGCGCCGCACCTCGCGCACGACGTCGTCCCCCAGCCCTCCGTCCGGGTAGCGCAGCGGGTCGATCAGCGCGGTGAACCGGTCGGCCAGCCAGGCCTCCGGCCCGCTCGCGCCTCCGGCCGGCGCCCACTTCCCCAGGGGTCGTGCCCGCAGCAGCGCCTGCGCCTCCCACGGCGAGGACCACCGCTCGTAGTACTCCTGGTACGACGCGAACGAGCGCACCAGAGGCCCGCTGCGCCCCTCCGGCCGCAGGTCGGCATCGACCGGCAGCGACGGCTCCGGCCCCACGGCGCTCAGCAGCCGCCGCAGTTCCCGAGCCACCGCGAGCGCGAACTCGCCCGCCTCGCGTTCCCCCGCACCGGAGGCCGGGGAGTGCACGAACATCACGTCGGCATCGGACCCGTAGCCCATCTCCTGCCCTCCGAGCCGCCCCATCGCGACCACCACGAGGATCGCGGGCTCGGCGTCGGCGGAGATCCCTTCCGCCTCGCGCGCCGCGGCCCGCGCGACGCGCAGCGCACCCCCGAGCACGACGTCGGCCGCGTCGGAGATCGCCCGTGCCGCGCTGACCGGCCCCAGCTCGCCGAGCACCTCCGCCACGCCGGTTCGTGCCAGTTCCCGGCGCCGCAGCGCCCGCAGGGCCTGTGCCGCGGGTCCGGGATCCTCCGCCCGCCCCAGCACCGCGTCCATCTCGGCCGCCAGCCGCTCGGCCCCGAGCGGTACCAGCGCCTCGGGCTTGCCGAGCCACTTCACGGACTCGGGCGACCGCGCCAGCGCGTCCGCCAGGTAGGAGGAGCTGGACAGCACCTGCGCCAGCCGCTCGGCCGCCACCTCCGAGTCCCGCAGCAGCCGCAGGTACCAGTGCGTCGACCCGAGCACGTCGGAGACCGTCCGGAAGGCCAGCAGGCCCGCGTCGGGGTCGGCCCCGTCGGCGAACCAGCCGAGCAGCACCGGCAGGAGCTGCCGTTGGATCGCCGCCCGCCGTGACACCCCCTCCGTCAGCGCCTCCACGTGCCGCATCGCACCGGCCGGGTTCCGGTAGCCGATCGCCGCGAACCGCGCCATGGCCGCCTCGGGCGCCAGGGAGATCTCGTCCTCGCTCAGCCCTGCCGTGGCCGGAAGCAGCGGCCGGTAGAACACGGCCTCGTGCAGGTCCCGCACCTCGCGGCGGACCGCCTTCCAGCGCCGGGTCAGCTCCTCCGCGCCGGGGATGCCGAGCCCGCGGGCGAGACGCCGCAGGTCGGCGTCCTCCTCCGGAAGCAGGTGCGTGCGTCGCAGCCGGAACATCTGGATGCGGTGCTCCAGCGACCGGAGGAACGCATAGCACTCGGCCATCTGCCCGCTCTCCGCCCGGCCGACGTAGCCACCGGCCGCCAGCGCCGCGAGCGCGTCCAGCGTCGTGGCCGAGCGGATCGACTCGTCGGTCCGCCCGTGCACGAGCTGCAGGAGCTGCACGGTGAACTCGACGTCGCGCAGCCCGCCGCGCCCCAGCTTGATCTGCCGCGGCGCCTCGGTGGCCGGTACATGTCCTTCGACCCGCTTGCGCATGGCGCGGGCGTCCTCGACGAAGTTCTCCCGCGAGGCCGCCTGCCATACCATCGGCGACAGCGCCGCGACGTACGCCTCGCCGAGAGCCTGGTCCCCCGCCACCGGGCGCGCCTTGAGCAGCGCCTGGAACTCCCAGGTGGACGCCCAGCGCTCGTAGTAGGCGACATGGCTGGCCAGGGTGCGCACCAGCGGCCCCTGCTTGCCCTCGGGCCGCAGCGCCGCATCCACCTCCCACAGACGCGGCTCGTCCGACGTGCCCGAGCACGCCCGCGCCAGCGCCGTCGCCAGTCGCGTGCCGATCCGCAGCGCGTCCTCCTCGCTCGCCGGTGCGCCGCCCGGCCCCGCCGCGGGCTCGGCCACGTAGATGACGTCGACGTCCGAGACGTAGTTCAGCTCCCGCCCGCCCGTCTTGCCCATCCCGACGACGGTCAGCCGCACCACCTCGTGCCCCGGGGTCTGCGACCGCGCCACGGCAAGCGCCGCCTCGAGCGCCGCCCCTGCCAGGTCCGCGAGCGCCGCCCCGACCGCGGGCATCACGGCCGTGGCGACGGGTGCGGTGACGTCGGTCGCGACGATCCGCAGCAGCCTCGCCCGGTAGGCGCGCCGCAGCAGGTCGGTGTACGACGGCGACGCGGGTCGGGCTGCGGGTGCGTGCCGGGAGGCGAGAGGGCCGCCCGCGGCGGGGGTCCCGGGGCCGTCGGGGTGCGGGGCAGGTTCCGCCGTGCCCGCTCCGGGGAGGCCGGTGGCCGTCTGACCTGCGACCGGTACGTCGGCCTCGGGGTCGGCGTCCACGGCGCGCAGCAGTTCGGCGCGGACGGCCTCCGTGGGTACCTGGGTGCCCGGAGCCAGGTCGGTGACCACGTCCAGCAGGTCCGGTCGTCGCACGAGCTCGTCGCCGAGTGCCGACGAGGCGCCGAGCACCCGCAGCAGCCGGCGGGCAGGGGTGGGCACCGGTGGGATGCCGGGCTCCACCGGGGCGCCCGGGCCGCCGTCGTCGGACAGGACCTTGCGCAGGGCGTCGGGTGACGCGCCGGCGAGGCGGGTGAGCTGCAGGAGCGCGAGGTCGGGGTCGGCGGTGTCGCCGATCCGGGCGAGGAGCGCGCCGGCGCGGTCGCCGAGGACGACGCCGTTGCCGTCCGGCCCGCCGGCGCGGGACTCGTCGGGCTGCCCGTCACGCACGGCGACGAGATCGGGGTCGTTCCAGAGCGTCGCGGACCTGGTGAGGTCGGCGAAGCCCGCCCGGATGAGGTGGGTGGTCAGCGTCTGGGGACGGCGGCTGGTCACAGTCCGAGGTTAGGGGTCGCGTGGATGGGTGTCACCCACGCGACCCGGCAGGAGGTCACAGAACCTGCAGGAACCGCTCGAGCTCGAACGGTGTCACCTGCGCGCTGTAGGCGTCCCACTCCTGGCGCTTGTTGCTCAGCACGTACTGGAAGACGTGCTCGCCGAGGGTCTCGGCCACGAGCTCGGACTGCTCCATCGCCTCGATCGCCTCGGACAGGTTGCGCGGGAGCGGCTTGATCCCGAGGGAGCGGCGCTCGGCGGAGGTGAGGTCCCAGACGGCGTCCTCGGTGTGCTCGATGAGGTCGTAGCCCTCCTCGATGCCCTTCATGCCGGCCGCGAGCAGCACGGCGAAGGCAAGGTACGGGTTCGCCGCCGAGTCCAGGGCGCGGTACTCCACGCGGGAGGAGTTGCCCTTGCCCGGCTTGTACATCGGCACGCGCACGAGCGCGGACCGGTTGTTGTGGCCCCAGGAGATGTACGACGGCGCCTCCTGGCCGCCCCACAGCCGCTTGTAGGAGTTCACGTGCTGGTTGGTGATGGCCGTGATCTCGCCGGCGTGCACCATCAGTCCGGAGATGAACTGGCGGGCGGTCTTGGACAGCTCGAACTGGGCGCCGGGCTCGTGGAAGGCGTTGCGGTCGTCCTCGAAGAGCGACATGTGCGTGTGCATGCCGCTGCCGGGGTGCTGCGCCAGGGGCTTGGGCATGAAGGAGGCGTACACGCCCTGCTCGAGGGCGACCTCCTTGACCACGGTGCGGAAGGTCATGAGGTTGTCCGCAGTGGTCAGGGCGTCGGCGTAGCGCAGGTCGATCTCGTTCTGCCCGGGGCCGGTCTCGTGGTGGGAGAACTCCACCGAGATGCCCATCGACTCCAGCATGGTGATCGCGGCACGGCGGAAGTCGTGCGTGGAGCCGCGGGCGAGGTGGTCGAAGTAGCCGCCGTCGTCGACGGGGACGAGCGGTTCACCGGCCGCCTTGGGCTGGTTGAACAGGTAGAACTCCACCTCCGGATGGGTGTAGAAGGTGAAGCCCTCCTCGGCCGACCGAGCGAGCTGGCGCTTGAGCACGTTGCGGGAGTCGGCCAGCGAGGGTTCACCGTCCGGCGTCAGGATGTCGCAGAACATCCTGCCCGTGCCGTGCCGCTCACCTCGCCACGGCAGCACCTGGAAGGTGGTGGGGTCGGGGCGCGCGACCATGTCGGCCTCGTAGACCCGTGTGAGGCCTTCGATGGCCGAACCGTCGAACCCGATGCCCTCGCTGAATGCCGACTCCAGTTCGGCCGGGGCCACCGCGACCGACTTGAGCACGCCGAGCACGTCCGTGAACCAGAGCCGGATGAACCGGATGTCACGCTCCTCGACCGTGCGGAGCACGAACTCTTGCTGCCTGTCCATGGGCCCCATCTTGCCCCATCCGTGTTACTGGTGCGTGTACGGTCAAGGCATGTCAGCCCACACCAAGCCGACGCCTGCGTCGGCCAAGCAGGTGCGCGTGCACCACCTCGCCGCCGCAAAGGAGCGCGGCGAGAAGATCACCATGCTCACGGCGTACGACGCCGTCACCGGCACGCTGCTGGACGCGGCAGGAGTCGACATGCTCCTCGTCGGTGATTCCATCGGCAACGTCATGCACGGGCACACCACCACGCTCCCGGTCACGGTGGACGATCTGATCCCGCCGGCCCGCGCCGTGGCGGCCGCCGCGAAGCGCGCGCTGGTGGTGGTGGACCTGCCGTTCGGGTCCTACGAGGCCGGGCCCGTCCAGGCGCTCGCGACCGGGGTGCGGATGATGAAGGAGACCGGCGTCGCCGCGGTGAAGCTGGAGGGCGGCACCCGGGTGGCGGCACAGATCCGCGCACTGACCGACGCCGGCATCCCGGTGGTGGCGCACCTCGGGTTCACCCCGCAGTCGGAGCACGCGCTCGGGGGACATCGTGTGCAGGGGCGTGGGGACGAAGCCGCCGAGGTGCTCGCCGACGACGCCCTGGCCGTGCAGGAGGCCGGCGCCGTCGCCGTCGTCCTGGAGATGGTGCCCGTGGACGTGGCCGCGCGGATCACGGAGGTCCTGCGCATTCCCACGATCGGGATCGGCGCGGGGGCGCAGTGCGACGGGCAGGTGCTGGTCTGGACCGACATGGCGGGGATGACGGACTGGACGCCGCGGTTCGCGAAGCGCTATGCGGAACTGGGCCAGGCACTCCAGGGGGCCGCGGAGGAATACATCACAGATGTGAAGAAGGGAACATTCCCTGACGAGGCACACTCATTCCTTGAATAGTGTCCTTTTCCACGTCCGCCGGGAGCGGCACGCGCATTGATCGGGTGCGTTCCCGCTCCCACTCGTGCCGTTCCCGGCGGGCGGGACAACGCCATCAGTCGGCGTCGTCCTGAGCGTTCCACTCCTCGTTGCGGGACCGGGCGCGCGCGAGCGCCTGCTCCGCTTCCTCACGGGTCGTATAGGGGCCCAGCAGGTGCGTCCAGGACGAGCGGTGCCCCTTCTCGACCTCGCCCGTCTTCGTGTTGTACCAGTACTTCTCCCCACCGCTCATGAGACGATCCTGACACAACGACGCCACCGAGGAAGCACCAGGAGCATGAGCAAGAAGATCGCGTTCGGCATCGACGTCGGCGGTTCGGGTATCAAGGGTGCCCCCGTCGACCTGAAGATCGGCGAGTTCGCCGAGGAGCGCACCCGGATCCCGACGCCCGAACCGTCCACCCCGGACGCGGTGGCCGAGGTGCTCCGCGAACTCGTCGAGTCCTACGACCTGCCCCACGACGCGCCCGTCGGAGTCGCCTTCCCCGCGCCGATCCATCACGGCGTGGTGCGCTCGATCGCGAACCTCGACGAGTCCTGGACCGGCGTGGACCTGCCCGCACTGGTGCACCGCGTCACCGGACGGCACACCGTCGCCGTGAACGACGCCGATGCCGCCGGTGTGGCCGAGCTGCGGTTCGGTGCGGCCCGCGAGGCCGAGGGAGTGGTCCTGGTCAGCACCCTGGGCACCGGCATCGGCTCCGCGCTGTTCGTGGACGGCGTGCTGCTGCCCAACACCGAGCTCGGCCACCTCGAGATCGACGGGCACGACGCGGAGAAGCGCGCCGCCGAGTCCGCACGTGACCGTGAGGACCTGTCCTGGGACGAGTGGGCGGAACGGCTCCAGCGCTACTTCGGCGCGGTCGAGGACCTGCTCTCCCCCGACCTGATCGTCATCGGTGGAGGCGTCAGCAAGAAGCACGAGAAGTTCCTGCCGAAGCTGCACCTGCGCGCGCCGGTCGTCGCCGCACAGCTGCGGAACGCCGCGGGGATCGTCGGCGCAGCGGCCCTCGCGGCGGAGGGTTCCGCCGCCGCGGGCGTCTGACCACGAGTCACCGGCCCGCGGGCCCTCGTGGTCCGCGGGCACAGGCCGCCGGACAGGGCGGGCCGGCCCGGCGCCACGGCGGGCCGGACCCCGGAAGCTCAGACCCGGGGTGCGACCCCGGCCGCGGCCGACCGCATCGCGGTGTCGCGGAACATCGCGTCCACCCCGAGCATCTCGAGCAGGTTGCGCACCACCATCGACTGTTCGGCGAGGCTGACGCAGATCCCGTCCTCGGACCCGAACATGCGCAGCTGCGCCAGGAAGGCGGCACCCGTCGAGTCCATGAACGTCACGCCGGACGTGTCGACGACGACGGGACGGCACCGATCCAGTACTTGCCGTAGTGCCGCCCCGGTCTGGCTCCGCAGCGAGATATCGATCTCGCCGGACATCTTCACGACGGTCGCCTCAGCCTTTTCCTCGACAAGGATCGACCCGGCTCCCGATAGTTGGTTCAGATCTTTCACTTGCTCATCGCCCCTGTTCACGCGCATGCCGGAGTCTCACCGGCTTTCCGTGGCCGATCGACCCCCCGATCGACCCTGGATACCGCCACACCAGCGTGGCGATATCCGGCATCCTACGCTGCGCTCTTTGCGAACGGAACAGGTGAAGACAATTTTCTTCGGCTGAATTACTGCGCTTTACCTGAGTCGGCATCCAATAGGATCTCGACGGACTCCGAACGAACTATTCATCCCTCGGCCGCTTCGCTCCAGATGTCTCCTTCTCCCACGCGTCGAGCTGCATGGTCAGAGCCTTCGCCAGTTCGAACACCTGCTGCGGCGGGATCCGCACCCGCGAGGCGACCTTCCCGGGGACGACGACGTTGCGCACCTCGCCCGTCTCGGGGTCGTTCTGCGGGGTCGGCGGCTGCTTCACCGCGATGAAATCCAGCACGAACGACGTCGGCGTGTGCCACACCGACGCGAAGTCGGCCGGGACACCCGTCTCCATCTCGTCCGGCACGTCGATCTGGAACTCCTGCGGCAACTCGTCGGACGACACGTCAACTCCTCGGGAAGGCGGCTGGGTGGCAGCCCGGCGACGCGTGACCGCGCAGGTCCGGGCTCCAGACGCTACAGCGTGTTCGAGGATTGAGGAACACCGTCGCTCCCGGCGCCCCGGGATCAGAGCTGCGGATCCCTCCCCGGCGCGGCCTGGCGCGACGCCGCTACCTCGCCGCCCTCGGGGGCTTCGGAGGCTTCGGGGGCTTCGCACGGGCTCGCTCCACGGCCGGGCCGATCCAGGAGTCCAGCGAGGCCCTGTCGGGAAGCTCCGAACTCCCCACGAGGACGACGCCGCCCATGGTCCGCTCCCCCATCGTGGCGCGGCGCGCGCCCCGGTCGAGCGCAGAGCCGACTCCGTCCGTTCCCACGTGCACCATCAGATCGTCGTCGACGACCCCCACAGCCATGTGACCCGCGACGGTCCAGCAGACGCCGCCGAACATCCGGATCTCCCGGGAGTCGGCATGCTCGGCCACCACGTCCCGGATCCGCGCGGCAAGTTCGTCGTCGTACGCCATAGGCGCATCGTGCACCACCGCGCGGCGGCGGGCACCCGCGACGGACGAGCGCGCCGCGTCCGCCGGAGTCCTGGCGGGATCGGCCGGCAGCCCGCGGACGCGCCCGCGAAACTCCCGGCCTACTCGGCCGCGTCGGTGACCCGGCGCTCGATGACCAGGGGCATCAGCGGCCGAGGCACCGCGGCGACACCCGGCCCGCCCTCCACGAGCCAGGTACGCAGGACACCGGTCTGCTCGTCCCCCGCGAGCCGCTCGAACCACACCGGCCGGCCCCGCACCGCACGGCCGGCCGCGCTCGGGCGCGCCACGACCACGTCGCCACGCTCGCACTCGTCCAGGCATTCCGACAGGGTCAGCCGGGCAACCCCTTCGACATCCAGCCGCTCCAGCCGGCCGCGCTGCCCTCCTGGCGCGGGATCGTGCCCGCCGAGGGTCTCGCCGGCACAGAGGCTGCACGCCGTCAGCCCTGGAACACTGGCGGTGGACTTGTCTGTCTGAGAGCCGGACACGGGTGGAGATCATACCCCCTGGCGGTATTGTGCCCGACACCGGGCACGGCACGTCCCCGCGACGCGACTCCCGTGAGTTCCAACCCCCTGCCAGGCCTCTTGCCGGAACCACGCAGTCGCCCTCTCGGGCCGGCGGCGACCTGTGGCCCGGGGAACCGGGACGAAGGCCCCTACCCCCAGGGCGTATATGACGAGAGCCTGGCACCGACGTCATGGCCGGCCAACGAGGCGCCGGCCGAGGGAGGCACGGGCATGATGGGTTTCGGGGCAGGTATGGGGGCCGGCTGGATCTTCGTCGGGGTGTGGTGGATCGCCCTGATCGCCCTGATCGCGTGGGCGGTGACCCGGCTGGTGCAGTCCTCGGGCGACGGGAGCGGGCAGCCCGGCTCCGCCGAGGCACCACAGGAGATCCTGGACCGGAGGCTCGCCGCCGGGGAGATCGACACCGAGGAGTACCGGAGGCTTCGTGACCAGCTGGCCACGTCCCGCGCGGGGTCGGGCCACGCACCGACGGCCGGGCGCCGTACCGGGCTCGTCGTGGTGATCGTGGTGGCACTGCTCGCGCTGCTCGGCACCGCCGCGTGGTCGGCGTTCGCGTCCTGGGGATCCGGCGGCATGATGGACCGCTCCTGGTCGGTCAACGGCAGCCGGATCGAGGACGACTACGACATGATGGACGGCGGCCCGATGATGGGCGGCTTCGGCTCCATGGGCGGAGCCTACGAGCTGTCCGGGACAGGCCCGGTCACGACCCTCGACGAGGCCGGTACCGCGGCGCAGCGCTACGCCGACCGGCTCGACCTGGAGGTGGCCGAGGTGATGCAGTTCGACAACGGCTTCTACGCCGAGCTGCGCACCCCCGACGGCGACGGGGCGACCGAGGTCCTGATCGACCCCGGCGAGGGCGACGTCCGCATCGAGTACGGGCCCGCGATGATGTGGAACACCGGATACGGGCCGCATGCCGTGGCGTCCGCCCGTCCCACCGAGATCTCACCCGAGCAGGCACGCCAACTGGCGGACGACTGGCTGGCCGCGCGGGACGGCGCCCTGTCCGCCGGCGACCCCGAGACGTTCCCCGGCTACTACACGCTGCACACCGAGGAGGCGGGCCGGATCACCGGGATGCTCTCGGTGAACGCCTACACGGGCGCGGTGTGGTACCACTCCTGGCACGGCGAGTTCGTGGGCATGAGTGAGGTCGCGGCGGACTGACGTTGATGATACGCAGAGGTACATGAACGGACGCCCCGGTGCGCGGATCCTCGTCGCCGAGGACGACCACGACATCAGCGACCTCGTCGCCTTCAAGCTGGGCCAGGCAGGCTACGAGGTCAGGACCGTGGACACCGGGTCGGCCGCATGGGAGGCCTTCCAGGCCGCTCCCCCGCACCTGGCGGTACTCGATGTCATGATGCCCGGGCTGTCGGGGATCGACGTGCTGCGCAAGATCCGTGAGAGCGCCCGCTCCACGGTGCCCGTGCTGCTGCTGAGCGCCCGGTCGCGGGACGCCGACGTCGACCTCGGCTTCGCCATCGGCGCCACCGACTACGTGATCAAACCCTTCAGCCCTCGCGAGCTGCTGCACCGGGTCACCGGGATCCTGGCTCGCACTCCATGACCACGCCGGCCATCCCCCTACCGGTGCTGATCACCGCTCTCGCCGTCACCGGGGTGCTCTGCGCCACGATGGTCCTGCTCGTCGTGGCCGTCAAGACCGGTCGGGAGGTGCAGGCACGGCGCCGGGCGAACCTGCTGGCGCCCTACCGGCAGGACCTGATCGTCGTGAGCGCGGGAGAGGATCACGACGACGCGAGCATGCGCCGTCTCGCCGGTGCCACCGGCATCGCCGCCGCGGTGGTCGACGACGCGATAGTGGGACTGCTCGGGAAGATCCGCGGCGCGCCGGCCGAGGCGCTCGTCCGGCTGCTCGTGGACCGTGGGAAGGTCGCCGAGGCCCTGTCCGACCTGTCGCGCCCCGCACGTGGCAGACGGGCTCGCGCCGCGCACCTGCTCGGCATGTGCCGGCAGTCACGTGCCGTGCCACACCTCGTCGCAGCGCTCGGGGACAAGGCCGGCGAGGTGCGCGCGCACGCGGCCCACGCGCTCGGCATGATCGGCGACGCGGCCGGGGCGAGGCCCGTTCTGCGCGCCGTGGGCGCCACGGACCCGGGGGTCCCCGCCGGCATCGCCGCCGCGGCACTCCTGAGCATGGGTGTGGAGATCGCCGACGCGCTCAGGGCCGGACTGGCCGACCCGGATCCCCGGAGCAGGACCGTCGCCGCACGGGTCAGCGGTGCCGGGTCCTTCGTCCGCTCACGCCCTCGGCTGCGCGCGCTGCTCGCGGATGACCACGACCTGACCACCCGCACGGCATGCGCCGAGGCGCTCGGCATGATCGGCGGCCGCGACGACGTCGCCGCCCTGGGCCGGCACACCCAGGCCGACGCGCCCCTGCCGCTGCGCCGGACGTGCGCCACCGCGCTGGGCGAGCTCGGTGAGCCGGCCGGCCTGCCGGCCCTGACGACCCTGCTCGACGATCCGGACCCCCGGCTCGCCGAACTGGCGGCCGCCGCGATGCTCCGGCTCAGCCCGCAAACCGTCCATGACCTCGCCGCCGCGCGCGGCGTCCGGGATCAGGACCCGCGACGGGGACACCCCCTGGAGGCGGCCATCGTCATGGCGCGGCTGCACGGAGCGATCGGGTGAGCACCACCGGTCTCCTGGACACGGTCCGGGAGCTCGCGGTGGGACTGCTGGATGCCGCAGCCGTGCCCGTTCTGCTCTACTTCGCCGTGATCAACACGTCGTACCTGCTGACCGTGGTCCTCGCCGCCGTCGAGGTCCACAGCCAGAAGAACCGGGGGTCGGCCGGCCTCGCCGGCGTCGGTGGCGCGCCCGTGCCGGGGGTGTCGGTGATCGTGCCCGCGCACAACGAGCAGGAAGGGGTCGTCACGGCGGTCAAGGCGCTGCTGACGCTGCGCTATCCCCGTCATGAGGTCGTCGTGGTCGACGACGGCAGCACCGACGCGACGCTGTCCCGGCTCACCGAGGCCTTCGACCTCGTCCCGATCCCGCGCGCCGTGCCGCAGGACGTCCCGGTCCACGCCACGGTGCACCAGGTCCTGGTCCCGCGGGACGGGCACACCCGGCTCGTGGTGGTCAGCAAGGACAACTCGGGCAAGACCGAGGCCGTCAACACCGGCGTCAACGCCGCGACCGAACCCCTGGTCGCCATCATCGACGCCGACTCGGTGCTGGAGCCCGACGCCCTGCTCCGGGTCGCTCGCCCCTTCTCCGACGACCCGACCCGGACCGTCGCCACCGGCGGCTCCATCCGCCCGGTCAACGGCAGCCGCATCCAAGCAGGTCGCGTGACCCAGGTCCGGGCACCGCGCCCATGGCTGTCACGCTTTCAGCTGGTCGAGTACCTGCGCGCGTTCCTGCTCGGGCGCGCGGGCTGGTCGCGCCTGGGCTGTCTGGTTCTGATCAGCGGCGCGTTCGGGCTGTTCCGCCGCGATCTGGTCGTCGAGGTCGGCGGGCTGGACCGGCACAGCATCGGGGAGGACTTCGAGCTCATCGTCCGGCTGCACCGCCACCTGCGAGATCAGGGCCGGGACTACCGGCTCGCCTTCATCGCCGAGCCCGTGGCCTGGACCGAGGTTCCCGAGTCCCCGGCGGTCCTGGGACGGCAGCGCCGCCGATGGCACCGCGGCCTGTGGGAGACGTTGTGGGGCGTACCGGGGCATGCTCCTGCGCCCGCGCTACGGACGGATCGGGCTCCTCGCCCTGCCCTATGCCTGGGCCTTCGAGCTCTTCGCCCCCTTCCTCGAAGCACTGGGCCTGGTGGTGGTCGCGGCAGGCCTCGCCGTCGGCACGGTCGACGTCCCGTTCTTCCTGATGTTCCTGATCGTCGCCTACGGCTATGCGATCTTCGTCGCACTGTGTGCCATGGCAGTGGACGAGTGGGCCTTCCACCGGTACGAGCGCTGGCGTGACCTGGCCGTCATGATGGCGGCCGCCGTGCTGGAGAACCTGGGATACCGGCAGCTCACGGTCTGGTGGCGCCTGCAGGGCTGGTGGTCCAGCCTGCGCGGCGAGCGCCAGGTGTGGGGCGTGATGCACCGGACCGGATTCGGTCAGGGCTCCTGACCGCCGGCGTGCGCGGTCCGATGCCCCGCCGCGCCGGAGTCACCCCCGGCCGAGTTCTCCGGGTGTCGGCGCGAGTGCCCAGTCCAGGGCGGCGTCGGCCACCTCTTCCCATCCGGGTTCGCCGCAGGTGTAGTGGCTGCGGCCGTCGAACAGCGTGTAGGCGGTGATCGCCGATGACTGCCTGGCGTTCCTGCCGTAGTTCTCCCGTTGCACGACGGGCGGAAGGATGTGGTCGTTGCCGCCCGCGACGAACAGCAGCGGTGCGCGGTCGCCGTTGGCGAAGTCGTACGTGGTCGGCGCGTTCGGGGTGAGGTTGGCGAGGCCGCCCTGGAACATGAAGCGTCCGGGCGCGGGAACGTGGTAGCGGTCGTAGACCGCCTTCGACTCCGCGACCGTCAGGTTGTTGGTGAAGGCGTAGCGGAACTCCTTCTCCGTCATCGGTACGGCCCGGCTCCTGTTCGCGGGATTCCTCAGCACGGGGAAGGTCGCCCTGATCTCGCTGAGCGGCAGCGCCTTGACCCCTTTCACCGCCGCTCCGTTGATCGACACCCCGGCGCTGCCGTAGCCGGCGTCGAGAAGCAGTTGCGCGAACAGCCCACCGAACGAGTGGCCCATGATGATCGGCCGCGCGTCGAGCGTGCCGATCACGGAGGCGAGGTGGTCGAAGACCTCCCGCACACCCAGGCCCGCCAGCGGCGACCCGTCGCGCCGCAGCGCCGCCACACCGGCCTCTCCCGGTTCGATGCCCGGGTATCCAGGGGTGAGGACCCTCAGGCCCCTGCGCTCGTAGTGGGTGACCCAGTGCTCCCACGACAGTGGTGTCATGAAGAGCCCGTGGATCAGTACGACCGTGTCCGCCGCTGCCTTTTCCATCTGATCGTCCGATCTCGTCGACGCTGCTGCCGTTTGCCGGCACGCCAAGCACGCTATCTGGACGACGGGAAAGGAAGAATGACGAGAACGCTGCTCTTCTTTGCTCAAACGCTCGGGAAGGGTGTGCCGGCCGCCCGCCACTCCCTCGGCGGCGTGCCGTGCTCGCGAGCGAACGCGCGGGAGAACGCCGCCTCCGAGGTGAATCCCACCGTCCTGCCGACGGCTCCGACCGGATCCGAGGTGGTGGCCAGCAGGTCTGCCGCACGCGCCAGACGCAACCGCGCGAGGTGGCGGGCCGGCGGTTCACCCACCAGCCGGACGAACCGCGCCGCGAAGGCCGCCCTCGACAGGGACGCGCGTGCCGCGAGCGCCTCCACGGTCCACGGCCGCTCGGGGTGCCGGTGCATGGCCGTCAGCGCGGGCCCGAGCTGACGGTCGAGCGCTGCCGTCAGCCACCCGGGGTGGGGTGCGTCGTCGAGCTCCGCCCAGGTGCGCAGGGCGAGGATGAACAGCAGGTCCAGGAGCCGCGACACCATGGCCCGTGATCCGGCCGTCGGCTCGGCGCTCTCGGCCGCGAGTACGCCCGCGGTGAGGGGCAGCCATTCGAGCCCTTCGTCCGAGCCGCGGATCACGACGGCCGGGGGCAGCACTGCCAGCAGTGGAGCTGCCGTATTCTCCTCGACCAGGAACCGACCGCTCATCCACGCTCCGCCGTCGGGCACCCGCATCCGGTGGGTGGCGCCTGTCGCGAGCAGCACCAGGTCCCCCCGTTCGAGCCGGGGCAGTTCCCCCTCGCCCTCGACGTCCAGCTGGACGGGGCCCTGCTCGACGATGTGCAGCATCCGCTCGCCGGTGTGGTGCCGGGCCTCGAACCTGTCGCCGGAACGCACCACCGCCAGGTCGTCGCCACGCAGGCGGATCAGCTCCAGCACGTCGGAGAGAGCGTCGCCGGAGGCGTCGAAGGGCGTGCTGCGGTCCGCCCGCTGATCCGTCATGGTCCTGGCCCTCACGTCGATGCCGGCGGGCCACGACCGGCACCGCCCACCTACTGGTAGCACATCGGCGGGGTGGTCCCGCGCCATGCACCGGGCGGGGCAGGTAGCGCGGGCGGGTCGGGAGGCTGTCGCCGGGGCGTGAGCAGGCCCGGCCGGCCTGCTCGCGGCCGGTCTGGGATCGACGACAGCCTGGGATCGACGGCGGCATCGCTTGGTCGGTAGGGTGCACGGCGTGACCAGCCTCCTCCGCAACGCCCTCGCCGCGCGGCGCTGGGCCGTCGTGGCGATGCTGGCCTCGTTCACGGTCGCGCTCGGAGTGCTGGTCATGCACACGACGAGCGGATCCGCCACCTCCCATGTCGGGCCTGCGGCCGTCGTGCACTCACTCGCCGAGAACAACGCAGCGGGTGGCGCCGCTGACGGAGGCTCGTGTCAGGAGTGCGGCCTCCACGAGCACGACGCCGTGGCGATGACGTGCGCCGTCGCGCTCGTGGTGCTCCTGACGGTGGCGGCACCTTCGCGTGCTCTCCAGTGGATCCTGCCGCCTCTTCGCACGGCCCTCGACCCGGCCGCGCCGGCGGGCGACCCGAACGGCCAGGCCCGTAGGCCCTCACTCGTGGCCCTGGGGATCAGCCGGACGTAGATGCCTCTCGGGTGGCGTGCCCGTGGCACCGCCACCACCCGCATCCGTCGTCGGATGCGGGGTTGCCCCGAGATGCATCCGTCAACCGGAAGGTTTCCCAGTGAACGCACAGTCCTTCAGTGCTGCCCACGCAGCCGTGCCGACCACGGCGCGCCGCCTGACGAGGGAGGCGCGATGAGCGACCTCCAGCGCCACCGGCCCGTGACCGGGCGGCACCGGGCGGCGCACCGCCCGGCCGACCGCGCTGCCGCCACCGCGCAGGCCCTGACCACGACACTCAGCTCCCCGGTACGCAGGGGAGTCCTCGCGCTCGCCGCCTCGGGGGCGTTCCTGTCGACGCTGGCGTCACCCGCCGGCGCCGACACGGGCAACACCGAGAGTCCGGCGATGGCACTCGACCTGGACGCCCTGTCGGCACAGGCGGCCGAGGCATTGCGCAGCGGTCCCGCGGTCGCCGTTCCCTCCGGCGCGAAGCTGGATGTCGAGGCGGCGTCGATCACGGTCGCCGTCACCCCGGCGCCGGAACCGGAACCGGAACCGGAGCCGGAACCGGCTGCCGTTCCGACGGCATCCCCTGCCGCACCGACACCGACGGCCGCTGACCTGCCGCCATCCGCCGCAGGATCGGCGGTCGTCGAGGTCGCCATGCGCTACCTGGGAGTTCCCTACCTCTGGGGAGGGACCACGCCCAGCGGCTTCGACTGCTCCGGATTCACCTGGTACGTGTTCCAGCAGATCGGCATCGACCTGCCGCGGACCTCGTCCGAGCAGCAGTACGCCGGCACGCCGGTGCCCGCCTCCGCCGCACAGCCAGGAGACCTGATCTGGTCTCCCGGTCACATCGGGATCTACGCGGGCGACGGAATGCAGATCGAGGCTCCGAGCCCCGGCAAGTCGGTCCGCTACACGGCGATCTGGCAGAGCAGCCCGACCTACATCCGCATCGGCTGACGACGCCCGGGTCCGGGTCGTGGAGCACATACGCTCCACGACCCGGACCTGCTCAGCAACGCCTGAGCCAGCTGTGGGGACGCCGGCGCCGGGACCTAGCGTGGCGACCGGTCCCGGACGGCCACCCCCTGCCCGAGGGCCAGCATCGCCTCGGCGACCTCCCGCGTTGCCGCATCCGGGATCGCGGTGGCGACCTCCTCCAGAACGAGCAACCGCGCCCCGGGAATCTCGCGTGCGATCGCCTCACCGTTGCCGAATGCGAAGAACCGGTTGCGACGTCCGTGGACGACGAGCGCGGGGACGGCGATCTCCGGCAGGCGCTCGCGCCAGCGAGGCGTGCAGTCGAGCCGGGAGAAGACCAGACCCATCTGGTTTGCCATCTGGACCGAGGGCGTCGTCCCCGGTGCGCGATCCCAGACGCGTGCCGCGGTCGCGCGGGCCGCAACAGGGTCGTCGCCCAGAATCGCGGCACCGTCCGCGACGAACTCCGCGACCGCCTCGCGATCGTCCCACCGGGGCATCGAACGCGCGAACAAGCGGCCTATGGCCGTCTGGTCGTGGTCGGGGAGGTCGTCGTCCGGCGGTCCCGGTGCGACCGCGCGGGTGCCTACGAGCGTCAGCGCCGAGAACGCGTGGGGATGGTCCAGCACGGCCACCTGGGCGACCATCCCCCCGACGCCGACCCCGGCCAGCAGGGCGGGCCCGCCCCCGAGCTCCTCGACGAGAGCGGCCGCATCGGCGGCGAGGTCGCGCAGGGTGTAGGCAGGTTCCTCCGGGTCAGCCGTCGTCGACTCCCCGCTGTCACGCAGGTCGTAACGGACCACCCGGCGCCCGCCGTCCGCGAGCCGCTCGCACAGCGCATCGGGCCAGGAAAGCATCGTCGTACCGCCCACGAGCAGCACGAGTGGCGCGTCGTCCTCGCCGAACGACTCGATGCCCAGGTCGACACCGTTGACGGCAACCGTGGTCATCGGGGCACCGGCCCGCCACACCGGCCCGCCAGCCCGTGCGCGACACGGAGCACCCGGGCGTTCTGGCCCTCGCCACCAGCTCCCCGGCCAGCCACGGCGCGGACGGCGAGAGAGGCCCCGGCGCCGTCGGGAACCAGGATTTTCGTGATCGTTGGAATCATGCCACGGCTGACCCCACCTGCCGCGCAGAATCATCGGTCGGGTGCCGAACGAGACGACGGCCGGCCACGATCGACCGGTCGGTCAGGAATCGAGAAGCGCTCGCCGTCGGCCCGGACCTAGCGTGATGGCCATGACGAACATCGACTCCGTCACCCTCGGGGTGACCGACCTCAGCACCGCACACACCTTCTACGACACCGCCTTCGGACTCGGCGACAGGCTCCACCTCCGCGAGACCGACGCCCCCACGAGCGGGTTCCGCGGGTACCACCTGTCGCTCATCTCCTCCCAGCCCGCGAACGTCAACGCCCTGTTCGAGTCCGCGGTCGGCGCGGGAGCCACCGTCCTCAAGCCCGTCACCAAGTCGCTGTGGGGCCACGGCGGCGTGGTCCAGGCGCCCGACGGCGCCATCTGGAAGCTCGCGACCTCCGCCAAGAAGGACTCCGGCCCGGCATCCCGCCAGGTCGACCAGATCGTGCTCCTGATCGGGGTCGCGAACGTGCCGGCGAGCAAGAAGTTCTATGCCGACCGCGGCCTGACCGTGGGCAGGAGCTTCGGCTCGTACGTCGACTTCGACCTGGGTTCCAGCCCGATCGGGCTCGGCCTGTACAAGTACCGTGCGCTGGCCAAGGACGCCGGTGTGCCGCCGGAGAGTTCCGGGTCCCACCGCCTCGCCGTGAACAGCGACCTCGGGGAGTTCACCGACCCGGACGGGTTCGCCTGGGAACCGGTCCGGGTCGCGCGGCGGGGGTGAGCGCGCCAGGGGTGAGCGCGGCGGGGGTGAGCGCGGCGGGGATCAGTCGGGCATCGCGCGGCGACGACCGACCGGCCGGTCACTGAGCGGAAACGCCAGCGACCCGGCACCGACCCACCACTCCAGCACGTCGTAGGTGAGCCTTCCCGCGACGACGGACGGGTCACCGTCCGACAGGCGAGCGGCCTCGGCCAGGTCGCAGGCGAAGATCGACATGCCGCGAAAGGACGGGTCGCTCCGCTCGTCGAACGGCCCGTTCGCGACGACCAGCCCTTGCCGTGCCAGTTCCGCACGGTAGGCGAGGTGGCGCGCCTGCAGGAGCGCGAGTTCCTCGTCCGAGATCTCCGGGGCGTCCGGCGGGCGCCGCAGGACGACGACGGTGTAGACGTCGAACGCGTCGGGGATGTTCGGGTCACGGGACATGCCTCCAGCGTCTCAGGTATCCCCCTCTGATGGCGCGGCACGACCGTGCCGCGCCACCCGCGCCGGAGATCGGTGCGTAGTGCGCTCACGCTCGCGTGGAGCCGCGACGTCACGTCCTCTTCACGCGGCACGAGCGGCACGAACCGGCGCAATTCACTGCCGCGGATCATCCAGAGGCGGCCGAGCCTCCGGAGCAGGTGACGGGCACAGCCACGAGCCCTCAGCGCCGCGCGGGCCCGCCGTCCGGGTCCGGGACGAAGGGCGCCAGGCTGCGACGTTCGATCGCCGCCGCCATCACGTCCGGGAAGAGGTCCGGGGTGCAGGCGAACGCGGGGACGCCGAGTTCGGCGAGCGCGGCCGCGTTCGTCCGGTCGTACGACGGCGCTCCCTCGTCGCTCAGCGCGAGCAGCACGACGACCTGCACGCCGGCAGCGGTCATGCGTGCCACCCGCCGCAGCATCTCCTCGCGGACGCCGCCCTCGTACAGGTCGCTGATGAGCACGACGATCGAGTCCGCCGGACGGGTGACCAAGCCCTCGCAGTAGGCCAGGGCCCGGTTGATGTCGGTGCCGCCGCCGAGCTGCGTACCGAACAGGACCTCGACGGGGTCGTCGAGCTGGTCGGTGAGGTCGACGACGCTGGTGTCGAACACGACGAGCGAGGTCCGCAGCGCGCGCATCGAGGCGAGCACCGCGCCGAACACCCCCGCGTACACGACCGACGCGGCCATCGAGCCCGACTGGTCGATGCACAGCACCACGTCCCGCTGCATCCCGCGCTGGGAGCGGCCGTAGCCGATGAGCCGCTCGGGGATGACAGTGCGGTAGTCCTCCTGGTAGTGCTTGAGGTTGGCGCGAATGGTGCGGTTCCAGTCGATCTCGTGGTGCCGCGGGCGGGAGATCCGCGCCGACCGGTCGATCGCACCCTTCACCGCGGACCTGGTGCGTTGCGCGAGCTTCGCCTCGAGTTCCGCGACGACCTTCGCGACGACGGCGCGGGCGGTGGCGCGCGCCTTCTGGGGCAGCGCGTTCTTCAGGGACAGCAAGGTGCCCACGAGGTGCACGTCCGGCTGGACCGCCTCCAGCATCTCGGGTTCGAGCAGGAGCCGGTGCAGGTCGAGACGCTCGATCGCGTCGGCCTGCATGACCTGGACGACCGTCGACGGGAAGTACTCCCGCACGTCGTCCAGCCAGCGGGCGACGTGCGGGGCCGAGGAGCCCAGGCCGCCGGCGCGCTGCCCCGCCTCGCCGCCCGCACCCTGCGCGCCGTCGTCGCCTGCCTGGTAGAGGGCGGCGAGCACGCCGTCCATCGCGGCGTCCCGGCCCGACAGCCGGCAGCCCGTGCCGTCCCCCTGCCCGCCGCCGAGCACGAGACGCCAGCGGCGCAGCCGCTCGGTTCCCGCACCGTCGTTGCCGCCGCGTGCGTCCGGTTCGTTCGTCATTTCTTCTCCAGGATGGTGGCGAGGACGGGCAGCACCCGGGCGACCCGCTCGGGGTGCAGGGGAACGGCGGAGCGCTCGCCCGAGCCGCCACGGCCGGCGACCCGCTCTCCGACGGCGCGCCGCTCGGGCGCGTCGAACCGCGCGAAGGAGCGGCGCAACAGGGGCAGCACCTGCACGAACGCGTCGTCGGACAGGCTTGAGAGCCAACGGTCGACGAGCGCGAGCAGCGCGGCGTCGTGCACGAGGATCAGGCCGGACGATCCGACGAACCCCTCGATGAAGGCGGCCGCCGTGCGTGCGGGCGTGCCCGGGCTGAGAAACCGCGACAGGCGGGCCTGCGTCTGCTCGGAGGTCGCCGCCTGCTCGTCGCGCAGCGTGCGGGCGATCCAGCCCGCGACGAGGCCGTGCAGGTCGTCACGGTCCGCGATCCGGGCGAGCCCGTCAAGCCACTCGCCACGCAGGCCGCCGGCCGTGTCGTCGCCCGGCGACGCCGACCCGTCGGGCTCGGAGTGCGCGCGCTCGTTCCGTCCGAGCAGCGACACCGCCGCGGAGACCTCGCGCAGCCGCGGGACCAGCGCCGCCGCGGCATCGTCGTCGAGGGCGACGACGGCGGCGGGCAGCGCGGTACGGGCCCGGGTGAACAGGCTGGTCAGCACGATACGAAGCGAGCCGGGGGACGTCCCGCGCACGTCGCCGTACCGCAAGGTGCGGGCCAGGGCCGGGATCGCGTCGAGCAGGGCGTCGGAGTCATGCCCGAGCGCGGCCTGGTCGCGCAGCGTGTCCAGCAGGGGTGGCAGGGCGGCGGACAGGTCCGCCAGCAGGGCGCCCTCCACCAGGCGCGCGATGCCCGCCAGGCCGGTGCGGGCGGCGTCGTGCAGGACCTTGCCCGACGCCGCGTCCGCGACCGTGGTGCCGTGCACCCCGGCCGCCACGAGGTCGACCGCGAGCCCCGGGTCCCATTCCACCTCCCATCCTTCCTTGAAGGTGCCCTTGCCGGACGTGCCGACCTGCCGCCCCCACGCGACCCCGAGCAGCGTGAGCTGGTGCAGCAGGCGGCTGCGCTCCAGGTCGGTGGGCTTGCGCAGGTCGAGGTCCACCTGCTTCGCGAGGGCCTGGCGTGGCAGGCGAAGCGTCTTGGTGCGGGCGGCGAGATCGCGTTCGAGCGGGCCGGCGGGGGCCTCCGGCGGGACCTCACCGAGCCGCTCGCCGACCTCCAGCTGGTCACGGACCAGCGCGAGGCGCACGTCGTCGCCGTCGACCAGGACCGAACGGATCGCGTCGGTGGCCTCGTCGAGGCCCGTCGCGGGCCGGCCACGCAACGCGGCGAGCGTGTCCGCGAGGCGGACACCCTCGATGAGGTGTGCGGAGGAGACCGGGAGGCCCTCGCCCCGCAGGAGCTCGCCCGCATGGGCGAGCCAGCGTTCCACGGGACGGTCCGCCGCCGTGAACATGTGGTGGTACCAGCCCGGCGAGGTGACGCCCGCGCCGTACCCCGTACGGGTGGCGAGCCTGCCGTGGGACCACGGCACCCAGGTGACGGTCGCCTTCGCGTGGCCCGTGTCCTTGAGTTCCTTGAGGAACGGGCGCAGCAGCGCGGTGTCCTTCGCGGCGGGCGGGAGCTTGCCGGTCAGGGCAGGCACATGCCAGGCGCCGCACACGACGACGATGCGCTCGGCGCCGTCCTTGATCGCGGCGCGCAGGCGCAGGCGCATGTGCGCCTCGCGCAGAGCGTCGCGGTGGCGGATCGTCTCGTCCTCGCGGAGCGCGGCCATGGCCTCGGCGACGGCCTCGAACACCGCGAGGTCGCCCGTGCGGTGCTCGACCAGGTCCTCCCACCAGCGCTCCGCGTCGCCGTAGCCGGCCGCGGCCGCCAGACGGGCGAGCGGGTCCTCGTGCAGTGGTACCGGATGGTCGTCCGACGAGGTGTCGTCCGTGATGTCCAGGGTGAGGTGTGCCGCGGCGGGCAGGTCGATGAACCGCACGGGGACGTCGTTCCCGGCGGCCCACCGCAGGGCCTGCCACTCCGGGGAGAAGACGGCGAACGGCCAGAACGCCGCGCGCGGGCGCTGCGGTTCCGGTGTCGCGCCGGAACCGTCGGCCGCGTCACCGGACGCCGCCCTGCCGCGCTTCGGTGTCGGGGCGTGGGCGAGCAGCGCGACGGGCGGTACGAGGCCGGGGTCACCCGCGAGCCCCGCGACGTCGTCCGCCTCGGGCGGTCCCTCGATGAGGACGACGTCGGGCCGCAGCGCCTCCAGCGCCCGCACCACGGACCGGGCCGAACCCGGCCCGTGGTGGCGGATGCCGAGCACCTCGACCCGGCTGCTGCCGGCGGCCGAGGACCCGGCCGCCGGTGATGTCGTCGCCGTGGAGGTCATCCCTGCTCCCGAGCGGCGGTGTAGAAGGAGTGCCAGCCGTCGCGCTCCCGCGCGACCGTCTCCAGGTACTCCCGCCAGACCGGGCCGTCCGCGGCCGGGTCACGGACGACGGCGCCACGGATGCCGGACGCGACGTCGGCCGGGCGCAGCACGCCGTCGCCGAAGTGCGCCGCGAGCGTCATACCGGCTGTGACCACGGAGATCGCCTCCGCGACCGACATCGTGCCCGACGGGCTCTTCACCTTTGTCCGGCCGTCCGACGTCACGCCGTCGCGCAGCTCGCGGAACACGGTGACCACACGGCGGATCTCGGTCGCGGTGTCCTCGACGGCGGGGATCTCCAGCGCGCGGCCGAGCGACGCGACGCGACGCGAGACGATCTCGACCTCCTCGTCCACGCTGCCCGGGACGGGCAGCACCACGGTGTTGAAGCGACGGCGCAGGGCGCTGGACAGCTCGTTGACGCCGCGGTCGCGGTCGTTCGCCGTCGCGATGACGGTGAAGCCCTTGGCCGCCTGCACCTCGGTGCCGAGTTCGGGGATCGGCAGGCTCTTCTCGGACAGGATGGTGATGAGCGTGTCCTGCACGTCCGACGGGATGCGGGTCAGCTCCTCGACACGGGCGACGGCGCCGGTCTCCATCGCTCGCATCATCGGGCTCGGGACGACGGCGGCCGGTGACGGCCCCTCGGCCAGCAGCTTCGCGTAGTTCCAGCCGTACCGGATCGCCTCCTCGGGCGTGCCGGCGGTGCCCTGCACCAGGAGGGTCGAGTCGCCGCTGACCGCCGCGGAGAGGTGCTCCGACACCCACGTCTTGGCCGTGCCGGGGACACCGATCAGGAGCAGGGAGCGGTCGGTCGCCAGGGTTGCGACCGCGACCTCCATGAGCCGCCGGTCGCCGATGTACTTCGGCGTGATCCTGTCGCCGTCGCCCAGCAGGTAGGTCACCACCGCCTGTGGGGACAGGCGCCAGCCGGGCGGGCGCTGCCTGTCGTCCTGTTCCGCGAGGAGCGCCAGCTCCTCGGCGTAGACGTCCTCGGCGTGCGGCCGCATCACGGCGGGTGCGGTGTCGGTCAGGGTCACTGGTGCTCCTTCGGGGTGGTGTTCGTCGGTCTTGCGAGTGAGGTCAAGGCGTTGATGTCGCCGTCGTGGCGTGCGGTTCGGCGTGCAGCTCGGCGCGCATCGCCGTGATGGTCTCCAGGTGTTCGGCGAGTTCGTCGAGGTAGGGGTGCGACGTGCCGGCATCCGCGATCTCCCGGACCCGGTCCAGCCGGGACAGGGGCAGGCCCGTGCGAGCTGCGACGGCGACGTCGTCCACCCAGCGCCTGCGCCTGCCCTTCGACGGCGTCAGGTAGTCGAGGACGGCGTCCGACACGTCGTCCGGCCAAGGTGCGGCTACCGCGTCGAGGACGAGATCGATGCGGGCCACGCGAGCGCCACCGGATCGCAGCAGCGCGACGGCGACGACCGCGGCGGCCTCCGCGTCGAGCGTCCCGGCGATCTCCCGCAGGAAGTCGTGGCCGGCGCGCGGGTCGGTTCCCAGCCGCACGGCCGTCACGAAGTCCTCCTCGCGGGCGGCCGCGCGGGCCAGGCCCCGGCACAGTTCCGCACCGAGGTCCGGGACGATCTTTCGATCCGGGAGCTCCGCGGGGTCGTGGGCGAGACCGGTCCAGGCGTCGAGCGGGGCGGCCGCCACCACCTGCTCGAACCACCAGGCCCGTTGTCCCTGCCGGGTCGAGGCGGGCGGCTTGAGCACGATCCCGTCACGCCGCAGGTCCGCGTCCAGGTCATGTGGCAGCGCGACCTGCAGGACGCCGTCGGCGTCCGACACCCACGAGCGGACCCGGTCGCCCATCCGGCCCACGAGCCCACTGCCGGGAAGCCTCAGCAGCAGTGAAGCCGCCGCCTCGCGGGCCCGGACACCGGCGTCGAGCGCGCGCTCCAGCCATTCCTCGTCCGCAGGCTCCAGCGTGTCCCGAACCACGGGGACGAGCATCGCGAGGTCCGTGGCACGCAGTTCGCCCCACGACTCCAGCAGCAGGGCACGGCCCGCAGCCGGGTCCTGTGCCCGCAGCGCGGCGAGACAGGCGACCTTGGCGTGCACGTCGCCGTCGTCCCACACCGACCTGTCGGACACGTCGATGAGGTCCGACGACGGCGTTCCTGGCCGGTCACCGGAGGCGCGCACGACCCACGACCACCGCTGAAGGTCGTGTGCTGCCAGCCAGCGGGCCCGCGGGCCGCCGAGAGCGAGTACCGGACCGCGGGCGTCGCGCCGCCGGGTCCCGAGATCGAGCAATGCGGGCAGCTGGTCGTACGGCACCCGCCGATCCGTCTCCTCGGCCAGGCGCAGCCAGGCCACGACCAGGCGCTGGTTCTCCTCGGACTGCGAGCCGGACAGCAGCCCGGCCAGGCGCCGCGACGCAGGACGGGGCACCGCCGCACGATCGTCCCGCTCGGGAGGCGGTGCGTCGCCGGACACCGCCATGACGACCTCGGTTCCCTCCTGGTGCGTCGTGCCGGAAGCCCCTGCCGATGCCCGCCCCGCGAGCGTGAGCGAACCGGCCGCGTGCAGCAGACCCGCCGCATCGGTCGGACCGGGCGGCAGCACGCCGCCGAGCACGGGGTCCTCACCGGGCAGGACGCAGGGGCGCCGGTCCGTCCCCACGAGGGCGGCGGAAAGAATCTGGTTCCAGGTGCTCATGCCCGCGCCTCCGCCCCGGTGACCATGCCGTCGGCCGTGTGGACCGCGAGCGGGATCAGGCCCTGCGGCGTCCACTCCACCACGACGGGACATTCCGCGCCGCCGCCCGCCGCCAGCAGTTCCCACGGCCGGACGTCCCGCACGAACGGCACGCTGACGCCCGCGCCCTCCAGCCGCCACGGAGACCCGGCGCGCAACGTGCCGTGCACCACCAGCGGGTAGCGGTCCAGCCACGGGTCGGAGCCCAGCGCGCCCGCCAGCTCGTCGAACGCGTCCGGGAGCGACATCACCGACGACGGCGCCCCGGCCAGCGGCATCACCGGGGAGTGCCGCTCGCGCGCCAGTGCCCGCAGGGGCAACGCACCCGGATAGAAGCACAGGTCGGCGTCGACGGCCGTGCCGGGCACCAGATCCACCGGGAGCGCGGCGCCGGCTGCCGCGAACGAGAGCACGAGCGCCGGGCGGCCGGTGTCCCGGCCGCGCAGCCACACGGCGCGTGCGGTGAGCCTGTCCTCGGCCGTGTCACGCAGGCCGACCACCTCCCACGTGTCACGGACGGGCGTGCCCGCGAGCACGTCGTCGGACGACGGCGCCAGGCCGAGCCGGGAGCGAACGGTGTCCGCGAGCGGGCCGGGGAGCTCGTCGAGCTTGCCGGCCGCGGAGACGAGCAGGCGCAGCAGCCCGAGCTCGGCGAGCAGCCGCTCCTCCCAGCCGCTGCCCGATGCCGCGACCGAGCCGCACCGCCGGACCGCGGCTGCCAGCCCCGGAGCCTGCGCGTCCACGAGACGGGCCGCGACGTCGTCGAAGGCGCGGTAACCGGACCGGCCGAGGGCCGCGATGCCGCCCGCGGCCTGATCATCCAGCCAGCGGGTCAGGTCTGCCACGCCCTGTGCGACACGCTCGGCGCGCTCGTCCGCCCGGCGCCGGGCGGCCGCCTTCTGCGCTTCCGTCTGCGGCGCGTTCTCGCGCGCCTCCTTCTTCGCGACGCGCCCAGCGCGCGCCGTGCGCCACTCGTCGGCGAACTGCGCAGCCTCGGCCTGCTCGGCGACGGAGCCCTCGCTCCAGCGCAGCAGCAGCGCCAGCGCGTGCTTGCACGGGAACTTGCGGCTCGGGCACGAGCACTTGTACGCGGGCTCGTCCAGGTCGATGCAGACCTGGTACGGCTTCTTGCCCGACCCGGCGCACTCCCCCCACAGCAGGGCCGACCCGCCGCCGAAGCCATCGTTCGACCACTTCGTCCCCGCCACCTGTTTCCGCGCCGCCGCGAGGGACTTTGCATCTGGTGCAACCGCCTCGACCTGCGCAGACGTCCATGTTCCGTCCATGGCTCCGCACAGTAGCGAGGGTGACCGACACTCCCTCCGGAGGGGGCAGGGACGTGCTTGAGGACGGGCCTGGCGGACGCCACATCGGAGCACCTGCGTGGAGCGATCGGACCTGAGCGTCACTCAGCCTGTCCCCGCCGGTACCAGGAATTGCCCGGCCTGGATGAGTTCTTCAGGGGGAGCAACGGTGGGGACCATGGACATCGACCCCTCGCCTACGAGCCTCTCGGGAACAGCTCCGGTTCTGGTGACCGGAGGGAGCGGGTTCCTCGCGGTTCATCTGCTCGCTCAGCTACTTGCTCGCGGCCACGGGGTGCGGACGACGTTGCGGAATCCGGAACGCGCCGAGGAAGTGCGCACTGCCGTACAGCGCGCCAGCGGCTTCGAGGTGCCGCCGGAGATCGGATTCGTGAGCGCCGACCTCTCCTCGGACGAGGGATGGGCCGACGCCGCCGACGGCGTGCGGTACGTCCTTCACGTGGCCTCCCCCTTCCCTGTCGCCGTTCCCACCGACGAGAACGAGATCATCCGCCCCGCACGCGATGGAGCCCTGCGCGTCATCCGCGCGGCCCGCACGGCCGGTGTCGAGCGGGTGGTGCTGACCTCGTCGTTCGCGGCGGTGGGCTATGGCCACCCGCCGACCGACCGTGAGTTCACCGAATCGGACTGGACCGACATCGACGGCCCGATCGCGCCCTACATCAAGTCCAAGGCTCTGGCGGAGCGTGCGGCGTGGGACTTCATGGAGCGCGGGGGCGGGTCGATGGAGTTGTCGGTGGTCAACCCGGTCGGGATCTTCGGGCCACCGGTGACTCCCGACCTGTCTGCCTCGACGCGGCTGGCAGCCCAGATGCTCACGGGAATGCGGGGCGTGCCGCGGCTGGCGACCACCGTGGTGGACGTGCGCGACGTTGCCGACCTGCACCTCCGCGCAATGACTGCCCCAGAAGCCGCCGGAGAACGGTTCTTGGCCTCGGTCGGCGAACCGCTTCCGTTCCGGCGTGTGGCCGAGACCCTCCGCCATGCAGTAGGACGCAAGGGACCGGGTGCACGGTCCTTCGTCCTTCCTGATGGAATGATCCGGTTCGCAGCCAGACGCAACGCCGGACTCCAGGGGATGGTCACCGAACTCGGCAAGGTACGGCGGGTCAGCAGCGCGAAGGCGCGAGACGTTCTGGGCTGGGAACCGCGCAGCAACGTGGAAGCCTTGTCCGCCACCGCCTCCGCACTGAGAGGCCTCGGCCTCCTCCGAACCGGTGTCCTTCCGACCGACGCGCCAACCTGAACCGACCTACTCCACAGTGCCCGACGTGAGAAGCGTCCGGAGCGCTGACTCGTCCGCGCTCCCCGGTCGGGCATGGTAGACGACCATCAGCTGATGTGAGGCTCCCAGGGTCAGCTTCTCGTAGCGCAGCTCGATGGCACCGACCCGTGGATGACGGAACCGAGTGATCCCGGTCGAGGTGTTCCGAACCGCACGCTGCTCCCACAGCATGCGGAAGCGGTCGCTGTGCGCGCGAAGGCGGTCGATCAGTTCCCTGAGACGCGGGGTGGCGGCAGTTCCGGTGGCCGCTGCCCGCAATTGCTCGACCGCCTTGGCAGTCGCCTGATCCCAGTCGGCATAGAGCTCGCGCACAGCGGGATCGCAGAAGAGCGCGACGTAGGTGTTCACGCCGGGTGCGAACGAGGGAGACAGCATCCGTGCCGCCGCGTTCGAAGCCATGACCGTCGCCTCCGGGCCGGTGATGTAGGCCGGTGTCATCGGCCAGGCCTCCATCAGATCGATCGTCTCAGGCGCCACCGTCTCGATCCGGCCGGAATCTCGCCGATCTCGTTCCGGGTAGGTGAGCCCGATCAGGTATCGCGTCTCATCCTCGGTCAACCGGAACGCCGAAGCTATCCCCTCGAGCACCTCGATCGACGGCTTCACATCACGCCCCTGCTCCAGGCGCACGTAGTACTCAGGGCTGATGTTGGCCAGAAG
Source organism: Myceligenerans indicum (assembly GCF_016742955.1). GTDB lineage: Bacteria > Actinomycetota > Actinomycetes > Actinomycetales > Cellulomonadaceae > Myceligenerans > Myceligenerans indicum. The sequence goes on along the minus strand of NZ_JABBYC010000009.1, from coordinate 82,905 downwards.
TGCAACCTCCTCGCGCCGCAAGCCCGGTACGCGCCGGCGCTGCCCAGCCGGCAGGCCGACGCCGGACGGCTCCAGCGAGGCGCGGCGGCTCCGCAGGAACTCTCCCAGTGTTTCCATACCGACCACGGTCCGTAAGCCTACGCAACCACACGGCCGTCGCACCGGGCCTGCCGGCCAGGCAGTACTGATCCGTGAACGACGGCGCGTCGGCCGGTCACGCCTCGCGGAGCACCTGGCGTCAGCGTCCCGGGCGGGAGCGGTGCGGCCCCGACCGAAGGCGGCGAAGTGTCGGGAACGAACGGTTGAACTGTCCGGCGACCAGCGCGGTGAGCGCGAGGGCGAACCCGGTGAGCTGGATCGGCGTGAATGTCTCACCGAGCAGCACCACACCGAGCAGGGCCGCGACGAGCGGGGAGAGCAACGCGAGCAGTGCGGCGGCCGTGACCGGTAGCCGGCCGATGCCGCGGAACCACAGGACGTAGGCGATCAGGCCGCCGACGGTTCCGAGCCACAGGTATCCCGCCAGTCCCTGCCCGTCGATGTGCGGCGGCGCACCCTCGATCAGGGCGACCAGCGGAAGCAGGAACAGTCCCCCACCGGCAAGCAACCATCCCGCGTACGTGAACGGGCCCACGCCCGCCGGCCGGCCCCAGCGCTTCGTGAGGGTGACGCCGACCCCCATGGTGACGGCGCCTCCCAGGCCCGTGACGATGCCGAGCACGTCGAGACCGGCGCCCGGCCCCAGCACGACGAGCGCGACGCCGACAACCCCGGCGACACCCCATGCCAGCCGCCATGCCGAGGCCTTCTCACCGACCACCACCACCGCGAGGCCGGCGACGACGAGCGGCTGGGCCGCGCCGAGCGTCGCGGCGACGCCGCCAGGGAGGCGTTCCGCCGTGATGAACAGCAGAGGGAAGAAGGCGCCGATGTTGAGCACACCGAGCACCGGGACCTTCCACCACCAGTCGCCACGCGGCAGGGTACGGGTGATGACGACGGCCAGCAGACCCAGCGGCAGCGAGCGCATCAGGGACGCGAACAGCGGGTGGTCCGGAGGCAGCAGTTCCGTGGTGACGGCGTACGTCGTACCCCAAGCCATCGGTGCGAGCGCGGTCAGAACGACGAGGAGGACGGTACTCAGGTGGCCGGCGCGGGGCGCTGCCGGCGGCCGGACGACAGGTGTGCGCTGGAGCGTCGCGTTCGTGGGCATGTCTTGAGCCTCGTGCTTCAGCAGCTATGAGTCCAACACATGGTTTTCATGGTTTCCATCGTGATGCACGATTGATGAATGGATCTGCAGCAGATGCGCTACGTGATCGCCGTGGCCGAGACCCGAAACTTCACTCGGGCCGCCGAACGGTGCTTCGTCGTGCAGTCCGCCCTGAGCCATCGCATCGCCGGGCTGGAGCGCGAGCTCGGGGTGAAGCTGTTCGCTCGCACCAGCCGGCGGGTGGAGCTGACGCCTGCGGGCGAGGCGTTCCTCCCGGCCGCACGTCAGTCGCTCGAGGCCGCGGAGCGGGCCGCGGCCGAGGCGGCAGCGGCTGTGGGCGTGGTGCGCGGGCGGCTCGCGGTGGGGATGATCCCGACCGTCGCCGCGCTCGACATCCCGGCCGCGCTGGAGTCGTTTCGCGAACGTCACCCCGAGGTGAGAGTCGCCCTCCGCGCGGGGGCCAGCAACGAGATGACGGTTCGGGTGGCCGCGGGTGATCTCGACATCGCCGTCCTCGGGTTGCCGGAGGACGACGAGCCGCGAGGTGTGCGATCCCGGATCCTGGCCCGGGACCGGCACGTCGCCGTCGTACCTGAGAGCCACCCGCTGGCCGGGAAGGCACGGGTGAGCATGCGCCGGCTCGCCGAGGAGGTGTACGTCGACTTCCCCGTCGACTCGCCGGGGCGCATACAGAGCGACCGGGCGTTCGCGGCCGCGCGCCTCGCACGGGATGTCGCGTTCGAAGCTTCCGAGCTCGACCTGATGGTGCGGATCGTCCGCCAGGGCCTGGCCATCGCGCTGTTGCCGTCCGCGGTGGCCGCCGGCACGGCCGGGATCGTCACCGTGCCGATCACCGACGGCCCGCGTCGCGTGGAGTACCTGGCGTGGAGCGAGTTCAACCCGACACCTGCGACGACGGCGTTCCTGCAGATCCTGGAGTCCGCCGGGCGCCCGCTTCGCGCGTGAGGCCGTCGCCGCACGGCAGGCGGGCATGGACGTCGCAGTGGTGGACCATGACGCGGTTGTCGCCGGGGACATCCAGGCGGCGGTCCGACAGGTACCGGCATCCGACGCCGGACAGACGGCGTGGTACCGGGCGTGCACGCCCTGCCCGTCGGACGAGCCGGCCCATACGCCGGGTAAGTGCTGCCGGGCAGACACGGGGGTCCGACGGCGGTTCGTGGACCTCTTGCGAACGGTGTGCGGACTCCCGGAAGGCTGGGGGCTTCCCCCGATGCGCCCTCCGGAACGGTGGGCGGGGCGCCCACGGCGATGCTCGACGCTGTCCGCTCGGGCGCATACGTGCCCAGCCCCACTCACGCAGGCACTCTCCGCTGGACCCGCCCAGTGGCCATCGTTGTGGCTCATCCGATCTGGGCACCTACCTCGGATGCGCACGGCTGCGTTCCGTCTCGTGGCGTCGCTCGGCTCGGGCCTGGTTGCGCAAAGCGATCGGAGGGATACCCTCGTTGGTGAGAGTCTCTCTGATGAGACTCTCACCAACGAGAGTATCTGGAGCATCATGGACGGGTTCATCGGTCGCGAACGGGAGCTCGCCATCCTTGCTGGCAAGCTCAACAAGGTGCGTGCCAGCGGGCGAGGGCCCGCCGGCCAAGCAGTACTGATCCGTGGACGACGGCGTGTCGGCAAGTCACGCCTCGTGGAGCAGTTCGTCGAGCGGGCCGACGTGCCTCACCTCTTCTTCACCGCGGTCGGCGGCAATCGAGACGAGGACCTGGTGGGCTTCGTCCAAGAAATCACCGTCTCAGACCTCCCGGAGGGCCCGTCCGCGGCAGACTTCGCCGATCCCACCACCTGGGACGCAGCGTTCCGTGTCCTGGCGTCGGTTTTGCCACAGGACTCGCCGAGCATTGTCGTGATCGATGAGCTGCCCTATCTCGTCCGCGACGACCCAGCGTTCGAGGGGGCACTCCAGAAGGCATTCGACAGAACCCTGTCGAAGCTGCCGGTCCTGCTACTGCTGATCGGGTCCGACATCGCCATGATGGAACGCCTCAATACCCATGGACGCCCCTTCTACCAGCGCGGCACGGAACTGATCGTTCCACCTTTGACGCCCTCCGACGTCGCGTCGATGCTTGACCTCCAGGCCGCAGACGCGTTCGATGCGCACCTTGTGACGGGTGGGCTGCCTCTCCTCCTGACCGAGTGGGACACGGGAGAAGGGCTGTGGAACTACCTGGAACGTGGGCTGCATGACCCCACGTCGGCACTCCTCGTGAGCGGTGAGCGCACGCTGGCCGCCGAGTTTCCCACCGAAGCCCAGGCCAGATCGGTCCTCTCGGCCATCGGGCATGGCGAGCGCACGTACTCGCTGATCGCGCGAGCGTCCGGCATCGGACCGAACGTCTTGAACAGATCACTGCAGCTTCTCATCGAACGTCGCGCCGTCGTGGCTCGAACGCCGCTGTCTACCAGGCCTAGCAAGGAGACCCGCTACTGGATCGACGACCCGTACCTCCGGTTCTGGCTGTCCTTCGTCCAGCCTGGGATCGCTCAGATCGAACGCGGACGCGGTGACCGAGTGTTCGAAACCGTGCGAAAGCAGTGGACGACCTGGCGCGGAAGGGCGATCGAGCCCGTGATCCGCGATGCACTCTGGCGATTCGCGGATGACGAGATCGCACCCGGAACCAACGTCGTGGGGGGCTACTGGACGCGGACCAACGACCCCGAGATCGACCTGGTCGGAGCCGACCGCGAGCCGATCGCCAAGACTCTGACGTTCGTAGGCTCGATCAAGTGGCTGGAGAACCGGCCGTTCGATCACCGTGACGCCACGCGACTCGTCGTTCATCGCTCGCAGTTGCCGGGAGCCACGGACGAGACCCCCCTCGTGGCAGTGTCCCGCAGCGAGGCGTCGCTCGGCGGGATGACGATCATCGGGCCTGACCGTCTGCTCACCGCCTGGGACGAGTAGGGACCTGAATGCTCGAGAGAGCTGGTCGGCACGGCGCCTGCTGCGGTCAGGCCGTCGAGAGCGGACGAGCCGGCCCACGCCGGGTTCTCCTGGAGAGTGGGGTGGTATGGCTCGCGGTGTCCGGCGGATTGGTTGGGCACCGCGAGAACGTTGGGGTTCTGCGGTTCTCCGGCGGTTACGGCGCGTTGGAGAGGCCGGCATCGGATGGGCCGAGACGGCGCTCATGTGTACCCAATGTGTACCGACGCGGACTGACCGCCCGCCGGTTGACCCCGCCACCGGCGGGCCAGCCGCCGACGATCACGATGCCACCAGTGGCTCGTCAGCCACGGCTGGTCGGGGCATCACCATGTGTACGGCTGCGGCCAGTCGGGCCCGGAAGTTGGCGTAGCTGTCGGCCGTAGCCGGATCTGCCACTGCCGTACCTGTTCGATCTCGAATTCAGTTCTCGTCCCCGGCTCGGGCCAGGACGCTCCAGTTCGGAAGAACCAGAGGGCATCGACGAAACCTGGCAGCCCGTCGTCCAGCGTGACCGGAACACCGGTGCGACCGCGGGGCCAGGGCAGCTCTTCAAAGGTCCCCCGAACGCGGGCGCCCTCGGCGAAACGTCCCGTCGTCAGCCTTCTGCGCCGGAGGCGATCATGGGCGCCACCGAAGACCCGGTCGAACTCCTCGGCGGTGACGGCAGCCGCGGATCGGGCGGGAACTCCGCGTCCAGAAGGTTGGTGTACGTCATCGCTCCGTACACCGCCTCGTACAACTCATCCCCCGGAATCCCGAACTGGTCCCTGAGCGCCAGCCGGTCAGCGGTCCGGCCCGCGACGGTCGGCTCGTCGCCGGAGAACACGATGTGTCGCAGCGGCTCGCCGTCGTCTTCGAACTCCAGCCAGTGCCACTCGTCCGACTCTGGATCGAAGGCACGAAGACGCTGTGTCACGCCCGAGATGCTAGCCGTAGGCGACCGGCGCGGTGGAATCACGCGGGCATCAAGGCGCCCGGTCTCGTCGTCGGACACGTTGGCATCGTAGAGCGCAGCGCCGACGGCGATACCTCCTGTGGTTGTAGGAAGCTGTGGCAGTAGAGGGCGGCGTCGTCGTAGTCCTCGGCGTCAATCTTGCGGACCCGGCGCCCTCCTCGCCAACAGCAAGTCGGGCCCCGCGAAGCGGACGAGCCAGCCCATACGCCGGGTAAGTGTTGCTGGGACAACGTGGCGGCACGGCTGAACACGGCATCGGCCGGGACCGTTGGAATTCCAACGGTGCCGGCCGATGGCATGGTTGGGGCCCGACGGCCGTTCGTGGTTTCTTGCGGACTGTGTGCGGACTCGCGGGGGAGACGCGGAACGCTTACCCACGCCTCTGGCCTGGCAACAACCGGGCCCACATCCCGGTGAACGCGGTCCTCGCTCGGATGGACGGCACGACTCGCCGACACGGTCGAGGCCGCCGCGTGCCGGGCGGGACGAAGCGTCAGCAGCTCGAATTATCTGTACACGATCCGTGCCAGACTGCCGAATCGGTAGCCGGCTACCGCAAACCACGCTCCGATCAGCGAGCTCATGGCCGGCTACGGGGATATCGACCAAGGGAAGTAGGCGGCTTGGCGTCGCAAGGAAGGACTTCAGGACATCGCCGTGCGGTTGCTCGACGACCAGATCGAACGCGTCGTGGCGGTTCTCGATCCCGAACCGCTCCCGCACACTCGCGCCGAGGTGGCGGTCAGGCCCGGCCGACGATCTCGTCCAGGGCGACCTTGTGCTCGACGTTTCCAATGCGGATCGTGACGGTCGCCTCGGCGCCGACGGCGTCGAAGTAGGCCTTGAGCGTTGACAGGAGCATGTCCGGGCGGGCCTCCAGCCGGGAGATGCTTGTCTGGCGCACGCCCATCTTGCGGGCCACCTCTGCCTGGGTCAGGGCGGCGACCTGACGGATGGTGGCAAGCCCTATGGCGTGCTCGCGTTCCATCTGCTCGCGGGCTGCGTCTCGCTCGTCGCGGTCGTCGTTCAGGCCCGGGATCGACTCCAGTGCCTCGAACACGTCGTCGGCGGGAGCGAACTGGTCGTGCTTCTCAGTCATGGTCTGTCCCCTCGTTCTCGCGCTTCCACTGGTCGATCGCCTGGTCGGCACGCGGGCCGACGCTGTCGTAGAACACGTCCCCCATCGCAGCCTTGTCAGCGGCGAAGAGGGCGACGACCACGGACCTGGACTGCTCGTCGAACCAACAGATGATGCGGACTGCCATCTGCGGATCGAACGGGTGCGACAGTCTCCACACCGGATGCTGCCGACTCTGCCGGACACGCTTGAGCGTGGCGGTGTCGTCCTCAGGTTCCTCATCGAGGGTCTTGAGGTAGCTGAGTTCGTCGTACACATGCTTAGCCATCCGCACGGCACGCTGATCGCCGGACTTAGCCTTCGCAACCAGGTCATCGACCCAGGCCTTGAACTGCCGCGACCGGTGAATCTCCATGGAGCTCAGTATGCACCCAAGGGCGTACGCCTTCAACTGCATAGCCTTCCGCCGGCGACGGCCGGCGCGACAACGGCGCCATCGCCGTCGAAAGCGGACGAGCCGGCCCATACGCCGGGTAAGTGCTGCTGGGACAACGCGTGGGCACGGCTGGACACGGCATCGGCCGGGAACGTTGGAATTCCAACGTTCCCGGCCGATGGTGTCGTTGGCGGCCGACGGCGATTCGTGGACCTCTTGCGGACTGTGTGCGGACTGGGGGGACTGCGGAAGGCGTGCTCGACGTCTCTCCCAGGCCCCGGCGCCACCGCGAGACTCGCGGTGCGGCAGGATGTGCGGCGTGAGCGGAGCGGTGAAGGACGACCACGGCGCGCGCTGGCTTTGCGTGGGCGGCCACGTGACCCGCGCGACCGCCGAGGCGGCGATCAGGGGCGCAATAGTTGCCCAGCGCGACCGGTTGGCTGAGGTCCACGTCGACATCATCTCCGACCTTGACTGGCTGGCGGACGTTCGCGGGACCGTCCAACAGGCCGAACGTCGCCTGGCGGCGAACCGCCGATCCAGCACCTCCCTCACCCTCGATCCACGCATCGACGAGGACTTCGACATCGCGCTCACGCTGGCACCGTTCAGCATCGGCTGTGACGGATTCAGCAGCGACGGCAAACTCATCTGGGACGCGAACGACACCGGCACGAGCGCGGCCTTCGCACTCACCCCTGCCGAAGAACGCACCGTGAGGGCTGCCATCGTCGAGGCCGGTGGCGATACGGACGGCCTGATGCTGCTCACCGAGTACCACCTCAGCAGACGGGCCCTCAGCTACGGCGTCGTCGGGGCGACGGCACCCGATGCCGAGCCGTGGCAACCGCCCAACCGATGGCGCGCCTACGAACGCACCGTCCCGCTCGGCTCGGGGACGGATCTCTGGGACGAGGCGTCGGCGGCGGCCCTGTCGTGGGGCGCCAAGACCCGCAGCGGGTTCGCCGTCGATCCGCCACTGGAGACGGGACGTAGCGCGCGTCAAGGAGAGCGGTACTGGCTCGTCGCACGAGTCGGCCCCTTCCGTGCACGAGAGCCCGTCGAGGTCGTCGCGACGGTCGCCACCCACCACCAGGCCGCCCTTGCCTACGGCACGCTGGAGGGCCACCCGGTCTCCGGGGAGGAGGCGTTCATCGTCAGCCGGGACGACGACGGGAACGTGAGCCTGACACGGCGCTCCCTCACGCGTGCCGGTCGGGGCTTGTGGCGTGGACTCTTTCCCGTGATCCTGATCGCCCAGCGCGTCTATCGCCGCCGCTACCTCAGAGCACTCCGGCGCAGCGGCCGATGATCACTCGACCCGATCCAAGCGTGAACGCTGCTCACACGCCGGTCGGGTGGAACCGGAGCTCATGTACAGGGACTGCGATCTTGGTTCCGACGACGCCGTCCGGCGCGTCGCCCGTCATCTCAAGCATGGTCAGGCCGACGCCTGAGCGCAGGACCATGACACCGTCGGGCTCAACGGCCTCGACGACACCTCGCAGCCATTGGCGGCCGGTTCCAGCAGGGTGGGCGGTGGCTCTGTCCCCGATCGTGACCTCGTCCCAGGAGATTTCTCCGGGGACCTCAAGCTCCACGTTCACCACGTCCTCCACGGCGGGAACGGTCGCCATGAAGACCCCTCGCAGCAGCCCTGCGGGGGTCTCGACGACGACTGGCACGGGGCGTCCGCCGCCGACGGCCCTGACTGTGACCGGGTACTTGACGGGGCCGGGACCGACCAGGGCTGTCCACCAGGTGCTGTCCACGTCTCGGTGCTCCATGTCGTGCGCGGTGCCGAGTGCATGGTGGACGAACTCGGCGGGGAGGCGGACGTCGTGCTCGGCAACGTAGTGGGCCAGGCCCTCGGGCCACAGGTAGGTGCCGTCGGTCTGTTCGCGATGTCCCACGTGTTCCCCGCAAAACCGGCAGGACGACTGGCCACGGTACACGCGGGCGACCATCCCACCTTCCAGGTACCGCTGCACGTGCCGACGTTCGTGCGAGCCCCACGCGGGATCGACGAAGTCACGCGGGTCGGGAAAGTTCGGGGCGCCGGGGCCGCGCCAATACCCGATGAGGATTAAGGGCTCACGCACCTTGCCGGCGACGGGAGGTTCCTCCTTGCGGAGGTAGACCCATTCCTCGCCGGGCAGCAGGTTGCGGGGCTCCGGAGGCGTGACAGTGACCGCGGTGAGGTCGACGACCACCTCAGGTGCCATGTCGGCCACGACGTAGGTCTCCACGAGTGAGCACGACTCGACCTCGTCCTCGGTGGGCACGTGGTCGTAGATCATCCGGCCGCGGATCGCCGCCGCTGTGACAGCGACCGCCACACCACGCAGGCTCGGCGATACCCCGTCCCACAGCGCCCGCTGGAGGGACAACAGCGCAGAGACGCGAAACGGCAACGGGCTGAGGATCTCCACGGCTGAACCGTAGCGGGGCCAGCGGGCGGTTCACACGGAAAAGCGATTCGACGATGGCCCCACCACCGCTAAATTTGCCGACGTGTCACCCGACCTCGCCCGAGCAGCCACCGAGGAACTCCTCGCCGCGGCGGGGTTCTGGCTCGACAAGGTCGACCCGGACCGGCAGCGGGTCGTCGACGCGGCGGTCGGCGCGCTGGTTGCCGACCTCGACAGCCCGGCGCTGCGCGAGCTCGCCGGGCTCTACGGGGACGAACCGTCGGACACGCTCGACGGCCTCGCCCGTCAGACGGCTCAGGAACTGGGCCTGCCGGAGCCCACGGCCGAAGACGCGGTCCGGATCGACCTGAAGAACAGGTGCCAAACGGTCCTCGACGGGACGGCCTCGCCGAGGACCGTGACAGCATGGGCGTACGACCTCGACGTCCCGAGGACGCCTGGTCCGCGGCGGTTCCCCTTGCTCGACCCGTTCATCAAGATCGAGCACACATACGACTACCTCGAAGACCTGCGAGGCTACGCCGACGAGGCAAAAGTCGATCGAGCACACATCGATCTGGATATCGCACGCCTGGATGTCGAGGTTCGAGACGAGGCGCTGAAGCTCCTCGACCACCGGTCTGGGAACGGACCGCGATGACACGGGACAACTCCCCAAGCAGCGGTCTCGCAGCTGGCTCATGGACGCGCTCGCGCCTCCGGCTGCCGGTGAGGACGACATCGGCAGCGACGGCGATGTGGCCTGGGCCGTCGTGAACCACCAGTAGTTGGTGAATCGCAGGTCGGACATTTGGTGCGGCGTGGTGAAGGATGGCGACGGCTGGGATCGTTGGAATTCCAACGATCTCAGCCGTTGGTGCGTGTGGTGTCTGACGGCGAGGCGCGGACTTCTTGCGGACTGGCTGCGGACTGCGAAGGACGGAGAGACTGGCGGGTCCTTCACGCAGCGCCACAGAGGATCGCTGCCGTTTCGACCTCTGCCAGGTCAACGCGCCGCTCGCGGAGCGCCCGGGCAGCCACCCGGAACCTGACTCGCCTGGTCCGAGCCGTCGTACGATCTGTTGTCTGGCGAACTGGCTGGGAATGGAGACGCTGAGTGAATGCAACCACGCTGTGCATCGACTTCATCACCTCTGGCCAGCTGCTCGGCGCTGGTCTGGACTCGAGTCCTGAGACGTGGGACCAAGCGTTGGGTGGCGCCGACTGGCCGCTCATCGACGTGCGACGGCGTCGGATGCGGCGCGACTACGGGCTGGTCGAAGTCTCGTTCGAGAAGTGGGACACGAACTGGAGCTGTGTCAACACGAGTGTCCACGTGCATCGCCTACGCGGCGAACGGGACCTGCTGGTGCCCCCAGAGATCGACGCGACGTACGGGCCCATCGAACCGGTCGTGACCTTTGCCGAGGTCCAGGAGGAGGCGCTGGCCAAGGGCGCTGTGGTCGAGTTGATCGCCGATCGCGACACGGAACTGCATTCTCGATACTGGTTCCCGAGATCAGGGGTCATCGTGTCCGTTCAGGGGCCAAGCCTTGACGCCCCGGGTTCCATCTGGTCCGCCGGTAGGGCACGGGACGCTGCGAACTGGAAGAGTCCCCACTCCTGACTTGGGTGCCGACCGCTTCGTTCTGACACCTCGGGCGACCGCCTATTGGATCTGGAGGTGCGAGGAACGCTGACGCTTGCCGGGCATACGGCCGGGTCGCGGATCCGCATGGCCGACCACAGGGGACTTGCGTCGGCGCTACGTCCGCGCAGGAACAGCAGCGGTCGACGCTGCACAGTCGCGGCCTCGCACAACAAGCTCCATCGCAGCCCAACGGCACCAACGAGCGGACGAGCCGGCCCATACGCCGGGTTCTCCTGGAGGGCGGGGTGGTATGTCTCGCGGTGCCCGACGGGTTCGTTGGGCACCGCGAGAACGTTGGTATTCTGCGGTTCCTCTGTGACCTGGGTGCGTTGGTGAGGCTGACGCCGGATGGTCTGGGACAGCGCTCATGTGTACCCAATGTGTACTGCCCGGCCGGTCTTGGCCGCCGCACAACGAACCCGGCGTCGAGCTCGAACGCCGATGCCGCCAACCGATGGTCTGGCGAGCGGTTGAAGGTTCACCCGCTCGATCCGATCGGTCGCGACCGTGCGGCTGCTAGGTTCGCTCGGGTGCCCGACCAGCCGGCAATCGACCCCGAAGAGCGGCGCCTCATCTACGCGACGGTCGCCGCTCGACGCCTCCAGTGGGACAGCCTCGTATGGCAGGTCCCGGTCCTCAGCCTGACGGCGCAAGCGTTTCTCTACACGATCGCCCTCGGCCCCGAGTCATCCAGCGCCGCACGGATCACGAGCGCCGTGATCTCCATTGTGATCACCGCGCTATCAGTGACTCTCATGGCAAGACACCGCCAGGGGGAGATCACGGATGCCCAATGGCTCGCGGAGTACGAGACGTCCCTACCCAAGGTCTACCGTCAGCACGGTCGTCCTTGGCAAGAACGTCGCGACCAAGAACAGCCGGACCGGGGTGTCTTCAGACTCCTTGTCCTCCCCTGGCCTGCATTCCGGACATGGGTTGTCGGCCTGGGCATCTTCGGCCTGATCTCATGCCTCGTCATCGTCGCGGCGATCGTCCGGCCCGAACTGTTCATACGTTGAAGGGGAACGTTGGCCAGGGGGAACGGTGAGTGCGGGTTGGACGCGGGAACGGCTGGGATCGTTGGAATTGCAGCGATCCCGGCCGTTGGCGTGTTGCGGGTACGACGGCGGGGTGCGGACTTCTTGCGGACTGGGCGCGGACTGCATCGCTCCGTGCTCCCGCCGCTTCGAGCAGTCAGCAGGAGAGCGCAGAGAGCCAGCCGGTACGCCGGTTCTCGTAGGATGCGCCGACAAAGCACGCGGCATTCGCCCAACGACTACCGCTCAGTTTTCAACCGCTGTCGACACCAATGCCCTGTTCGACGCCGATCCTGATGGGTCGCACGCCTTACCCGAGCGCCCCTGCGGCGCCCAGCTTGTAGGCCAAGACGGCTAGACCCGCCGCCAGAGCGACCAAAGCGCCTCCCGTTGCCCATGCCTGCTTCACCGTGATCGAGCCCATCAGGTCCTTCACGGTGAGCCCGTCGATGCTGGCAGTCGAACGAACGTCTCTCCCGCGCATGGCGGCTACATCTGCCGTCGACTTCTCGGCACTTTGGCGCACTCGGCGCGCGAAGTCAGCCAGGCGGCCTTCAGCCTCGTCATCCCATGGACTTTCGGACCCACCCGAGATCAATCACGACCAGCAGGCCCTCCTGGACGCGATCACGAACCGCAAGAGTCACGCACTAACCGATTGAGCCAACACAGGTCCTCTGGGTCTTCCGCGCACCCCAAACTCACGCAACTCGTCCGGGTACTTCTTCAGCACTACCATGACTCCGCATCCTCCGGGTCTTCGATGTCTCCATCAAACCCGGGGCGAGACAGATCGACACGCCATCCGACCTGACCGGCGGCCTCGACGCGTCGGGTAAGGCTGTGCTGGGAAACGCGGTGGCATGACTGAATACGAGATCTGCCAGGAACCTTGGAATTCCAAAAATCCGGCCGCTGCGTCACGTCCGCAAAGCGCAGACGCCTTCATACTCATCTGCGCACACGGGAACTCTAGAGTGCAAGCGGCCACTCATAGCCGTGCTTCCGCGCCAGGTTCCGAAGCCTGACAAACTCAGGGCGCCGCTCCCAATCAGTAGGCAGCGGAACAAAAGCAAGAGCCAGGGCAGCAAGCTTCCCTGGAGGCTCCTGCTTGTCAATCCCAAGTTGGCGAACTACAAGCGCTTGATAGGCAACCATCAGGCTCAATCGTTCAGAACTAACCCTCTCAGCCTCGCCCGCGGCTTGACGGTAGAGCCGCATTCCGCCATCCGTGTCACCATTTGCCAGGTGCGCGAGACCAAGTGTTGCCTCTAGTACGTAGTCATCGGCAGCCCATGGCTCCAACGCCTGAATAGCCCGCCGGGGTTTACCAGCCATGGCTAGAATGTATGATGCGTTATTAACCACACTGCTATCATTGGGAAACTCTTCTAGCGCGTACTCGGCGATCTTCTCTGCTTCTTGCCAACGCTCCATGCCAATACCTAGTGAAATCAGCGCAGATGTAGCAGCAAGCGGATCTTTCGCATCAAGTTCGAACCACTCGGTCGCAGCAGACGCAGCCGCTTTGTTGTCGCCCTCCAACCACGCCAATTGATGGCGGACAAATGCCACGCGAGCGGGATCCATGCGGGGGTTCATATTGTCGATCGCCGCACGCAATGCCGATGCCTCCGTAGTCCGGTCGGCGATTCTGGCGAAACTCACAACAACTGCATCATTTTCTGGATAATCACGAAGCAGGGCAGAAAGCGCGTCGATCGCTCTCGTATAGCTCCAACGCCCGAGCCGATACTTCAACACAGCAAGGTTTGCTTGGATCTCCACTCGCAGTGGGTCGTTGCCTTCCGAGATAGCCGCTGCGATCGCGCTGTCCAGCAATGGGAGCGCTCGCACAACCTCGTCCTTCGCAATCTGCGCGCGCGCTTGAACTACGAGAAAGTGCGCGTCCGGAATAATACCTCGTGCGTTTAGCATCGAGATCTCTTCGGTAAGTCGACGCACGTCACCAACTTCCAGCAGGAGATCGAGATAGTGCAGGGACGCATCTTTCCGCCCCGGAGCGGCCCTGGAAGCCCGTAGCGCCGCGGAGACCGCTTTGCGGCGCGAACCGATAGCCCACAGGGCTGCAGAGAGATTCATCGCCGCCGCAACATCCTCAGGCGAATCGCGGAGAGCGGCTCGGAGATGCGGAATCGCCTTCTGATACCTACCCTCAGCAACGAGAAGGAATCCACGGAAGGACTCGATCATAGCGCCATCCTGATCCGCGAGCGCTTCCATCGCGACATCGAGGCGATTGAGTTCGACAGCTAGCGTCGCAAGCGTGAGTCGAAGTGATCGCGGCAGCGGAGCACCACTGAGCCATGCAAAGGCGTCCTCCGCTGCACCGAATCGAAGCATCACTTCCGAAGCCACCCGGGCCGCCGCCGGATCAGCGAGTCGTGAGACTCCAGTTGCAGCCGATACCAACTCAAGACTAAGCGAAAGCCCGCGCCGTGCCGCAGCGAGAGCGTCATCACGCTCACCAAGCACTGCATGCGTCTGTGCGAGAGCGACAAGCGTCGTAGATGAGGGCTCTTCGGCTGCAGCGCACTTCGCGCGTTCCCGCTCCCTCCTCGCTCTCGCAATAAGTGCGCTGCGGACTTCATCTTCTGATGTAGCACGCCGCTGGCTTACAGCGCTTAGGATGGGGGAGTCTTTTCCTGGCAGGACCGGTCCACGGACGTCCGACAGAAACGGGTCCGAAGAAGCAGGAACATTAAGGATCCCTAGCATCACGCACTCCTCTCGTCAGATCGGGACATCATTCTGCGTCTCCGTGGGGCGACAGCGAGTTGACGGCTTAGAATGTCAGCCCGCCGCAATAGCCAGAGAAGACCGTCGTCCGGGTGATAGCGTTTGCCAAGGGAGCGCTGCGGCCTTCGATCGCTTGGGACCGGATCACAGAGTTGTGATAGCAGATCGGCAGCCGGCCGACGTATGGGCTGTGGGAACGTTTCTGAAATGAGATCGATAGCCGACTGAAATTGCGGACGCAGAGTGGCGAGATCTCTAATTCGCCCCGCCCGATAGTCTTCTACACCAAGTTTCTGGACGTCGCTCCACGACGCCATCGCCAATGCAGTCATCGGCTGCCCGGTCGCCAGTTCGGCGAGCAAAGATCCGAGGCCGTAGATATCGGCATTTCTGAAATCTTCTCTAGCAGATCCGCCTTGGAGCAACAAGAATTCAGGGGGCGCATGACGCAGGTCACCGCGCCCGCTCAGATAGACATCTGCCGGATGACGCGGCGCTCGCGCGTAGTCTTTCGACCTGCCAAGATCTGCCAGTCTTACTTCGCTGCGACCGCCCGCGACAATGAGTAGGCAATTGCTGCTTTTCAGATCGCGATGCGCCACCGATTTTAGGTGCATCTGATGCACCCCTTTGATTGCACCGCGCCATAGGCCGATCCGGGCCGGCCACGCCAGCTCGTCTCTTGTTTCAGGAGACGCGAGCAACTCGTCGAGCGATCCTGATGCCAAGGCAAGGACATGAAACTTAAGCGGGAGAGGTACAGGAGCGGCACTTTCCGCCAGCATCACGGGGATCGTTTCGGAGCCAGAATCGACGAAGTTGATTACGGACGAACAGCGGTTTAGTTTCGCAAGGAGAGCTCCCTCATTGTCGAAGTCGAGAAGAGCTTCCGCATCAAACGCTTTTGACGGAGAGAGGACCTTCATGGCGAACGATGTGCCCGTATCCACCGCAACCACTTCGAATACATACCCGAATCCGCCCTTTCCGATGCAACGCTCCAGCCGGTACCCTCCGAGCGTCATTTTGATCAGCGACTCCGCCCATGCGTCTGTCATAGGGCAGACCTAGAAGCATCGCGAAACTCCTCGCGAATTCGAGAAATCAATTCGGGGTTATCTTGGAGTATCCGGACGATATCTTCGGGAAGTTCTCCCCGCGATAGGGAAATAACTTCGGAGGGGACACCGTAGTACGTCGCTAGTCGCTCAGAAATTTCCACTGCCAACCCACGCTCACCACGCTCCAACCTAGAAAGTTGAGATGGCGCGATGCCGATATCGGCAGCTGCAGTACGAAGAGAGCGCCCCTGCTCCCGTCGCAGTCTCCTCAGGAGACTCGCCGCACTCTCGGTCCCGGTCATCTACCCAGCATAGCTGCCGTTTGCCACATCTGGCAACACTCCGACGAGCATCGCTCGGTTTGCCAGGGAACAGCCCCGGGGCCGCACTGCCGTGTCCCGGGGACTCGCTGCGCCGATCTCGCTGCCAGTGTGCGGTCTCCGCGTGTCTGGCGAGTTCAGGCACCGCCTGGACGATCTGCCCCGGAGGCCGCACCGTTCGACGCTTGCACCTCAGCAGGCCCGGCCCTGTTCCCAGAACCTCCCTCGCGGGCTCTCGGCTACGAGCACCTCAGGCAGTCGGCGCCGGGACCGGGGCGCGAGTCCGACTGTCTGGAGCCCGTCAGGCATGTAACGGGTTGTTCGGCCAGGGCATTGGCGCGCCGTTCGATCAGAAGGGCGCGCTTCCAGAGCACGGCGCACGGCGTTCGACATCGGTCCAGCCCGCGCGTGGCACAGTCCTGCGACGAACCGTGGTCAATGGTGGCGCCCCGGGCATGCGGCGGCTTGCTCCACCCGATGGTGGAGGACAGTGGCGATGTCGTCGACGCCGCGCATGCTCCGGACGGCTGCGAGCCGCGGTAGTCGCCCGCTCACGTCGCGCCCGTCGACCTCTGTCCTGACTCGGGTCACCTCCGCCCACAGCGGCGATGTCCACGGCGGTGACCTGAGCTGACGCTCCGGGTTCTGTGGAACTTGTGCCTGGGTGAGGCACTAGATGGCTTCTTCGCCGGCAGGACAGCCGCCGCAGACGTGGCCTACTTTGGGAGCGAATGGTGTGCGATGAGTCCGCTGCACCTCCTCCGTGGAGGTCGAGGCGGGATATCGCGGCGCTGTCCCATGCTCACCCGCGGCCGCTCTGGCGGGGCCACTGCCCGAAGATTCCTCAATCCAGCATGAAACGCGATCGTCCGCCTGTGTGAAATCTGACTGGCGTCGCACCAAGCCATTCCACCCGAGTCAGGTCCTAGCTGCAAACCCGCCATGGTCCGGGGCCTCCTGCCCGCGCCACGACAGGGTGCGGTGGTCCCCCGCTACCAGTTCACCGGAGATCCCCATGGACCTGCTGCTGGCGACCCCATCGGGCCGGATCTGCGTGTGCTGCCCAGGTGCACCGGGTGTCGCCTGCACCGGCTCGACGGCAACCCGCCGGAGCTAGCCCCTATTGGACAACCTGCTGCGCAGGCGCACGGTATCGATATCATCGGCCAACCGAGCAGAAATACGCCTCCAGTCCCAAACGCTGCTGGGGATACCTGCGACATCCCACGAATCATCGAGATACTTCTTGAAAATTTCAGCTCGATCGAGGCGACCCAAAAGACCGTACTCGTCCTTCAGCTCCCTTCGAACCGCTGAATCGAGTATCGGTGTATCAACCACCATTGCATCAACGTATGTAAACAACTCAGGCAAGCGCCTAGCGGAGTATGCGCCGACACTTGTCACGCGACACTTATCCCCCTCGAATACATCTACATCTGATGTAGGCGATTCCAATAGCCTGAAGCGCGAACAGTAGTTTAGGGAATATCGAATTGAAGACACGGGAAAGCCGATCCCTTGCAGATACGATACCGCGTCCTTGAGATCAACATACCCGGCGTTCTGGCCCACGCTGCCCTTATCGGCCAGGAAGTCGAGCGCTACCATCATAAGAAAGTGCCCGCGAGACTCTGGTCGGTCAAGCTGGAATAGGTTTGGAACGGGAGAATTGCGCGGGTCGTAATGAACGCCATCACCATGGATGAGTGACCGCAAGAATTCGTGCTGAGGAATCGTATATTCTCGATTGTGACGTGCATACTCGATAATCTTTGCCGTGTCAACATGGCCGGAACCGATAAATTCGGTGACAAAATCCATGGCGCGTCGCATATTCCCGCCCGCCATGTTGTCGATCAGGCTCATCAACTGCTTGTTCTTCCGGAAGTTCTCGCTAAGAACCGTTAGGAACAGGACGAGCTCGTCGCTCGAAAGTCCGAAACTCGACCCTTCACCAATGCCTCCGACGTTACCACCAGTCTCCAGGACGCGAATGGCAAAGTCGACGCGCTTCTTGAGCATCGTGTCGGTACGAGGGGGTGCCAGGGTAAATACGCGAGGGTGGTATCCAGAAACAGCACCGTATCGCTCCGACTCGTAGAATGTCTCTGGCCGTAGCGATACGAACACGGTTGCCGGCCACTGGGCCGCCATCTCATTGGAGACAAGGAAGATTCTATTCTGATCTTCACGCGATCTCTGATCGACGTTGTCCAGGAATATGACGATCTGTTTGTTATGGCTTTTACTGATGCGCTCCAGTGACCGCTTCAAATGGGCAGACCGGGAACCGCTGAGGTCCTCGAGGCGCTCAATTCGCTTGACAGCGTACTGAGTCTGATCGATCTCCTTCAAGCGACCGTATATTCCACCATCGAATCGCTTCATCTCGGCCCGATAGACGTCCTCGACAAATTTCTGAGAATCAATATCGATGCCGTATTTGTCATTGAGCTGCCGCTCAACTTGCTCGACCGAATGATCTCCCAGATCGTCTAAGATTCCTTCTCGACCGAAATCTACTGTAAACGTTAGCGCCTTCTCGAAAACCTGGCGCGCATCGATTCGTATCAAGTGTTGGATAAAGGTTGACTTTCCAACGCCTACGGGTCCTAGAAGGATTATTGGACGACGTGAGAAAGAGGCAGCCGTGATGTCGGCGGCAAGATTCGAATTCAGCCCCGCCTTCCCCTCAATGGGCAGCGCCCCGACACCCGATGAGTTTACAAGCAGTTCGCCGCGCTTCTGAAGTAACTCTCGACTAAGTTCCGCATACTGCGAGAGTGCGCCACTATTCGCATAGCATTCTTGCAGAAAGGCGTCGCGATATGTTGGATTGGATGGAACATCCTCCAACATGATTTGTCCAAGAATTTGGAGATTTGACTGCATCGTATTCCGGCTCTTCGTTCCAGGATATTCCCGGATAGAGGACGATAGGGGGCGAGGTCGAGGCGATTCCTCTGCAGATAGAATTGCGGCCAGCTGATGGGCACTGACACCGACCGGACCTAGGAGATTCCAGAATCGAACGTACTCCTCTTCAATCGACTTCAAGCCGTTGAATATGTACGCACGGCCGTCGAGTGGAGCCGTTCCGTCGGTTCGACTCGCAAGGAATGCCACCCACTGATGCCCGTTAGTGACAACTGCTGGGGCAACTCCGATCTGCGCGCAATAGTCCCTAACCTGTTCCAGAGCCTTCCGGAGCGGCTTGTTCAAGGTGCCAGTGATAAGTGGTTTGAGGGCGTGGACGCCTGAGGTTAGTCCGACCGGCAGTTCGAATGAGATACCTTCACGCTTGGCCTCAATTACGAGCAGTGCACCCTTTGACCCGAGCTTGTAGTCCATGTAGCCATTGGACCCAACGATGCGCTCTTCGACGTCGATCCATGGTCGCTCCCAGCCGAGTACTTCCGTCAGGAGTCTGTCGATGAGATCGAATCGAGTCTTGGCCTCGTTACGATCCCGGTTCTCGAAACTCGCGACGATCGCTTCAAGAGAAGCGAACCCGTCTGTGGACTCCATCACGCACCGCCCTGTCCGCTATGTCAGACTCTGATCGTAGCCGGGTAGTACCGCGCCTGCGCGGGCGAACGGGGTGAAGTCTGTCGACTCACGAGTCATCTGATGAGACAGCAATTGGGGGGCCTGGATGGCCGCGGAGTCAGCTCGGCTGCCTCAAGTTTGGGCACGGTCGAGCGGTTGGGAAACCCAGGCGAGGCGGGGGTCAGGCGAGGCGGGGGTCAGGCATGGGCCGGAGCTGATGCGGTTCCAGCCAGGAGAGCGTTGAGATAGTGGGCAAACCTGTCGACGAGCGTGTCGAGGGCGGTGGCACCCTTGGCGGCGGTGGCCTCGGACGGGAAGCCGATGATCCCGTTGGGTGTAAACGCCTTCATGCCCAGGAGGGTGAGGTGTCCCCGGTCGGGGGCGTCGTGGTCGTTGCGGGCGTAGGTCTCGCGCACGGCGTCAGGCGCGACATGCAGCAGGATCGAGGTCTCCAACTCGCCGCCGTGCATGTCGGCGCTGTGGCTCGATGCCAGCCCTGCCTCGGCACGGGCGGCCCTCCAGTCGTCGGCTCCGGGGAACAGCGCCACGGCGGGTCCGGCGACGTTCGCCTCCTGGGCGAGGTTCGCCAGGGCGTAGTTGCCACCGTGCGCGTTGACCAGGACCAAGCGGTCGATCCCGGCCCGGGCCAGCGAGCGGCGCACATCGTCGATCACTGCCGTCAGCGTCGTCGCACTGATACTCACTGTTCCCGGTAGTCCGGGCATGTCTTCGTGCTCATGGGAGCAGGAGATCGTTACCGGGGGCAGGCGTAGCAGTCCGTGTCGGTCGCAGATCTGTTCGGTAATGGTGGTCGCGATCAGGGTGTCGGTCGACAGGGGCAGGTGGTCGCCGTGCTGCTCAAAGCTCCCGACAGGCAGTACCGCGACGCGCGGGCTGGAGTGCGCGACGTCGGCGGCGGTGGCCTGGGGCAGGACGTTCACGTTGGTGGTTCCTCTCGTGGGTCCGGTCTTTCATCTTCGCAGGTTCAGCGTGGTGTTCAGCACGTGCCGCAGATCCGTCCCCGCGGCGCGGGCGCCGGATGCCTGTAGGGTCTCCGAGGTCCGGTACAACTGGCGAACCGTACGTGCTGAGCGGGTACCGGCTGCGATCTGGAGTGACTCGTGTGCGATGTCCAGCGCGTCGTCCACGGCGCCGGTCCGGGCGTGGGCGACGGCGAACCGTGCCAGGCCGAGGCCGAGGTCGCGCCGGTACTCCGGGCGCCACTGCACGAGGCCCTGTTGCAGGACCCCCAGGGCGCGGTCGGGCTTGCCGAGTTCGACCCAGCAGTGCGCGGCTTCCATCTCGATGTACTCGCTCGTGCAGTACTGCGCAATGTCCCGGTCGCCCGTCGGATCGGCGGCAAGTTCCCGTGCGACATCCAAGGCTGCGGCGCATGCGGCCCAGTCTCCGAGCGCGGCATGCGCGTGGGCTTCTTGCCGTGCGGCCAGGGCGTGCATCCGGGGGGAGATGTGTGCGGTGTTCTGGACGGCGGCCCGGGCGAGGTCCAGGACCATGTCGGGGCGGCCGGCGTCCTGGGCGATGTTGCTCTTGCGCATCTGGATGTAGGAGATCAGGTCGGGCCGGCGGATCTCGGTCGCCAGGTCTAGGGCTCGGTTGGACCATCGCATCGCCGCGCGTAGGTTGCCGTCGTCCTGGTGGAGCCAGCCCAGGAACTCCGAGAACCGTGCCCCGACGTACAGCAGCCGGCCGCGTGCGGGCTTGGACGCGGTCTCCAGCAGAGAGTCGATGAAGGCGGCCTGGTTCTCGGCGAGCGGGAGCATCGGTCGCGGGCCGGTCATGTTGTCGGTCGTGGAGAACTGGCGCAGCGTCGCCAGCAGTGATTCGGCTAGCGCGACATCGGCCTGTCCGGCGGTGCTGGGTCTGCGGACTCCGCCGGGCAGCGAGATCGGCCGTCTCGCGCGGCCCGGCGGTGCGGGGTCGGCAGGCGCGAACCAGAGCAGCCCAGCCGGGATCTTGAGCGCCTGCGCGTAGGTGCGCAGGCGGTCCAGGTCGGTGACCTTGTTGACGCCAGACTCGATCCGGCTGAGCTGGCCCTGCGTGATCCCCAGCCACCGGGCCACTCGCGTCTGAGCCAAGGCGCGGTGCCCGTGCTGCGGGTGTCGGCGGTATGCGGCGACGACCACGCCCATGTTCTGGGTCGACAGTGCGTCGCGCATCAGGTCGGTTTCCCAGAAGGCCCTGCTCTGTTCGGGCGCTCCCTCACCACCGCCACGGCGAGAGCAGCCTGCGCAGGTCGGCGAGGTGTTGTCGGTGGCGAGTCGTGTCGCGCAGCCGGTGCAGTATCGCGAAGTCGTCACCGCCCGGCCTCCTCTCGTGTGACGCCCGTCATACAAGACATGTCCACCGTAGCGTCCCCGCGCTGGAACATGAGCGGCGCGCATAGAACCTATGCGTCCCTCGCCGTACAGCCGGCACCTGGCCGTCCCTAGCGTCGGAGGCGTTCACACAGCCCGCCCGACCCGACAGCCTGCCGAACCCGCGCAAGCCGTCGTGTGAGGAGGACCGATGAGGATCAGGAAGCAGAACCCCGAGTCGCTGGCCCGCACGCTTGGTGTCGTCATGGAGACGCTGGCGGCGGTCGGTCTGGAGCGGATCGGGTCGGTCACGCTGACCCCACACCGGATCAGCCTGGAGCCGCGGGACCTGGCCGAGGGTGAGCAGATCGCCCGGACGCTCGGCTGCACCCTCCCGATGGATCATCGAATGCTCACCCCGGGGTTCACCGACTGGTCCGGCCAGGTCGCCGGTCTGGAGGTCCACGTCCGGTCCGTCCTGCGCCGACCGCTGGGAGGGGCCCGATGAACGCACCGAGCCCGGTCGTGGTGGCGTATGTGTGCGCCCGCGAAGACGACGAGCTGGATGCCCAGCGCAACGCGGTCACCCAGTACGCGCGGGCGGAGGGCCTCGCTCTGGCGCAAGTGGTCACCGACCGGTTCGACACGTTCACGATCAGCCAGGTCGTCCAGGCCGTGCGCTTCCATGACGCCTCTCTCCTGGTGCTGCCGACCGATGCCCGACTTGCCAGCGCTCGCACTCGCCTGGTCCAGGAGCTGGAGCCGGACGGCGCCGCGTGCACCGTCCTGGGCGACACACCCGACCAGACGGCAGGCCGAGCACGGCTGACCGACGCGCTACCGCACCGCACCCCACGAACCACCACGACGGAGACCGCCCCATGAACACCCGCACCCGAGCCACCACCGAGCGCTTGTTGATCGCGATGGACATCGACGGAACGCTCTGCCCCTCCGGCACCACCGATATCCCGGACATCACCAACGACGCGATCGCCGATGTCCGCGCGGCCGGGCACCACGTGGTCCTGGCGACCGGCCGATCCCTGTCCGGCGCCCTGCTCGTGGCCGCCGTGCTCGGGCTGGACGGCACCTGGATCGTGGCATCCAACGGCGCAGTCACCGCCCAGGTAGACGCGAGGTGGCCGGGCGGCTACCGCATCGAGTCGGCCCGCACCCTGGACGTCGAACCCGTCCTGAGCCTCGCCCGTCGCCTGTGCCCGGGCGCACGGGTCGCGGTGGAGGAGATCGGGTGGGGCTACCAGACCTCCGCCCCCTTCGAACCCGGCGAGGTGAACGGGCGGCAGATGGTCGTCTCCGATGAAGAACTCATCCTGGAACCCGCACCGCGAGTAGTTCTGTCCGCGCCGAACGCCGCCACCTTGCTGGCCAGTCCGCTGCGGGCGTTGGGTGTGACCGTCAACCAGGCGTCCCCGTCCTGGTTGGACATCACGCCCCACGGCCTGTCCAAGGCAACCGCTTTGGACGAGGTCCGCCGACACCTCGACGTCGCCCCGGAGAGCACCGTGTTCGTGGGTGACGGCGCGAACGACGCCGAGGCAATGACCTGGGCGACCCGCTCCTGGGCGATGGGCCACGCGCCCGCCCTCGTACGCGACATCGCTGAGGACGTGACCGGCACGCTCGCCGAACACGGCGCCGCGACCGTGCTGCGCGCCCTCCTCGCCGACGGCGTTTCATCCGAGGTCGCGCAGACAGTGACAGGAGCAGTGTCATGACACTCACGGCTGCGACCGCCAATCTCGTGCGGCAGGTGCGCGGACTGGCCGGAGAACTGCACCCGCGCCTGTACCCGGTCTCGGTCCGAGTGCGCCTGGCGGGAACGGGTCCGGCGCTGGCGTTGTGCGAGGTGTGGACCGGGGACGGCGATGCGATGTGGGTCCACCGCTGCGACCTACCCGCCGCCGTCGGGCGCACCATGCTCGACCTGGAGAGCGCCCTGATCGAGGCTGGCTACGTCTTCAGTCTCACCGACCAGCGCCGCCCGAAATGGCGGTACGACGCCAACGGGTACGGCACCTACACCCTCGACATCACCCGACCCATCCCCCTGTGAGAGGGAAGAGCCTGTTAACGCGGAGTCGTGACTGGCCCGGCGAGACTGACGCTGCCCCGCCACCGGAACTGGTCCTGATTGTCTGTACGTATCACTCCAGGTCGCCTGCGACCTGCCGAATCATCCCCCGGGCGTCGTCGCCCGTGACGGCTGCGGCCCACAGGTCGGCGAAGGCACGCTTGTAGGTGTCGGCCTCGGGGCCTGTGTGTCGGTGTTCGCGGCTGATGGTTTCGATGATGACCAGGTCGTCGAAGATCTCGAACTCGTGCAGCGGTGTCACGGTGAGCGGGACACCGAGCGGTAGCACACCGATACGGATGTTGGGCTGCTGGCTGGCGGCGAGCAGGCGTTCGAACTGGGCGCGCATCACGTCGGCCGGGGCCAGGCCCAGGCGCAGCACGGTCTCGCTGAGCAGGTACTCGAACCGGCGTGGAGTGTCGAGGAACGCTTGGCGCTTCATGCGGTTGGCGACGGCGGCGTCGACGTCGTCGGTCGGGGCGCCTGCCTGGCGGGCGGCAATCGTGAGGATGTGCCGGGCGTAGTCAGGGGTCTGCAGGAGGCCGGGGACGACGGCGGTGTGGAAGCCGCGCA
The DNA here is from genome assembly GCF_016742955.1 of Myceligenerans indicum. GTDB lineage: Bacteria > Actinomycetota > Actinomycetes > Actinomycetales > Cellulomonadaceae > Myceligenerans > Myceligenerans indicum. The sequence goes on along the minus strand of NZ_JABBYC010000009.1, from coordinate 58,486 downwards.
GGAGTGTGGCGCGTTGGACGAGGGCGAAGTAGCCGGCCTGCACGGGTGCCTGCCCGCCGCGCATGCGCTGGCGCCAGGCGTGCTGGTCCTCGCGGGCCTGGTCGAGCAGCCCGAGCAGGAAGACACGTTCATGGTCCGGGCCGCCGGTCGCCTCGACCCACGCGCTCACGTCGGCGGGTGAGGCGTTCTGCCGGGCAAGTTCGATGCGGGAGACCTTGGACTGCGCCCAGCCGAGCGTTCTGGCGAGGTCTCCGCCGTTCATGCCCGCCTGCTCACGCAGGGCACGCAGTCGGCGGCCCAGCGTGAGCAGGTGATCGGGTCCTTGCTGTGCCTCCACGGTCAAGCAGCAGCCTGTAGCGCGAGCTGCCACCACTCGCGGGCCTTGCCGACCTCGGCCGGGTCGGTCACGAGGTAGCTGGTGGCGATGCCCGGCTGCTGGTAGGTCATGCGGATCAGTGCGGTGTCGTCCAGGAGCCACCAGTCGTCCGCCCCGGCGACCTGCAGCCCTACGGCGGCTACCCGTTCGGGTGTCGTGTAGTACATGACCTCCCCGGCTTCCTCGTTCCACCGGCCAACCCACCGCACCCACCGCTGGTAGTCGGTGGGCGGATCCTGGTGCACGCGCACCCGCTCGACCCGCACACCACGGGCGGTCTGGTCACGGATCTGGTCGCACCAAGCCACGAAGTCCGCCACCTCGGTCGGTGACTGCGGCTGGCCCCGCAGGAAGGACGCGAAGGCTTCGTCCTCGTACCCGACCGCATAGGTGGGCTGCTGCTCCAGCCGGAACGCGGTCGCCTCGACAGACTTGAGGCGGTGGGCAAACTGCGCCGGGGTGAGCGTCTCGGCCTGCGGGGTCAGAGCGCACCTCGCAGCCGGTCGAGCACGTTCGCCGGAACCACCACGGCGTCCTCACTCTCGGCCAAGTCCCGCAGTCGCGCTCGGGTGTCCGCATCAAGGCGGGCGCCCTGCACGACATAGTCACCACCCGCCGTCCGGTACAGGGCAGGGCAGTTACCGCCCGTGCTGTTCTCGTCCTTCCACATGAACTCGATATCCATCGGTTCCTCCATGGGTTGCGACGTGATCACTGGTTTTGCGTCCGTGCGCGCAAAATCATGTCACAGAACGCCGCACGATGGAACGCTCACGAACATGACCACCACACCGCCCGGCGCCCCGCCCCCGATCCGCCACCTGAGCGAAACCCGCTGCTACGCGCGCGACTGCGATCAGCTCGCCGAGATCGGCGAGGCGTACTGCTGGCAGCACGTCGGCGCGGACGACTGGGTCGAACGGCTACGACGGGGCGAACGGGCGACGGCAGAGGTCGAGCAGGTCAAGCTCACGCCCGGTATGCGCGCGCAGATCACGGCAGGCCGGTTCGCGGGCGAGCCGGGCCGTCTGATCGCTGCGGGCTCGCAGTGGGTGACGGTGGATCTAGGAGTGGCGATCGACGGCGGCAATGGTGTCGTCACCGTGCCCGTCTCGGCGGTCCGGGTGTTCGAGCAGTGACGACCGGGTGCGACGTCACCGATGACTGGGACGACGGCGCGTTCTACAGCGTCGATCCGGCCGACCGGCCACCGCGCCGGTGGCACCAGGGCGACCGGGTGCGACGGGTGGCCGGGCCAGAAATCCTGCTCGGCTCGGTCGGGACCGTCATCGAGGTAGACATCCCCGGGATGTGGCCGATCCGCGTACACGTCGACAACAGGATCGGGTTCGGCAAGGTCCTCTGCTCCGCGGACGAACTCGAACCGGAATGACCCGCCGGTGATGCCCGCCTGTCAGAGTTCGAGGCCGTGACTTCTGCTCGACGAGTGCGAGGGTGGCTCGTACTGGGCCGGGGGTGCTGGCTGGGCGCGTCGGAGCGCGCTCATGGCGTGTTCGGCGTCGCGGCGTTGCACAAGGGTGGTGGGCTCCTCGCCGAGGGGTCGATCGCTGGTGATGGCGTGCTTGTCGCGGTAGGCGGCGATGGTGGTGGCCGCACGGAGCCAGGTCCCGTCGTCGTGTCCGGTGGGGCGTGGTGGGAGGTGGCGGGTCCAGGGCTCGCCGGCCTGGATGGCGTGTTCGGCCAGGGCGCGGGCGCGCTGCTCGATCAGCGCGGCACGTTCCCCGAGGGCGCTGCGGGCGTCGTCGGGCATGGGTCCGCGTGCGGCGGGGATGAGTCCTGCGATGTAGGCGGTCGGGCGGATCGCGCTGGGCCGTTGGGCAAAGGGTCGGAGCCGGTGGTGCAGGACGGCGGCGACGTCGTCGGCGTCCTGCAGGCTGCGAGTGGCGATCAGGAAGGGCATGAGGTCATCGACGTCATGCCCGGCTGCCTCGGCGCGGCGCAGTTCGGCGGCGAGGACTCCGAAGGCGTCGGAGTCGACGACGGCACGTGCCTGGGCAGGCGTGAGGTCGCCGTGGGCGACCAGGGCGTGGCCGACGAGGTGTTGCCAGCGGGGGCGTTGCGCGTGGGTGGCGATGGTGTCGTACTCGGCAGCGAGCTGCCGGATGCTGGTCCACTGTTCCTGCTCGTCGCGCATGGCCTGATGCGCGGCGGGTTCCGCGCCGGGGCGGCGCAGGACGCGGGCCAGGATGCTGGCAGGCGTGGGCTCCTCGGCGTTCTGCGGGTCGCCGGGTGGGTGGGTGTGGTTCGGGTCGGGCTGGTCGGTGGGGATGTAGGCGTGGTTCGCGGTCCGGCCTCGGGTCAGGGCCACGTAGGCGTTCTCGCGGGTGGTGGTCGGGGCGAGCAGGACTCGTGCGGCATCGACGGTGATGCCCTGGGCGCGGTGGGTCGTAACGGCGTACCCGAGTTCCAGATGCTCGGCCACGTACTCGGCCGGGAGCGTGACCGAAGGCGCGTGGCGGTAGCCGTGGCGGCGGACCTTCACCGACCCGTCACGGTGGACGGCGGTGAGGGTCCAGCGGTCGCCGTTGCGCACGTACCGGCCGGTGGAGTCGCGTAGGTCTCTTCGGTTGCGGCGGGTGATGACGGTCTCGCCCCGCACGGCGTGGGTGCCGTCGTGCAGGACGCTCTCCCGGCCGAGTCTGCCGGTGGCGGTGAGGAGGTGTTCGGCTTGGGCGCGTTCGTTGAGCGTTCGGACTTGCTCGGTGGTGTCGGCGATCAGGATGCTGGACCGCCCTGCGGCAAGGTCCTGCTTCCAGGCCGTGTAGGCGGCCTCCAGCATCGCGTCGGTTTCCCCGCCGTGCAGTCGCCCGTGCCGTTCGTAGAGGCTGACCACGTCGGTGTCGCCCTTGCGCAGGCGCAGGGACGCGGTCTTCTCCCACTCGTTGCGGAAGCGGTGGATGTCGACCAGCTCGGGCACGTCGCTGGTGAGGTCGTCGCGGCGCTGGACGAGCAGGTTGAAGGCGCCACCTGCGTTGACTGCTTGGAGTTGTGCCCAGTCCCCGACCAGCAGCACCTTCGCCCCGGTCTCGGCGGCGTGGGCGACGATGCGGTCCAGGGTGCGGGTCCCGGCCAGGGTGGCTTCGTCAACGATGACCAGGTCGCCCGCCGTGAAGGCGGCGCGGCCGTGGGCGTGTTCGTAGAGCCACTTGGTGGTGTTCTCACACCCGATCCCCAGGTCGCCGGCCAGGTTCTCCGCGGCGGCGGCCGACGGCGCCAGCCCGATCACCGACCCGGCCCCGTGGGCGAGTGTCCAGGCGTCCTTGAGCACGCGCATCGCGGTCGTCTTGCCCGCGCCGGCCGGGCCGACGAGCAGGTCCAGGCGGCGGCCGGAGGCCGCTACCTGAGCGAGTGCGGTCGCTTGTCCCGCATCCAGTCTTACTGACCCGCCTTGCGCGGGCTCCCTGCCGGTCGTCGTCGCGGCGGTGGCTGCCGCGCGGAGGGCGTCGAGGTCGATCGTGGGTGCGCCGCGTGTGACGGCTGCTTTCAGGAGTCGGGCTTCGGCGTCCAGGAGGTCTTGGGAGGTGTAGAGGGTGGCGTGTTTGGGGCGCAGGCCGCTGGTGCCGTCGCGGCGATGCAGGACGGCGGGGGTGGAGGCGAGTTCGGGCGGCGTGAGCGCGATGGACCGCCGCTCGGCCTCCCGCACGACGGCATCGACGACCCGTTCCCGCTGGCCCGGAGTGATGCGCCAGGGCAAGGTCTGGCGCTCGGCCTCGGCCCACAGATTCCACCGCCGCCACGTGGCCCGCTTGTCCGAGACAACGTCCACGACCCGGCGAGCAACCTCAGCGAGCACAACATCCGGCACCTGCGCCGCGTCGTACGTCTTCGCCACGCCACTCGTGCGAGTCGACGTGCTGTTGCTGGCAGAGGCCGGGCCGTTCAGGAGACTACGGGTCCAGACCGTGGCGTCCCGGCCCAGGATGCGGGCGGCGCGCTCATGCCATTCGCCGGTCAGGTCCTCCAACGATCGCAGCCGTTTGGGTGGACGGGTCGCCAGCGCCGCCTGCCCGCGCAGCTTCAACATCGCCGTGCGGGAGGGTTCGCGGCCGTGCTTGGCGATGTAGTAGTCCCGCAGCTCGTCCTTGGCCACGTCGATGTCCCGGGAACGGCCGGAGAACGCGCGGATCAGTTCCTCCGGAACGCCCTCGATCTCGAACCCGGCGGTGCGGTCCGGACCCCGGTTCCGCTTCGACCATGACACCCCCAGCGCGGCGGTGAGCCGGTCGGCCAGGACGGCGTTGTAGTGCTCCGAGGCCGCCACGATCGAGTGGTGCAGGCCGCGCGAGTCCAGCGTGCGCCACTTCCCGTCACTGCTAGTCCTGGCGCGGTTCGCGATCACGACATGCGTGTGCAGTTGCGGGTCGCTCGACCGGGAGTCCCAGTGATCGAACGCGGTTGCCGCCACGCCCTGCACGTCCGCGAACAGCAGCGCACCATCCCCGGCATCGGTACCCATGCGGGTCACGGCGACCTCACGTTCCAAGAACCCGACCGTCTCAGCCATCGCCTGGTGGTGCGCCGCCTCGACCGCCTCCCGGATCTCGGCATCACCCAGGCCCCACAGCAGCGACACGGACTTGGGCACCGAGAACGTCAGATCGAACCCCGCCACCGCCGTACGCGGCCCAGCGGCACTCTCCTTCTCCACGATCGCAGCGACCGCCACCTCCCGCTCCCCCTCCGGCAACCTGGAGTCCAGGGCATCGACCCGGTCGGCGATCCGCTCCCCGACCGTGCGGTAGGACGGATAGCGGCGCCCGAGCAACCTTCCGGTGACCGGGTCCCGACCCTGCCCGAACAACAACTCCATCTGCTCCCGCGAAACCGGATCCCCCGGCGCGAGGCGCCCAGCCCCGAACTCCCGCACCCCGGAACCGAGCCACACGCCCGGCGGAGTGCCCGGCCGCGTGTAGTAGCGCGCCGCCGAACCGCCACCAGCCCCGACCCCGCCGTCCCGGCCGCCGCCGATACCCTTCCCGGGCCCAGAGATTTCGGCGCCGGGCAGGTCGGGCTGTTCGGCGTCGCCGTGAGCGACCGACCGCAACAGGTACTCGTACCCGTCCCCCGCACTCATCACCCGGATCGAGACCGTCACAGTGCACCACCGATCCAGCGCGGCGATCCTGGCCACCGACCAACCCCGCGGAGACCGGCCCGAAACCGCGCCAGCGCGGCCCGCACGCAACGGGGGACATCGCGGGGGACGCCCACCGCGATTCCCCGACAGGCTCCTGCTTCAAATGGCATCAGCGTTCTCCAACGATGCGCATCCACTACTGCCAGACGTGTGTCCGGTGAAGAGGTCGATGAGGGAGGGACGGAGTTGAGGTACGGGGCCGGCGGCGGGGTGGCCGGGGCGGATGAAAGGCGAGAGGCGGCGTGTGGGGCCGTGGAGGCGGGACGGAGTGGGCGCGATGTGGTGGTGCGGGAGCGTGTCGGCAGTGCGGGCCGGTAGAGGCCGGGGGCCGGGTCGGTCGGCCTGGCCGGGTGGATGGGGCCCGAGCGCTCCGGCCGGTGGGGCGGCCCCATGACGCATCGATCCCTCCAGGGCGGTCGGGGCTCATGGCTCACTCACGCCCATCGCGGCGAACAACGTCGGCTGCTCCGCCCCCGGAGCCGGGACGCGATCCCCTCGGCGTCGCGCCCTTCGCGCATGGGGCGCCGGTCGCGGCGAAGCAGTGCCCCGCGGCTGAATGGCACCTGCGGGCCTGGGGTCTCTACGGATTTCGCCGGTTCGGCGGCCTCCGTGAGCCCTGTGGGCTCCATGGGCTCGGTGGGCTCTGTAGGACCTGCGGGCGGTGTGGGACCTGCGGTACCCGTGGGATCTACAGGTGCTACCGAGGAAGCGCTCCCTGCGCCGGTGGGATCGGTCCGTAGGCGCCAGTAGGTCTTCTGCGCAGGGCCGAAGCCGACCCTGACGGTGTCGGCGACCTTCGGGCGGGCGTTCTTCAGCGTCGAGGCCGGGAACCCCAACACACGCCCGGCCTCAATCACCACGGCCGCGACGGCCTCCCCGCTGCGTGCGGACAGGTAGCCAGCGATCCACTCCTTCGCGTCACACGGAGGCGCAGATGACTCCACCGCTGACGCCGATGGCGCGGCACGGTCAGGCGCGGCGTCGTTGGCGGGAACAGCAACGGGGCCCGGACACCGAAGTGTCCGAGCCCCGTTGTGCGGGTGCGCCCCTGGCGAGTCAGCCATCCGTGACCCCTGCCGCCTCCTGCTGCGCCAGCCACGCCAGCACCACCGAGCGCCGGTAGACCACCCGGCGCGGGCCACGACGGAACGAGCGCGGGCCCGTGCCGCTGTACCGCCACCAGCGCAACGTGTTCTCCGGAACCCCGATCAGCCTCGACGTCTCGCGCGTCGAGAGCATCGGGTCCTGCTGGTCCGGGACTCCGGACTCCTGGTTCGTCGCCATCGTGACCCATCCTTCCGGTAGTGCCAGCACGGCACCGCTCATCTTGTTACCATCGGTGCCAAGATATCACGCACCATTTCGACACCACCGTGTGGCACCCAATGCTTCGTTACCGTGAGGGCCATGAGCACAGAAGACGACAAGAACATCGGCCGCAACCTGAAGAAGTACCGCACCTCCGCCGGCCTCTCCCAGGTCCAGCTCGCCATGCAACTCCTGACGGCCGGCTTCGAAGGCGTCCACCCCCAGACCATCCTGAAGATCGAACGCGGCCAACGCCCCCTGCGGCTGACCGAGGCACGCATCGTCGCCGACGTCTTCGACATCCCCCTCAACTACCTGTACGAGACCAGCAAGGAAGCCGAAGACGAGCTCGACGGGCTGCGCCGCGAACGCCTCATCCGCGAACGCACGCACGCCCTGCGTCAAGCCGTTGACGCCCTCCTGACCGCCCAGGACGACGGCCAGGACTGGCTCGACGCCCACCCCCGCTCCAAGGCCGTGGTCGCCCACGGCATCCGCAAGGCGCTCGAACAGAGCGACATCACCGAGATCGTCGCCAGCCACATCGAGCACCACGACCGCAAGCGCGAGGAAGCCCGTACAGCCGCCCAGGCCCCTCTCCCGGGCTGGGCCAACGACCCCGACCCCGAGGAAACAGATGAACAAGAACAGGAGAACCCCGATGGCACCGATCAGAAGACGCCCTGACATGGAAGTGGAGGCATGACATGGCCACAGCCTGGGTAGAAGACCGCTGGCTCGACGGCGACGGCGAGAGGACCAAGGACTACGGGCGCGGCAAGCGGTGGCGCGTCCGCTACCGCGACCCCGCGAAGAAGCTGCGTTCGGAGTCCTACAAGCGCAAGACCAACGCCGAGCGCCGCGCCGACGAACTGTCCGCAGAGATCCTGACGGGCAAGTTCGTCGACCCGCAGGCCGGCAAGATCACCTTCAAGGAGTACGCCGAGCACTGGCGGTCGCTCCAGGTGCACCGCACCGGCACGGAGAGCCAGGTCGGCGTCGTCCTCGACGTCCGCACCTACCCGCAGCTCGGGGATCGGGCGCTCTCCGCGATCGGACCGGAGGACATCCAGTCCTGGGTCAAGTGGCTGTCGACGAAGGCGATCACGCTCAAGGACGGGAGCACAAAGGGGTACGCCCCGGCCACGGTCGGGGTGACGCACCGCATCGTGTCTGGCATCTTCAAGTCTGCCGTCGCGACCAACCGCATCACCTCGAACCCGTGCGCGCGCACTCGCCTGCCTCGGAAGACGCCCAAGCGCGTCAAGCCGATGCCGACCGAAGCTCTGTGGGCGCTCGTCGATGCCTTCCCTGAGCGGTATCGCGGGCTCATCCTCTTCACCGCCTGCACGGGGCTCCGGCAGGGTGAGGTCTTCGGGCTGACCCGCGACAGGATCGATCTCACCGAGCGGATCTTGCACGTCGACCAGCAGCTCTACACGGCGGGGCAAGAGCCGACGTTCGGCCCCCTCAAGACCGAGGCCAGCTACCGCGACGTCCCGCTGTCGAAGGTCGCGATCGACGCCCTGAAGGAGCACCTGAAGGAGTTCCCGCTCGGGCCCGACGGTCTCGTCTTCACCAACAGCGAGGGCGGCGCCCTCCGCCGCTCGGCGTTCTGGGAACGGTGGCACGCCGCGATGAAGGATGCGAGGATGTCCGGCCTCACGTTCCACGACCTGCGCCACTACTACGCGAGCCTGCTCATCCGCCACGGCGCGTCGGTCAAGGCCGTGCAGGCGAGGCTCGGCCACAAGAACGCCAGCGAGACCCTGGACACCTACTCGCACCTGTGGCCCGACGAGGACGACCAGACCAGGGCTGCCATCGACCTCGTCCTGAGCGCCCGCCCGGCCAAGCAGCCACAGCCGGAAGAGGCCCCCGCGGACGAGACGCCGCAAGCAGCCTGACTCTCCCCCGGTACACAGTCATGTGTACCCAATGTGTACCGAGATCCCCGCGCAGAACCTCCGCCGCAGGTCAGAGTAATAAAAGCGGACGAGCCGGCCCATACGCCGGGTTCTGTTTCCCGCACAAGGTCACCCTCGTGCGGGCGACGGCCATCCATCTAGGCCCAGCGTTGCCGCTGGGCTCGAGCGGTCTACCCGGGAGCTCGGGCGAGCAGCCCTCGAACACTCCCTGTCTGACCTTGCTCCGGGTGGGGTTTACCGAGCCGTCCCTGTCACCAGGGGCGCTGGTGGTCTCTTACACCGCCGTTTCACCCTTACCGCCTCCGGTCGCCCGGCGACGGCGGTCTGTTTTCTGTGGCACTGTCCCGCGGGTCACCCCGGGTGGCTGTTAGCCACCACCCTGCCCTGTGGAGCCCGGACGTTCCTCGGCACGAGGATCCCGGTTTCCCGGAACCACTCGCGACGCGGCCGTCCGACCGGCTCGTCCGCGCAGGCCAGCCTACCCGAGCAGAAGCGACCGCGGGTCGCCGCCCCCTATCCAGCCGATGCCAGGAGTGGTTGGATGCCCCGCATGACGCTTCCGACGAGCTCCACGAGCCTGCGCCAGAACCGGGCGGCCGTGCTCATGGCTTTCTTCGCCCAGGGGTTCGTGTTCGTCAGCGCCACTCTGTTCATCCCGAAGATCACCCGCGAGTTCGGGCTCGATCCCGGCACGTTCTCCCTGTTCCTGCTCGGCATGGTGCTGGCCGCGGCCGTCGGTTCCGCGATCGCCGAGGCCGTGGCCCGCCGAGCGGGGAGCGCCGCGGCCCTGCGTGCGGGGCTCGGGGCCATGGTTCCCGCCCTGGCGCTCATGTTCGCCACCGGCCACCTGGTGGGCCTGGCGGCCGGGATGGTCCTGTACGGGATCACGCTCGGCATGGTCGACGCCGGCTCCAACATGCAGGCCGTCACCCTGGAACGCCGCTACGGCCGGCCCGTCCTTCCGTCGTCGCAGGGTGCCTGGACGCTCGGGGGGCTCCTCGCGACCGGGGTGTCCCTCGCCGGGGTGTCCACCCTGCCGCTGGCGACGGGTGCCGCGTTCGCCGTCGTCCCCCTGGTGGCTGCGCTCGCGCCGTTGCAGGGCCGGTCGGTCCTCGTGCCCGACGCCGGTCCGGCGGTCGCCGTGTCCGACGCCGGACCTGGGTCCGCCCTTCCCGCTTCACCGTCCGCGCCGGTCACGGCGCCGTCGCGTGGCGAGCCCTCCCCGGCACCGGCCGCCTGGCCCGTCCCCGTCCCCTGGGCCGCGATCGCTCCGGCGGGAATCGCGTTCCTCATCTACTACCTGGTCGACTCGGCGACCCAGGCGTGGGGCCCGCTCTACCTGAATCTCGTCCTGGCCACCCCCGAGCAGTTGCTCGCTCTCGCGACGCTCCCCTACCTTGCCGCCACCTGGCTGGTCCGCCTCGCCGGCGACCGTCTGACCGCACGCTTCGGCGCGCCCGCGCTGGTCCGGGTCGGGGCGATGATCGCGTTCGCCGGGCTGGCCGCGGTCGTCCTGGCCCCGTCCTGGCCGGTCGCCGCCGCGGGTTTCTTCGCCACGGGGCTGGGGCTGGGTACGGTCGCGCCGTTGAGCTTCTCCGCCGCCGCACGGATCGCGGGCGGAAACCGCGCCCGGGCCGACGTCGTCGTCGCCCGCTTCAACCAGCTCAACTATGTGGGTGCGCTCCTCGGAGCCGTGGTCACCGGCCTGGTCAGCACCGGTTCGTCCCTGCGCATCGGCTTTGCGCTCCCCCTGGTCCTGGTGCTCGTCCTGGTCCCGCTCGCTCGCGGATTCGGCACCGGGCACCCGAACGCCGGCGATACGGGATCTCGACGAGGCGGCCCGAACCGCTGAACCGTCCCGCCGCGCACCACCGAGCAAGACTCGGCCCGCACCGCCGCGCCCGGGACCGGCGACGACTTTCCTTGCACATCTCGCCACAAGCGTGAGAGAACCACCCGGTCAGACGTTCGCCAAGAGCACCGGACCGGTGCGGAGTCTGGCAGACCAAGGAGACTCGATGCGCATCACCCACAAGTTCGCCGCCCTGATGATCGCGGGGGCGACCACCGCCGCCCTGACCGCCTGCCAGGACGGCATGGCCGGTTCGTCCGACGCCGCGGGCCCCGCGGCAGGGAGCACGGCGCCCGCCCAGGCCGAGGAGGCCGCCGGCTCCGCTGAGGGCTCCGGCACGGTGACGGCCGACAACTTCGTGGAGCGCACCTCGACGGCGCTCTCGATGATCTCGACGACGACGTTCGTGGCCGAGTACTCGGGTTCGCTCGCCGGAGAGGGCGCCGGGGTCGCGACGAGGTTCGAGGGCACCGAGGTGTACGGCGAGGTGCCGGACTCCGTCGCGATCCGGATGACCACCAACCTCGACGAGGACCTGATCAGGCTCGACGACATCTGGGCGCAGGACGAGGAGACGGACGGCAAGTACCTTCACCTCACCGCGCAGGACCCGGGGTACCAGTTCCGGAACGAGCAGTTCAGCGCCATGAACGTGTACGCGCGGACGGTCGCCCTCGACGGTGCGGTCACGGCCGTCGAGGACCGGGGCACGGAGACCGTCGCCGGCACCGAGACGCACCACTACGTGGTCACGGTGGACCTGACGGCCGCGGACCTCGAAGCGCTCGGGTTCGACGCCTCGGCGGCGGCCCAGACGGGATCGATCGACGTCGAGTACTTCCTCGACGCGAACGACCTGCCCCTGCGCACCGTCATTCCGTCACCCGTACCCGGGCAGACGCTCGTCAACACGATGGACATCGCCTACAACACGCCGCCGGCCGAGATCGCCGCCCCGCCGGAGGACCAGACCATCAGCCCCGCCGACCTCCAGGGCTGACCCGCTTCCCAGCACCTGGGGGCACGACCGGCGACCCGGCGCGCGGTACGTGCGCCCCGCCGGGCGCCCCGCCCCGGATCATCCGCCAGCGTGCACGGGACGCAAGCCGTCCAGCAGGATCTGGAGGAACGTGCCGCGGTCGGCCGCCGAGCCGAGCCGCACCGCGTGCTCGACCCCGCAGACCAGGTGCTCGATCTGGCCGGCGGTGAGGTCGGGGCGCACGACACCGGCGTCGCGCGCGCGGGCCAGGATCTGCTCGAAGCCGTCACGGATCTCGCGCGTGGCCGCGCGCACGTCGTCGTCCTCGGCGTCGCCGGCGAGCAGCACCTGCTGCAGGCCGCCCTCCTCGAGCTGGAGGTCGAGCGCGGCGGCCAGGAGGTCTGCCAGGGCAGCTTGCGGGTCACGCTCGGCGACGGCCTGGCCGACCAGGCCACGCAGCCGGTCCAGGGTGTCGAACACGAGTGCCTCGACGAGGGCGTGCGTGGTGGGGAAGTGCCGGTAGACGGTGCCGACCCCCACCCCCGCCTCACGCGCCAGATCGTTGAACCGGAGGTCGGCGAGGTCGCGACGGCGTGCCACGTCGAGGATGCGGGCGCGGCTGCGCGCCGCGTCGGACCGAAGAGCGGGCATACCGCGAGCATACAGCAGAAGCGGATGGATGATCCACTTCCGTGCTACGCTCAAACGGATAGGTTATCCGACTCGCTCGAGGAGAATCATGACCTGGGACCCCACCCGGCTGCCCGACCAGACCGGACGCACGCTCGTCGTCACCGGAGCCACCGCCGGCATCGGCTACTTCGCCGCCGAGCAGCTCGCCGGCGCCGGCGCGCACGTCGTGCTCGCCTCCCGCTCCCCCGGGAAACTCGCGACCGCCGTCGCGTCGATCGAGCACCAGGTGCCTGGCGCCCGGCTCGGCACCGTCGTCGTCGACCTGGCCTCGCTCACCTCCGTCAGGCGCGCCGCCCAGGAGATCGCCGCGCTGCCCCGCCTCGACGGGCTGCTGCTCAACGGCGGATCGATGGCCATGCGCCGCGGGGACACCACCGCCGACGGCCTGCCGCAGCTGCTCGGCACCCACGTGGTGGCCAACGCCGCGCTTCTGGCAGGCGTGCTCCCGGCGCTCGCGGCCACGGGCGACCGGCACGGGGCGACGTCCCAGGTGGTGCACACCTCCACAGGGTTCGTCCGGCAGTTCCGCGTCGCCGTCGACGACGTCCGCCGGACGCCCCGGTCGCCGATCACCGCCTACACGAAGGCCAAGACCGTCACCGAGGTACTCGCGTTCGAGCTGGCCCGCAGGCTCGACGCGGCTGGTGCGCCGGTTGCCTCGCTGGTCACCCGACCCGGGGTCGGTGTGGACGCCAGGACGCCGCACCGCGCCGGGATCCGGGACGCGACCACCCCGTACCAGCGCAACCCCTACACGCCCTGGGCCCAGGGCAAGGACACCGCCGCCTGGTCGGCGGTGCGCGCCCTGACCGACCCCGAGGCGCGCAACGGCCAGTACTACGCGCCGGCCGGGGCTCTGCGCGGCGCGCCGGTCCTGGTGGAGCCGACCGCCCGGACCGCGACGCCCGACGGCGACCTGGCGCAGCGCGTCTGGACCCAGGTCGAGGAACTCGCGGGCACGCCGCTGACCGTGCCGGTCGCCGAGTCCAGCGGTCGATGAGGGCCGTCCCCCCACGATCGGCCTGACCACGCCCCGTCACGGGTGACCGGCGCCGTCCCCGGTCACCGTGGCGGAGGTCTCGGCGGCGCCGCGGCGCGAGTGCTCGTAAACTCGTGCGGTGCTTCTGCTCCTCCCCCCGTCCGAGGGCAAGACGCCCGCGCCGGAAGACACCGGCCCCGTCGACCTCGCCGCTCTCGCCCACCCCGGGCTGACCGCGCAGCGCCGCACCGTGCTCGACGCGCTCGCGGCCGTCTCGGCGCGCGACGACGCCACGGAGCTCCTGGGCGTCAGCACGAACCTGGCCGACGAGGTCGCCCGCAACACGCAGCTCAAGGCCGCGCCTGCCGGTCCCGCCGCCGGCGTGTACACCGGCGTCCTGTACGGCGCCGCCGGGATCGCCGACCTGACCGGTGACGCCGCCGAGCGCGCCGCCCGCACGGTCCGCATCTTCTCCGGTCTCTGGGGCGCCGTCGCCCCCGGCGACCACATCCCCGCCTACCGCCTCTCCATGGGGGTCTCCCTGCCCGACGTCGGCCCGCTGGCCCGGGCCTGGAAGCCGGCCCTGGCCGCGGAGCTGGGACCGCGCGCCGCGGGCGACGTCGTCGTCGACTGCCGGTCCGCCACCTACGTCGCCGCCTGGAAACCCTCCACGACCGGGCCCGACGCCGCGGAGTGGGTGACGGTCCGCGTGGTGCGGGAGGTCGACGGCAAGCGGTCGGTCGTCTCTCACAACGCGAAGCACACCCGGGGCGTGCTGGCCGGGCACCTGCTGCGCCGGGCGGGCGAGCCGACATCGGCCGCCGACGTCCTGGCGGCGGCCCGTGAACTGGAGGGCCGGGTGATTCTCACGGAGGTGACCACCGGAAACACCCAGACCCTCGTCGAGTCGACCCTCACCGCACTGTCGCGGCCCGCCTCCCCGCGGACCCTGGAGCTCGTCCTGCGCTGATCCGGCTTCGTCCCGGCCGCCTGGACCGCGCAGCGCGAAGTAGGCTCGCCGTCGTGAGTTCCGCACCCAGCCTGTCCGACGTCGTCCGCGTGCTCGACGCGCTGTACCCGCCCGCGACGGCCGAGGGGTGGGACGCCGTCGGGCTGGTCGCCGGGGATCCCACGGCCGAGGTCCGGCGCGTGCTGCTGGCCGTGGACCCCGTGGCCGACGTCGTCGACGAGGTGCTCGAATGGGGCGCCGACCTCCTGATCACGCACCACCCGCTGTTCCTGCGCGGCACCCACTCGGTGGCCGCCACCACCTTCAAGGGCTCGGTCGTGCACCGGCTGGTCACCTCCGGGTGCGCCCTGCACGTCGCCCACACCAACGCCGACTCCGCGCCACGGGGCGTCGCCGACGCGCTGGCCGACCTGGTCGGGATCACCGACCGGCGCCCGCTCGTCGCGAAGGCGGAGGACGCCGAGATCGGGATCGGCCGCGTCGGCACCCTCACCGAACCCGTCACGCTGGGGGACTTCGCCCGGCGCGTGGCCGGCGTCCTGCCCGCGACGGCCCAGGGCGTCCGGTTCGCCGGGGACCCCACGGCGACGCTGCGCACGGCCGCCGTCGTCGGCGGGTCCGGGGACTCCCTGTTCGACGACGTCCGCGCCGCCGAGGCCGACGTCTACGTCACCTCCGACCTGCGCCACCACCCTGCCTCCGAACTACGCGAGCGCGCGCGGTTCGAGGCGGCCGCGGCCGGTCTCCCCGACGCGGGCGGCACCCCGTTCCTCGTCGACACCGCGCACTTCGCCAGCGAGTGGCCCTGGCTGACCTACGCGGCCGAGGACCTGGCCGCCGGACTCGCCACGCGCGGACTGCCCGCCGTGGAAACCCGGGTGAGCGACATCGTGACCGACCCGTGGTCCGGCGTCGCGCGGTAGCGTTGCCCCGAGGTCGCGCCTTCTGGTGCCGCCGGGCGAGCCTCTCGGGGCCATGCCGCCGGACGGTGCCGCCGCGACGCCGCATCCGCGATCTCCTGCCCAGCTCCGCCCTGCGAGAGGACCCCAGCGGTGACCACTGCTCCCCCAGACGACCAGCGCAAACTCCTGGAGGTCCAGGCTCTGGACACCCGCCTCCAGCAACTCGCGCACTCCCGGCGCAACCATCCCACGCTCGCCCGGATCACCGAGCTGGAGGGGCAGCTCAAGGACCTGAACGGCTCGCTCGTCGAGTCCCGCACCGCGGTCGCCGACCTGAAGCGGGAGCTGACGAAGGCCGAGGCCGACGTCGAGCAGGTGCGCTCCCGTGCCGCGCGGGACCGGCAGCGCCTCGACTCCGGCTCCGTCGGCGCCAAGGACGCCGTCGCGCTCACCGACGAGATCGCGTCGCTCTCCAAGCGCCAGGGTGTCCTCGAAGAGATCGAGCTCGACGTCATGGAGCGCCTGGAGGCGCACGAGGAAGCGCTGACCAAGGTCACCGCGGCCTATGACGCCCTCGCGGCGGACCGCGACGCCGCCGGAGCCGACCGCGACGCCGGCTGGGCCGAGATCGACGCGGAGGCGGCGGCGGTCACCACCGAGCGGAACGGACTGGCGGAGAAGCTCGACGCCCCGCTGGTCACGATGTACGAGCGCATCCGCGCCCACCAGGGCGGGCTCGGAGCAGCCGCGCTCCGCGAGGGCCGGTGCGAGGGCTGCCGCCTCGAACTCCCCCCGGGAGACCTCGCAGCCGCGCGGGCCGCCGCCCCCGAGCAAGTCGTGACCTGCGAGGAGTGCGGCCGGATCCTCGTGCGGGGCGCATGATGGCGGGGGCGGACCCGACGGAACGCGCACCCGGCTACGACACCCACGTGCGCCGCCCACCCGGCTCCGTGAGCAGGTTCGACGGCGCGCTGCCGCTCACCGCCGTGCTCGTGCGGCACGGGGTGACGCCGATGACCGAGACCGGCGCCTACTCCGGCTCGGACGTACCCGGCCCGGCGCTCTCCACACGCGGGCGGGCCCAGGCGGCGCAGGCGGCCGACGCCGTGTTCCGGATCGGACGCGACAAGCGGGGTCTCTGGCCCGACGTACCACGGCCCACGGCGGTCATCGCCTCCCCGATGGTGCGCACCCAGGAAACGGCGAGTGCCGTGGGACGCCGGCTCGGGCTGCCCGTCACCGTGGAGGACCAGTTCGCCGAGTGCCGGTTCGGTGACTGGGAGGGCCTCACGGCCGCGCAGATCGAGGCAGCCTGGCCCGGTGAGCTGGACCTGTGGCACAGCACCGGCACGTTCGTGCCGCCACGTGGGGAGTCGTACGCGCAGGTGGGCTCGCGGGTGTGGGACGGGATGCAGGCGCTCGTCGACGGCGGTGTGGGGCGCACGGTGGTCGTGGTGGGGCACGCCGCCCAGATCCGTACGGCCGTGGGTCAGGCGATGGGGGCGCCGGCGTCGCACTGGTCGCGCATCCGCGTTCCTCCGGCATCGCTGTCGGTGCTGCGGCTGTGGGCCGACGGCGCCGGCGAGATCACCACGGTCGGGTTCCCGACCGACTGACCACCCGGACAGGACCCGGACGGAACCTGGACAGGACGGCCGACCACCGGGACAGGGCGCCCGGCTACCGGGACAGGGCGAGCAGGACGCGTGCGGCGAGGGCGATCGTGACGGCCGTCAGCACGCCGAGGACGGCGACGGCAGTTCCGGTGAGCGGGCCCGCGTCCGCTCGGAGCATGGCGTCCAGGGCGCCCACCAGCAGCACGGCGAGCACGAGCAGGAGCCAGAAGGCTCGCCGTGCCCTGCGGCGGGCGGCAACCGGGTCGGCGGCGGTCGCACGGTCGGGGCTCATATGTGCGTCTCCGCGGCCGAGAAGATCGCGATGATCGAGAGCGTCACGATCGCGACGAGAACCAGGGCGGCGACACTCATCACCACGGGACGGTCGCGCCACGAGCGGCGCGGGTTGCGGTCGACGAAGGGCAGGAGCACCAGAAGCGCGAACAGCGCCCCGCTCCCCCACAGGATCGCGGACAGCCCGAACCAGTTCTCCAGCGCATACATCCACAGGAACGGCCACGCGGGCTTGGTGACCTCGATGCCCTCCACCGGGGTGGACCCGATCACCGGCGGGACCAGCACCGCCAGGATTCCCAGCACACCGATCACCACCAGCCCGAACGCCCCGATCCTGCGCAGGTGGCTGGTGAACGGCTCCGGATGCTCGTGGGCGGCGGCCGGGATGTCCGGGTGCGGCGAGATGCCGTGTCGCTTGACCAGCAGTGCGTGCAGGAGGAACAGCACGACGATCAGGCCGGGGACGAGCACCACGTGCGCGCTGTACAGCCGGACCAGGATCGGGATGTTGCCCGCGAGGTCCGGGGTGAACCAGAACCCCAGACCGCCCAGCAGCTCCCCGATCTCGATGTTGTGCGCCAGCGCCTCGAAGCCTTCCTGGTCCCACTTCAGCACCGTCCCGGTGAACAGCGCCGCGATCACGAGCGCGAACATCGACACGCCGACCAGGTAGTTGGCCTCGCGGGGGCGCTTGTACGAGCCGTGGAAGATCACCCGCAGCAGGTGCAGCGCGACCAGGACGTACATCGCCTGCGCGGCCCAGTAGTGCAGACCGCGCGCGAAGGTGCCGAGCCAGACGTCGGACAGGTCGCGGATCGACTGGTTGGCCGATTCGGGCAGCGGGTCGTAGAACTGCGCGAGGTAGATGCCCGTCACCAGCAGCACCAGGAAGCTCACGAGGGTGAGCCCGCCCAGGCTCCAGGCGAGGTTGTTGGCGTGCTCCGGCACGGGGTAGCGCAGCGCGTCGATGCCGAGCCGCTCGTCGACGGCGTCCAGCACACGGCGTGGCCGGCTTCTGTCCGGCGTCTCCGACGGCTGCGTCGCATCGCGGTCAAGATTCGCGGTCATGACGACTCCCCCTCCGCCGTTCCTGCTCGGTGCCGGAGCCGGCGCACGCTGTCCGCCGGACGGAACCGCCAGCCCAGCAGCACGCCGAGAACGATCGCGCCGGCCGACAGCACCAGCAGGACGATGTCGCCGCCGTCGATCCCGGCACCCGGCCGGTCGACGTCGAGCACCATCGTGGTGCCGGTCTCGCCTGCGGCGGCGAGCGCGGTGCCGCCGGCGGCGTCCTCGGAGACGGCGATCGAGGACTGCAGCAGTTCGCGGGCCTGTGTCAGGTCACCGTCCTCGAACGCGGCCTCGGCCTCCTGCACCAGCGCCAGGTCGACGCCCTCGTGATCCGGTGCGTCGACGACCTGCTCGATGTGTTCCATGATCTCGTGCGAGTCGTCCGGGGTGTTGACGATCAGCGCGATCGCCTGCAGGACTTCCACACGCGCCTCGGTTTCCTCGTCGGATCCATGCGCGGCCGCCGGGGCCGCCGTGAGCAACGCGAGCACCGCCGCCGCGACGAGCGCCCCAACGGACCTGGTCATGGATCAGTCACCCCGCCCCGTCGCGATCTGGCTTTCCAGTCCTGACGCTGGCATGACGGGCGAGGCATCGGCAGTGCCATGAGTCCGTGGCCTGGAGGGACCTACGTCCCTCCCGGCCGCCCGCGCGCCCTGCGGAACGGCAGCGCTCCGAGGCGGCCGGAACCCTCTGACCTGGTCTAATCGATTAGGCCCTTGCTTCGATAACGTTTTCAACCCATCCTCGCTCTGTGCGGCCGGGCCCAGGCACCCGGCCGCCCCAGAAGAGAAACCTCGACGAGGAGGACGGGATGAGCAACCGCACCACGCCACGACGGCGTCGGGCAGCACTGACAGCGGGGGTCGTCGCCCTGGCGGCGGCACTCGGCGGAGTGGCGATGTCCACGACAGCGAGCGCGGCCGGAAGCACGCTGGGAGACGCAGCGGCGGAATCCGGCCGGTATTTCGGGACCGCGATCGCCGGGTACAAGCTCTCGGACTCGGTCTACGAGACGATCGCGAACCGTGAGTTCAGCATGATCACGGCCGAGAACGAGATGAAGATCGACGCGACCGAGCCGCAGCAAGGTCAGTTCAGCTTCTCGGCCGGTGACCAGATCGCGGACTGGGCGGCCCAGAACGGCAAGCAGGTGCGTGGCCACACGCTCGCCTGGCACTCCCAGCAGCCGAGCTGGATGCAGAACATGGAGGGCTCGGCACTGCGGCAGGCGATGCTCGACCACGTCACCCAGGTCGCGACGCACTACCGCGGCCAGATCTACGCCTGGGACGTGGTGAACGAGGCGTTCGCCGACGGCGGCACGGGCGCCCGCCGCGACTCGAACCTGCAGCGCACCGGTGACGACTGGATCGAGGCGGCGTTCCGCGCCGCCCGCGCCGCCGACCCGGGTGCGAAGCTCTGCTACAACGACTACAACATCGACAACTGGAGCTGGGCCAAGACCCAGGCGGCCTACGACATGGTCGCGGACTTCAAGGCGCGCGGCGTGCCGATCGACTGCGTCGGCCTGCAGTCCCACTTCAACTCCGGCAGCCCCTACCCCGCCAACTACCGCACGACGCTGGAGAGCTTCGCGGCGCTCGGCGTGGACGTCCAGATCACCGAGCTCGACATCGAGGGCTCCGGCCAGCAGCAGGCCGACACCTACCGGCAGGTGGTCGAGGACTGCCTTGCCGTCTCGCGCTGCAACGGCATCACGGTGTGGGGCGTGCGCGACTCCGACTCCTGGCGCTCGTCGGGCACACCGCTGCTCTTCGACGGGAACGGCAACAAGAAGGAGGCGTACTACGCCACCCTCGACGCCCTCAACGGCGGCAGCACGCCCGATCCCACCGACGAGCCCACGGGTGACCCGACCGGCGACCCCACGACGCCTCCCGCGTCGGGCGACTGCACCGCCGAACTGACCGTGGTCAACTCCTGGAACGGCGGCTTCCAGGGTGAGGTGACCGTCACGGCCGGTGACCCGCTCAGCGGCTGGACGACGTCGTTCACGCTGCCCGGCGCGACGATCTCCCAGCTCTGGAACGGCTCGTACACGTCGTCCGGCGGGACCGAGACGGTGTCGAACCTGTCGTGGAACGGGAACCTGGGATCGGGCCAGTCCACGACGTACGGCTTCGTGGCGAACGGCACTGCCCCGGGTTCGACGACGGTCACCTGCGCCTAACCCCTTCACAGGCCGCTGCGGACACCGGCACGGGACACTCCCGCGCCGGACGGGCCGCCGCCGAGAACGCCGACCGAGGTGAGGTCGCCCCCTTCACCCGACGCAACCGGCGCTCTCGGCGGCACGGTCCGCACGGCCGGCGCTCTCGGCCGCGCTGTCGACACGGCGGGCGCTCTCGGCGGGAACGTCCAGCAGGCTCCGGCACGTAGGCTGGTGTCGTGACCGAGCAGCCCCGCATGAACGTCGAGTCGTTCAACCTGGACCACCGTGCCGTCGCCGCGCCGTACGTACGCCTGGCCGACCGCAAGGAGCTTCCCGCCGGAGACGTCATCGTCAAGTACGACGTCCGCTTCGCGCAGCCCAACGTCGCCCACCTCGACATGCCGGTGGTGCACTCGCTGGAGCACCTGTTCGCGGAGAAGTCGCGCAACCACTCGGACCGGGTCCTGGACTTCTCCCCCATGGGCTGCCAGACCGGCTTCTACCTGATGCTCGCCGGGGACCCCGCCGAGGAAG
The DNA here is from genome assembly GCF_016742955.1 of Myceligenerans indicum. Classification (GTDB taxonomy): domain Bacteria; phylum Actinomycetota; class Actinomycetes; order Actinomycetales; family Cellulomonadaceae; genus Myceligenerans; species Myceligenerans indicum. The sequence continues at coordinate 37,647 of NZ_JABBYC010000009.1, read as the reverse complement.
AGGTCCTCGACCTGGTCGAGGCCACACTCGCCGACGTCGCGACCGCCACCGAGGTGCCCGCCGCCAACGAGGTGCAGTGCGGCTGGGGCGCGAACCACACGCTGAGCGGCGCGCAGGACGCCGCCCGCGCGTTCCTCGCGGAGCGTCCGCAGTGGACGCAGGTCTTCGCGTGACCGCAGGCACCGGCGGCGTCGTGGTCGACGCCGTCGTCATCGTCGCCATGCCCGACGAGGCCGCGCCCTTCCTCGACCTCGCCGGTGCCGCGCCTGTCGCCGCGTCGGACGCCGGCAGCCGGTCCAGCGCCGCCGCCATGTCCGACGCCGCAAGGCCCGACGCCGCCATGTCCGACGCCGAGGCAGAGCCGGACACGTCCGGCACCGGGTCCGTCCCCGGGACGCGGATCGTCGGTGGCGCCGAGCACATGGTGCTCACCCTGGGCGGGCGCCGTATCGCGCTGGTGCGCAGCGGCATCGGGTTCGTGAACGCCTCCGGTGCCGTCGTCGGAGCGCTCCTGACCTACGGCATCGTCCCGGTGATCAGTGCCGGGAGCGCCGGAGGCCTCGCGACGTCCACTGTGGTCGGTGACGTGATCGCCGGGCGGACGTACGTGAACACCGGTGCGGACGCCACGGCGTTCGGGTACCGGCTCGGGCAGCTTCCCGGGATGCCGGCCGTCTACGCGGCGGACCCCGGACTGCTCGAAGCCACCGAGGCCGCCGTCGGGCACGGGCAGAACGTGGTCGCGGGCACCATCGGCTCGTCCGAGAAGTTCGTCACCGCCGAGCCCGCACGGGCGCTGCGGGAGGCGTTCGACCAGATCCTGGCAGTGGACATGGAGTCCGCCGCGATCGCGCAGGCCTGCCACAACCACGGCGCACCGTTCGTCGCGGTGCGAGCGATCTCCGACCTGTGCGCCCCGGACGGCTCGGAGTTCCTCACCCATGTCGACGACGCGGCGCTGCGTTCGGCCCGGGTGGTCGAAGCCATGGTCGCGCACCTCTGAGGAAGGCGGCCCGGGCCGCTTCAGTCCTTGGCGTCGGCGTAGCTGTCCACGACGGCGACGCTGAGGGGAAACGTGACCGGGAAGCCCCCGAACAGGAGCCTTCCCGCCTCGTCCGCCGCGGCCCGGACCTCGTGCGCGACGACCTCGGCGAGGCCGGCCGGAGTGTGCACCACCACCTCGTCGTGCAGGAAGTAGACGAGGTGCGGACGCCGGGCGAACGGCTCGGGGGTACCCGCCCCGCCGGCGGCGACGGCGGACCCTGCACCGCTCGCGGCGCCGTGAACCTCACCGCCGGCCACGTCGCGGGGCCCGAGACCGGTGCCGAGGACCGGCGCATCCGGTGCCTCGCCCAGCGCCCACAGGCGGCGGCGGAGCGAGGCGATCCAGCACAGCGCCCACTCCGCGGCGGTGCCCTGCACCACGAAGTTCCGCGTGAACCGCCCCCACGCACGGGTCTGGGAGCGTGCGCGACGCCCGGCCTCGGCGTCGTCGCCCGGACCGGCGGCGAACGCGCGGGCCTGGGCATCGGCCCAGGCGCTTCCGGGCGGCGGTGAGCTCCGGCCGAGCCAGGTGGTCACGACCTCGCCTCGCTCCCCCGCCCGCGCGGCACGTTCCACCAGGTCGATCGCCCGCGGGAACGCCTTGGCCAGGCGGGGCATCACCTGGGCCGACGCCCCCGTCGTGCCGCCGTACATCGCCCCGAGCATCCCGATCTTGGCCTCCTGGCGCGTGCCGACGACCCCGGCCGCCACCATGCCCGCGTACATGTCCACGCCGGTGGTCTCGTCACCGGCCGCGCCCTGACCGGCGGCCGCCATCTGCTCGTCCCCGGCCAGTCCGGCCAGCACCCGCGGCTCGAGCTGGGCGGCATCGGCGACGACGAACGTCCATCCCGGGTCCGCCACGACCGCCCGGCGCACGCTGTGCGGCAGCTGGAGCGCGCCGCCGCCCGTGCTCGCCCAGCGACCGGTCACGACGCCGCCCACCACGTACTCCATCCGGAACCTGCCGTTCGGCGCCCAGGTGTCGAGCCAGGTCCAGCCGTTCGCCGTGAACAGCCGGTAGAGCGACTTGTACTCCAGGAGCGGGGCGATCACCGGGTGGTCGAGCTTCTCCAGCTCCCACTTGCGCAGGCTACGGGCGCCCACCCCCGCGTACTCCATGGCCCGCAGCAGGTCGGGGTGCGAGTCGGGGTTGAGGGTGGGCGGTGCGTCCAGCGCCTCACGGACGCGTTCGGCCAGCGCCTCGAGCTTCTCCGGCCGGGCACCCGGACGGGGGCGCGGGCCGAGCACCTCGGTGAGGATCGCGTCGTGCACGTCTCCCCGCCACGGCAGGCCCGCATGGTGCATCTCGGCGGCGGCCAGCGCACCAGCGGACTCGGCTGCGACCAGCAGGCGCAGGCGGCCAGGATCGCCGCTCGACGCGATGGCGTCGAGCTGTGCCGCGAGCTCGGCCACCGGGTCGAGGCCGCCCGCGACGTCCGGCACCTGCCCCGGGTCCCCCAGCGCACCTGCCCTCCCGCGGGACTCACCGTGCCCGCGCGCGGCATCACCCGACGCGCTCCCCCCTGGCGTGCCCTGTGCCAGGGTGTCCAGGTCGAAGAGGGCGGCCGGCTCAGCCGCGGCGGCCGCACCGCCGGCCTGTGGCGGCGACGTCGGAGGAAGGTCGTCCCACGGACCGCGGGGAGCACCGGCCAGCGCCGTGTCCGCCGTCAGCGCGGAGGACCGCAGGATCGTGTGTGCGAGCCGCAGGTCGTGGGCACGCTCGACCCGCACGCCGTCGGACAGCAGCCTCGGGTACCAGCGGTTGGTGTCGTCCCAGGTCCAGCGCGGTGGCGCGGCAGGGGCGCCGTCGTCGGCCACGGCCTCGCCCGGCTCGGGCAGCCGAGCGACGGCCGCCCGCGGGCCGCCCGCACCGGACAGAATCATTCGCACGAACCCGATTCTGCCCGGACACACTGACATCCCCGAGGCGGGGGGTACCGTCCGGCCGGGCGGACACGCAGAAGGCGGGGGCGGCACCGAGTGCCACCCCCGCCCGTCAGCTCGGACTCAGCCCCGCCTCGGGCTCAGCTCTCGCCGCCGGAGCTGCCCGACGTACCCGCGTTCACGTCGAGCAGGCGGTACTTCTCGACCGCCTTGGCGACGACGTCGGCCGGGACCTCGCCGCGGCGCGCCAGCACCTGCAGCGTCTTGACCACCATCGACGGCCCGTCGATGAGGAAGAAGCGGCGGGCGGCCGCCCGGGTGTCGGAGAAGCCGAAGCCGTCCGCACCGAGCACGGCGTAGTCGCCGGGCACCCAGGCACGGATCTGGTCCGGCACCATGTGGTCGTAGTCGCTCGTCGCGACGAACGGCCCCGAGGCGTCCTGCAGCTTCTGCGTCACGTACGGCACGCGCGGCTCCGCGGCCGGGTCGACGAACGCCGCCTGCTCCGCGTCCAGCGCGTCGCGCCGCAGCTCCGTCCAGCTCGTCACCGACCAGACGTCGGCGTGCACGCCCCAGTCCTCGCGGAGCAGCTCCGCCGCCTCCAGGGCCCACGGCACACCCACACCGGAGGCGAGGAGCTGGGCCCGCGGGCCGTCCCCGTCACCGGCCGCGTGGATGCGGTGGATACCACGCCGGATGCCCTCGACGTCGACGTCCTCCGGCTCGGCGGGCTGGACCATCGGCTCGTTGTACACCGTCAGGTAGTACATGACGTTCTGGTCGCGTCCGTCCGCGCCGACACCGTTCTCGCCCGGGCCGTACATCCGCTCGATGCCGTCGCGCACGATGTGCCGGATCTCGTAACCGAAAGCCGGGTCGTACTGCACGATCGCGCGGTTGGTCGCCGCGATGATCGGGCTGTGGCCGTCGGCGTGCTGCAGGCCCTCACCGGTCAGGGTGGTGCGGCCGGCGGTGGCCCCGACGATGAAGCCGCGCGTCAGCTGGTCGCCCGCCGCCCAGAACTGGTCGCCGGTGCGCTGGAAGCCGAACATCGAGTAGAAGATGTAGATCGGGATCAGCGGCTCGCCGTGCGTCGCGTAGGAGGTGCCCGCCGCCTGGAACGCGGCGGCCGAACCCGCCTCGTTGATGCCGGTGTGCATGATCTGCCCGGCCTCGGACTCCTTGTAGCTCAGCATGAGCTCGCGGTCCACGGCGAGGTAGTTCTGGCCCAGGGTGTTGAAGATCTTCGCGCTGGGGAAGATCGAGTCGAGACCGAACGTGCGCGCCTCGTCAGGAATGATCGGCACGATCCGCTCGCCGAAGCCCTTGACCTTGAACAGGTCCTTCAGCATCCGCACGAACGCCATCGTGGACGCGACCTGCTGGGTGCCCGAGCCCTTGGCCAGCAGCTCGTAGGACTTGGCCTGCGGGAGCGTCAGCTGCGTCTTCGGCGTCGACCGGCGTTCCGGCACGAACCCGCCGAGCTGCCGCCGGCGGTCCAGCATGTACTCGATCTCGGGCGAGTCCATGCCCGGGTGGTAGTACGGCGCGGCGTACGGGTCCGCGAGCTCGTCGTCCGTGATCGGGATGTTCAGCGAGTCGCGCAGCGTCTTGAGCTCGTCGCTCTTGAGCTTCTTCATCTGGTGCGTCGCGTTGCGCCCGGCGAAGCCGGAGCCCAGACCGTAGCCCTTGACGGTGTGCGCCAGGATGATCGTCGGCTGGCCGGTGTGTGCGCGCGCCGCGGAGTAGGCCGCGTAGATCTTGCGGTAGTCGTGGCCGCCGCGCTTGAGGTTCCAGATGTCGTCGTCGGTCATGTTCTCCACGAGCGCCTTCGTCCGCGGGTCGCGCCCGAAGAAGTGCTCACGGATGAACGCGCCCGACTCGGCGCGGTACGTCTGGTAGTCGCCGTCCGGCGTGGCGTTCATGAGGTTGATCAGCGCGCGGTCCTTGTCGGCCTCGAGCAGGGCGTCCCACTCGCGGCCCCACACGACCTTGATGACGTTCCAGCCGGCGCCCCGGAACTGGGCCTCCAGCTCCTGGATGATCTTGCCGTTGCCGCGCACGGGCCCGTCAAGACGCTGCAGGTTGCAGTTCACCACGAACGTGAGGTTGTCGAGCTGCTGCTGGGCCGCGAGCTGGATCATGCCGCGGCTCTCCGGCTCGTCCATCTCGCCGTCGCCGAGGAAGGCCCACACGTCCTGCTGGCTGGTGTCCTTGATCCCGCGGTTGTGCAGGTACCTGTTGGTCCACGCCTGATAGACCGCCGACGCCGGGCCCAGGCCCATCGACACGGTGGGGTACTCCCAGAAGTCCGGCATGAGCCGCGGGTGCGGGTAGGACGGCAGACCGCCGCCCTCGTGCGACTTCTCCTGACGGAACCCGTCCAGCTGGTCCGCGCTGAGGCGCCCCTCGAGGAAGCCGCGGGCGTACACACCCGGCGAGGCGTGCCCCTGGAAGTAGACCTGGTCACCGCCGCCCGGGTGGTCCTTGCCGCGGAAGAAGTGGTTCAGGCCGACCTCGTACAAGGTCGCGACGGACGCGTAGGAGGAGATGTGGCCGCCCACCCCGAGGCCTTCACGCTGCGCGCGGGTCACCATGACCGCTGCGTTCCAGCGGATGAAGGAGCGGTAGCGCCGCTCCATCGCCTCGTCGCCCGGGAAGTAGGGTTCCTCGTGGATCCCGATCGTGTTGACGTACGGCGTGGCCGTCGTCGCCGGGATGTGCACATTGCGTTCGCGGGCCCGCCGCAGCAGGTTGAGCATGACGTACCGGGCACGCGGACCGCCCTTGTCGTCGAGCAGTCCGTCGAACGACTCGACCCATTCGGAGGTTTCCTCCGGGTCGATGTCCGGCACAGCGCTGAGCAGACCGTTGATCAGCGGTCCGGTCTCGTCAAACGAAGCCACGAGCAACCTCTCCCTTGTCGCTGACGCTCCTCGGGCTCTCCGCGTCGTGCGAGCGCCTCGTTACGCGGCCCTCACCCTCCACTGCGCCCTTCGTCACGTCAGATCTCTTCTCGCTGACGCTCCTCGGGCTCCGTTTCAGGCGAGCACCTCGTACCTCGGCCCTCACCCTCCACGACGTCCTTCGTCGCGCCAGAGTCGTCAGCACGGCTGGTCGGCCGTGCGTGTCTCGTCCTGCGCCACTCGGGGGCGGCCGGCGTCGCGGTCCGCGGCGCCCGCCCCGCACAGGTGGTCACAGCCATTCTGACTCCTTTCGGCGCGCGCTCACACCATAGAAGGGTCAAGAAGCCCGACCGGATGCGTGATCTGCGTTACTTCGCGTCGACTTCTCGCGGATGAGACCCGAAGGTGAGACCGAGTATCGCTTTACTGATACCGGGTACGGTCTTGGTGATCCTCGGACGACGCCGTCCCTGGTGCCGCAGGCCACACGCGGTATCCGGCGGCCGGTGCCACCCGGGGAACACGGTCCCGTCACCACGTAGCCGGGACACAACGGTCCGGCATCACTGGCGCGCCCCATGCGGCGCGGCACGTCCGAGTGCACTACCTTTGCCACGAAGGACGCCTGGTCACCACGCGGCCCAGGATCGTGAGATGAAAGGAATGCAGAACCAAGTGAGCGCGGACACCCAGGGTGCGGACCGACTCGGATTCAAGGCCGACCAAGTGGTTCAGGAGTTCGGCTGGGGCGACGACGTCGACGACGACGTGCGCACCGAGATCGAGAAGATCACCGGCAACGAACTCGAGGACGAGGACTACGGCGATGTCACCGACGCCGTGATCCTCTGGTGGCGGGACGACGACGGAGACCTGACCGATGCCATGGTCGACGTCACCACGCTGCTCGACGACGGCGGACTCATCTGGATCTTCACGCCGAAGGCCGGGCGTGAGGGGCACACCACGCCCGGCGAGATCCAGGAGGCCGCGAACACCGCGGGCCTGCAGACGACGAACACGCTCGCCGTCGCGGAGGAGTGGTCCGCCACGAGACTGGCCTTCCGGGGCCGCGGACACTGATGACCTCCCTCGCGCCTGCCGCCGACGCCGCACCGGCCATCGGTCCGGGCCGGCCGGCACCCGATTTCACCCTCCCCGACACGCACGGCACACCGGTGCACCTGGCGGACCTGCGCGGCCAGACCACGCTGGTGGTCTTCTACCCGTTCGCCTTCTCCGGGATCTGCACCAGCGAGCTGTGCGAGCTGCGGGACAACATCGAGGACTTCGAGACGGTCGGCGTGCGCCTGCTCGCCGTGTCCACGGACCCCGTGTTCACGCTCAAGGCGTGGCAGCAGGCAGAGGGCTTCGGCTTCGACCTGCTGAGCGACTTCTGGCCGCACGGCGCCGTCGCCCGGTCGTTCGGAGTGTTCGACGACGAGTCCGGGCACGCGCTGCGCGGCTCCTTCCTCATCGACGCGGACGGGATCGTGCGCTGGAGGGTGCTCAGCCCTCGCGGGCAGAGCCGCGATCTGGAGGGCTATCGCCAGGCGTTGGCAGAGATCTGATGGAAGCTGCGGGCGCGCGGCCGGCAACGAGCCACGCGCCCGCGGCGGTGACACCGGACCAGGAACTTCCGGTGTCACCGCATGGCACGGCGCGGACACCAGGACGGGTATCCTGGGCTGCGCTGTTCCGGGGCCTGTAGCTCAGCTGGTAGAGCACTACGTTTACACCGTAATGGTCGGGGGTTCGAGTCCCTCCGGGCCCACCTGAGGTTGGATGTTCAAACCCGCGACGTCAGCGGGTTTGGCACCTGTCCCCTGCTGTAGTTCCGCGTCGCTGGCGAGCGCGTCGCCCTGGACCGCCGGGTCGAACAGGACGTCGAACGGCTCGCCGTGGTCGGCCGTCACGGCGTCAATGTGCTCGATCTCGTAGACGTTGATGCGCTCGAAGAACGCCTGGTTGGCGACGCGGCGCAGGGAGTCGTTCAGGCTCATGTAGATCGCGTGGGCGTTGCCGGCCAGCTCCAGGCAGTCCTCCAGGTGGGCCTTGGCCTGGTCGTACTCGACCTGCCCTGCCTCAATCCGGGAGTCGAGGAACGCGAGTCGGCGTGAGATGCGGTCCTGTTCCTCCTTGAGGAGGTCGAGCGGCACGGCTCCCGAGTGGTGGGCGCGCAGGAGGCTGCGCCGCTCGTCGCGGAGCTTGTCACGTTCGGCGACGAGTGTGCGGCGCTCGGTCTTGCTCGCGGCGTGGAGGTCGTCGAACTGGCGGGTGAGCATGTGCCGCAGGGCCGTGACGATGTGCTCCGGGATCTGCACCTGCCGGTAGTAGTCCTCGACCTTCTGCTCGATGTCGGCGACGGGCATCGCCTGCCGCAGACAGTTCGTGCGCTTGGCGTGTCGGCCGGCGCACATGAAGTACGGGTAGACGACGCCCTTGCCGTTCTTCGCGTGCGTGACCAGGAGCCGGGAGCCGCAGTCGCCGCAGTAGATCGAGCCCTTCAGGTAGTGCTCGTGCTTCTGGGTCCTCTCCCCGGAGACCTGGTGCGCGGTCAAGACGTTCTGGACCCGCCGTGACGGTGATGACGGCCAGGCCGGCGAGTTCGAGGCCGATCTCCTCCATCGTGATGCCCGACGTCGCGACGATGCCGCGGCAGACCTGATCTGTGATCTCCAGCATTGGTGCCGTGTGGGTCACGACGAGGAAGGAGCCGAGTACGGACTTGCCGAGTCCGAGCGCGGCTCGTGCCAGCGCGCCGGGTTCGCGGCGCAGCATGGCCGTGATGAGCTGGAGCAGGAAGAACGCGACCATCCAGAAGAGCGCCACACCGAACACGAGGTTGTAGACGCCCACGAACTCACCGGTGGTGACGTCGACCATGGTGGTGGAGTCGAACGCCTCCCACATGGTGCGGATGAGGAACTCGGCCACTCCCCCGGTCGCGGTCGCCAGCGCTTCCAGCGGCGCGGTCCACACCGACCCAGCGGCGTCGCCCAGATCGGAGCACAGCTCGTCCACCAGCGGGGCGTCGCATACGCTCATCGCGGCTCACCCGACCGTCTGGCCGACGTCCCAGAAGAAGTTCACCGCGGCCACGCTCGCGCCGCAGATGACCGCGGCGGCCAGGGGGAACAGCACGCCGGTCTTGCCGCGTCCGGCCATGCGGGGGTTGGAGGAGTTCGAGCCGAGCGCCCACACGATCGCGGAGATGATGACGCCGAGGACCGCGCAGATCAGGCAGACGGTCATCATCGCGCCGACGATGTCCTGGAACTAGCTGATCCCTGGTAGGCCCGAGTCGTTCGGACCGATGTCGATCACTCCCGTCAGGGAGCGGGATCTGATGGTGTCCATGGTCGGCAGGTGCGCATCGCGCGCCGCGTGGCTATCGCAGGGCGAGGATGCCTCGGGCGCGACTGAGGTGCTTGCGCTTCAGTACATGCGCAGAACCCTCCGGCGGAACCAACCTGTCCGCGGTGCTTCTGCGATACCGAGGAACATAATCGCGCCGCCGATGATCAACGCCCATGACGTGATGGGCTCGACCGCGCGCTCCCCAAGAGATACGACTCCATAGATTCCGAGTGTCGCCCCGACGAAGTTGACAACCGCCCAGTAACCAACGGCGATGGGGTGATAGGCGGCCCAGGCCTCAACGCCGCCGCGACGTACCTCGGCCGCAACCTCATTGGCCTGGCTCGTCGGAATCCAGCCGACCACCGGCGCACCCCCACCGTAGGTGCGCACGCAGGCAACCAATTCGTCGGCCTCGTCGTGGAGCATGTCCCGCACCACCATGATCAGGAGAAGAGCGGCCGCGATCCCCTGTGCCAAGAGGGCGTATCCGAGCTCGATGCCCCGTCCCGCGCTTCCGAAGTGCAGCGCGAACGAGCTTCCCACGACGGTGAGGAGGAACCCCGCCCACAGCCATTGATGCCGACGGCCCAGTGGCTTGCGACCAGGAACACTCACGACCTGATGCGCGGCATCGTTGTCGAGGGCCTCGGGTTCGTCGTCATCGGCAGGATCGATCCCGCTGTACCGGACCATCGCCTCGGCAATCGCCCCCGGCGGGGCATCGACAGTACTCAGCGCAACCGACACTGGTGTCCCCACGAGCCGAACGTTCATCCGCCCGGCAAGCCGCTTGAGCGGGTTGGCCTCCCGAGCGATGTACTCGTCGGGGTCCCGCACCACCACGTGAAGGTATTCCTGCGAGGACACGTACCCGATGTACCACCACTCGACGTCGGACCACGGCACCGACCAACGCACTGCGCCGACGCCGAACGACTCGATGCCCGCGGGCCCGATCCGCAGACCACCCCCGCCGACCGTGAGCCGGCGGATCGCAAACCACCACCCGTAGGCGAAGAAGAGGAACGCGAAGATGCCGATCGGGGCGAACCAGAACGGCACGAATGTCTCGGCACCGAGCAGGTCGGCGACGCCGAACCACCCGATCGCGCCGCTGGCGAGCGTCATCGCGGGCCCGCCCAGCAAGGCGACCTTCTTCAAGTAGCTCCGGTTGGTCGGGAAGACGACCGGATCCTCATCGGCATCCGTGTGCCGTTCCTCCGGCGATAGCGAACTGTTCACGCATGGACCTTCCTCTGGAACGCCCCTGAGCGTAGGAGACATCACTCGACCGCCCGCCCCTTGTTATCGAACCGACGTGCAACTTCACCCCTGATTCAGGGGCGCGCCGGTCTCCAAGAGCCAGTTCGTCCAGGCAAGCGCACCGCCGCTCATGGCAGCGCAGCCCAGAGCGATGAGCACGCCGGCGCGCGCCTTGGCGACGCCCTGGAAACTTCCGGCCGATGCCGCGAGCGCCCAGGCGGCGGCGCTGACGATGAGCATCGCGACCGCCGTGACGAGTACGAGCGTAAGGAGCGCGCCGACGACGTCGGGCATGGGTGTGCCGGTCACCGCCGCGAGATCGGGGCGGACGTCGGTCCCGTGCGCGATGGCGGCCGCAAGGGATCGGAGCGCCATGATCCGCTCACCTCGGCCAAGTCGGCGACACAGGCCGGCGGCGCTGCGCGTTCGAGTTCAGCGCAGCGGCTCCTGCGCGTCCGACGGCGTCTCCGCACGCCTGCTCTCCGGGTCAGCCGTGGCGAGCCCACTGACCGGCCGTGAGGTCGATCTCCCGGCCGGCGTCGCCTCCGTCTCGTGCGACGTGCGCGTAGAAGCGTTCGTGCGCCGCCGCCGCTGCCGCCCAGGTGTGGCGTGCGGCCAGCTCTCGTCCGGGACCGGCGTCGGCCGGGGTCGGGTCGTCGAGGACGGCGGCCAGCGCCGCGGCGATCTGTGGCACGTCGGCGGCGTAGGTGACGGTGTCGCCGAAGACCTCGCGGGTGACCGGGAGGTCGCGGGCCACCACGGGCACGCCGGCGGCCAGCGCTTCCATGGCCGCCAGGCCGAATCCCTCCTTGGTGGAGACGAAGCCCAGCGCCGTGGCGGCCGCCACGAGCGGTGGTACGTCGTCGTCGGCCAGGGTGCCGAGAACCATGGGCTCGACGCCGAGCTCGGTGCAGCGCCGGTCGAACCGGTCGCGGTAGGGGCGGTAGTCGAAGAGCGTCTCTCCCCCGCCGATCACGAGGCTCAGGTCCGGGTGGTCGGCGCGCAGCAGCGCGAACGCCTCCAGCAGGTCGATGCTGCCCTTGCGTGGCTCGATGCCGCCGAGCGCGAGGACGTATCGCCCCAGCTCCGCCTTCCACCGGGCGCGTGCACCGGCTCCGTCGGGTCCGGCCGCGCGGGCGAACCGGCCGGCGTCGACGCCGTTGGGGATCACGGTGGGAGCCAGGCCGAAGCCCTGGCTCACCTCGGCCGCGACCGCGCGTGAGACACACAGCCGTGCCACCGGCTCGGTGATCGCCGAGCTGTGGCACTCGATCAGGCGGGGCGTGGTGAACTCGTCCAGGTGGTGGATCGTGCGGATGCAGGGCCCCACGGCGTTGGCCGAGATGCAGTCCTGGGCGTGCACGACGTCGTAGCCGGCCGGCTCGAAGGCTTCCGCCATGGCACGGATGGACCGCTCGATGCGGTCACCCACGCTCTCCTCGTCACGCGGCGCGAACGGAACCACCCTGACGCGGACGGCCGGGTCCACCGGCCGGAAGAACGCGTCGTCCCCGCCGCGGCCCAGCGTCCATACGGTCACCTCGTGCCCGCGGGCCGCGAGCGCCTCGGCGAGTGCGATGGTGTGCACCACCCCGCCACGGGGTCTGGTCGAGTAGGTGATCTGGGCGATGCGCACGCTGTTCCGTCCTGGTAGAGGTACGGCCCGACCTCACGTCGGGCTGGAGGTGGTGGCCGACGCCGGCCGGGTGGTGAGGGTGTAGGCGTTCTCGACGCGGTCGCGCAGGTGGTTCATGGTGCGGCGGGCTCGGGCGACGTCGGCCGTCACGTCGGCGGTGGCGACGGCGAGCCCGCCCTTGGCCCAGGTCTTGGCGACGATCTCGCCGGCCGGGTCGACGACCTTGGCCTGCCCGAGGAAGCGCAGCCCGCCGAGGACTCCCGTCTGGTTGGAGGAGACCACGTAGAGCTGGTTCTCGGCCGCGCGCGCACAGTCGTACAGGTCGAACAGGTGGGCCTGGCGGTCGTTGCGCAGCCGGTCGGAGCGGTCGGTGACGCTCGCGGGCCAGGCGCTGAGGCACGCGATGATCTGCGCGCCGTCGAGCGCGATCGAGCGGGCCGACTCGGGAAACGTCTTGTCGAAGTCGATGAGCATGCCGAGCCGGCCCACGGGGGTGTCGAAGGCGTCGAATCCGGTGCCATGCCGGTATGCCTCGGACTCGCCGAGCGGCAGGTGCACCTTGCGGTGCACGCCCAGGAGTCCGTCCCCGTGCACGCAGACGGCGGTGTTGTACCGCACCTCGGCTCCGCCTTCCTGGGCTCGCTCCGCGATGCCGAAGCACACCACCATGTCCCCGGCCATCTGCCGCACGGCCGCGACCTCGGGCCCGTCGAGGTCCACGGCCGGCGGCAGGGTCTCGCCCGCCGGGTGGTACATGTCGTGCAGGTAGCCGCCGATGGTGGCGTCGGGCAGCACCAGGAGGTCGACGCCGCGCTCGCGGGCCTGGTCGATGATGCCGGGAAGCTTGGCGAGGGTGCGGTCGATATCGCGTCCGAAGTGCGCTGCGACCGCACCCATGGTCGTCGTGGACATGTCCTAGAGCGTAGGTCGTCCGTCATCCGGCCTTGGCCGGCTGCGCCGCGAGCGCGTGTGGCGCGGGCCCGTCCCACGCGCCGCCGGCGCGCCAGTCGCCTACTGCCCGGGCGACGTGCTCGGCATCCTGGGCGATGCCGAGGAACCGGCCCGACCCCCAGGTGTGGAGCCAGGGCAGGCCGACGAACGACAGCCCGGGCACCGGGCTGAGACCGCGCAGGTGCCGCGGGTGCCCCTCGTCGTCGAGCACTGCGGGCCCCAGGGAGTCGAGCCAGGACCAGTCGGCTCGGAAGCCGACCGACCAGACCACTGCGGCGATCCGGTCGAGGTCGAGCGGTTGCGGCTCGGCCTCGGGCCGCCAGACCGGTATGTACCGGTCCTCGGTGGGTGCGTCGATGCCCTTGGTCTCGATCCAACGGTCGATGTCGTCCTTGATGGACTCCGCCACCGAGTCGGCGTGGTCGAGGTCGTTCTCCAGCGTGGGGGCGAAGGTGAGCGCCCCGTCGCTCACTCCGGTGGCCCGGCCGTACAGGTGCATGCCCCGGCGTGCGAAGTCACGGAGGTCGATGTCGCGGCCGCCGTCCCGCCCGGTCACGTAGTGGTTGGTGGATTCCCGCTTGGCCAGGCCGTGCGCGGCCACGGGCACGTCGTACACGCCCATCTCCGCCAGCCACGTCATGCAGTCCTTGCCCCGGTAGCGGCGGGCCACGCGTGGCGCGCGCCCGGCGGCCAGGTGTACCTCGCGCCCGGCGAGAAGCAGGTCCTCGGCGATCTGGGTACCGGACTGGCCGGTGCCGACCACGAGCACCGGGCCCTCGGGAAGCAGACCGGCGTTGCGGTACTCGTGGGAGTGCACCTGTGCCACCCGCTCGGGCAGGTCTCTGGCCCAGGGTGGTACGACCGGCCGGTGGTAGCCGCCCACGGCCGCCGTCACCGCTGTGGCCGTGATCGTGCCGTGCGTGGTCGAGACCACGAATCCGCCGCCCGGCCGTGATGCGAGCCGCGTGGCGGCGACGCCCTCGGCGACCGGCGCGTCGAACGTGTCCGCGTACCGGCGCACCCAGGCGTGGACGTCGTCGCGGCGCATGAAGCCGTCCGGGTCCGGACCGTCATAGGGGTAGCCGGGCAGCCGGCAGTGCCAGTTGGGCGTGACCAGGGTGAACGCGTCCCAGCGCCCGTCGCGCCATTCGTGCGCCACGGTCTCCCGCTCGAGCACGAGGTGGTCGACGCCGGAGCCGACCAGATGGTGGCTCAGCGACAGGCCGGCCTGCCCGCCACCCACGACCACCACCTCGTGGTGGGCGCCGTCGGTGATGCGCGCCGCCCTCATGCGCCGCCTCCCGGCCCGGCGGTCCCCCGCAGGTCCGTCCCGGGCAGAGGCGGCTCCATGCGCAGGACCTCGACCTCGCCTGTGCGGAACGACGTGGCGGTCTGCCGGATCTCCGCCTCCTGGTGCATGGCCGACGTGCAGGTCATGCCGTAGCGGGCCCGCACCCGTTCGCTTGCCTCCCGCAGCGCGCGGGACGTGCGGTCGACGAACTCGGCCAGGGAATACCTGGCCCCGACCTCGAGGTGGTCGTGCATCACGAGGCTGGGCGAGTAGCAGCTCGCCGTGGATCCGTCGGGCCAGCGCACGTCGAACGTCATCTCAGGCATGGGCCAGGTCCTTCCATCCGGTGGACTCGGGGGCGTCCGGTGCGGTGAGCGCCGCGTAGACGTCGGGGCGGCGGTCGCGCAGGTGGAACATGCCGCCGCGCATGGTGCGGAAGGTGCTTTCGACGTCGATCTCGGCGACGGCGAGGCCGGCGTCCAGCAGGGTGGTGGCCAGCACGTTCCCGCCGGGGTCGACCACCTTCGCGTTTCCGACGTAGCGCAGCGACCCGAAGGTGCCGGACTGGTTGGAGGCGATCCAGAACACCTGGTTGTCCAGCGCGCGGGCGGCGTCGAACAGGTTGAACCGGTAGGTCCACCGGTCCTGCTGCAGGTCTTCGGCGGTCGCCGTGCGGGCTGCCGGCCACGCCGACATGCTCACGACGATCTCCGCGCCGTCCAGGGCCAGCGCCCGGGCCGCCTCCGGGAAGGCCTTGTCGTAGCAGATCTGCAGGCCGACCCGGCCGACGGGTGTGTCGAACGCCTGGTAGGAGGCGCCCGCAGCGTACGACATGGCCTCGCCCAGGGGCTGGTGCACCTTGCGGTAGGAGCCGTACACGTGGCTTCCGTCGAGGCAGACGGCCGCGTTGTACCGCGTCTCGCCGTCGTCGTCGAGCTCGCAGAATCCGATGCAGACGACGGTCTCCCCCGCGAGCGCCTGGACGCGCCGGATCTCCGGCCCGTCCAGGCGGATCGCGGGCGGCAAGGACCGCTTGGTGGTTCGCACGGTGTCCCCGTGGTTGCCGAGTGAGGACAGGTAGCCCCCGATCGACGCCTCGGGGAAGACGACGAGCCGTGCGCCCTGGGCGCGTGCCTCGTCCAGGAGCTGCTCGATGAGCGCGTAGTTCTGCTCGAGGTCGCGGGTGAAGTTCGCCGACACGGCGGCGACGGTGAGGCTCACGGAAGTTGCTCCTCCGGGGTCGTTCGACGGGGATCCATCAGGCTGCGGTGCGGGTCAGAGGTTGTAGGTGGAGTTGATGATGGCGCCCTTGCGCGCGTAGTGGATCACCGCGTCCTGCACGTCCAGCGGGTGGGCCGGGATGACACCGGCGATGAGGTCCTCCTCGCGCGCGCCGTGCAGCGACAGGCCGAACCGGCAGCAGAACACCGTGCCGCCCTCGGCGATGAAGGTCTTGAGGGCGTCGTTGATGTTCTGCTCGCCCGGGAACGCGCTGTCACCCGTGGTCGGGAACCCGCGAGTGTCCAGGGCGTTGATCGCGCCGGGGCCGTAGAAGTAGACGGCCGACTCGAAGCCCTTCCGCAGCGCACGGGTGGCCTGCAGGATCGCGACGAAGCTCACCGATGACTCGTGCGCGATGCCGTGTACCAGCGTGAAGTACGCCTGGCCCGGCTCCGCCTGGTAGTCGGGGAAGATCTTGGTCGAGCCGTACAGGTTGCTGCCCTTCGGCAGCGACGGGTGCGGGATCTCCGCGAGCGACACGTCGATGTTGGCCTGGATCTGTTCGTCGAACGCCATGGTCGATGCTCCTTCGGTGATGGGTGGTGTGGTCGTGCTGGGTCGTGCGAGTGGTGCAACTCGTGGGGTGCGGGACGGGCGCGCCGTCCGCACCGGTGTGCGGGCCGGGGCCCTGTCAGGCGCGGCCGAGGCCTGTCGCGGCGCCGGGGACGGCCACGGTGGTCTCCCCGTCGGGCCAGCGCAGGCGGACGCCAGGTTCTCCGGTCAGCTCCCCGCACTCGGCGGTGTTCGCCAGCGGCGAGGACATGCGCCCGCCGCCCGGTGGGTCGGTGGTGAGCATCGCGAAGCCGGGAAAGCAGGTGAGCCACTCGCCCGGAGCGGCGCCGTCGGGCATCGGCACGGCGGCGACGTCGATCGTGGCGCCCGTGCCCGAGGCCTCGGCGAGCATCGCCGTCGTGCCGAGGACGCCGGCCATGCTCACGTCCTTGGCGGCGTGCGGGCGGGCCGCGCCGACGGTGCCGGCCAGGTGCCGCAGCTCGGCCGCCGAGCGCGAGGAGGTGGAGTCCCACTGCCGGCCCTCGAACCCGCGCCGCCAGCGGCCGGAGAGGTCCGCGGTCAGGGACAGGGCGTGCCCCGGCCGGCCACCGCCACCCGGGACGGGATGATCCGTCCGGCCGAGCGCGGTGACCGCCAGGGACGCGGGCACGCCGAGCTGGGTGTGCCCGCCGAGCACGGGCACGCCCCACGCCTGGGACGCGCTGTGCAGGCCGGCCAGCACACGGCGCGCGAACGACGCCGTGGGCGCACCGAGCGCGTCCATCAGCCCGGTGGGGCCGACGCCCATCGCCGTGAGGTCGTTGACGTTGACCAGCACCGCGCACCAGCCGGCCCACTCGGGGTCGCGCTCGAGCATCGCGGGCAGGATCGCGTCGCACGCGGCGACGACGTCACTGCCCGGCACCGGTGCCCCGTCGTCGCCCACGAACCCCGCGCCGCCCAGCGTGGCGGGGCCGGTGTGCTCGCGCAACGGGCCGATCAGGTCGGCGAGGACGGACTTGGTGGAGCCCACCAGGTCCGCGACCCGGGTCACCGGCCAGCGCATCAGGTCGTGCGGCCGGCCCTGGACGTCCCGGGCGCCCCATGCCTGCCAGCCGAGGCGCTCGAACAGCGGCCGGTTGCGGACCTGGACGGTGGCCTCGAAGCGCAGCACGCCGAGTTCCGTCACGCGAGCGCAGGCGGACCGGACGAGTGCCGTCCCGATCCCCGCGGCCCCGCGTGCCCCGCGCGCCACGACGAGCCGGCTGCCGGCCCACCATCCGATGTCCCGGCCCGCAGCATCGAGCGCGCCGGGATCCGGGGCGATGCGCACGCCGCCCAGCACCCGGTCCTCGGCGTCGACGGCGACCAGCACCTGCGTGCGCTCGTCTTCGTCGGTCCGGTCCAGATCGTGCCCGGAGAACAGGCCCTGCTCGGCGACGAACACCTCGCGGCGCAGCGCCCGGTAGGCGGCCACGTGCCGGGGTTCGGCCGACCGGACCGCCCAGGGCGCGGCGGGCACGAGCTGCCGGCCGGTCAGCGTGGGGACGTCCAGCATGTCAGCCCCCCACCGCCGCGAGTGCGCTGCAGGCACCGCATGCCGCACACCCCGCGGCCTGGTCCGACCCGCGCATCCCCGCGGCCGCCAGGAGCGCACCGACCCGCCGGGTGACGTCGGCGACCACCGCGCGGTGCGGTGCCGGGACGTGGTCCACGTCGGTCGCGAGCGTGCCGGCCAGCGGCCGGAACGGGACCACGAACGGGTAGACGCCCATCTCGATGAGCTCGCCCGCGGCCTCGACCATCTCGTCCGGATCCTCGCCCATGCCGACCAGCAGGTAGGTGGAGACCTGGTTGCGGCCGAACACGCGCACCGCCTCGCGCCAGGCCGCGCGGTACTCGTCCAGCGACACGGTCGCCTTGCCCGGCATCCAGCGACGCCGCACGCCGTCGTCCATCGACTCGACGTGGATGCCGATGGAGCGGGCGCCCGCCTCGTACAGGTCGGTGATGGCCCGCAGGTCCGCCGGTGGTTCGCACTGCACCTGGACCTGCAGCTCCGGGACGGCCTCCTTGACGGCGCGGACGCAGCGCGCCAGGTGCTTGGCACCGCGGTCCCAGCCGTTGGAGGTGCCGGTGGTCATGACCATCTGCGAGACCCCGTCCAGCTCGTGGGCGGCCTCCGCGACCTCGGCGAGCATCGCCGGAGTCTTGACGGCGATCGTCGTTCCCGAGCGCAGCGACGACTCGATGGCGCAGAACCGGCAGCGCTCGCTCTCGTCGTAACGGACGCACGTCTGGACCACGGTGGTGGCCAGCACGTCCTTGCCGTGGAGCTTGGCGATCTTGTCGTAGGGGGTCCCGTCGGCGGTGGTCAGGTCGTAGAATCGCGGTCGGGTGACAGGTTCCACGTCCATCCCGAGATCCGCACCGTCCAGGGTCAGGCGACCTTGGGAGATGACGTACGGGCTGTCGGGATCGATCGGGATGGCGGCACCCGCACCGCCGATGACGAAATGTCCGTCGTCACTCGGCCCCGCACCGCCGGTACGGCGGACCGGAGCGTCGCTGCGCACTCCGAGGAGCGCGATGCTCACTCGGGTGGAGAGCTGGTCGGTCGGCGTCATGACCCCAGTGAAGAGCCCGGTTTTTACCGTTTGGTTTCATTCGGAATACGAACGTGTGACTTGCTGTTACAAGTTGTCGAACGGTTCCGCTGGACATCGGTCAACGGGCGATCGGAACAGGCGGGGTCAGTTCCGGCCGAGAAGCCTCTCCGAGAGCGCCCACAGCCGATCCGCTCCCTCCGGATCGAGCGCGTACGCGGCGACGCTGTCTGCCAGAGCGGTGAGGTCCTCGGGACGCTCGCTCACCGTGGACGCCTCCGCGTTGTCGTTGAAGTAGCGCCCGCCGACGCCGTCGAGGAGCGGGGAGACCGCGACGAAGACGCTCGTCGACGCCCCCTGCTGCACCGTCTTCTGCTGGTCGAGCGGCGTGGCGAGCTTCCCGCCGACGTGCCGCTGGAGCTCGGTCGCGATCGCACCCGGGTTGAGGGCGTTGGCGTAGATGCCGTCGTCCGCCCACCGCTCGGTGATGCCGACCGCGAGGAGAATCTCGGCGGTCTTGGACTGCCCGTAGGCCCCGACGGGGTCGTAGGGACGGAAGCGGTAGTCGACGTCGTCGAACACGACGGGGCTGAACAGGTGGCCGGACGAGCTCACCGTGACCACCCGGGCACCGTCCGAGGCCAAGGCGAGCGCGGGGCGCAGCCGGGTCGTGAGATCGAAGTGTCCGAGGTAGTTGGTGGCGAACTGCATCTCCCGGCCGTCCGCGTTCCTGGTCAGCTCCGGGATCCGCATGACCCCGGCATTGTTGACCAGGAGGTCCAGCGGGCCCTGCCACGCCTCGGCGAACCGCGCGACGGACGCACGGTCGGTCAGCTCCAGCTCGGCGACGTGGACGCTCGCGTTGCCCGTGTCCGAGGTGATGTCCTCGGCGACCCGGGCGGCGACGTCCGGCCGGCGCGCGGCGATCGTCACCTCCGCACCACGCCGGGCCAGCGTCCGAGCCGTCTCGGCACCGATTCCCGATCCGGCACCGGTGACGACCGCACGCCTGCCGGTGAGATCGACGCCCTCGCTGACCTCGTCGGCGGTGTGGTCCCGGTTGAACGGGCCGATGATCTCGCTCATGTTCCGACTCCTTCCGGTGGCCCGGGGCATTCGGTGGCCCCGCGCCTTCCGCACCACTATCGGACGGCCGGCGAGCCCGACGAGAGGCCCCCGTGAGGGGACGGACCGGCAGGACCAGGATGCGGCCGCACGACGGCGTGACCCGAGCGGCACGGGCTAGAGTCGAGGCGTGAGCAGCAGCACGCCGCTCGGCGACTACCTGAAGGCGCGGCGCCGGCTCGTCACCCCGGAGGACGTGGGCCTTCCACGCGGCACACGACGACGCGTCCCGGGCCTGCGGCGCGAGGAGCTCGCCCTCCTCGCGGGGATCAGCCAGGACTACTACCTGCGCCTCGAACAGGGGCGCGACACGAACCCCTCCCGCCAGGTCCTCGACGCCCTGGCGTCGGTACTGGCCCTGGACACCGAGGCGACGGCCTACCTGTACGAGCTCGCCACCGCGCCCGCTGCACCGGCCCACCGGCCGGGACCGGCCGAGCAGGTTCCGCCGGGACTCGCGCAGCTCCTCGACGAGATGCCCTTCCCCGCCTTCGTGCAGGGACGCCACATGGACGTACTGGCCGCCAACGCGCTCGCCCGGGCGCTGTCCCCGCAGTATCGGCCCGGCGTCAACCTCCTGCGGGCGGTCTTCCTGGACCCCCGCGATCGTGACCTGCACCAGGACTGGGACCGGGCTACCGCGGAAGCCGTGGCCGGCCTCCGCGCCGTTGCCGGGGCAGACCTGGAGGACCCGCGCCTGACCGAGCTGGTCGACGAGCTCTCGGCAGCGAGCGCCGAGTTCAGGGCGCTCTGGGCACGCCAGGACGTGCACCACAAGGTGGGTGGCATCAGCCGGATGCGCCACCCGACGGTAGGAGAGCTCGTGCTCCGGCACGAGAAACTCACGGTGAACGGGGCGCCCGGCCAGATGCTCGTCATCTACCACGCCGACCCCGGATCTTCCTCCCATGCCGCCCTCGAGCAGCTCGCGCGGGCCTCGGCCGCCTCTCCGACGGCGGGGCTCGGAGACGCCGTCCTCGGTTCCTGAGGGCCGGGCGGCCGCACGCCGCCCCGCCGGCCGCACGCCGCCCCGCCGGCCGCACGCCTGTCCGAACCGGGTGGCCGGCCGTCGTCGTACACGAAGTGACCCGTCGTACACGAAGTGACCCATCGGCCCTGCCGACCGGTTGGGTATCGCTCTCGATGCGCCCGCGGCCGCAGGACTCCTACGTTCGTCTCAGGGACGGACGAAGGAGGACGTCATGAACACCCAGCACATCGAGACCCTGATCATCGGCGCCGGTCAGGCCGGACTGAGCACCGGCTACCACCTGAAGCGGCTCGGCCGCGACTGCCTGATCGTCGACGGCAACGACCGGATCGGGGACAACTGGCGCTGCCACTACGACAGTCTCGCCCTGTTCACGCCGGGCAGGGCAGACGGGCTCGACGGCCTGCCGTTCCCCGGCGATCCGCGGCACTTCCCGTCCAAGGACGAGTTCGCCGAGTACCTGGAGCTGTATGCCGTCGCCAACGATCTGCCCGTGCGCATGCGCACACGGGTCGACGCGCTGACCACGACCGGGGACGGCGGGTTCCGTGCCACGCTCGGGGACGCGGAGGTGCGGTGCGACAACGTCGTACTGGCCACCGGCCCCTTCGGCCGGACCCCGCACGTCCCGGGCCTCGCCCGAGAGATCGACCCGACGATCCAGCAGCTGCACTCCAGCCAGTACCGGCGGCCCTCCCAGCTGGCCGACGGGCCCACGCTCGTGGTGGGCGCGTCGCACAGCGGCCTGGACGTCGCCTACGAACTGGGCCGGACCCGGCCCACCACACTGGTCGGGCCGGATCGCGGGAACGTCCCCCTCGAGTGGGGCACGCGCCGACTCCAGCTCGCGATCCCGGTCATCACGTTCGCGTTCAACCACGTGCTCACCCGCCGTACGCCGATGGGCCGTAGGACGATGGAGGAAATGCGCCACCACGGGGCCTCGCAGCTCCGGGTCAAACGTCACCACCTGGCCGAACGCGGCGTGGAGTGGATCACCGAGCACGTCACCGGGGTGGCGGACGGCCTGCCACGGCTGGAGAACGGCCGCACGTTCGGCGTCGCGAGCATCGTCTGGGCCACCGGGTTCGCGCAGGACTACGACTGGCTGCAGGTCCCCGTGCCGTTCGAGGACGGCTGGCCGGTGGAGTACCGCGGCGTGGTCGAGTCCGTGCCCGGGCTGTACTTCTGCGGCCTGGCGTTCCAGTACTGCTACGCCTCCGGCCAGGTGAACGGCGTCGGCCGCGACGCGGCATTCGTCGCGCACGAGATCGCGGAGCGGTCCCGCACGGGAGCCCTGTCGCCCGCATGACGCGCCGGACCGGTCGCCCGCGGCCGCCGCCGAGCCGCTCGCCCGCCTGAGCAGCCCGGCGTCGGCCGGCGCCGGCGCTCCGGCCCATGCTGCGCCCGGGCGCGCTATCGTCGGAGGAGATCCCGCCGACAGGCACTGCGACGACGCCATCCGTCGGCGGAACCTCTGAACGAGGTGAGGTGCGATGGGCGTGCTCGACGACCTGCACCGCGCACGCGAGGAATACCGGCGGCGCGAATGGATCTCCGCCTACCGTGAGCTCTCGGGCCTGGACGAGACCGACCTGACCGCCGAGGACTTCGTGGCACTCGCCACCTCCGCATTCCTCCTGGGCCACTACAACGACTGCGTGCTGGCGCTGCAGCGCGCCTACCACGAGGCCCTCGAACACCAGGACGAGCTCGCGGCCGTCCGGGCGGCCTACTGGCTCACGACCGTGCTGCGCCAGGGCAGTGAACCCGCGATCGCCGGCGGGTGGCTCTCCCGCGCCCAGCGGCTGCTCGACGACCTCGACGGCGACGACGTCGTCGAACGCGGGTACGTGCTGGACCAGGTCGCCTACGGCCACATCATGAAGGGCGAGTTCCCCGAGGCACTCGACCTGGCGCCGAAAGTCACCGCATACGGTCGCCGGTTCGGAGATCCGGACCTCGTGGCGACCGGGCTGCACATGGAGGCCCGCCTGACGATCTTCACCGGCCACGTGGCCGACGGGCTGCGGCTGCTCGACGAAGCGATGACCTATGTGCTGGCCGGGGAGGTCTCCCCCGTCTACTCCGGCATCATCTACTGCTCGTCCATCGAGGCATGCCAGCAGATCGCCGAGTACTCCCGGATGCGGGAATGGACCCATGCCCTGACCACGTGGTGCGACAGCCAGCCCGGCCTGGTGCCGTTCACCGGACAGTGCGCCGTGCACCGGGGCCAGCTGATGCGACTGCACGGGGCCTACCACGAGGCCGTGGCCGAACTCGAGCACGCCGCAGACCGCTATGCCGCCGAGGGAGCCACCCAGGCCATCGGGCAGGCATCCTACGAACGGGCCGAGGCGCTGCGCCTGCTCGGCGCCTACGACGAGGCGCGGCAGGCCTACGGGGAGGCAGCCACCCATGGGCATCCGGCACAGCCGGGGCGCGCCCTGCTGTGGTTCGAGTGCGGCCGGCACGACACCGCCGTGGCCGCCGTTCACCGGCTCCTGGCCGAGTGGCAGGACCCGGTACACCGCTCACACCTCCTTCCCGCGGCCGTCGAGGTGCTGGTCGGAACCGGGGAGGCCGATGCCGCCACACCGCTGGCACGGGAACTGGAGGAGATCGCCACCAGCTTCGACTGCGTCGGGCTGCACGCCGCGGCCGCCTTCGCACTGGCACAGGTCGCGCTCGCACGCCAGGACGCGGCGTCGGCGCTGTCCGAGGGCCGCCGCGCCACCGAGGGCTGGGCACGACTCGACGCACCGTACGAGACCTCACGGAGCCGCATGCTGGTGGCCCGCGCACTGCGGATGCTGGGCGACGAGGAGTCGGCGCTCGCGGACCTGACCGCCGCCCGTGACACGTTCGCGGCCCTGGGGACGAAGCCCACGATGCGGGAGGCGACCGAGCTCCTGGGCGGCGGCGAGACGCCCGGCGGCCTGAGCCCGCGCGAGACGGAGGTGCTGCGGCTCGTGGCGTCGGGGAAGAGCAACCCCGAGATCGCCGCACACCTGGTGCTGTCGGAGAAGACGGTGGCCCGCCACCTGTCGAACATCTTCGGCAAGCTGGAGGTCGGCTCCCGCACCGCCGCCGCCGCGTTCGCCTACGAGCACCACCTGGTCTGACCCGCCAGGCCGGCCGACCCACCGGCCCACCGGCGTCCCGCCTGCCCGCGCCGGGTGCGGCGGGCCTCCCCGCTCTCAGTCGTGCAGGATCCGCTGGTACAGGACGTGGTCCTGCCACTCGCCCGAGATGCGCAGGTACCGCGGGGCATGGCCGAACCGTTCGAACCCCGCCCGCGTCAGGACCGCCTGCGACGCCGTGTTGTGCGGCAGCGTGCCCGCCTGGAGGCGGTGCAGGCCCAGGTCGTCGCGAGCGTGCTCCGCGAGCGCCGTGACCGCACGTGTCATGAGCCCCCGCCCTGCGAGGCCCGCGTCGATCCAGTAGCCGATGTTTCCGTTCTGGAACACTCCGCGCACGATGTCCGCGAGGTTGAGGCGGCCCACGACGTCGCCCCCGGATGCCAGCGCGAGGAAGACGCCGTGTCCCGTGGCCGCCTGCTTCAGCTGCACGTCGAGGGTGCGCCTCTGCGCCGCCTCGGTGAAGAAGTCGTCCGGCCGGGCCGGTTCCCACGGCTGCAGGTGCGCGCGGTTGCGGGTGTAGGCCTCGGCGAGTGCCGCGGCGTCGTCGATGGTCACGTCACGCAGGACGACGTCGTCGGACAGGGGTGTGGCGAAGGGCATGCGCCCAATCCTAGGGTAGAGGCCGAGCCTCGTTGCGGCCACGCGGCGCCGGGAGTCCCACAGTGGGTGAAATCTACGTACTTCACCCGCTACTTCACCCGCGACCAACTTTTGTCCGCCCATACCCGGCCGTAGCCTCTGAGCATCCAGCCACGGGCGCGGTGGTGCCCGGTCACGGCGTTTCTAGGCGGAGGTCGATCCATGCGTGTCCCCGGCACTGATGCCCACAATCCTCGGTCAAGACGCCGGACGGCGACCCCCGTGGTCGCCGTCGCGGCGTCGGCGGCACTGGCTCTGGGTCTGTCGGCCGCGCCGGCCGTGGCGGCGTCGCTCGGTGCCGCCGTACCGGCGACGGGAGCCATGACCGCGACGGCGGCGGCTCAGCTGCCCGCGACCGTGAGCAGCGACCCCCTGCCGACCGCACAGATCGACGGCGTCGCGTGGTCCCAGGTGGTGGTCGGCGACACCGTGTACGTGGGCGGCAGCTTCAGCTCGGCACGCCCCGCCGGCTCCGCACCGGGCACCGACGAGGTGCCGCGCGGCAACCTCATGGCCTACGACCTGACCACGGGTGAGCTGGACGCGGACTGGGCCCCGATCGCGAACGGCCAGGTGCAGGATCTCGCCGCCTCCCCGGACGGGAGCGTGCTGTACGCCGTCGGCCAGTTCACCTCGATCGACGGCACCACCCGGTACCGCGCGGCCGCGTTCGACACGGCCACCGGCGCGATGACCTCGTTCCGCCCGGCGGTCAACGGTCCGGTGTACGCCGTGGCGACCTCCGGCGACGACGTCTTCCTGGGCGGCGCGTTCTCCAGCGTGAACAACGCCACGCGGCCTCGTGTCGCCGCGGTGGACGCGGCCACCGGCGCGACGACACGGCCCTTCGAGGCGTCGGTGGACGACCACTCGGTGCAGGCGCTCGTCGCCGCGCCGGACGGCGGGTCCGTGGTGCTCGGCGGCAACTTCACCGCCGTGGACGGATCCTCCGACCCGGGCTTCGGGCTGGCCCGGCTGGACGCCGTCACCGGTGACCTGCTCCCCCTACCGGTCAACGACGAGGTCCGCAACGGGGGCGACAAGTCCGCGATCCTCTCCCTGTCCGGGGACGCCGACCACTTCTACGGCACCGGGTACCACTACGGACAGCCGGGCAACGTCGAGGGGGCGTTCGCGGCCTCCTGGGACACCGGCGAGCTGGTCTGGCTCGAGGACTGCCACGGCGACTCGTACTCCATCGCCCCGTTCCAGGGTGTCGCCTACCAGGCCAGTCACAAGCACTACTGCGGCAACAGCGGCGGCTTCCCGGAGACGAGCCCCCGTTCCTTCCACCGCGGCACCGCGGTCACCCTGACCGTCGAGGGCACGAACACCGCGGACATCTACGGCTACCCCGACCACCCGGGAACGCCGCGGCCCGAGATCCTCAACTGGTTCCCGGACTTCAAGGCCGGCACGTACACGGGGCAGAACCAGGGACCGTGGGACGTGACCGCCGGCGGTGACTACGTGCTGTACGGCGGAGAGTTCCTCGACGTCAACAACGAGCCCCAGCAGGGCCTGGTGCGGTTCGCGGTGCGGGACGTGGCACCCAACTCCGACGGTCCGCGCCTGGGCGGGTCGTCGTTCACGCTGAGCGCCTCGTCGACGACGAGCGGCGTCGTCAAGCTGAGCTGGCCGGGCAACTACGACAGGGACGACAAGACGCTCACGTACTCCGTGTACCGCGACACCTCGTCGGCTCCGCCCGTAGCAGAGCTGGAGACCACCGCGAGCTTCTGGGAGGCCGAGCCTCTGACCGCCTTCGACGTGGACGCCGCGCCGGGATCGACGCACCGCTACGCGGTGGTCGCCCGCGACCCGTGGGGCAACGCGGCCTGGTCCGACTGGGTCGAGGTCACGGTGGCCGACGGCGAGCCCCTCGGCACCTACGCGCAGGACGTCCTGCTGGACGGCGCCACCCACTACTGGCGCATGGGCGGCACGTCCGGCCCGGTGACCGACATCGCGGGCAGCGACGACCTGACGACCGGTCTCGGCGTCACCTTCGGCACGTCCGGGGCGCTCTCCGGCAGTTCCGACACGGCCGTCACGACAGGCGGCACGATCGCCTCCCGCTCCTGGACCGAGACGTCCGGGCCCGCACCGGAGTCGTTCAGCATCGAGACGTGGTTCCGCGCCACCACGGCAGGCGGCAAGCTCGTCGGCTTCGGTGACCGCGGGAGCCAGTGGACGTCGAGCTCCTACGACCGGCACCTCTACCTCGACGGCGACGGGAAGCTCGTTCTCGGCGTGCACCCGGGCGCCGTGCGCACCGTCACGTCGCCGGCCCCGGTGACCGACGGCGCCTGGCACCACGCCGTGGGGACGCTCGGAACGGACGGGCTGCGTCTTTACCTGGACGGCGAGCCGGTCGCCAGCGATCCGGCCACCACGAGCGCCCAGGCCTACGACGGGTACTGGCGCGTGGGCGGGGACAACCTCGACAACTGGACACCCGCGTCCCCCGACCGCGACTTCACCGGGGACCTCGACGAGATCGCCGTCTACGACCACGTGCTCACCCCCGAGGAGATCACGCGGCACCACACCGCCGGAGTGACGGGCGAGGGCCCGAACCAGCCGCCGGTCGCCGATGCCACGCTCGCGATGACGGACCTCACCCTCACCGGCGACGCCGGCACGAGCAGCGACCCGGACGGCCAGATCGCGTCCTACGCCTGGGATCTCGGTGACGGCAACACCGCCGCCGGGGCCACCGTCGAGCACGCGTACGCCGCGGCCGGGACGTACGAGGTCACCGTCACCGTCACCGACGACGACGGCGCCGAGGACGTCTACACCGAAACCGTCACCGCGTCCGACCCTCCGCCCCCGGACCCGGCGCTCGCGCGCGACACGTTCACCCGCACCGTCACGGACGGCTGGGGAAGCGCCGAGACCGGCGGTGCGTGGACCATCGGCGGAGTCTCCTCGCGCTTCTCGGTCGACGGTGACGCCGGCGTGTTCTCGATGAGCGCCGGATGGACGCTGTCGGCCCGGCTCGACGACGTGTCCGCCACAGGCACCGACACCACGGTGCGCACCTGGGCACAGGAGGCGCCGTCGGGCAACGCCTACCTGACGGTGCAGGGACGCAAGGTCGGCAGCGACTATCTGGGCGGCCGCCTCAAGATCTTCCCGGACGGACACGTCGACCTGCACACCGTGCGCAACGGCACGCCCCTGGCCGGCGGCACCGTGGACGGCCTGACCTTCACGACCGACGCCCCGCTGCTCATCCGCGTCCAGGTGACCGGCACGTCACCAGCGACGGTCCGGGCGAGGGCGTGGGCCGAAGGAACCACCGAGCCGACGACGTGGGAGGTGGTCTCCACCGACTCCACCGCGGCGCTGCAGTCCGCGGGATCGGTCGGGATCACCCTCTACACGGGCGGTTCGACGGACTCGACCTGGGCCTTCGACGACCTGGTCGTGACGGACGCCCAGTAGTGAGGGACCCTCAGGGGTGAGGGAAGGCAAGCGGCGCGCGGCCGGTCAGTGACCGGCCGCGCGCTTCTCGCTCGCCGCGATCTCCTGCTCCAGCTCGCGCCGCATCCCGGCCACGGCCTCCTGGTCCGGGTGCATTCCCAGGGCACGCAGGTGCTGCTTCGCCTCGAAGATCCGGTCGGCCTCGAGAGCGGCACGCACCAGGTGCTGCCCCACCTCGGGCGTGTGCTCCCGCACCCGCCAGTGCCCGACGCCGAGCCCCAGCGCCTCCACCGGCATCCCGGCACCACGCAGGATCGCCAGCCCCTCGGCCAGCGCCCGGCCCTCCGGGTCCCGCTCGGCCGCCGTCTTGAAGCGCCGTACCGCGCCCTCCGGATCCTCCGCCAGCGACAGCCGCCCCAGCTCCACGAGCGGGTACCAGCCGCGCGGGTTGCCGCCGATCTCCTCGGCCAGTGCCCAGACGGCCAGGTCAGCGGCCTGGCTGCGCAGTTCGGCCGCGGTCGGCTCGTCCTCGGTGTCGCGCAGCGGGTCGTGCTCGCCGTGACCCTCCGCAGCATGACGCCGGACGATCTCCGCGAGTGCGCAGAAGGCCTCGATGTTGTTCGGGTCGTCGGCGAGCTGAGCTCGCAACGCGTCCTCGTGGATGGTGTCTCCTCGACGTGGGGTCGACGGCGACGGGTGACGTGCGCCGACACTGGATGCGGAGGTAGGCCGGTGGATGAGGCGGCGGAGCCTTTGCATCAGGGCCATACCCTCGACCCTACAGGGGACGGCTTCGCCCGGCCGCTGAAGGACCGGGCGCTTCCAGCCCCTTCGGGCGGTGAGCGAATAGTCCGTTTGTGGACTCCGTACAACCGCGCCCCGTATTCTCGCCCCGTGCCTGCTTCGCCCAAGACCGCGCCCTCGACCGGCTCCGCACCCGGCCGCAAGGCCAGTTCGACGACCGGTCGCACGAAGAGTTCCGCGACCGGCCCCGAGACGGCCAACGGCAAGAACCTCCAGCGGGTCCGCGACGCGAGCGGCAAGCTGACCTCGGCGACACTGCGCCGCCTCGACGAGCATCTGGCCTGGTACCGGAACCTGCCCGCGGAGGACCGCTCCTACGTGGGCCTCGTCGCGCAGGCCGGGGTCAACGCGTTCATCACCTGGTTCGCCGACCCGCACCGCCCGCCGCACGGCGTGGACAAGATGTTCTCGGCGGCTCCCCCGGAGCTGACGCGCACGATCTCGTTGCAGCAGACGCTGCAGCTCGTGCGCTGCGGCGTCGACGTGGTGGAGGAGATGTCGGACCAGATCGCCGCTCCCGGCGGCGAGCGGGAGCTGCGTGAGGCCGTGCTGCGGTACTCGCGCGAGGTGGCGTTCTCGGCCGCCGAGATCTACGCCCGTGCCGCCGAGGTACGCGGTGCCTGGGACGCGCGGCTGGAGGCCCTGGTCGTGGACGCGCTGGTGCGCGGCGACGGGAACGACGCCCTGCGCAGCCGGATGTCCGCGCTCGGCTGGAGCGGGAAGGGCGGCACGCTCGTGGTGGTGGGAACCACGAACCCCGGCCTGGACGAGGTCCGGGCAGCCGAGCTGCGCCGCGCCGCCCGGCGCAGCGCGGGGGACGCGCTGGTCGGGGTCCACGGCGACCGCCTCATCCTGGTGCTCGGCGGCGAGGGAGACCTGGTCGAGGCCGCGACCGGCCTGCTGGGACGGTTCGGCCCGGGGCCGGTGGTGATCGGTGCCGCGGTGTCCGGGCTGGACGACGCCGCCCGGTCCGCACGCTCCGCCCTGGCCGGCATGGCGGCCGCTCCGGCCTGGCCGCAGGCGCCCCGCCCGGTCATGGCCGACGACCTCCTCCCGGAGCGGGTCCTGACCGGGGACGCGTCCGCCCGGCGCACGCTCGTCACCCAGGCCTACACGCCGTTGGCCGAAGCGGGCGGCTCCGTGCTGGAGACGCTCTCGGCCTACCTGGGTACCGGCCGTTCCCTGGAGGCCGCGGCCCGGCGGCTGTACGTCCACCCCAACACGGTGCGCTACCGGCTGCGCAAGGTCTCCGAGATCACGGGGTGGGACCCGCTCGACGCACGCGAGTCGTTCGTTCTGCAGGTGGCGCTCGCCCTGGGCCAGCTCGGCGAACGCTGAAGCCGCTCCACAAGGGCGTTTCTTGTAGATTCCCCACAACCGCTTCGGAGAAGCTTGGTACGCGTCGCGACGTCCGGGGTTGACTTCACGTTGGCAGAGTGGACGAGTGCTCGCCGTCGTCTGCCCTGGACAGGGCTCTCAGACCCCCGGGATGCTCAGCCCCTGGCTGGAGCTGCCCGGTGTCCCCGATCTGCTCGCCGCCGCCTCGCAGGCAGCTCAGACCGATCTCGTCGCCCACGGGACGACGTCGGACGCGGACACGATCCGTGACACCGCGGTGGCGCAGCCACTGATCGTCGCCTCCTCGCTCCTGTCGCTGCGCGTGATCCTGGACGGCCGGGAGACGGCCGGCCTCGTGGACGTCACCGCGGGACATTCCGTGGGTGAGCTCGCCGCCGCCGCGGTGGCCGGGGTCGTGTCCGACGCCGGAGCGGCCGGGCTGGTCTCCGTGCGTGCCCGCGCGATGGCGCAGGCCGCCGCGGCGACGCCGTCGGGCATGAGCGCGGTGGTGGGCGGCAGGCCCGACGACGTGCTCGCCGCCATCGAGGCGGCCGGCCTCTGGCCGGCGAACGTCAACGGTGCGGGTCAGGTCGTCGCGGCCGGCGCGCTGGAGGACCTGGCGAAGCTGTCCGACAACCCGCCGGAGCGCACCCGCGTGATCCCGCTGCAGGTCGCCGGAGCGTTCCACACGCCGTTCATGGACTCCGCCCGCAAGGAGTTCGAGCCGGCGGCGATCGACTTCGAGGGCGCGGCAGACCCTGTTCTCCCGTTCCTGGCCGACCTCGACGGCACCGCCTACACCGGCGGGTCGCACGGACACGGCTCGGCCGCCGACGTCCTGTCCAACCTCGCCGGGCAGGTCACCGCCCCGGTCCGGTGGGACCTGGTCATGGAGACGCTCGCCGCCCGCGGCGTGACGGGCCTGCTGGAACTCGCCCCGGGGGGTGTCCTGACCGGCCTGGCCAAGCGCGGCCTCAAGGGAGTCGAGACCCTCGCGGTGAAGTCCCCCGACGACGTCGACGCCGCCCGCGGCCTCATCGCCCGCCACAGCGGCGCCGGCACCGAGCCTGTCGTCACGACCCCCGGAGCAGCACAGTGACCCTCCTGCAGCAGTCCCAGCCCACCCGGTACTCCCGGATCCTCGCCTTCGGCGCGGAGCGCGGTGAGAGCGTTGTCACCAACGACGACATCGCCGGCCCCATCGACTCCTCCGACGAGTGGATCCGGCAGCGCACAGGAATCGTGACCCGCCGCCGCGCGGGTGCCGACCGCGACGTGCTGGACCTGTCCGAGGCCGCGGCCCGCAAGGCGCTGGATGCCGCCGGCCTGAGCGGAGCAGACATCGACGCCGTGATCGTCTCGACGATCACCCACATGCACATGACGCCGTCGGCCGCATCGATCCTGGCCGACCGCCTGGGCGCCACGCCGGCGGCCGCCTTCGACATCTCGGCCGCCTGTGCCGGGTACGCGTACGGGATCGGCCAGGCGGACGGCCTGGTGCGTTCCGGCCTGGCCCGGAACGTGCTCGTGATCGGTGCCGAGAAGCTGTCGGAGATCATCGACCCGACCGACCGGTCCATCTCGTTCCTGCTGGGCGACGGCGCGGGAGCCGCGATCGTCGGGCCGTCGGACACGCCCGGCATCGGCCCGACGGTCTGGGGCTCGGACGGCTCCAAGCACACCGCCATCCGGCAGACCCACTCGTGGCAGGAGTGGCGTGAGGACGCCTCGCTCGGCTGGCCCACGCTCCGCCAGGACGGACCCACCGTGTTCAAGTGGGCGTCCTTCCAGATGGCTCCGATCGCCGCGAAGGCCATGGCCGACGCCGGCGTGTCCCCCGAGGACGTCCAGGTGTTCGTGCCCCACCAGGCGAACATGCGTATCATCGATCAGCTCGTCAAGCAGCTCAAGCTGCCCGAGTCGGTCGTCGTGGCCCGTGACATCGCCGACACCGGCAACACGTCGGCCGCCTCCATCCCGCTCGCGACCGTGCGCCTGCTCGAGGAGGGACAGGCCAGGTCCGGCGACATCGCGCTGCAGATCGGGTTCGGTGCCGGACTCGTGTACGCCGCGCAGGTCATCGTCCTGCCGTAACCTTCGCTTCGTACCGCCCGCCCGGAACACCCGGGCGCGAGCGGTCATGGCAAGTCCCCCGGGAGCCCCGGCTCCCACCGAGAAGAAAAGGAAGCCCCCATGGCCAACACCGAGCAGGAGGTCCTCGCGGGCCTCGCCGAGATCGTCGCCGAGGAGACCGGCCTCGACGCCGCCGACGTCGCGCTGGAGAAGTCCTTCACCGACGACCTCGACATCGACTCGCTGTCGATGATGACCATCGTCACGCACGCCGAGGACAAGTTCGGTGTTCGTATTCCCGACGAGGAAGTCAAGAACCTGGCGACGGTCGGCGACGCCGTGAGCTACATCAAGGGCGCCCAGGACTGACCTCGACGACGGATGTCGCGGGGCGTGCGCCGGAAGGACGGCGCGTGCCCCCGCGGCACCCGGAGGATATGTCGATCGGACGCCGAGCCGGAGGTTCCCCGGAACCGGCAGGCTCGCACCGAGCGGGCCGGGCGGGACATCTTGCCTGATGCCAGCCCTCACCCGCACCGTCCCACGGCGGTCCGTCGTGAGCCTTCCCGAACGGAAGGCCCGCCGGGCCGCCGTCGGGCTCATCCATCACCGCACCACACCTAGCCAGGAGCCAGACCCATGACCTCCGCACGCGACGTCGTCGTCACCGGCCTCGGCGCCACCACCCCGCTCGGTGGGGACGCGCCCTCCACCTGGGAGGCCGCGCTCGCCGGGAAGTCCGGTGCGCGCACCATGGACAACGATTGGGCCGAGCGCTACGAGATCCCCGTGAACTTCGCGGCGACCATCAAGGTCAAGCCCGAAGAGGTCCTCAAGCGGCCCGAGATCAAGCGCATGGATCCGTCCGCACAGTACGCCGTCATCGCCGCGCGCGAGGCCTGGAAGGACGCCGGAGAGCCCGAGGTCCCCGGAGAGCGGCTGGGATCCGTCGTGTCGTCCGGGATCGGCGGCATCTGGACGCTGCTCGACGGCTGGGACACGCTGCGTGAGCGCGGGGCCCGCAGGCTGCTGCCCACGACCGTGCCGATGCTCATGCCGAACTCCCCCACCGCGTACGTGTCGCTCGACCTGGGCGCCAAGGCCGGCGCCCACGCGCTCGTGTCGGCGTGCGCGTCAGGTGCCGAGGCGATCGGCTACGGCGTCGAGATGATCCGTTCGGGCCGGGCGGACGTCGTCGTCGCCGGCGGCACCGAGGCCACGATCCACCCGATGCCGATCGCGGCGTTCGCCGCGTCCCGCACCCTGTCGCTGCGCAACGACGACCCCGAGGGCGCGTCGCGGCCGTACGACGTCGACCGGGACGGGTTCGTCCTCGGCGAGGGATCGGCGATCGTGGTGCTGGAGAGCGCCGAGCACGCCGCAGCCCGCGGCGCGCGGGTGTACGCGAAGATCGGGGGTGTCGGGCTGTCCTCCGACGCCTACCACATCACGTCTCCGGACCCGGAGGGCACGGGGCAGGTCACCGCGATGCGCGCGGCGATGGAGGACGCGCACGTGACCACGGCCGACGTCGTGCACGTCAACGCGCACGCCACCTCCACCAAGGTGGGCGACCTCACCGAGACGGCGTCCATCCGGCACCTGTTCGGGACCGACGCCGACCACGTGCAGCTGTCGGCGACCAAGTCCATGACGGGCCACCTGCTCGGCGGCGCCGGTGCGATCGAGACGGTGTTCACGGTGAAGGCCGTGTCGGAGCGACTCGCCCCGCCGACCATCAACGTGGCCAACCCCGACCCCGAGCTCCAGGTCCCGCTGGTGCGCGACGAGCCGGTCAAGCTGCCCGGCGGCGACATCGCGGCGATCAACAACTCGTTCGGGTTCGGCGGGCACAACGTGGCGCTGCTGGTCCAGAACGCCTGATGGCGGCTGGCCGGGCGGGCGACCGTTCGGCCGGGTAGTCGGCCGGCGGACCGGTCGGTCGGGCAGTTGGTCGGCCGGTCGGCCGGGCAGTTGGTCGGTCGGCCGGACGGATGACCGCCGGAGTCGCCGAACGGTCGGTCGATGCGCTTCATCCGGGAGGATGCGCATCGACCGGCCGTTCGGCGCTGTTTCGGGGCCCGGTTCGGTCAGCCGACCTGGTGGAGCCAGCGGACCGGGGCACCCGCACCCGCCTGGCGGAAGGGTTCCAGCTCGTCGTCCCAGGCCGCGCCCAGAGCGAGGTCGAGCGCGTCGCGCACCGCACGAGGGTCGCCCTGGTCGAGGGCAGCCCGCACACGGTCCTCGGGGATGACGATGTTCCCGTGGACGTCCGTCATGGCATGAAAAATGCCGAGGTCCGGGGTGTGCGACCAGCGAGCGCCGTCGGCGCCCTGGCTCGGTTCCTCCGTCACCTCGTACCGCAGGTGGTCCCAGCCGCGCAGGGCGGACGCCAGTGTGGCGCCCGTCCCCTGCGGCCCCTGCCATGAGTATTCAGTTCTGTAGAGTCCGCGCCCCGCCGGCTGAGGTGTCCAGTCCATCGTGACCCTCAGGTCCAGAACACCCCCCGCCTGCCATTCGATATGCGGACAGAGGGCACGGGGCGCAGAATGCACGAACAGCACGCCACGAACAATTCCGCCGGCCATGTCTTCCTCCCTGGTCGAGGCACGTCTTCCCCTACGTCCTCACCGGGCGGTGACGCTGTGGCCGAGCATCATGCGTGGTGACCGCCTGCGCTACTACGTCCGCCGCCCATCCTGCACGACTCGGAGGCCATGCGCACGCGAAGTAGCGAGTTCATGGCTGGAAAATTCACCTTTCCACCAACTTTCCGTTCCACATTAGCGCTTTAACGGACCTTTTGGACCCTCGTCCAAGTGTGGAAGCGGGTGAATCGACGACATCACCAGTCCGACTTGGTGGATATGTCGGAGTAGGCGTTCTGAGGCAGGAACGGCCTGCCGGACACTCGCCCTCGGCCGTTGGACCCGCCTGCCGGCTCAGAGCTGTGCGCGCAGCGCCCGCATGGCCTCCTTGCGGGCCTCGCGTTCGAGCCGGTCGAGGTAGAGCTTGCCGTCGAGGTGGTCGCACTCGTGCTGGAGGCAGCGCGCCATCAGCCCCTCGCCGGAGACGTCGACCTCGTTGCCGTCCAGGTCCGTGCCCACCACCCGCGCATAGTTGGCGCGGACGGTCGGGTACCAGAGGTTCGGGACGGACAGGCAGCCCTCGCCGCCGTCCTGCGTCTCCTCCCCCAGTTCGACGATGCGGGGGTTGAGCACGTACCCGATCTCACCCTCGATGTTCCACGAGAAGGCCCGCAGGCCGACCCCGATCTGGTTCGCGGCCAGCCCGGCACGCCCCTCGGCGTCGACGGTCTCCACGAGGTCGGCCACGAGCCCCCGCACGCGGTCGTCAACCTTGGTGATCTGGTCGCAGGGGGTTCGCAGGACAGGGTCGGGCATCACCCGGATCTCACGCATCGCCATGGAGGAAGATTCTTCCACGCCACACCGACACCTCGTTCACGCCGGGTGATGGCCCAAAGATGACGCTCCGCCGGGCAGAGCTTCAGCCCTTGACGCAGAGCACCGTGCGGAGCCGGGCCACGACCTCCACGAGGTCGGACTGCGCCTCGATCACCGCGTCCAGGTCCTTGTAGGCGCCCGGGATCTCGTCCAGCACGCCCTGGTCCTTGCGGCACTCGACCCCCGCGGTCTGCGCGGCGAGGTCGTCGAGCGTGAACTCCCGCTTCGCCCTGCTCCGGGACATCTTCCGGCCCGCACCGTGCGACGCCGACCAGTAGGACCGCGGGTTGCCGAGGCCGCGCACCACGAAGGAGCCCGTACCCATGGAGCCCGGGATCAGGCCCAGGTCCCCCCGGCCCGCCCGGATCGCGCCCTTGCGGGTCACGATCAGCTCCGCGCCGTCGATCCGCTCACGCGCCACGTAGTTGTGGTGCACGTTCACGCCCTCGTCGAACCGCAGGACGTCGTCGGCGTCCCTGTCGGAGAACTCCTCACGGACCGCCTGCACCGCGAGCGCCATCATCACGGCCCGCGACCGGGCCGCGTAGTCCTGCGCCCACCACAGGTCGTTGAGGTATGCGTCCATCTCGGGCGTGCCGGCCAGGAACACGGCGAGCTCCCGGTCCACGAGGCCGCGGTTGTGGTCGAGGTGCTTCGCGATGCCGACGTGCTGCTCGGCGAGGGACTTGCCGATGTTCCGCGAGCCGGAGTGGAGCTGGAGCCAGACCCGGTCGTCCTGGTCGAGGCAGAGCTCGACGAAGTGGTTCCCGCCGCCCAGGGTCCCGAGCTGCTTGCGCGCCCGGGTCTCGAGCTGCCGCACCTTCGGGTGCAGCGCATCGAACCGGTCCCAGAACTTCTGCTCGCCCCGCAGCCGCTCACGTCCGCCGGATCCGGCGACCGGGCGCAGACGCCGCAGGTCCACCGGTGCGTCGTGGGCGTGGAACCCCACCGGGATGGCCGCCTCGATCCGGGACCGCAGCCGGGCCAGGTCGTCGGGCAGGTCGCTCGCGGTGAGCGACGTCCGCACGCCGATCATGCCGCAGCCGATGTCCACGCCCACCGCGTTCGGCGAGACGGCGTCGCGCATCGCGATCACCGAGCCGACGGTCGCCCCCTTGCCCAGGTGGACGTCCGGCATGACGCGCACGCCTTCCACCCAGGGCAGCGCCGAGATGTTGCGGAGCTGGCTGAGGGCGGCGTGGTCGACGTCGTGCTCGTGGGCCCACATGAGGGTCTCGGCCCGGGCGCCGGAGAGCGCGACCGGGAAGGGCGTGGACATGGTTCCTCCTGCATTCAGGATCAGGGATACGTACCGGGACGGGAAGACCGCCCGGGCGGCTCACGCCGCAGGATGCACAGTAGGAAGCACGAGCCCGGAGCACCACGGATTATCGGTTCCGCAGGGTAGGCTCCTCCTCGCGACACCTGCGGGCCCGTCCGGGCCGACGTGGTGTCGTACGCCCCGTTAGCTCAGCTGGTCAGAGCAGCGAACTCATAATTCGTCGGTCGTGGGTTCAAGTCCCACACGGGGCACCGATGTGATGTCGCAGGACATCGGAATGGCCTGAACCCACGTTTGTGGGTTCAGGCCATTTGTCATGTGCGGGGTGGGTTGCCGCGTGGCTGGTAGTCGCGGGTGAGGTCGATGGTGAGTTCTCGGAGGATTTCTCCGGTGGCGGCGTTGATGATCTGGACGTCGAGGTCGTGGATCAGGAGGAGGACGTGGGTTCCGGCGTGGGGTCGTCCGATGCCGATGTGGCGGAGTTTGCCGGCCACGCGCAGGGTGACGCAGCCGGTCTTGTCGATCTTGTCGGTGCGTAGGCGGTCGTGGTGGTCGGTGCGGGCGCCGGTGGCTGGGTGGGTCTTGGGTGTGGTGGTGTAGGCGGTGGCCTGTCTCTTATACACATCT
>NZ_JABBYC010000089.1 GCF_016742955.1 Myceligenerans indicum | reverse complement strand
AGATGTGTATAAGAGACAGGTCTCCAGCGGGGCGGGCCCTGGCGGGGCGGCTCGGGGTGCGGAGCGGTCCGGCGGCGCGCCGGGAATCGCCGCGAGCCCGGCCGTCACGTGCGAGGCGGCCAGGCGCCCGGAGTCCGCCCCGGCGCAGAGCACGACGGCGCCGGTGCGCACCTTGCCGTGTTCCGTCCAGACGGCCGTGACCGATCCGCCGGCGCGTTCGATCCCGGTGACCATGCAGTGTTCGCGCAGCACCGCGCCCCGGTGCGACGCCGCGGCGAGCAGGTCGGCCGCGGCGGCACCCGGCGCATGCCACCGCTCGGGAGCGATCAGGGCTGCCCCCGCGTACTGCCAGGCGGCGACGTACGGATTGAGCACTGCGGCGTCCTGCGCCTGGATCATCGTGCTGTCGAGCCCGCGGGTGGCCTGCTCCGCCACGGCCCGCGTGTAGGCGGCGACGAGGTGGTCGTCCGCGAGCAGGTGGAGGCTCGCCCGGGTCGACGCCTTGTGCCCGACGCCGGCGCCGGGGCGGGCGGGAAGTGCGGCGTACAGTTCGCTGCTGCGCAGGGCGAGGGCCTCGATCGCGTGATGAGGGGCGAAGGTGTGCCCCGCGAGCGGCACGGGAGGTGCGGCGCGCTGTGCCATGGCCGAGAAGTGTGTCGGCTCGGCGCCGTCGGGCAGGGTGAACGCCTCGGCCAGAAGCACGCCGGCACCGGCGTCGGCCAGCTGGAACGCGACGGCAGCGCCGACGGCGCCGCCTCCGACGACGACGACGTCAACCGCTCCGGGCAGCGCGCCCTGCCTGCTCCGGCGGACGGAGGGGGTCGGCATGCGCACAGAGTGTGCCAGCGGGGAACGGTTTCGGCAGATCACGGGGTGTGGCTTGCCGGAATGGTCCCGTGCGGTGTCGCTTCCGTCGCCGGCTTCACTCCGTGGGGACCACCGTCCGCAGCTCCGGACGGTTCGATCGTTCGCGACCGCCGGCGTCGGCGAGGGCGCGCAGCAGCCCCGCACTGCGTTCGTCGGCGGGGAAGAAGGTCTCGATCGCGATCTCGTCCAGCGTCACGTCCCGCGCGGCGCCGAACACGGTCAGCGCGTGATGCAGGGAGAGGTCGCCGTGCTCCGTGGCCATGACCGTCGGGACCACCAGGTCGTTGTCGGGGACGGCTCCGGCGGCTCCGGCCCGTTCCGGGGGCTGGGGATAGGACCTGACCTCCTCCAGGAGATCGGCGAGACCGGCCGCGGCGGTGCGTTCCAGCTGGCGGCGCACCCTGCGCAGCAGCCCCGCGCGCCACGGCCCGTAGTTGCGTACGCGCCCGGCCATGCCCCGCGGATGCAGCATGACCCGAAGAACGTTCACCGGCTCCGTCAGGACGGATGCGTCCACGTCGCCGAGGAACGACCGCATGGCGCGGTTGGCCGCCAGCAGGTCCCACCGGACGTTCACCGCCATGGCGGGGTTCGGCTCGTGGCCCGTCAGCACGGCCTGGACGGCGGCCCGCGCCATGCCGAGGTCGTCGAGTGCTCGTTCGGCGTACACCGGAGCGAACCCGGCGGCGAGGTAGAGGCGGTTGCGTTCACGCAACGGCACCTCCAGCTCCTCGCACAGCCGCTCGATCATGGCCCGGCTCGGGTGGGCGCGCCCGGTCTCGATGAAGCTCAGGTGCCGGGCGGACAGATCAGCGGCGATCGAGACGTCGAGCTGGGAGCGCCGGCGTCGTTCACGCCACCGGCGCACCAGCGTCCCGACCGGCTCCTGGGTGACGGTCATGGGGTCACGCTGCCTTGCGGGCCGTTGCCGCGCAACTACCTGCGAGGTAATCGACACCCGCCACCGTGCGGATCACGCTGTCCGGACCACGCCGATCGGATCCTGCCGGCCGGATCGCACCGGCCGCATCGCACCGGCCGCATCGCACCGGCCGCATCGCACCGGCCGGATCCTGTCGGCCGGCGTGGGAGCACCCAGCCGCGAACGTCCCGAGGAGTGACCGCCTGATGACCGCCGAACTCGTAGCACACCATGAACTGACCGACGTGAACGGCGTCCGGGTGCGGGTCCCGGACCCGGAGAGCTTCGTCCACCTGCAGTTCCGGCGCTTTGCCGGCTGCCCGGTCTGCCATCTGCACCTGCGGACGTTCGTGGCGCGGCACGCGGAGATCTCCGCCGCCGGCGTGCGTGAGGTCGTGGTGTTCCACTCACCCGCCGATGTCCTGCGGGAGCAGGCGGGCGATCTCCCGTTCGCCGTCATCCCCGACCCCGAGAAGCTCCTCTACCGCGAGTTCGGGGTCGAGTCGGCCCGTCGTGCGCTGCTCGACCCGAGGGCGTGGTCAGCGATCGTCCGGGGCATCCTCGCCGCCCTGCCGTCCGTGCTGCGCGGGCAGAGACCGGCGCCCCGGGCGACCGGTGGCAGT
Source organism: Myceligenerans indicum (assembly GCF_016742955.1). Taxonomy (GTDB): domain Bacteria; phylum Actinomycetota; class Actinomycetes; order Actinomycetales; family Cellulomonadaceae; genus Myceligenerans; species Myceligenerans indicum. Next base: position 5,058 of record NZ_JABBYC010000089.1, on the reverse strand, counting down.
CTCGGCCTGCCCGGCGACTTCCTGATCTCCCCGGACGGGCGGATCCTCGCCGCCAAGCGTGGCCGGCACGCGGACGACCAGTGGTCCGTGGATGAGATGCTCAGCTCGCTCCCGGTGCGGCAGGATCCTCTGGGGCGGGGCTGACGGCGTCGGGCCTCATGGTGTGAGGGCCAACGGGCCGAGACGGCGTGGGGACCAACGGCGTGAGATCTGCCCGCGGGATGGGCAGTGTCATTGACTCCACGAGGGGGGCGCGGGCAGCGGCTCGTCGTGCCCGGGGAGTCCGGGCGACGGATTATTATAGTTCGCATGCGAACTAATGCGCCCGGGCAGGTCGAAGACCTCGTCCCGGTGGCGGCCGGAGGGAACGTCGCCGTCGAGATGTGGCTCCCCGAGGGCGAGGCGCGTGCTGCCGTGGTGGTGCACCCGGCGACGGCGACGCCACAGCGGTTCTACCGGTCGTGCGCCACGTTCCTGGCGGGCCACGGGGTGGCGGCCGTGACCTACGACTACCGGGGAACGGGCCGCTCGGGGTTGCCTCGCGAGCATCGGTCCGTGCGGATGCGGGACTGGATGGCTCAGGACGTCCCGGCGGTGGCGGCCTGGACGCGGGACCGGCTGCCTCGGGTTCCGCACTTCGCCGTCGGCCACAGCGTCGGTGGTCATGCCCTGGCGCTGGGCTTCGGTACCGGCGGGCTGACGGCCTTCGCGACCGTGTCGTCGCACGCGGGCGTCACCGCTGCGATCGAGGACCGGGGCGAGCGGGCGCGCGTCGGGATGTTCTTCACCCTCGCCCCGGCGCTCAGCAGAGTGCTCGGCTACGCGCCGTCGCGCCTGGCGGGGTTCGGGGAGGACATCCCGGCCGGCGTGGTCCGGGACTGGGCGCCCTGGACAAGACGCCCCGACTACTTCTTCGAGGACCCGACGATGCAGGCGGCCGAGCGGATGAGCCGGGTCCGGCTTCCGGTGCTGGCCCTCGGAGCCGGAGACGATCCCTGGGCGACGCCCGCACAGATCGATGCGATCACGGATCGCCTCGTGTCCGCTGCTGTCACTCGGCGTACGTACGAGCCGGGCGACCTCGGCGTGAATCGGGTCGGTCACCACGGGCTCCTGCGTCGCGGGGTCGGTGAGCCCGCCTGGACCGAGATCGTGGAGTGGTTCTTCTCGCACGGGACCCCGGGGGACGGCCCGGGAGGCACGGCGTGACGGCGCCCCGGGGACGCCGACGGCTGGTGCTGCAGCTGTTCTCCGCCGAGCGGAGCGTCCGGCGCTGGATCGACGGCCGGGCGGGCAAGGACCATGTCGGCGCGGCCGGCGCCGGTGTGCTCTTCCACCTGGCCGGGCGGACGGGAGCGTCGGTCGGTGAGATCGCTCGCGAGCTCAACTCGTCCGTGTCCGGAGTGAGCGGGCTGATCGACCGGCTGTCGAAGGCGGGGCTGGTCGTCCGGGCAAGCGATCCCGATGACGGCCGGGGTGTGCAGGTTCGCAGCACCGAGAGCGGACGCGAGGCCGCGGCCGAGGCCGCGGGCGTCCTGAGCGAGCTCAACGAGCATCTGACCGCCGGGTTCTCTCCCGACGAGCTGGATACCGTCACCCGCTGGCTGGAGCGCGTCCAGCGGGTGAACGGGGACCAGCCGAGCCGTTCCGCGCCGAGCACGTAGGCAGCCCGGACGGCCGGCCCACGGCGCGGGCGTGGGATCCTGCGGTGCTTCATCGACACGATGTTCGATTGCGGCGACGTGGGCGGCGAGTGGTCAGCGCCATGCGGCGATCAGGTCTTCCGGGCTCCAGGATGCTGTGATGGGGGTGCCGGGTTCGATGCCTGCGCGGGAGACGGCCACGAGGGGGGTGTCGTCTGTGTAGCCGGGGACTGCTGCTGCGGAAGAGACGAGTTCTGCGTACTCGTGCTTGCCGAATCGGCGGTTGTCGTACCACTTGATGGATCCGATGAACTGCACTTTCTTCGCGACCGGTTCCCCGGTCGCGCCGACGAGGTCGATCTCCGGGTTGTTCTGCCGGTTCCACCAGCCTCCGATGGCATTGGTGTCGGGCCACCGGTCGTTGGGGAGGATCCAGCGCAGGGCTTCGCGGATGACGGGTTCGATGGCGTAGCCGCGCCAGCTGGTCCACGACCGCAGGATCTGCCGAAGGGCTTCGTCACCGCGGCCTCTTTCGACGTAGGGGATGGCCTGCTCGATGAGAGCGAGCCAGAACCGCAGGTAGGTGTCCTCGATGCGATAGTGCTTGTTCTTCGTGTCCGGTTTCTGTGACAGCGGTTGGTCGACCGTGACGACATGTCGTTCCTGAAGCATCCTCAGGATGGGGGTGAGCGTCCCCGAAGGAAGGGCTTGTGGTCCGCCCGCGCGGCCGGCGATACCCGAGAAGGTGCGTTCGCCGTATCCGCCGATCGCCTCGATGACGGTTCGGGCGTGCGAGGAGTCGGGGAACTCGCCCATCAGGGTGAGCGCGGCTGAGGCGAGCAGCGGAGTCAGTGGTTGTGACAGTGACTCTTCAAGGAATTCTTCGAGGCTCGCTCCACGCTGCCAGGTGCGGACGATCTCGGGGAATCCTCCGGTCACGAGGAACGCGTCGAAGGCGTCGGCGGCGTCGAGTTGGGTGACCTCCTGGATCTCACCGGGGGTGAGCGGTTTGAGCCGCATGGGGACGGCTCGTCCGAAGAAGGGGCGTTCGTAGGTCTGGAGGGACTCCATCACGGAGATGTTGGAGCCGATCAGTAGGAGCAGCACCGGCTTGAGGGACAGTGCCCGGTCCCACACGGTCTGCAGGGCGCCCTCGAACCCGGGGTCCTGCTCGATCAGCCAGGGGACCTCGTCCAGGATGACGATGCTGGGTTCGTTGTCGGGCACGGCCGATGCCAGCGCGTTCAGTGCGCCGACCCAGTCCAAGGGGCGAACCTCGCGCAGCAGGTCCTCAGCGGGAGTGCCTTGCGCGGCCGATCGGGCGGCGCTGACGAGTTGGTCACGCTCCATGGTGGCGCTTCTGCCCCGTGTTGCCTGAAAGACGATGGATTGTAGACCGGATCTGTCGACGAACTCCTGAGCCAAGCGAGACTTGCCAACCCGTCGTCGTCCCAGGAGCACGACGGCACGGCCTCGCGGACCAGATGCGGAGGTTCGGATCTGGCTGAGCTGGTTGGCCAGATGGCCCAGGTCGCGCGACCTTCCGGCGAAGTCCACTCGGCTCCTCAAGGTAGATCAGATCTTACGTAGGTCGAATCTACCTTAACTGGTTCTCCTGGACGCGGCCGTGGATGTGATGCGCTTGCGGCTCGCTCCGTGCGTTCCTACGGCCGGGAGAGTTCTTGGACGCGTACGCACTTGGTGTGCATACCGCACGGAGATCCACCGGTCGCGGCAGTTCATTCCGTCCGACGCCGGTACAGATTCTGCGGCACTGCCAATGCAGATTTCGCTGTGGTCCTGATGTCGGTTCTGCGGTATCTGCGATGGGTACCCCGAGCTGCTGACCTGCAGGGCGGCGCTACAGGTGCCAGGCCTTCCACGCTGCGGACCCAGATTCTCATCCAGGTGGACGAGTCAGCGTCCTCGGCTCCGAGGGAGGGCCAATGCCTGGATTCTCACGCGCCAACCTGAGACCCCGCGCGGGTCCCGGTCCGCACACTCCGGATCACCCCCCGCTGACGCTCAGCTCCGCCTCCCGCAGCCGTGCCTCGAACTCCGCGTCCAGTTCCCGCGAGTCCAGCCACCCGTAGGGCAGGTGCGGCGTCTTGGGTGTTCCGGCTCGCCCGCGCTGTCCTTCGGCGTCGGCACCCGGGTAGCCGATGGTCAGGTCCAGGGCGTCGAGCAGCTCGCGCAGCTCCGCCAGCGAGGACACGCGCGCGAGCGCGTGCCGGGCCTCGCCGCCCACGGCGTAGCCCTTGAGGTACCAGGCCATGTGCTTGCGCAGGTCGCGGACGCCGCGGTGCTCGTCGCCGTCGTAGTAGTCGATCATCAGCTCGCCGTGGCGGTACAGGACGTCGGCCACCTCGCGCAGGCCCGGACGCACCCGCGCGTCGGACCCGTTGAAGGCGGCGGCCAGGTCCGCGAACAGCCACGGCCGGCCCTGGCAGCCGCGACCCACGACGACGCCGTCGGCTCCGGTGCGGTGCACCAGGTCCAGGGCGTCCTCCGCGGACCAGATGTCGCCGTTGCCCAGCACCGGCACGCTGCGCACGGTCTCCTTGAGGCGGGCGATCGACTCCCAGTCCGCGACGCCGGAGTAGTGCTGCGCGGCGGTACGGGCGTGCAGGGCGACGGCGGCGACGCCGAGGCCCTCGGCGATGCGCCCGGCCTCCAGGTAGGTGAGGTGGTCGTCGTCGATGCCCTTGCGCATCTTGATCGTCACCGGGATGCCGTACGGCTCGGCGGCGCGGACGGCCTCACGCACGATGTCGGTGAACAGCTGCCGCTTCCACGGCAGCGCGGCGCCGCCGCCCTTGCGGGTCACCTTGGGGACCGGGCAGCCGAAGTTGAGGTCGACGTGGTCGGCGCGGTCCTCGGACGCGATGATCTTGACCGCCGCGCCGACGGTGGCCGGGTCGACGCCGTACACCTGGGCGGATCGCGGTGACTCGTCGGCGCCGAACGTGACGATGCGCAGTGCTGCCTCGTTGCGTTCCACGAGCGCGCGCGAGGTGACCATCTCCGCGACGTACAGGCCCGGGTCGAACCCGGTGCGCTGCCCGGCCTCGCGGCACAGCGTGCGGAAGGCGCGGTTCGTCACCCCCGCCATGGGCGCGAGCACCACCGGGGTCGCCACGGTGATCGGCCCGAGCTGCAGCGGAGGCAGCACGGGGGCCGGCGCGGGCGTGTCGGCACGGTCGAGGAGGGAAGTCACGCGCCCCATTCTCCCAAACTCCCGCCCCGCCGAAAACGTCGCCCCCGTCACGCGCCGCCTCTCCTCCGGCCGACCGGCGAAGACCGGCGCGAGCACGACGTTGCCGTCGGTCCGGGGCTCAGGATCGACGGGAACGTCGTGCTCGGCGGCGGGGGAGAGGCTGTCTCTTATACACATCTGACGCTGCCGACGATAAGG
>NZ_JABBYC010000088.1 GCF_016742955.1 Myceligenerans indicum | reverse complement strand
CCTTATCGTCGGCAGCGTCAGATGTGTATAAGAGACAGGGGCCGGGGCGAACGGGTCGGCCTGTCCGAACGGCTCTGCTTGTCCGAACGGGTCCGGCTGTCCGAACGGCTCTGCCTGTCCGAACGGCTCCGCCTGCCCGAACGGGTCGGCCTGTCCGAACGGGTCCGGCGGTGTGAAGGGGCCGGCGGGGGCGAACGGCTCCGCCGGTGCATGAGGTTCTGCCGGGACGGACGGTCCCGCCGGGGCGGGATAGCCGTTCTCGTAGCCGGCCGGCTGCCAGAGGTTCTCCTCGACCGCCGGGGCCGGTGCGGGCAGGTCCGCCGGAGATGCCTCGGGCGCGGGGGGCGGCGGCACCGGGGAGTGCGAGGTGAACGCGGCGCCGTCGTTCCCGAACGGGGCCTGCGCGTCCGTGGGGGCCGAACCGAACGTCTGCCCGGTCTGCTCCGGTGCCTGCGGAGCGGGCGAGAGCTGCGCGGCCGGCGGCGTGAACTCTTCGGGCGGCGTGGCCGATGGGGCGGGTCGCTCGTCCGGCGCGCTGGCGAACCGGTCCTTTCGCGAGCGTCGCCGCATCGGTGCCTGCGCCGGCTTCGGAGCACGGGGAAGCGTGTCCGACGACGGTGCCGACGGGTCAGGCTCTGCGCTCGTGGCGCTCCGAGGCGGAACCGGTGTCGGCGCCGACGCCTCACTCCGCGGGCCTGGGCGCTCGGTGGACAGCGCGGGCGGGTCGGCGGACAGCGGCGCGGGGGTGGGGGCGCTCGCCGGGGCCGCCGCCTCTCGTTCCGCCATCGCCCGGCGTGCCGAACGGCTCTGCGGGAGCGGCCGCCCGCTGTCGGAACCGGGTGTGGTTCCTGAGGCGGCCGGGGTCTCGCTGCGGGTGAGAGACCGGCGCAGCCCCCGGGCAGGGTTCCGGCCCTGCCCGGCGGGCTGGGCGGATTCCGTCGGCTCCGAAGGGGGCGACCCGGCCGGTTCGGCGCGCTCCGCCGTCCACCCGGCGGCAGCCGCCCTCGACTCGTGCGCGACGACGGGCAGCTTCCCGGTCAGCGCGTACCCGACCTTGACCCCCTCCGCGAAGGGGTCGGCCTCCGCGCTCTTCGACCGGGAGGTGAACATGGGCGCGGACGCGACCGGCTCCGGTGTCACATGCTCCGGCGTCTTCCCCCGGGTGATCGAGTCGCGGTCTGCCTGCCGGGGCGACGGCAGGCCCGGAGGGAGGTGAATGACCAGGGGTGACACATCGAGGAAGCGGCGTCCGTCGTCGGACTTGACCACGTCCATCTTCAGCACCTCCACCGGCATGGTGGGCTGGCGCAGGAAGTCGACGGCGTTGAGGATCTCCTGCGGTGCGTTCTGGCAGATGATGATCAGGCGGGCCCCGCCGCCGCTCTTGGGGCTGCTCGACTGCGTGATCGGGACGCTGTCGTAGAAGTCGGCGACGTCGTGCGCGAATCTGTGCTGTCCGCCGTGGTACCGAGCGGCCAGTTCTCCGCGGGTGAGGCGCCCGGCAGCCCCGGCATGGTCGAGGGCGCGCGTCAGCGTCGACTTGTCCAGATCCGCGACCAGTTCCACGACGACCGGGAGCCCCGAGGCGTCGAGCGCCAGGAGGTGAGGCTCGTCCGGCCCGGAACCCTGCGCCACCGGGAAGACCTGCTCGCCCAGGAGGCCGTCGATGTGCGACTCGACCACGCGGTGCGCCGAGGTGTGGACGCCGGGCTCGCCACCTGCGTTGCTGCCGGAACTCTGCACGAGGAAGGGCCGCGTGGCGTCGACCTCGAACAGTGGCATAGCGGCGTTCCCCCGGTTCCTCGGCCGTGGCCCCGATGACCACGGTCCGCAAAATCTTACGGCGCGGGCCGTGGTGACCTGAAACACGTCCCGGTGAAGGTCCCGTGACACTTGTCACCTGTGTGCGGGACGTGTCTCGCTCGGCTCATGCTTCGTCTCCGCGATGCTATGCCTCTGGTTCCGGGCGCGCTTTCACGGGCCGTGAAGCGGGTGTCACCCCTGATCGGCAGCCTGCTCCGCCTCGCTCTCCGGCGTGCTGGCGTCGAACATCCAGGAGATCCCGAACTTGTCCTTCAGCTGGCCGTAGTAGTCGCCCCAGGGCGCCTTCTCGAACGGCAGGACGTCGCTCGCGCCGTCGGACAGCTTCTCGAACGCCGTGGCGATGTACCCGTGGTCCGCGGACGAGCCGGTGAGCGCGACGGTCACACCGGACGTGGGGGCCTCGTACGGTGACACGCCCTGCGGGGAGTCGGAAGCCATGAGGGTGAGGCCGTTCGGTGCGTCGAGCTGTCCGTGCATCACCAGGTTCCCGTCCGCCTGCTCCATGCCCGGCATCGGCATGTCACCGAAGACGCTGATGTTCAGGTCGCCGCCGAGCACCGACCGGTAGAACTCCAGTGCGGAGCGGGCCTCGGTCCTGAAGCTGAGATAGGGGTTGAGCCTGGTCATGATCGTCTCCTCGGACCGCCGGTCTCCGACGGCATCGTGCGGTGCGGGCGTGGACGGGCCGGCGTGGCTACCGCCGCTCGGCGGCGCGGGCCGGACCCGCCTCCAAGGTAGGCCGGGACACCGACATCGACGACCCGAACGCGACCCGGCACGCTGACCTGGCACGCTGACCTGGCACTCGGGCACGGCTCAGAGGCCGGCGAGGAACTCCTGGACGATCGGGGCGAGCTGGTCGCCCTCCACGAGGAAGCCGTCGTGGCCGTGGTCGCTGGTGATGATCCGCAGCGGATCGGAGTTCCGGATGCCCCGCACGAGCCGGGCCGACTGCTCCGGCGGGAACAGCCGGTCGGAGTCCACCGCGACCACCAGGGTGCGCGCCGTGATCGCGGACAGCGCCAGTTCGACGCCGCCTCGGTCCCGGCCCAGATCGTGGGAGTTCATCGACTCCGTGAGCACCACGTAGGAGTTCGCGTCGAAGCGCCGGGCCAGCTTGTCCCCGTGGTGGTCCAGGTACGACTGCACGGCGAACCGGCCGCCGTCGAACGGGTTCTCCCCGCCCTGCGGCAGGCGTCCGAACCGGGTGTCGAGCTCGGAGGAGGTGCGGTAGGTCGCGTGCGCGATCTGCCGTGCGATCGCCAGGCCGCGGTGCGGCCCGGCGTCGTCGGGTGCGTCGTAGTAGTCGCCTCCGCGGAAACCCCCGTCCGCGCGGATCGCCGCGAGCTGCGGGTGCGACCAGGCGATCTGGTCGCCACCTACCTGGGCCGTGGTCGCGATCGCGGCGACGTTCCGCACCTCGATGCCCGCCTCCGGGCCCTGGATCGCCCACTCGAGCGCGCGCAGGCCGCCCATCGACCCGCCGATCACCAGTTCCCAGCCGTCGATGCCGAGCTCGCGGGCCAGCGCCACCTCGACCGCCACCTGGTCGCGCGTGGTGACGAACGGGAACCGGCCTCCCCACGGCTGCCCGTCGGGCGCCGTCGAGGCCGGGCCCGTCGTGCCCTGACAGCCGCCGAGGGCGTTCGGCGCCACGACGAAGTACCGGTCGGTGTCGATCGGCCGGCCCGGGCCCACGAGATCCTGCCACCACCCGTCCGTGACGTGCCCGGGCTCGGCCTCACCGGTCACATGGCTGTCACCGGTGAGCGCATGCAGCACGAGGACGGCGTTGGAGCCGTCCGGGGCGAGCTCGCCCCAGGTCTCGTAGGAGGTGCGCACCGCAGGCAGTCGACCGCCCGCCTCCAGGTCGAAGGCGCCCAGGTCGGCGAACCGGCGCCGTCCTGCGTGGTCTCCCTCACGCCAGGCGCCGCTCGCGGGCACGGGCGCCGTGCCAGGCTCACGCGGCGGGGCGGCCGGGCCGCTCAGGCCGGTCGCGTGCGGTGGGAACGGGACGTCGATCTCGGGGCCGGGAACGGCCGGGACGTGGTGTGCCTCGATCGTCATGGGACTCTCCTGCGGCTCTCGTGCGGGGCGGGGTGCGTGGGAGCGCACGCCCGCGAGCGTCAGGGGGTGCGCTGGAGTCAGCTGCACATTCGACGAGTCATGCCGCGCACGCTACCGCGCCGCCGTCTCCGGGCGGAAGCACGGGCCGCATGGTGAGACCACGATGCGAGACCGCTGCGGGGCGGTCGTGTCGTGGTTGCGGGGCGGGATCCTCGCGAGTCGCGGGCGCTGGGACGGGCCACGACCACCGCCTACACGGAGGACGCTGCCGGCTGGCCGACCCGCGTGGTAAAGACCAGCCCGGATCCGGACGGCGCCGGCGCGCTCTCGACGCACGTGACCTCTGTCGACGTCGCGCCGGGAACCGGCGTGGTGAGCCGGTCGGTGGACGCGAACGGCGAGATGGCCAAGGTCGATCTGGGGAACACGTACGGCGCCACCGCGACCTACCAGTACGACGCGGGCACGCGCCGGCTGGCGAACATCGGCCTGTACCGCGAGGACGTCGTCGGCTCGGAGCTCGACGTGTCGTACACCTACGACGACGCCGGGAACGTGCTCTCCCAGGCGGATCAGCCCGATGCCGCGCACATGGCGGCCCAGCAGGACACACAGTGCTACTCGTACGACATCCTGAACAGGCTGACCGAGGCCTGGACACCCGGGAACGGTGACTGCTCCCAGGACGCGTTCACCGGCGCGATGGGTGGTGCGGCGCCGTATTGGACGGAGTGGGAGTTCGACCAGGTCGGCAACCGTACCCGTCAGATCGAGCACGCTCCCGATGGCGTGGCCACGATCACGGCGTACGAGCACGGGCAGGGCTTGGGCGTCGACGGCGCCGGCCCACATGCGGTGACCGGCATCGACGTCACCACACGCGCGACCGACGGCAGCGAGACCACGGTGGGCGCCGATTACGCCTACGACGACGCCGGCCGGATGACCGTGCGCCAGCACGCGAACGGTTCCGCCTCGGATGCACTGGGCTGGGACGCGGAGTCCGAGCTGACCCACGTGGGGACCGGGAGCGCGGAGCGCGACTACGTCTATGACGCGGACGGCACGCGGCTGGTGCGGTTCCTCTATGACAACGTCTACGTCACACTGCCGGGCGGCAGTGAAGTCTTCTTGAAGAAGACCACCGGCGTGATTCAGACGACCCGCTACTACCAGTTCGCCGGGCAGACGGTCGCGATGCGCGATGGCGCCGGCCTGGGTGGCGTCATGTCCATGGTGAACGACCACCACGGCACCACCGTGGCACGTGTCCCGAACACGAACCCGGCCACGGACGCGGTGGAGCGCACGTACACCGACCCGTACGGCAACCTGCGTGGTGGCTCATGGGCTCCGGGGCCTCGGGGAGGGTTCCTGAGCGAGTTCCGCGACGGCACCGGACTGACCCTGCTGGGCGCGCGGTATTACGACCCGCAGCTGGGGAGGTTCATCACCCTCGATCCGGTCCTGGACTTGACCGACCCCCAGCAGTGGCACGGATACGCCTACTCGCACAGTAACCCCACCACGTACTCCGACCCGGCCGGGCTGCGCGAGTTCGCTTCGGACACGCTCCACGGTGACACCCCGGACCAGATCAGGGCCGCGGTGCAACACACTCATGGACCGGGTTCCGGCGGGCGTGGCTCCGGCGGTGGCTCTGGTGGGGGTGGAACCGGAGGCGGTACGAGCTCTGGTGGCGGCAGCAGCGCACCCGGTGGCGAGCTGGAGGACACCACGGTCGAGTCCGCGGAGATCGCCGAGGCGCGCGAGGTCTCGAACATGACGGTCACTGATGTCGTCATCGATCTGGGTTGGGACCTGCTCAAGGACTTCGTGGGCTGGAACGACCTCATGGGATGCATCGAGGCCGACGTCGCCTCCTGCGCCTGGCTGGCCGCGGGCATCACCCCCGCGGGCAAGGGTGCCAAGGCAATCAAGGCTCTGTACCGCGTTATCGACGGCACCGTCGCGTTCTTCAAGAAACAGAAGAAGGCCCGAAAGCTCCTCGAGACGGTCGGCGCCGTGTGTCCTGTCGGAGGCAAGCGCAGCTTTGCCGCCACGACGCCCGTTCTGATGGCCGATGGAACCCACAAACCGATCAGCGAGATAGAGATCGGCGACGAGGTCCTTGCCACCGACCCGGAGACGGGGGAACAGGGCGCCAGGCTGGTGACCCACCTGTGGGTGCACCAGGACGACCTGTACGAGTTCGAAGTCGACAACGAACTGATCGTCACCACCGAGGACCACCCCTACTGGTCGGTCACCGACCAGACATGGGAGGGAGCCGAGGAGCTTGACCGCGGCGAACACGTCCTCACTGCGAGCGGGCGCACCGCCACCGTCACCCGGCCGGTCGATCCTCACACCCGCGAGACCGACGCGGCCTATAACCTCACCGTCTCTGACCTCCACACGTACTATGTGCTGGCGGGGGCGAGGCCGGTCCTCGTTCACAACAGCAGCTGTGGTGTGAATGACGCGCGTGACGCCCTAAAGGGCTGGCAAACGCGCTACATCCAGATGGGTGACCAGCATCTGCGCCTGACCAAAGAGCGGATGCAGCACTTTCTGGAGCGTCACCACCCTTCGTACCGGACGGGGCCGGACAAGGCGAAGCAGACGAATTTCAGGAAAAACATGTCGATCCAAGACGTCGAGGACGCGATTAGAAGCGTTACTCAACAGAATCGTGGACTCATTTCGAGTCGAGGAGTCAGCGACATCTATCAGGTGGAAGGTGTATACGGAGGGGTGACCTACACGATGGGAATTAGAAATGGCACAATTGGCCAGTTCTACCCGCACTGATTACCGATGATCGTTGTCGAGAGCTACGCGATGATCCGCCCTCTCGAGTTCATTCGATTCGATTCGGTGCAGGATATATCGACAGAGATTGACCTCATTGAAGGCGCAGTTGAGATTGCTATTGGTGACTGTGCTCTGATCGATACTCGACTCTGGGACTTCGTGTACCCCTTGTGGGCCTATCTGGCAGATTCTGTTTCGACGCTACGGGCGACGGGGGCAGGCTCCTTCAGATTCCCGGACCAGCCCATCCAGGTCGAATTTTATCGAGCATCTAAGGGGGTGCTACAGATAACTGTCTCTGGGGATGGAGAGACTAGACGGGGTATCGCGAATGAGTCCGAATTTCTTCAGGCTCTGCGTTCGCGCGGCTCGGATTTCTTTAGCAAGCTCTCGGCTCACTTTCCCACAGAGCGGGCCTTGATCGAACGTAGTTGGAAGAAGCTTCTGCACGATCCGGTCGACTCCTTGCTGGCCGATGTCCCGTGGGAGGAACGCGTTGGCGAGAGGCAGTCATCCGCTTTTCGTCAAGCGGAGCGAGTTGTGGGTCGCCGGATGAACACTGCGCAGCGTGAGCGGCTGATTTCCGATGTAGCGGGACGGCGGCTGTCTTTCGGTGAGTTGGTCTCACGCGCTGAACGTGAGCTGTGGGGCGCACGGCCGGGCAGTTCTTGACATCATGTGCGTTCGCGGTAGCGAAACTGGAGCCCCGTCAGCTGTCGCTGATGTGGCTCCAGTAGCTTCTGACCTGGATCGTGCAGGGGTTAGTCGGCTCATGGGACATCCGGTAGGGGCGGCGGCTTGCCGGTGAGCACGCTGCTGGTGGTGGGGGTCGAGGTCCCCGAGGATCAGAGGCGACCAAGCTCTCTGTTCGTTCTCGAGGACCTCGACGTTGTC
>NZ_JABBYC010000087.1 GCF_016742955.1 Myceligenerans indicum | reverse complement strand
CCTTATCGTCGGCAGCGTCAGATGTGTATAAGAGACAGCCCCCGACCACACGCCCTGACCACCCTGCTGACCACCCGCCGTACCGTCCCCGTGGGTACCGAGTAGCGTCGGGCACGGTGCGCAGAGCGGCGAACGCCCACCGCAGCGAACGCTCACAGCCACAGCAGCGAACAAGGAAACCGATGATCAGCTTTCGTGACGTGCACGTCACCTATCCGACCGGGACCAAGGGACTCGACGGGGTGTCGCTGGAGATCCCGGACGGCCAGTTCGTCGTGGTCGTGGGACTGTCCGGGGCGGGCAAGTCCACGCTCATCCGCGCCATCAACGGGCTGGTGCCCGTCACGTCCGGTGAGCTGGAGGTGGGCGGCCAGCGGGTCGACGGCGCACGCGGTGGCAAGCTGCGACGGCTGCGGGCCGACGTGGGGATGATCTTCCAGGGCTTCAACCTGGTCACCCGCGTCAGCGTGCTGAAGAACGTGCTGATGGGCAGGCTCGCACACGCCCCGGTGGGTTCCCTGTTCGGCTTGTACGGTGCGGCCGACAAGGACATCGCGTTCGACGCGCTCGACCGCGTCGGCATCATCGACAAGGCGTACGTGCGGGCGTCCCAGCTGTCCGGCGGGCAGCAGCAACGCGTCGCGATCGCGCGAGTCCTGGCCCAGCAGGCGCAGGTCGTGCTCGCGGACGAACCCGTCGCCTCCCTCGACCCGCCCACGGCCAACGCCGTCATGGCCGACCTGCGCCGGGTGCAGCGGGAGCTGGGCATCACCACGGTCGTCAACCTGCACTTCCTGGATCTGGCGCGCACCTTCGCCGACCGCATCATCGGGATGCGCGCCGGGAAGGTGGTCTTCGACGGACCGGCCGACAAGGTCGACGACACCGTGTTCGAGGAGATCTACGGCCGCTCCCTCAGCGTGGACGACGTCTCGACCGTCGAGGTGGACCGGCTGACATGACCGCCACGACCAGTGCCGCGCCCATCCGGGGCCGCGTGGTGCCGCCCAGGCCTCGGCCGCCGTGGGGCCTGTACACGGGGCTGCTCGTCTGCGCCGGTGTCACCGTGTGGGCCGCGACCGGCATCGACTTCACGCTCACGCCGCTGTTCACGAACCTCACCCGGGGGCAGGAGGTCATCGCCGAGTTCTTCCGCCCGGACTGGGCGTTCGCCTGGCGGGTGAGGGAACGGTGGATCGAGACGCTCCAGCTGGCCGTCGTGGCGAGCTTCGCGGGCTGCCTGGTCGCGCTGATCCTGGCCCACCTGGCCAGCGACGTCACCGCCCCGCCGTGGCTGGCCCGCACGATGAAGGGACTGCTCGCCGTCGAACGCTCCCTGCCCGACGTCGCGTGGGCGCTGCTCGCGGTCGCCGTCGTCGGCAACGGGGCGCTGGCAGGCATCCTGGCGCTGTTCGCGTTCAACGTGGGCGTGGCCGCGAAGCTCACCGCGGAGAGCGTCGACGCCGTCGACCGCGGGCCCGTCGAGGCTGCCACGGCCGTGGGCGCGGGAGGGCTGCAACGAGCCGTGGCGGCAGTGCTGCCGCAGGTCATGCCCAACTTCCTGTCGTACTCCTTCTACGTCTTCGAGCTGAACATCCGCGCCTCGCTCGTGATCGGTCTGGTCGGAGCGGGCGGGATCGGCCAGGTCATCAAGACCGAGCTGTCCCGCTTCCAGTACTCGCATATCTCCGCGATCGTGGTGGTCTTCGTGGTCGTGGTGTTCGCGCTCGACCAGATCTCCGCGTGGCTGCGCAGGAGGCTGATATGAGCACCGTCGAGACCCGTCCGCCCGCCTCCGGCGCCGCCCCCGCGACGCGGCCCCGGCGGCCCAACCCGTGGAAGCAGGTCACCGGCTCGGCCGTGACCGCCGCGATCGTGGTGCTGTGCGTCCTCACCGTGGACGCGAACTGGGGCCGTCTGCCCCAGGCGCCGGGGATCCTGGGCGACTACGTGCAGCTCATGACCCGGGGCGTACTGCAGAACCCCATGAACGATCCGTACGCCGAGTACTGGTCCAAGGCGTTCGAGTACATGGTCGAGTCGCTGCAGATGGCGTGGATCGGCACGCTCGTGGGAGCCGTGCTGTCGTTCCCGGCGGCGTTCCTCGCGGCCCGCAACATCTCGCCCCGGCCGGTGGTGTTCGTCGTGCGGCAGATCCTCAACGTGATCCGCGCGGTCCCCGAACTCATCCTCGCGATCGCCATCATGCTGCCGATCTTCGGGCTCGGGCCGCTGGCGGGCGCGCTCGCGCTCGGCGTCGGTTCCGTCGGCACGCTCGGGAAGCTGGGGAGCGAGGCGATCGAGGCGGTGGACCCCCGGCCGATCGAAGCGGTGTCCGCGACCGGCGCGCCGCGGCTGCATGTCCTGGCCTGGGGTGTTCTTCCGCAGGCCCTGCCGGAGATCGTGGCTCTGTGGCTGTACCGGTTCGAGATCAACATCCGCGCCGGCGCCATCCTCGGTGCCGTGGGCGCCGGCGGCATCGGCTCGATCCTCACGCAGCTCTTCGCCGCCCGGCTCTGGGACCGGATCGGGATCACGCTGTTCATCATCATCGCCGTGACCGTGCTGGTGGACCAGATCTCGGCGTGGGTGCGCCACCGCATCATCGCGGGTGGTGGGAAGGACGCCGCTGCCGCCGAGGCAGAGGCGCTCGCGTAGCGTCCCGGCACGGTCCTCGGCCAGGTCATGTCGTCGATGCCGGGACGTGGCGCCACCACGCCGGACGCCTCGGGCTGCCGCCCGGGGCGCATAGACTGAGCCCCGCGCGCGAGTGGCGTAATTGGCAGCCGCGCCAGGTTTAGGTCCTGGTGTCCTCGGACGTGCGGGTTCGAGTCCCGCCTCGCGCACCGTTCGACGCCGTGCCACCTGGCCGCCGCACATCCCACCCGAGGCGATGTCGGCTCACATCATGAGCCATCGGACGCAGATCGCGTCGGAGGGCGCTCACTACGAGCTTCTGGCCTTCATCGACCACCTTCGTGGTGTGGAAGAAGTGCGCGACGCATCGCCCGAGTTCGGCGACGGACCGTGGTTCACCGATGTGGCATAGATCACAGCAAGGCTTGTCCGGTGCGGCGTGATCGGCCCAGGGGTGTGGCGTCCTACCTCCCGACGGCATGCTGGGATGCTCCGTCAGGGCCGGTCCGATCTCTTCGGACCGGTTCGCGTCGGCGCGGGATCTGAGGGACCCGCGTCGACGTCCCCTATAACGGGCATAAGTGACATAGATCACCATGAGACCGCGTCATCCTGGCCGCGTTTCCGGGTCCTACACTTCGACCCGCACCACGGGTCGTACGCGAGTCAGGGGGAGGAACACGGAGAGGGCCGATGTCGTACCGGGACGCCGGAACACTGGAAGAGATCAGCGACAGGGAGCTCGTCGCGCGTGCGCGCGAAGGCGGCTCGGATGCGATGCAGGTGCTGTGGGAGCGCCACGCCCAGGCCGGTCGTGCGGCCGCGCGGAGGATCACCCGCTCGTTCGACTCCGATGACCTGGTGCAGGAGGCGTTCACACGAACGCTGACGGCGATTCGCAAGGGCATGGGTCCCGTGGGCCCGTTCCGTCCATACCTGTACACCGCGATCCGCAACATCGCCACGTCATGGGCGCGCCAGGCCGATGCCGGCGACGCCGCGGACTTCACGGACGGGCGCGACGTGGCCGATCCGGCAGCCGATTTCAGCGCCGCGAGCCTGGACAAGGCGATGGCGGTCAGAGCGTTCCGCACCTTGCCCGACGAGTGGCGCACCGTCCTGTGGTACGCCGACGTCGAGGGCATGGGGGCCAGGGAGATCGCGCCCGTGGTGGGGATCACTCCGGGCGCGGTGGCGTCGTTGACATACCGCGCCCGGGAAGGCTTGCGCCGCGCGTGGATCCAGGCTCACATCTCCGACAACCCGGTTGACGGCGACTGCCGACGGGTGGTCGAGCAAGTCCCCGGATATCTTCGTGGCTCGTTGTCCCAGGCAGGCGCCGACGTCGTGCGGGTCCACGTGGCCGGGTGCGCGCGATGCGGCGTCCTGGTCGAGGAACTCGGGGACGTCGCCGAGAGGCTGCGTGTCGCTCTGCTGCCGACCGTGCTGGGCGCCGGGGCCCTCGGACTCGACGCCTCCCACCTGCTGGCCGGCACCCAGGATGTGGTGCGGGAGGCGGCGTCGTCCGTCTTCGCGAAGTTCGGTGGAGCCGCTGCGCGCGAGGCCGCGACGGGGTCCGGGTATCTCGGTGCGACGCTGTCGAAGGGGGCGATCTCCGTACTGGCTTCGGTCGGTGGAGCCGCGGCCGTCGTGGCTTCGGTCGTCGGTCTGTGGTACTTGACGGTGGGCGAACCGGGCAGGGGCATCACGAGCGCCGCCGCGGCCGTCGTCGATACCGCGCCTCCGCGGTACGCCGATGTTCCGCAACCGGCCGAGTCGCCCGACCCGATTCCCACATCGAGCGCTGCTTCCGATGATCCCAGCGACGCCGCCGACGACCTCGAACCGGACACGAGTACTGCGAGTTTCGCCCGGTCCACGGAGCCGGCGGAAGGCGCCTCGGTGGATCCTGACCCGGTCGGACCTGACCCGGTCGGACCTGACCCGGTCGGACCTGACCCGGTCGGACCTGACCCGGTGGGACCTGACCCGGTGGGACCTGACCCGGTGGGACCTGACCTGGGCGTGCCGGACCTGGGCGTGCCGGACCCCATCGGACCGGATCTCGTCAAGCAGGACCCGGACGAGATGGACCACGTCGACCCGGAACCAGGCGCGTCGTCACTGAACGTCTCCGACGTCACGCGTGACCATCTCCTGCCTCGCGTGTACGGGAGCGCGCTCCCCGACGCGCTCGTGGAAGCCGTCACCGCCGGCGGCGAGACGCTCGGCAGCACCCGCGCCGACCGCGAGGGCGTCTTCGTCCTGGATCTCGAGCGCTCCTCGCCGACGTCCGACGTGCTCATCGAGCAGGTCGACGGCCGGGAGCCGCGATCTGCGCCCGTCTCGATCGGTCCCGTCGAGGCCACAGGACCGAGCCTGGAGCTCGTCGGCGCCTCCGTGATGACCCTCACCGTGCCCGAGGGCGTCGAACCACGGAACCAGTGGGTCACCGTCGCTCTTGGCGGCCCGGTCGGCGCCTTCGTCGAGGTCGACGTCGACGGTGCGCACGCCGGGGGACCACACCTGCTCACAGCGAGCGCGGTGGAGAGGTCGCTGCGCGGGCTCAGCGCAGGAAGCCACGAGCTCTCCGCGCGGTTCGTCGACCATGCATCCGGTCGGGTGAGCGAGACGGTCACCGCAGCGCTTCGTATCGAAGACTGCCCACAGAAGCCCCCATCAGAGGGGTGCCACCCCCAGGAAGTGCTCCACGCGACCATCACAGGAGAGCTGAAGTGAGGAAGACGACCGGGCAGGGCACCGTAGCGATGGCGAGTCTTGACCCGTCAGCCGGCAACGCGTTCACCGTGGCCCAGGAATTGGCCGCCGTCATCGAAACTCGCACTCCGGGTGCGGTTGACCCGGTCATCGCGCTCGGCGGGCCTGATGTCGCCACCGTCATCGCGGGCCCGCGTGACGATGCCGTGGTCGTCACCGTTCAGCGGCAGAACCGACGCCTGGTCTTCGGCGTGGCCCGGTTCACCGGTGACGGAGCACGAGGGTGCCACGAGACCGTCGTCCAGCGGCGCGCCGTCCTGATCGCATGCCGCTACGTGAACCTGGCATACCTCACCGCGGCTGTCTCGCCATCGCACCCCGACCCCGCCGACGGGCAAGGACGTGGGCTTCCCCGGAGATCGCTCCACCTGGTGACCCCGCCACCCGCCTAGCTCTCACCGATGTCCTCGGCCCACACGTCCGGGTACTCGCGTTGAAATGCGCGCATCAGATTCTTGCACCGCGGGTCATCGACAACGGTCACCAGCACACCCCGGTCACGCATGAACTGGATTTCTCCGGGGAACGTCTCGTCCTCACCGACGACCACCCGGGGGATCCCGAACTGCACGATGGTCCCGGCACACATCGCGCAAGGCGCGAGTGTCGTGTAGAGGGTGGCAAATCGATAGGAGCGTTGCCGACCCGCATTGCGGATACAGGACATCTCGCCGTGTGCGATCGGATCTCCGTCCTGGACGCGCCGGTTGTGCCCCAGGCCGACAAGAACCCCGGCGATCTCAAGAGCGGACCCCACGGGAACACCGCCCTCCGAAAGGCCCTTCGCTCCCTGGTCGATGGCGGCGTCCAAGCTGCCTTCGTTCCAGCTGAAAGTGCTGTTCATCTCGTTTCCCATGTCACGGGGAACGTTATACCGACGGCGTCCCGGTGGCCCCGTGGGAGGGAGCGACCGCTGGGCCGGTCAGCAGGGCCGCGCTCGCGGTCACTGAGATCGCCGGTCGTGGCCCGGACCCCGAGGACGGGCCGGCGTCGGTGATCTCGCCGCACCCTGCGGCGCCGTACCCGTTGGAGCGCCTCGCCCCGGGAGAGTTCCGTTCGGTCTGGCATACAGTCCTGGCATGACCGACGCCGTTCGTACCTCCTCCCCGGCCGACCTCCTCGACGTCGACGGAGACCTCACCTCTGACGAGCGCGATCTTCGCGACCGCGTCCGCGAGTTCGCGGACCGGCGGATCCGGCCCCACATCGCCCGCTGGTTCGCCGACGCCGAGTTCCCCCGGGAGATCGTGCCGGAGCTGGGCGAGCTCGGGGTCCTCGGGATGCACCTGGACGGGTACGGCTGCCCCGGGCGGTCGGCCGTCGAGTACGGCCTGGCCTGCCAGGAGCTGGAGGCCGGGGACTCGGGCATCCGCACCTTCGTGTCCGTGCAGGGCTCGTTGGTGATGTCCGCGATCCACAAGCACGGCTCGGCGGCGCAGAAGGAGGAGTGGCTGCCGCGCCTGGCGCGCGGGGAGGCGATCGGCTGCTTCGGTCTCACCGAGCCGGACGCCGGCTCCGACCCCGCGAGCATGACCACGCGCGCCCGCCTGGACGGCGGGGAGTGGGTGATCGACGGCGCCAAGCGCTGGATCGGCCTGGCGTCGGTCGCTGACGTCGCGGTCATCTGGGCCAAGGTGTCCGACGACGACGCCGCGGCGTCCTCGGCGGCGCGGGCGGGAGGCGCCGCGGACTCCCCGGCTCGCCCCGGCCGCGAGCGCGTTCGCGGCTTCCTGGTCCCGACCTCGACGCCCGGCTTCGCCGCGACGCCCATCGAGCCCAAGCTGTCGATGCGTGCCTCGATCCAGTGCGACGTCGTGCTGGACGGCGTGCGGGTGCCCGACGACGCGATCCTGCCGGAGCATCCCGGCCTGGCCGGGCCGTTCGCCTGCCTGGACGAGGCCCGCTACGGCATCGTGTGGGGTTCGGTGGGCGCGGCGCGGGACGCGTTCGAGGCGGCGCTCGGGTATGCGGGCGAGCGCGTGCAGTTCGGGGTACCGGTGGCGTCCCACCAGCTCACCCAGGAGAAGCTGGTGAACATGGCCCTGGAGGTCAGCAAGGGGCAACTCCTGGCGCTGCGGATCGGGCGGCTGAAGGACGCCGGCCGGTTGGAGGCGCACATGATCTCGGCGGGCAAGCTGAACAACGCCCGCATGGCGATCGAGGTGTGCCGCACCGCGCGCACGGTGCTGGGCGGCAACGGGATCACGCTGGACCACTCGCCGCTGCGCCACGCGAACAACCTGGAGTCGGTGCGCACGTACGAGGGCACCGACGAGGTGCACACCCTGATCCTGGGCCGTCACCTGACGGGTATCCAGGCCTTCCGCTGACCTGCGGGGTCATTCCCGAGCGATGCGGGGCCCGGTCGTCCCCTGAAGGCGGACGAGCGGCGGGCGTCAGCCGCGCGGTTCACCACCACGCGCCGTTGAGGCGGCGGCGCCCGCGCGTGGTCGGGGGTTTGGCGCATGGTCGGTCAAGTGATCGACCGACCATGCGGCAACCGACCGACCATGCGGCAACCGACCGACCATGCGGCAACCGACCGACCACGCGCGGGCTGTCAGGTGGCTGGCCGTTCGTGTGGCCGGGGGTGCTGTCTCTTATACACATCTGACGCTGCCGACGATAAGG
>NZ_JABBYC010000086.1 GCF_016742955.1 Myceligenerans indicum | reverse complement strand
AGATGTGTATAAGAGACAGGTCGAACGCCACGCGGCCCGGCGCGGGCGCGGGCGCACCTCCACGCGGCGGAGATCCGCCGGGGGCGAAGGGCGGGCGGGTGTCGTCGGTCATGGCCTCACGCCGCCGCGCGCAGGAGGTATCCGACGCCTCGCTTGGTGTGGATGAGCGCGGGGAGCTCGACGGTGCCGCCCGGCCCGTCCACCGTCAGATGATCGATCTTGCGGCGCAGGTAGGAGATGTAGGACTCGACGATGTTCGCGTCGCCGCCCCAGTCGTACTGCCACACGTGGTCGAGGATCTGCGCCTTGGACAGCACGCGGCCCGCGTTGAGCATGAGGTAGCGCAGCAGCTTGAACTCCGTGGGCGACAGGTCGATCTCCACCCCGGCGCGGCGCACCTCGTGCGAGTCCTCGTCCATCTCCAGGTCGCCGACCTTCAGCACCGCCTCGTTCTCGGGGACCGGTGCGCCGGTGCGCCGCAGGACGGCGCGGATCCGCGCCACGACCTCCTCCAGGCTGAACGGCTTGGTCACGTAGTCGTCGCCGCCGACGGTCAGGCCCTGGATCTTGTCCTGGGTGTCGTCGCGCGCGGTGAGGAACAGCACGGGTGCGTGCTTGCCCGTGGCGCGCATGCGACGCGTCACGGTGAAGCCGTCCATGTCGGGAAGCATCACGTCCAGCACGACGAGGTCCGGGTCCAGGTCCCGCACGAGCTGGAGCGCGCCGTTGCCGTCGGCCGCGGCATGCACCTCGAAACCCGCGAATCGAAGGGACGTGGCAAGGAGTTCGCGGATGTTGGGCTCGTCGTCGACGACGACGAGCCGCGCCTCTGGTGTCGCCATGTCTTCAGTGTGCGGCGCGAGTCTGACTCTTTCCTGAGAGCGGCGTGAATGTTCGGGTGGGCAGGCCCATCCGAGGGACCACCGCGACGCCGCCCTGCGGATCCGATGCCGACCACAGCTCGCGGTGGTCCACAGGGCTCGCGATCCGCTCCCCACCCGTGTGTCGCGCCGCCTAGCGTGAACACCGGTGGCACCGGAGCGGCCGGGGCCGACACGACGGCGTCCGACAGCCGTTCGCGGACAAGGGGGCACGATGAAGTACCAGGTGGACAGCGACCAGATCGAAGCTGCGAGCGGCGCGGTGGCCGGCTCGGTCGCGACGGTGCGCACCGAGGTCGCCGCGCTGATGCGCAATCTGGACGCGCTGCAGGGCACGTGGACCGGGGGCGCCGCGACGGCGTTCGCCGGGTCGGTGACCCAGTGGCGTTCTGCGCAGGCGCAGGTGGAGAACGCTCTGGATGCCATCCAGGTGGCCCTGACGCAGACGGCTCGGGCCTACGCGGACGCGGAGCTGACGGCCACGCGCATGTTCAGCTGACGGCCGGCGGGCTTGACCCTGCACCACGGTGCGGAGTCGACGATGTGCGCATGACACGTACCTCAGCCCTTCGCGTCGTGCGACTCTCGGCGATCTACGACGTGCTGGTCACCGCGGCCTTCGCGCTGCCGTGGACGGCGGTTCCGGTCCTTGACGGCCTGGCTCGGGCGCACCACGCCCTCGGTCTCGCGGGGACGGCACCCGCCTCCACGGATCCCTACACGGTGATGTTCGCGGGCTTCACCGGAAGCCTCGTCACGGTGTGGGCCGCCGTGCGCCTGTGGCGTACGAGCCTCGCCCTGGGCGCGGCCGACTCCGTGGCACGTGTGCTGTTCGCCGCGGCGATGGGGGCCGCTCTGGCGAACGGCGCGTCCCACCTCGTGGTGGGGTTCCTCGTGCCGGAGCTGCTCTGGTGCGGCGTGCAGGCCACCGCGGTGCTCAGGGCGCGCAGGGCGTCGGCGAGGCCGCCCGCGCTGTTACGCTCCGCCGCATGCTGATCTCCGAGCTCGCCTCGCTGACCGGTGTGAAGGTGTCCACAGTGCGCTTCTACGAGCGCCGGGGGCTTCTGCCGGATCCTCGGCGGTCCGAGGACGGATACCGCCGGTACGGCGAGGCGCACGCCCGCCGCGTTCGGTTCCTGCGGCGCGGGCAGGAGCTGGGCTTCGCGCTGGGCGAGCTCGCCGCGGTGGTGGCCTTCTCCGACGAGGCGCGCGCCGGCACGCGCCCCGAGGTGCGCGAGCAGGGCCGCGCGAAGCTCGTCGAGCTCGACCGGCGGATCGCCGATCTGCGGCGGATGCGCGGCGCCCTGGAGTCCGTCCTCGACGCGTGGGTCCTCGACCCCGAGGATCCGTGCCCGATCGAGGACTCGCTGGCGCAGACCAGGACCCCTCATGCCTGAACGCCGGAAGGCCGCCTCCCCGTGCGGGGAGACGGCCTCCGTCAGGAAGGCTGGGCTCAGAAGCCCATGCCGCCCATGTCGCCCATGCCACCGTCGCCAGCCGGAGCGGCCGCGGCCTTCTCCGGCTTGTCGGCCACGACAGCCTCGGTGGTGAGGAACAGCGCGGCGATCGACGCGGCGTTCTGCAGCGCGGAGCGCGTGACCTTGACCGGGTCGTTCACGCCGGCGGCGAGCAGGTCCTCGTAGACGCCGGTCGCGGCGTTCAGGCCCTGGCCGGCCTCCAGCCCGCGCACCTTCTCCGCCACGACGCCGCCCTCGAGGCCGGCGTTGACGGCGATCTGCTTGAGCGGGGCGTCGATCGCGGCACGCACGATCTGCGCACCGGTGGCCTCGTCACCGTCGAGCTCGAGCTTCTCGAACGCGACCGCGCCGGCCTGGATGAGGGCCACGCCACCACCGGCGACGATGCCCTCCTCGACGGCGGCCTTCGCGTTGCGCACGGCGTCCTCGATGCGGTGCTTGCGCTCCTTGAGCTCCACCTCGGTGGCCGCACCGGCCTTGATGACGGCCACGCCGCCGGCCAGCTTGGCGAGACGCTCCTGCAGCTTCTCGCGGTCGTAGTCGGAGTCCGACTTCTCGATCTCGCTGCGGATCTGGTTCACGCGGCCCGAGATGAGCTCGGCGTCGCCCGAACCCTCGACGATGGTGGTCTCGTCCTTGGTGACGACCACCTTGCGGGCGGTGCCCAGCATGTCGAGCGTGGCGTTCTCCAGCTTGAGACCGACGGTCTCGGAGATGACCTGGCCACCGGTGAGGATGGCGATGTCCTGGAGCATGGCCTTGCGGCGGTCGCCGAAGCCCGGAGCCTTGACGGCGACGGACTTGAAGGTGCCGCGGATCTTGTTCAGCACCAGGGTCGCCAGGGCCTCGCCCTCGACGTCCTCGGCGATGATGAGCAGGGCGCGCCCCTGCTTCATGACCTGGTCCAGGACCGGCAGCATGTCCTTGACGTTCGAGATCTTCGACTCGACGATCAGGACGTACGCGTCCTCGAGCACGGCCTCCTGGCGCTCGGGGTCCGTCTCGAAGTAGCGGGCCAGGAAGCCCTTGTCGAAGCGCATGCCCTCGGTGAGCTCGAGCTCCAGGCCGAAGGTGTTGGACTCCTCGACGGTGATGACGCCTTCCTTGCCCACCTTGTCGAGGGCCTCGGCGATGAGCTCACCGATGGCGGGGTCGCCGGCGGAGATCGCCGCCGTGGAGGCGATCTGCTCCTTGGTCTCGACCTCGGTGGCCGAGTTCAGCAGCTGCTCGGTGACGGCCTCGGTGGCCTTCTCGATGCCGCGCTTGACGGCGATCGGGTTGGCGCCGGCGGCGACGACGCGCAGGCCCTCCTTGACGAGCGCCTGGGCGAGCACGGTGGCGGTGGTGGTGCCGTCACCCGCGACGTCGTCCGTCTTCTTGGCGACCTCCTTGACGAGCTCCGCACCGATCCGCTCGTACGGGTCCTCGAGCTCGATCTCCTTGGCGATGGAGACGCCATCGTTCGTGATGGTGGGGGCGCCCCACTTCTTGTCGAGCACGACGTTGCGGCCCTTGGGGCCGAGCGTCACCTTGACGGTGTCGGCGAGCTGGTTGAGCCCGCGCTCCATGCTCCGACGAGCTTCCTCGTCGAACGCAATCATCTTGGCCATGGGGATGGATCCTCCGCTGGTGGCTTTCGGTGAGCCGGCTCGGCGCCCGCGACGGACGGCCGCTTCCTGGACGATCACGTCTCGCCCAGGGAAACAGACCTCGCCTGTCGGCCCTGCTGTCACTCTCAGCGCGAGAGTGCTAAGACATTATTGGCACTCTCACCCCGAGAGTGCAAGCACACTCCCCGAGTGTTCGCCAGGCGCGAGCGGGCCGGTCCGCAGACCAGGCCCCGTGTCCCTGATCCCTGGAGCCGGCGGAGTTCAGTCGCGGGGGGACAGGGCCGGCGGGTGGCGGATCTCGAACTCGCGGACCAGGACGCGGCGCGCCGCGTGCCAGCCGGACATCCCGTGGACGCCCGGCCCCGGAGGTGTCACCGCCGAGCACAGGTAGACACCGTCGACGCCGGTCCGGTACGGATCCCAGCGCGTCCCCGTCGGGCCGGGAGCGGCGAGCATCCGCGGCATCGTGGCCGCGCCCGCACCGATGTCGCCGCCCACGTAGTTGGCGTTGTGGGCGGACAGCTGCGCGGCGGGCACGCACCGGGCGGCCACGACCAGATCACGGAACCCCGGCGCGAACCGCTCGATCTGCCCGACGACGTCCTCGGTGACGTCCCGCTGCGAGCCCGCCGGGACGTGGGCGTAGGCCCACAGGGGCCGCAAGCCGTCGACCTGACGCCCCGGGTCGGTCACCGACGGATCGCTGAGCAGGCAGACCGGGTGCACCGCGGGCCGCCCTGCGGCGACGGTCGCCTCCGCCTCGGCCATCTGCTCGCGCGTCCCGCCGAGGTGCACGGTCCCGGCGCGTCCGACGTCGTCCACGGCCCAGGGCACGGGACCGCGCAGCACCAGGTCGACCTTGGCCGCCCCGCCGCCGAACCGATAACGCCGCATCGCGGTACCGGAGGATCGCGGCACGTGATCGCCGAAGACCTGTCCGACGACGCCGGGCGCCGTGTCGAACAGGTACGCGCGGGCGGGCGGAAGATCGGCCCGGGTGCGAACCGGACGCGAGGTCTCGACCTCGCCGCCGTGTGCGACAAGGTCCGCGACCAGCGCCTCGACGATCGCCCCCGACCCGCCGACGGGCAGCGCCCAGCCGTGCGGCCCGTGGGCCAGAGCACCCAGGAGGAGCGCCGTGCCGGCCCCGGCGAGCGACGGCAGCGGCGTCATGACATGGGCCGCGACCCCCGTGAGAAGCGCGGGGGCGACGTCGGCGGCGAACCGGCGGTTCCAGAGGCCCGTCCCCTGTTCGACCAGCCCTGGCCCGAAGCCGAGCGCGGCCCGCAGCAGCGCGAGCCCCTCGGTGCCGAGGCCGAGGGCATCGCGTCGGCAGAAGATCACCGGATCGTCGCCGAGGCGCCGGCCGCCGCGGTCCGGGTCGGCGCCGGGAACCGGGGCGGATCGCACGGACGCGGGCGTGGCCAGGCCGCGCTTGTCGCCCATGGCCAGGGCTGCCACGGCCGGCCAGTGGTCGGCCAGCGGGCCGATCAGCGAACGCCAGGCGGCGCCGTCGGCCCCGAGCCGCGCCACCGTCCGGTCCAGGTCGTGGAAGGCGATCCCGGCACGCGCCGTGCGCGAACCGGCCACCGGGTCGAGCGGCTGGGCGTAGGAGACCTCGGGGGTCCGGAGCTCGATCCGGTCCGCCAGGCCGAACGCGCGGAAGAAGGGTGACGCCCAGGCCATCGGATGCACCGCGGAGCACACGTCGAAGCGGAGGTCCGCGCCCGTCCCGGCGTCGGCGCCGAGCGGGGGAAGGAAGCGGCCCGAACGGTCCGGCACGGGTGTCGCCGTGACGAGCTCGGAGCCGGTCAGGGTGCGCGCACCGCCTCCGGCCGAGGACTGCTCCTCCAGCACACGGACGCCGAGGCCCGCGCGGGCGAGCGTGACGGCGGCGGCGAGGCCGTTGGGCCCGGAGCCGACGACGACGGCGTCCAGCACAGTCATGACCTCATCGAACCACGGGGCCTGCCGTGTCGGCCCGGTCACGCACGAAGAGACCCCGACCACGTCAGGTCGGAGCCTCGAACCTGCGACAGAGCATCCTGCGTGACGGGCGGCGAGCGGGTCAGGGCCGCACGCCGCCTACGTCGATCGGAGAGACCGGCCAGGGGGAAACCGGTCCTGGGACTCAGATCAGAGCGGGCGGACCATCTCTGCCTGCGGGCCCTTCTGACCCTGCCCCACTTCATACTCGACCGCCTGTCCCTCGTCGAGGGTGCGGTAGCCGTCCACCTGAATCGCGCTGTAGTGGACGAACAGGTCCTGCCCGCCGGAGGTCGGGGTGATAAAGCCGTACCCCTTCTCCGCGTTGAACCACTTGACGGTGCCCTGGGCCATGCACTTCTCCTTGCATCTCGCACGGGCCACTCGGTTCGACCCGTGGTGATTCGAGGCTAGTGCTCCAAGTCATACTATGGAAGGGGTAAATCGCTATTTGACGGATTCCGCGCTGGGCGAACGCGCAGGTCAGGAAGTCGAGGTGGTGTGATCACGCCCCCCGATGCACCAGGTAACGTGCGGCGACAGCACGCAGCGGGCGAATTCCGGAGGCGTCCTGATCGTTTCGACAGACTCATTGGATTCGACCGATAAACTCACGACGCGCCGAAGCTGCATTCTTCGATCCGGGCAAAGTCCTACCGGCAGGCGCGCCGGCCCGGGGGCACGCAGGCAATGCGCGGAATGGCACGCCATCGCCTCACCGCTGTCCAGCAGGTGGGCCGCCTCGGTCAGGGACTGTCAGCGATGCGACCGGGCGCGAAGCGGCAGGCGTCGGCGCCACCCCGAGGGACGCCCACCGGCGTCCGGTGACCCGAACACCAGGCCGGCGCGCACAAGAGCACGCGCACCGACAGGTCAGGACTCCCCTCCGCACAATGCGAGGCGGGCCGCCCCCGTCCCGGAAGCGGCCCGCCAATTCGCCGGACGGCGAATAATCACTCAGTCGGTGGAGTCACGAGAACGACCCACACGGCTTCGGTGGGATGTGCACCCACATCCGCGGACTCCTGAACGTTCTCTGCCGGGATTCCCAGCGCTTCGGCGACCGCCGAAGCCGTGTCGGCGCGATCCGGTCCGTAAAGGACAGAGTTGGCGGTCACCGCGCCTGCCTGCGGACCGTTCGGATCGCCCGCATTCCCCGCATTGAGGTTGCCCGTGAAGCCTGCGGCCTGGAGGTTGGTCGCCACCGCACCGGCAACGCCCGCTTCACCCGAATCGTTGTAGACCCCAATGTCAGCCGCCATGTTGGCCGCCGCCGGATCACCCGGGTACTGGGCCTCCTCGGGCTCGCTGGAAGACTCCTCGCTCGGCTCGTCACCACCATCGCCGTCGTTCTGACCGTCGCCTTCGCCCTCAGCGCCTTCGCTGGAGCTCGGTGACGGGTCCGCCGAGACGCTGGCATTCGGCTCCGCCGCCGAGTTGGGGTCGTTGCCGCCGCCGGACAGGAGGGTGATGCCTCCCCACGCGACGCCGGCACAGACCAGAGCGACCAGCAAGAACGGCCAGGCCGAACTCCAGCCGCTGCGCGGCGCGCGGTGCACGCCGACAGGTGCGCCGCCAGGCACGGCGACGTCGAACTCGTCGGGCGGGTAGCGGTACGTGCTGTTGGTCACGGCGGACAGGGTAGCCCAGACTCCTGGACTCTCAGGGCTTCTCGTCCGCGAGCCGCCGGGCGGATCGTGCGCGCTGACGCGTCGAGCGCATCCGGCGCAACCGCTTGACCAGCATCGGGTCATGGGCGAGTGCCGCAGGCGTGTCGATCAATGCATTCAACACCTGGTAATACCGTGTGGAGGTCATGTCGAAGAGTTCACGGACGGCTTCCTCCTTGGCCCCCGCGAATCTCCACCACTTGCGTTCGAACGCGAGGATCTCGCGTTCGAGGTCGGAGAGCTCACTCGCAGCCTCGTCCGACGACGGTTCGGCGATGTCGGCGCCCGCGGGCACGACATCGCCTGTCTCCGGGGAGTCGACCAGGATCTCGCTCATGCGGGCCACACTACGACCCGGTGAACAGATGTGTCATTTGCCCCGCGTGTCGTGCCCTTCCGGACACCTGCCGCATCACCCGGATCCCTCCCCCTGTCTCTTATACACATCTGACGCTGCCGACGATAAGG
>NZ_JABBYC010000085.1 GCF_016742955.1 Myceligenerans indicum | reverse complement strand
GATGTGTATAAGAGACAGGTACTTTCGGGGCCGGGCGCGCCGCGGGCGCCCCGCCCGTCGTGGGGCGGGG
The DNA here is from genome assembly GCF_016742955.1 of Myceligenerans indicum. Lineage (GTDB taxonomy): Bacteria > Actinomycetota > Actinomycetes > Actinomycetales > Cellulomonadaceae > Myceligenerans > Myceligenerans indicum. The sequence goes on along the minus strand of NZ_JABBYC010000085.1, from coordinate 8,228 downwards.
CGCCCGCGGGAGGCGCCGGTGGTCAGGCGCGGAGCATCTGTGCGAAGTCCGGGGTGGTGGTGAACGGGTCGGCGGGTCCGGTGTTGTGGCGTGCCGCGACGCGGTCGGCGAGTGCTCGGCCGGCGCGGTCGATCCGTCCGGGCAGCGGGTTGGCGTCCCGGTCGGTGTCGTGTCCGGCGTCCCCGTCCCTGGCCCAGTCGTCGGTGGCCGCGAACACGGCGGTGGGGACGACGTCGGCGCGCAGGTAGGTGAACAGCGGGCGCATGGAGTAGTCCAGCGTCAGGGAGTGGCGTGGTGTCCCGCCGGTGGCGGCCAGCAGCACGGGCATGTCCGTCAGCGTGTCCTTGTCCAGGATGTCGACGAACGACTTGAACAGCCCGGAGTAGGTGGTGGTGAACAGCGGGGTGACGGCGATGACGCCGTCGGCGTGGGTGAGCCGGTCGATGGCTTGTTCGAGGTCGCCGCCGGCGAAGCCGGTGAGCATGGCGTCCATGATGGCGTGGGCGTGCTCGCGTAGTTCGATGACCTCGACCTCGACCTGGTGGCCGTCTCGTTCCAGCTCCCGGACGGTGGACGCGGCGAGCCGGTCGGCCAGCAGCCGGGTCTGGGAGGGCTGGGACAGGCCCGCCGTCACCACGACGACGGTACGTGTTTCGTTCACAGGTCTGCCTCCTCGGCAACGGTTCCGGTGTAGGGGTCCACGGAGTCGCCCACGTGGCCGGCCACGGTCTGCCCTGCGGTGCGGGCGGCCGCGACGCGTTCGGCGTGCGTGGGCGGGTTTGCCGGGACGCCCTCGGGGCGCTTGGCCTCGACGATCTTGCGCAGCTCGGGCACGATCTGGTCGGCCAGGATGTCGATCTGTTCCAGCACGGTCTTCAGCGGCAGGCCGGCGTGGTCGGTGAGGAACATCTGGCGCTGGTAGTAGCCGACCTCGTCGACGAACGCGCCGTAGCGGTCGATGACCTGCTGGGGCGAGCCGACGGTCAGGGGGGTGTCGCGGGTGAAGTCCTCCATGGACGGGCCGTGCCCGTAGACGGGCGCGACGTCGAAGTAGGGGCGGAACTCGTTCCACGCGTCCTGGGAGCGGGGCCGCACGAACACCTGTCCGCCCAGGCCGACGATCGCCTGGTCGGCGCGCCCGTGGCCGTGGTGCTCGTAGCGCTGGCGGTAGAACCGGACCATCTGCTTGGTGTGGCTCATGGGCCAGAAGATGTTGTTGTGCAGGAACCCGTCACCGTAGTAGGCGGCCTGTTCGGCGATCTCCGGGGAGCGGATGGAGCCGTGCCACACGAACGGCGGCACGCCGTCCAGGGGGCGCGGGGTGGAGGTGAAGCCCTGCAGCGGGGTACGGAACTTGCCCTCCCAGTCCACGACGTCCTCGGTCCACAGGCGGCGCACCAGCGCGTAGTTCTCCACGGCCAGCGGGATGCCCTGGCGGATGTCCTGCCCGAACCAGGGGTAGACCGGGCCGGTGTTGCCGCGGCCCATCATCAGGTCCATCCGGCCGCCGGAGATCACCTGGAGCATCGCGTACTCCTCGGCGATCCGGACCGGGTCGTTGGTGGTGATGAGGGTCGTGGCGGTGGACAGGGTGATGTTCTTGGTCACTCCCGCCAGGTAGCCGAGCATCGTCGTCGGGGAGGAGGCGACGAAGGGCGGGTTGTGGTGCTCACCGGTGGCGAAGACGTCCAGCCCCGCCTCGTCGGCGTGCTTGGCGATGGTGAGCATGTCGCGGACGCGCTCGGTGTCGTCCGGGGTGTGGTCCGCGACCGGGTCGCGGGTGACGTCGCTGACGCTGAAGATGCCGAACTGCACGGCCGACTCCTCTGGTGGGTTCCTGCGGGACCTGGTGCGGTGACCGCGCCAGTCCATGCGTTTGCATGTATGGGTCCGAACGTGGCCCAGCCTAGGTTCATTCCGTGAGATCGCGCACAACCACCCCTGATACGCCAGGATCCAGCTTGCGCGGGCCTGCGCGACGCGTAGCCTTGACAGATCATCGTTTCCGCCCGGAAGAACCTGGAACACGCCAGCGTGTCCGTGCGTTGAAACTTCGGATCTTCTTGAAGACAGTCTTCAGCCCTATTCCCCGAGACCCTGGAGGACGACATGGCTGACCGCTCCCTGCGCGGCATGAGCATCGGCTCGAAGAGCATGGAGTCCGACGAGGGCGTGGATTTCGCCCCGCGGTTCCAGGCGTACTACGACTGCCCCAACGGGCACACGATCATCCTTCCGTTCGCGACCGACGCCGAGGTTCCCGCCCTGTGGGAATGCCGGTGCGGCGCCGAGGCACTGCTGCGGGACGCCGAGCGTCCCGAGGCCAAGCCGGGCAAGCCGCAGCGCACGCACTGGGACATGCTCCTGGAGCGGCGAACCGTCAAGGAACTCGAGGAGCTCCTCGACGAGCGCCTCGAGCTCCTGCGAGCGGGCAAGCTGCGCCGCTCGGCGTGAGTTCGTCCGGCCCGGCACCCCGCGGATCCGCGCACCTCGCTCGGATCCGCACGCCGGGCCTCGTAGTTCGACCTTCGTGAGTTCAACCTTTGTGAGTTCGACCTCTTTGACCTCGGGCGTTGCCTGATCCGAGGTCATGACCACCGAGCGCCGCCGGGATTCCCGGCGGCGCTCAGTGGTCTGCACGGCGAGGACGGTGCTCAGCCCACCAGCGCGTCCCGGTCCGGTGCCGTGTGCCCTCGCCGCTGCGCGCCAGCTCGCACCGCTCCACGCCGCGCGGACACCCGCACGGCGACACCCGCAGCCACCAGCAACCCCGCCAGGACCCCCACGACCCATCCCGGCCAGTAGCCGGCCGCGACCGCGGGGGTGATCGCGGCCCGCAGCGGCAGCACCGCGGCAAGCGTCTCGTGCGTGAACAGTCCGGTGGAGGTGACCAGCGTGCCGTCCGGAGCCACGATGCCGGAGACTCCCACGGTCGAGACCTGCACGGCAGCCCGGCCCGTGGTGATCGCCTGCATGCGGGTCATCGCGAGCTGCTGGGTGGATTCGGCGGTCCAGCCGAACGCCGCGTTGTTGGTCGGGACCACCAGGAGCTGGGCACCGCGCTGCACGGCGTCGCGCACGATCTCGTCGTAGGCCACCTCGAAGCAGATGACCGTGGCCACACGGACACTGCCGCCGCTGCGCGCGACACCTGGACGGACCGGCACGTCCATCACGGCGGGGGCCTCACCCGGCAGCATGTCACGGGTGACCCGGTCGACCTGGTCCGACAGCAGCCGCACGAGGCCGCGCAAGGGGATGTACTCCCCGAACGGCGCGGGATGCTGCTTCGCGTACCGCTGCGTGGCACCCTGCCCGGCCTGCCACAGCAGCGACACGTTGTAGCGTCCCCCACCGGGCGGGTACTCCTGGGTGCCCAGGAGGATCGGGGCACCGACGGTCGTGGCGGCGGCGTCGAGCGCGGCCGACGCGGCGTCACTGGTGCGAGGGTCGGCACCCGTGGAGTCCTCCGGCCACAGCACCACGTCGAGCTCACCGGCGAACTCCTCCGCGAGCTCGTAGGTGCCTTCCAGGTGGTTGCCGAACACCTCGGGCCGCGCGGCGAAGACACCGAGATCGGGGTCGGCCACGTTGCCCTGCACGGCCCCCACCCGCAGCACGCCCTCCTCACCCAGGTCACGGCCGGCGTCGTACACCGCGGCACCGTCACCGGCCCGCACGGTTCCGGTGTCCGCCGAAGCGGGCAGAGGCAGAGCGGCAGGCGCGGCGACGATCGCCGCGGCGGCCACGATCACGCCGGCCGCGCGGCCGGCGGACGACGGCGCTCGCGGACCGGTGAGGAGGGTGTGCACGGCGGCGGCGAGGCCGAGACCGGCCAGGCACACGCCGAAGGTGACCAGCACGCTGCCGCCGAGCCAGGCGGCGCGTCCGAGCGGGGCGTCGACCATGGTCCAGGCGAGACGGCCCCACGGGAACCCGCCGAACGGCACCTCGGCACGCCACTGCTCGACGGCGGTGAACACGACGGCGAACGCGACGGCCTGCCAGGCTCCGGCGCGCACGGGCGCGTCCCGGCCGCGCAGTCCGGCGCGCACGGCCCGCCGCGCCCACGTCCACAGGGCGCCGAACAGCGCCAGGAACAGGGCCTCGATGACGGACATCGCGATCCACGGCGCGATCTCGGTGGCGTTGATCGCCCATCGCACGTGCGGGAGGAAGAACGTGATGCCGAACGCGAACCCGGCCAGGGTGTTCCACCAGGCGTTGTCCTCGCGCAGCGCCCACCACAGCAGCGCGACGGCGACGAACGCTCCGGGCCACCAGCCCACGTCCGGGAAGGCCGCCCACAGGGTGAGGCCGCCGGTCACGGCCAGGAAGAGGTTCACGATCCGCTGGATCATCCGACGTCGCACGATCGCAGCCTAATCGTTCCGCCTGAGGGCCCCGCCCGAGCCGCCCGGCACCGGGACGGGCGGCTCAGTCCGACAGGGTGTCGTGCAGGACGACGCCGTCGCGCATCGTGTGCAGGCACTCGGGTGCGGGGGCGTCCTGGGACAGGGCGGGCAGCAGCGGCTGGCCGGCGCGCGCCTCCTGGCTCCAGGAGGACAGCGGGCTCAGACGCGCCGAGCCGGTCTGCACCGTCAGTTCGTCGGCCCGCCAGACCGCGAGGTGGGCGGGGGACCCGACCCGCAGTTCTCCCGCACCGGTGTGGTCCAGGCCGGCCAGCCGCCACCCGCCGCGGGTGTGGGCGCGGAACGCCGCGCGGGCGGACATGCTCTGGTCGGGATCCTCGTGCGCGGTGGCGGCCCGCACCCCCGTCCACGGGTCCACCGGGGTGACGGGCGTGTCCGACCCGAACGCGAGCGGGATCCCGGCCCCGACCAGGTCGGCGAACGGCTGCAGCCCACCCGCCCGCACGGCACCGAGCCGCTGGGCGTACATGCCGGTGGTGCCGCCCCACGCGGCGCCGAACGCGGGCTGCATCGACAGGGACACGCCGTGCAGCAGCAGCGAGGACAGGGCCTGGGCGTCGACGAACAGGGCGTGCTCGATGCGATGCCGTCCGGCGCGCAGCCGGGCGGAGCCGTCGGCCTGTGCCGCGAGGACGAGGCCGGCCAGGACCTCGTCCATGGCGCGGTCCCCGATGACGTGGAACCCGGCCTGCCGGCCGGCGGCGCCCACGGCGGTGAGGTGGCCGGCGATCTGCTCGGCCGACAGGTACAGGTTCCCGTGCCGGTCGGCGTCGTCGGCTCCCGCGGACAGGTCGGCGTAGGGCGACCGCAGGGCGGCGGTGCGTGAGCCGATGGAGCCGTCGACGGTGAGGTCACCGGCGATGCCGGTCAGGAACGGCAGCTCGGCGACCAGGTCGCGCGCGGCCTCGACGGTCTCGCACAGCTCCCCACGGTAGGCGACCACGTGCGGCAGCCCACCGGCCGGGTCCGTGGTGGCCGCCATGATCTCGGCGAGGCCGCCCCGGGTGTCCAGGTGCGGGGCGCTCATCTCGTGCACGGACACGACCCCGCGCGCGGCCCATGCGGACAGCGCCGCCCGGCAGGCGCGGGCGTGACGTTCGGGCGAGATACGGCGCGAGACGTCACGCACGTCGTGGTGGGCCCGGGCGGTCAGCACACCGTCGGACACCCGGCCCGGGAGCTGGTCGACGCCGGCGGCGGCGGCCAGGGAACTGGACACGACCGCGGAATGCCCGTCGACCCGCCCGGCGTACACGGGGCGGCCGCCGGCCACGTCGTCGAGCTCGGCACGGCTCGGAGGGCGGCGTTCGGGCCACGCCTGCTCGTCCCAGCCGAACGCGAGGAGACACTCGCCACCGCCGGGATCGGTGCCGTCCAGCCGCCGCGCGCCGTCGGCCAGCGCCGCCAGGGCATCGGCCAGGGACCGCACTCCGGCGGCCGCGGACAGGTCGACGCCGTCCATGGCCAGACCCGTCTCCAGCACGTGCACGTGCGCGTCCACGAACCCGGGCGTGACCAGCGCACCGTCCAGCTCGACGACCCGATCGGCGCGCGCCGCCAGACCGTCGGCGGTGTCGTTCGCACCGAGCCAGGCCACCACACCGTCGTCGACGAGAACGGCTTCGGCGAACGGATCGGCGGCCGAGTGCACGACGCCACCACGGTAGAGGATCGAGGTCACGGCATGAACCCTATGCGATCGCGCGGCCACCGGCCGTCCCGGCCGGCGGCCGCCTCGGTCACACGCTCGAGTAGGCCACCACACCGCGCAGCACCGCGTCGTGCGCGCGGCGCGCCGTGCGGCGCAGCTTCTGCGACGGCGCGGCACCGGCAAGCTGGTCCAGCACGTCCAGCACCTGCTTGCACCAGCGCACGAAGTCCCCGGCGGCCAGCTCGTGCGCGGAGTCCAGCGCCACGCTCAACGGCCTGCCACTGGCCCACCGGTGCACCGGAGCCACGATCCCCAGATCCAGCCGGCCGGTGGCCTCGATACCGTGCCCCTCCTCCAGGTCGTCCACCTCGGACCACACCCGCAGCGTCTCGTCCAGCGCCCGGGCCAGCACCCCGCGCGGCCCACCGGGCACGAACGGCTCGCTCTCGGCCTCACGCCGCCCCTGATACACCACGGCCGACACCACCGCGGCCAGACCCGCCGGATCCAGCTCGTCCCACACACCGCGGCGCAGGCACTCGGCCAGCAGCAGATCGTTCTCCGCATACAGGCGGCGCAGCCACCGGCCCGAATCCGTCACCCGCAGCCCGGCGGCATGATCGGGCCCCTCGGGCAGCTCGGCCACGTACCCGAGCTCGGCCAGCACATCCAGGGTGCGGTCGAACGTCCGGGCGATACCCCCGGTACGGCCCTCCACCCGCCGCACCAGCTGGTCGTGCTCCGACTTCAAGGTGCGCCACCGCTGCGCCCAGCGGGCATGATCCTCCCGCTCAGGACACCCGTGACACGGATGCGCCCGCAGCCGCGCCCGCAGCCCGCTCAGCTGCGCGTCCGAGGCAGCGTCCCCACGCCCGCCACGCCCCGCCGCGTGGTCACCGCCACGCCCCGCCACGCCGGAGGCGTCCGCCTCACCGACCGCGGCCCGCAACCGCAGCGCCAAATCACGACGCACCTCCGCCTTGCGCGTGTTGGCCCCCTTGGGGATCTTCACCCGCCCCACCGTGCGCACCCCACCGGGCACGTCCGCCAGCGTGAGCCGCTTGACCTGCCGCTCCTGGGTCAGCACCGTCGGACGCGGACCGTCGAAACCGCCCTGCTCCCCCGGATCCAGCACCAGCACATAGCCGCGCCGCCGCCCGGTGGGCAACTGCACCACATCACCCCGCCCCAGCTTCTCCAGCGCCGAGACCACCTCCGCCCGCCGCGCACTCGTGGCCGCACGCGACAGGTCCTTCTCCCGCGCCGAGATGTCGGCCCGGATCCCGGCGTACTCCGCGAAGTCCCCCCGGTCACACGCCATCGCCTCCGCATACCCCTCCAGCGCCTCCGCATGCGCACGCGCCTGCTTCGCCAGCCCCACCACGCCCCGGTCGGCCTGGAACTGCGCGAAGCTCGTCTCCAGCACCTCCCGCGCCCGGTCCCGGCCCACCTGCGCCACCAGGTTCACCGCCATGTTGTACGTGGGCCGGAAGGAGGACCGCAGCGGGTACAGCCGCCGCGAGGCCAGCCCCGCCAGCGCCTGCGGATCCAACCCGTGATGATCCACCACGACCGCATGCCCGTCCGTGTCGATCCCCCGCCGCCCCGCCCGCCCGGTCAGCTGCGTGAACTCCCCCGGCGTGATCGGCTGATGCCCCGTCCCGTCCCACTTGACCAGCTTCTCCAGCACCACGCTGCGCGCCGGCATGTTGATCCCCAGCGCCAGCGTCTCGGTCGCGAACACCACCTTCACCAGCCCGGCCGCGAACAGCTCCTCGACCGTCTCCTTGAACACCGGCAGCAGCCCCGCATGATGAGCCGCCACACCCCGCGACAACGCCTGCGACCACGACCAGAACCCCAGCACCTCCAGGTCCTCCGGCGGGATCGCCGCCGTACGCCGCTCCACCACCTCACGGATCCGCGCCTCCTCCGCGGCGCTCGTCAGCCGCAGACCCGCCCGCAGGCACTGCTCCACCGCACCCTCACAACCCGCCCGGGAGAACACGAACCAGATCGCCGGCAACATCCCGTCCGCGTCCAGCGCGTCCACCACCGCGAACCGCGGCGGCGTGCGCCGCCGCACCACACCACCGGTCGCCCCGGCACCCGAACCCTCGTCCCCCACCTGTCTCTTATACACA
>NZ_JABBYC010000084.1 GCF_016742955.1 Myceligenerans indicum | reverse complement strand
GCCTGCGTGATCGTGAACCCGCCCGCGACCATCGTGTCCAGCCCCACCTCTCGGGTGTCGCCCTGCGCGACCGTGTTGGTCGCGATTAGACCGAGCGTGCCCTTCGTTGACAGGAGTGATGTCGCACTGCATCGTCGCAGGTCGGGCACCCTGTCGTCGGTGAACATCAACCAAGTCCGCCGCTGCGTCCTCTACGCCCGTCTCAGCGTTACCAAGGAGGAGTCGGTCTCGATCGCGCGACAGCTCGAGTCGGGACGCAAGTACGCCGAAGCCCGAGGCTGGGAGGTCATCGGCGAGTTCGTCGACGACGGTGTCTCGGCGACGGTGAACCGCCCGGAAGATCGCAAGGGGTGGGCTGCGCTCCTTGCAGCTGACGGGTTCGACGCAGTCGTGATCTGGAAGGTCGATCGTCTCGCCCGTCGAGTGCTCGACTTCCTGCACGCGGACGAGGCGCTCCAGAAGCGTGGCGCGGGCTTGGTTGCCGTCGAGGACCCCATCGACATGACCAGCCCGCAGGGCCGGGCCTTCGCCGTCATGCTCGCGGTCTTCGGGGAGATGGAGGCCGAGGGCATCCGGGCGCGGGTTCGCGCGGCACGCGCTCACCTCATCAAGGACGGCCGTTTCGTCGGAGGTGGCATCCCCTACGGCTACCGTTCGATCGAGAACCCGGATGGGCCTGGGCGGGTGCTGGAGAAGGACGCTGAGCGGATCGGCTGGCTGCGCGAGGCGGTTCTTCTCGCCCAGCAAGGAAAAACGGTCAACGCGATCGCAACCTGGCTCACAGACCAGCACGCACCGCTGCCGGTGCGGCGCAAGCCTCGCCTCGATCCAGAGAACCGCGCGTGGAACCGTCAGACGGTCGAACAGCTCCTGCGCAATCCGATCCTGGCTGGGATGACGCCGCACAACCCGGGCCGGGCGAAGAGCGACAAGCGAGCGGACCCCTTCGCCGTCGTCCGCGATGAGGGAGGCGCCCCGGTCATCGACGAATCTCTCGCGATCATCACCTTCGACGAATTCGGGGAGTTGCAGCGAACTCTCGATGCACGCGACAGCCCACAGGCCCGCAAGCGCTCTGAGCGGGAGCCGACGAGTCCGCTCCTGTCGCGGGCTGTGCTCTGCGACGACTGCGACGTCTATCTCTACCGAGGTGCGAACCAGAAGCAGCCCGTCTTGTACTGTCCGAAGTGCCGTCAGACGATCGGCCGCACTCGGCTCGACCCGTACCTCATTGACCGTCTCCTCACGGAGCGTGGTGCCGAACCCCACGCCGGTTCAACCGTCCTCGAACGCTGGCGCGCGGTCGGAACCGATGAGAGAGCCCGCCGCGAGATCCTTCTGTCACAGGTGGCGAGCCTTCGGATCCGTCGAGGAGTTGTCGGGCGCTACTTCGACGATGAGCGGGTGCTTCTCCGGTGGCGTCCTGGAGCGCGGTTCGACGACGGGGTACCTGTTGTCGCGAGGGCGGCGGACCTCCGAGTCGTCGAGCTGTCCACAGATCAGCGCGTCGATGCTTAACCGACGCGTCGACTCGGAGGATTCCGGGTGAACTCGCCTCCTGCGCGGGCCTTGGGGGCGCTCGTGCCAGTGCGTCCGGCTACGGTGGTATCCGTTCCTGACCAGGCCATCTAACAGGAGGCGATCGTTCATGACCGAGCTGGCCGGGGCGCCGTCGGGTAAGACGCCGCCTGCTCGTCGCGAGTACGAACTCTCGCATGTACCCAGGGGCCCGTGGACGTCGTGGGACGTCCGGGAGAACTTCTCGGACATCCTGGAGCGAGAGCTGCTGGGGCCGGGCCACGGGGACGACGAACTGCTGGACGCTCCACCGGATGCCCTGTATGTGGTGGGGCGGATCGCGCCTGCGAAGCTGCTCGGAAAGGGCGCAGTGCGCAGCGCCGACGGCGAAGACGCAGACGCAGACGTGGTCGAGGCCGAGGAGGCGGACCTGGGGCGGGGCGTGCCGGTCGGCACGGTCGAGGAGGTCTCGTCGTCGGACGACGACGGCGTCGAAGACGCGCCCGTGCGCAAGGGCCTGATGATCCCGGCGTCGATGGGGCTGCGCTTCCAGGTGCCGACGGACTTGGCGTCGGTCACGGTGCGGGCAGAGTGGGGCTCCTACAAGATCCAAACGACCGACGAGGTGGATCGGTCGGGGCAACCAGTACGCAAGTACGCCAGGACGCAGCATGCATACTCGGTCGAGCTCGACCTGCAGTCGCTCGTGACTGGGACGACGAAGGACCTGTCGCTCGAGGATGCCGTAATCATCCGGGTGGACGTCATGGACGATGTCGTTGGCTCTGCCGGCCGGCGCATCGTCGAGTTGGCGCTCTGCAATGACCGAGTCTCGCCACGGCGCATCCCGACGGACATGTGGATGTACCAGACGCGCCTGCGCGTTGAGGCGGGCGGAGAGGCGGTCTTCCTTCCGGTGTCCGACGTGCTGGAGGATCCGGTTCTCGATCCTGATGACGAACTGCAGCGGCTGCAGCTCCAGTACCGGGACCGGTTGCAGTTCGCCGTGGGCCGCACCTGCTCGGCGGACTGGACCGTGACCGGCGACGCCCGGCGTGCAACCCAGGTGCGTACGACGTGGTTGCCGGTCTCGGAGACTCCGCAGACCCAGGCGCGGGAGATCTCCGGCGCGTTGCTGGACATGGTTGCGCTGTCGACCGCCCCGGCCGAGGCCCTCGATGCTGGGCTGCGTCCCATCGTCGCGGGATACGCAGCGTGGCTTGGCAAGCAGGAGTCGACTGCCGGGCGCCTGCCGGAGCACCTCCGCGAGGTGGCCGCGGACACGATCCAGGATGCTCGCAAGGTCGCCGCGCAACTGGAGCGGGGCCTGGACTTCCTGCTCGCCAACGAAGAGGCTTTACGGTGCTTCCGGTTCATGAACCGGGTCATGGCCGACCAGCGCCTGCAGTCCCAGGTCGCCGCGCTGCGGGCGACGACACCCGGGCTCTTGCTCGGCGAGGCCCGCGCCGAGGTCGAGGTGCGAGGGCCGAAAGCGCACTCGTGGCGTACGTTCCAGCTGGCGTTCGTGCTCATGCAGATCGAGGCGCTGGCTGTGCCCGGGCTGGCGCGGCGCTCCTCCGACGCGGCGAGCGCCGAGCTTCTGTTCTTCCCGACCGGAGGTGGCAAGACCGAGGCGTACCTGGGTCTTGCGGCGTTCACGTTCGCGATCCGGCGGCGTCAAGGCATCGTCGCATCGGCGGACGGAGACCTGGACGGTGGCGACGGCGTCGCCGTCCTGATGCGTTACACGCTGCGGCTGCTGACCGCCCAGCAGTTCCAACGCGCGACGGCGCTGGTGTGCGCGGCTGAGGTCGCCCGTCAGGCTGATCCCGGGACGTGGGGGAGCACGCCGTTCCGGATCGGTCTGTGGGTAGGTACGTCGGTGTCGCCGAAGCGGTACCAGGAGGCCGAGGAGCAGTTGAAGAAGGCGGCCGAGCTCAACTCGAAGTACGGCTTGACGGTGCTCCAGTTGCAGCGTTGCCCGTGGTGCGGCACCCCGATCGAGGGCACCGCTCACGTCAAGGGCGACGATGTCACGGCCCGGGTCCTCGTGTACTGCGGTGACAAGTTCGGAGACTGTCCGTTCTCGATGCGTGACGGCGGGGAGGGGCTGCCGGTCTTGACGGTCGATGAGGAGATCTACCGGCTCACGCCGTCGTTCGTTATTGCGACGGTAGACAAGTTCGCGCGCCTCGCTCGCGAGGGTGAGGCCGCAGCCCTGTTCGGGTATGTCGGCCGGCGGTGCGATCGGCACGGGTACGTTCACGAGGACTACGACGGCTGCGCGGTCGCGACTGGAGGGACGCACCCGAGCAACGGCGTTCATGGCGCGGCGCGGGTGCGGAGGACTGGAAGGTTGCGGCCGCCGGATCTGATTATCCAGGACGAGCTGCATCTGATCACCGGGGCTCTCGGTACGGCCGTCGGCGCATTCGAGATGGCGATCGACGTGCTTGCCACCTGGGACCAGCCCGACGGGACACCTGTGCGGCCGCTCGTCGTAGCCTCGACGGCGACCGTTCGCAACGCGATCGACCAGGTGCGGGCGCTGTACGGGCGGCGCGTAACGATGTTCCCGCCCCAGGTCCTCGACGTCGCTGACACGTTCTTCTCCCGCGAGGTGCCTGTCACGCCGGAAACACCGGGCCGTCGCTATGTGGGGGTGAGTACCACCGGGGTGCGCCTGACTGCGGCAGAGATCGTCGTGGCGTCCAACCTGTTGTCGGCCGGGCAGCTCATGATGGACCGCGCGGGGAAGTCGGCGGACCCGTACATGACGCTCGTCGGCTACTTCAACGCGACTCGAGAGCTCGCCGGAATGGCGCGCTACGTCGCCGACGACGTCCAGACTGCTATCAGCCGACCTCGGCGCGGGAAGTACTTCCCGTTCCGCTATGGGACCGTCGGCGCACTGAACGTCGCCGAGCTGACATCCCGCATCGCCTCGACCGAGATCAGCGGGAACCTGGACCAGATGGCGGTCGGCTTCGACCCGGCCTTCGACAGCACCGCGAGCCGGATGGCATGGCGGGCTCTGAGCGACGCCGAGAGGAAGAAGGCGCCCTTCCGCGACGCGCTGCCGTTCGATGTCGTGCTCGCGACCTCAATGCTGCAGGTCGGCGTCGACGTATCCCGGCTCGGTCTGATGCTGATGGTTGGGCAGCCGAAGAACACAGCCGAGTACATCCAGGCATCCTCCCGCGTCGGCCGGGAGGCGCGGTGGCCCGGCCTGGTGGTCACCCTCGGGAACTGGGCCCGACCGCGAGACCTTGCGCACTTCGAACAGTTCCGGCACTACCACGAGACGTTCTACGCCCAGGTGGAGCCCCTGTCCGTCACGCCTTACTCCCTGACCTCCTTGGAACGGTCCCTGGATGGCGTGCTCGTCTCCGCTGCCCGGGTTCTCGACGCTCCTCGGGGCGAAGAGGGGCTGTCGCCGGAGCGGAACGCCGGATGGATCGAGGACGCGGCCGATCGGATCGAGGCTCTCGCCGAGCGACTCGTCGCGCGCGCGACCGTCGCGGGGGGCGAGGATGCCGCACACGAGGTGTCCGAGCTGCTGAAGAACAGGGTCGGGAGGTGGAAGGCACGCCGGAAGGTGGTCGCCGTAGACCAGCACCGGCTTGTCTACGAGAAGGTGCGTGACGAGTCGAAGCAGGCGACACTCCTGCGATCCGCCGAGAACCGCAGCGCGGGCGACGGTCCGAGTCAGGTCCCGTTCGTCGTGGCGAACTCGATGCGTGAGGTGCAGCCGGAGATCAATCTCCTGGTGACCCCGATGAAGGAGAAGCTGATGGCGCGCGAGCTGTACGAAGCACCCCCGTGGGGTGCCTCGAGCATTTCAGCGACGAACGGGGGAGACTGATGACCGAGGTCACGGAGCAGCGCTCGTCATCTGCGCCGGCGGACGATGCCCTCGATCCGCTCGGTGACCTGGACGCGACGGATACCCAGAAGGCGACGAAGAACCGGGCCAAGGTCGGATCGGCCCGACCGTCGTCCCTGCTGTACACCTATGGGCCCGGCGCGATCATGGACCTGCCGCACTTCACGGTGATGCCCGCTGGGCTCGACGACTGGGAGAAGGTATGGGCCCGGCGACCATCCGTGCCCACGATCCACGCGCCGCGGCTGCTCGACGCCGTGCGGCGCTTCCCGGGCCAGTGGAGCGTCGGCGAGCTGCGGCCGTTCCCGTGGGCGCCCAAGCGGACCCAGTTCTCCAAGGAGGGTGACGACCTTGGCGTCCCTGCACGGGTCTTCCCGCAGTGGCTGCGTTGCCCGGGCTGCGACCTGCTCGGGCCCCTGACGCGGTTCGACTACGTCAACACCAACCCGTTCCGGCCCGATCGTGCCCGCTTCGAGCACGTCGGCTGCCCGAGGGCGCCGAAGGGCCGCAAGGTCGGTATCCAGGCTGTGCCTGCGCGGTACCTGTTGGCCTGCCCGAACGGCCACCTCGACGAGTTCCCTTACGACTGGTGGGTCCACGAAGGCGGCTCCTGCCCAACGCCCGGCGTCGTCAGTGCCACTCTCAAGATGACTGAGCGGGCCGGAGGTAAGGGAGCTTCGGCGACCGTGCACTGTGCGCAGTGCGCGGCGTCGCGGCCGATGAACCAGGCGCAGGGCGAGGTCGGGCGGTCAAAGCTGCCCGCCTGTCGTGGTCGGCATCCACACCTCGGGATGTTTGACCCGCGCGGCTGCACGGCAGAGACCCGTCTCATACTGCTCGGAGCGTCGAACCTCTGGTTCGCCGCGACGCAGTCGATCGTCGTCATGCCCGAGGCGGAGAAGGCCGTGCCCTCGACGCTTGGGTTCGAGCTCCTGGAGGCCGTGGGCGTCAAGCGCGTCGAGAAGTACGGTGACGACCTGGCTCGCTACCGCGACTACCTGGACGAAGAAGAGTCTCCGCTCGTAGCGTGGAGTGACGACCAGCTCGCCGCGGCGATCGCCCAGGCCCGTGAACCGGAACCCACGGTCGAGGAGCAGTTTGAAGCGCTCGCCCAGTGGGACCCGGTGGACCTGCTTGTCCCCGAGTGGAACTACCTCCAGAAAGACCCCATAGGACCGCGCCACGAAGGTGACGCGCTCAGCGGGCTGGCGCTGACGAAGCAGCCCGTCCACGCGGATCTGACCGGTGGAGGCGTATCCCGGGTTCTATCGGTGGACCGGTTGCGGAAGGTCAACGCCATCGTCGGGTTCACGCGCATCGACGAGATGGAACGCGCTAACGACATGCCCGCCCGCATCGTCCCGCTAACCCGCTCGGGACGCCCGACCTGGACAGCGGCGACACTGGATCAGGGCGAAGGCGTCTACCTGCAGCTCGACGAGGGGCGGGTAGCAGCATGGGAAGGGCGGGTGCTCGATGCGCCGTCCTGGCGCGCGGGCGCGGTAGACCTGTGGGAGTCGCACCGACAGTCCCACGAACGCAACTTCGCCAACAGGTACTCCGAGACCGCTGTGGGCGACGCCGAGAGCCGATTCAAGCCGCCGCGCTACTGGCTCCTGCACACGCTCTCGCACGTGCTGATCCGGGAGATGGCGATGTACTCCGGGTATTCCGCCGCCTCGCTCTCCGAGCGTGTCTACGCCTGGGACGGGACCGATGACCGCCCCCCGGCGGCCGGACTGATGATCATCACGACGGCCTCGGACTCTGACGGCACGCTTGGCGGGCTCGTGCAACTGTCCAGACCGGAGAACCTGCAGCGTGTGATAGACCGGGCGCTGACGCGGGCCCGGCGCTGTTCTTCGGACCCGGTATGCGGAAATCGGGTCCCGAAGGATCCCGAGGATTTCCTACATGGGGCCGCCTGCCACACCTGCGCGATGGCTTCGGAGACGTCGTGCGAACGGGCGAACCGCTTCCTCGATCGTCGATTCCTCGTGGACCTGCCAGGGTTCGCCGGGTACGGGTTCTTCGACCACGGTGCGTGACGACGTCGCCGTGGGAAAGCCCGACGAGGACGCAGTGGCCCAGCTCGGGGCGCTGCTGACCGGGACCGAGGCGCGGCTCGCAGCGCGAGCTCTGGGCGAGGGGGAGTCCGTGTCGTCGGCCTTCGGCGTCGTCGAGACCGGGCGACGCACGGAGGCGCTCGGGCTCGTGGCTGCCGCAGGGCTGCGCCCCCGGCGGGACGTCCTTGTTGCTGTGCTGCGCGCGATCGAAGGAGCCCGCTCCCAAGCCACACGGGCGGACACGCTGTGGACGATGCCCGGGCACCTTGCGGGGAGCGGTGGGCTCACGTCATCGCTCGTCGGCCTCGTCGACAGCGCCCGTGAGTCCATCGTGTGCTCGACGTTCAACTTCCAACGCACGTCAGGGATGTGGGCGGCGCTACGAGGAGCTGCTTCACGGCCGGGAACCAGTGTGCGGCTCTACCTGGATTCGGCTGCTGCGGCTGGCGGCCGGACCCCATCTACTGCGGACGTGGCGGAACAGCTGGCGCCCGCTGTGGTCCTTGGGACTGGGACATTTGACGGCAAGGCTGTCCGCAACCACGCGAAGTTCGTCTCGATCGACCACCGCTGGGTAGTGATCACCAGCGCAAATTTCTCGTGGAGCGCCGAGTACGGCAACGTCGAGCTGGGCGTCGTGATCGACGACCCGAACCTCGCGGACCGGATCGAACGAGAGATGCGGGACGCGGAGGACGTGATCTATCAGCAGGTCTATCAGGGGCGTAGCGACGGGAGCGACGAGTGAAGGCGTGCGCCACGAGTATCAACACCTCCGTCGCCGGCGCCGTGCGGTGACCCTACAGGAGGGCAGGGTCGGTCGGTTCTCGGTGGGTGAGATGGGTCGGGCGTGGTCCTGACCTGGGAGGATGGCAGTTCCTACGCGTGCGCCGTGAGGCGCTTGTTGATCGTGCGGTGGTGAGAGGCCGCCGCCGC
>NZ_JABBYC010000083.1 GCF_016742955.1 Myceligenerans indicum | reverse complement strand
AGATGTGTATAAGAGACAGCCCCGAGCCGCACGCCTCGCGGTGTTCCGCTGGACCACCCGCTACAACACCCGACGACCCCACTCACGCCTGGGAAACCAGAGCCCGGCCGACTACGAGAGGAACCTTCAAACAGCTACGCTGCAGCCTGCCGCATGACCACACGATGACGTGTCCACTTCTCGGGGCGAAGGCCCTGTCCTCCGTTGAACCGCTACCTGAGCCGCTGTTCGAGCCACTCGATACCGTGACCGCCGAGCGGCTGAGTCGGACCTCACCCGCCCTGCGGGCCGACATCGCCAACCGCGCTCTGGACGCACTCGCGACCAGCCGCACCGACAACCCCACCCACGCACAAACCCTCGCCCACCTGGTCAGCACCTACCGCCTGACCCGCGACGCCGTCATCGCCCACGCCATACGCGACGCGACCCGCCAGGACCGCGTCGACGCCCTCGTGCGCACCTTCCGTGCCGCCCCGACCGCGCAGCAACCCAAACTCGCCGCAGCGGCGCTGGTCGCCACCTACATCGCTGGCTGGCAGCCCGCCGTCCTGGTCACACTCGCCAAGCACGCTGACCCGAACGACGGTCTCAAACATCTGTTCGCCAACGCCATCAACGAACGAGTTGCCCCGGACCACCTGCGCCGAGTCCTTGTCGACGCGCTCGACACCACGATGACCGCGGCCGACGACCTCTGGACCGCCCAGCGGAGCACCTCGGGGACGAGAGCGATCGACCGGCCGGACACCAGATCCCGTCCCAGCGGTGGGCGCCCCGAGCACGGTCCAGATCGGCCGATCGGCCGCGGCCCCGGCGGTCGGGACTTGACGTAGAAGGGCTGTGCGGGTGCCGCGCACGCTACTGCCCAACGCGGACGTCAACGAGGCCCGGCGTCGGACGAGCACCTGTCGGGCATGAGCACCTCGGACACGTCCTACGCCTCGACCGTTCACGACGGAAATGTCACCTGTCAGACCGGAAGAGTGCGCCTGTCATTGAAGTATGTCGGCGACGACCACAATCAACATGGCGTCCCTCGTCACCGGTACAGGTACCGGGTGAGCGACCAGGCCACGGGCAGGAGTTTCACAGGGCATGACCTCTACAACCACGCCGCCGTGGACACCCAGGCCGGCATGCGATACCTCATCGCGTATCTGTACGCGGTCGGCACGACGGCCGCTGATCAGCCCCGCGATCCCGACGACGACTCGATGGGCCTCCTGCCCGAATGGCTCCAGCGAACCGCCCGCCGCTATGCCGAGGAGCTTCTGCTCCAGCTCGACCTCCTCGAGGAGGCGTTCACCGAACCGACCGACGCCTCGTTCTACGTGGGTTGCCTCGCTCCGTAGCCGCCCTACCAGCGCGCCTCGAGCAACCGGCTACTGGCCTGCCGCGCGCATCAGCCATGGCATCAGCCAGCCGCCGTTGACAAGTCTCAACGCGTCGTCGACAGACAAGCCGCTGCGTTTGCGCCCAATCAATGCGTGGGAGTGATCGGTCTCGACCGAGCGGTCCTCGACATGCGCAGTCGCCTGCGTGTGCGTATGCGCTAACGCCTGCTGCTGATTCAGGGCGGGCCAGCACCAGCCTGTGCCGGCACGCCGTATGCGATGTCACGGCGGGCATTCGTGACTCGACGGCGCGAGGCGTGGGCCCACTTCGACAGCATCAAGACGATGTACCTGCCAATGATCGAGTGCGAGGGCGGGGGTTCAGGATCTGGCTCTCGACTCGCTCCACTCCAGCAGGTCGCGGGGGTCGTACCGAACGTGGCGCCCGTGCATGCGGAACTTCGGCCCGATGCCTTCATACCCCGCTCGGCGCCACTTCTCGAGGGTGTGTACCGAGAGGCCCAGAATTCTTGCAGCTTCCGAGGGCGTGCAATACCCGGTGCCAGGGAGCGTGGTGTGGGCTGCGGTTGTCCTGCCCCGTCGTTCGTTCACACGCTGGAGGTGCGGACGAATCGCCATGGCCGATCGGTGAAGTGCCAGGGCCGACGGTCTGGGACAGCCCGGTCTGCCAGGTAGTCGAGTGGCTTGTAGCCCCATGGACTGGCCGTGCCAGTCCATGGGGCTACAGAGAATGCCGCGTCGCTTGTCAGCGTGCGCCGTTCGCTGCTATGGGCTCCAGACCCCACGCGTGCACGGATCGGCCGTCGGCGAAGCGCCACTCTGCGCGGCACTTGTCGCAGTCGATCCGCACGTCGTGTTCGCGGAAGCCGGGCACGTTGTCGTGTTCTTCGATGATCGTTCCGTCGCCGCACGGGCACCAGTACTCGTAGCGCTCGACGTCCCCCCGTCCGGCGCCGTATCCGTCGACGTCCTCCACGCTGCTCCTGATCCGCTCGGTGCGGACCGGTGTGGAATCAGGCGTCGTGTCCATCCACTCAGCGATCGCTTGCCTCCCGGCTTCGTACGCCTCGGGCGAGGGCCGAACCTCACGCAGGATGGCCAGTAGTTCGTCGGGTGTGTGTGCGATGCCGTGGTCGCTGGCTCGCACAGCGGCGGAATAGTCCGATGCGAAGTCGCCGACGACGTCATCGCGGCCATCCTGGTGAACCAGCCAGTCGTGGAACGGCCTTTCTTCGGAGGTCGAGGCGGGCCTGACCCAGTGGCCTTCGAAGGGTTGACCGGATGCAAGTGTCGCGAGCGCTGTCTGCAGGTGTGTGTAGCCGGCGGGTTGGTAGTGGTGCGCACGCGGCTGGGTCCGCCCGCTGGTGACCATTCGGTTGACGTAGTCGTGCTCGCGCTCGGAGACCCCGATCAGGAGATTCGGGCCGCCATCGGATGGCGCGGCGATCGGGAGGCCCAGTGCTGCCGCCGCCCAGATCAGTCGGCCGTTGGACACGTACGAGCAGTGCGGGCTCAGGAAGCGCTCGGCGGTGTGCTTCAGGGAGTAACTGCTGACCTCCGGTGTTTCGCCGGCTGCGACGGGAGTGAACATCCGGAGCATGTCCGTGATGAGCGCCAGCTCGATGAAGTCGGACCGACGATTGAAGGTCCACGACGGTTCCGCACCGACGCCGTTCTCGCCGAGGACGGCACCGCCGCCGCGGGCCCCGATCAGAGAGTGCTCTTCGAGAACATCGACCAGGTGCCGGGCATCGACCCGCCCGCCGAGAATGCCTTGAGCGAGGGGGTCCTTCATCTGCCGCAGTGCGGCCGTGTACTTCGTGCCGGTGAATTCGGCCCATGCGCTCGCGTCCTTCTGGAGCGCACGGTTGGTGGAGTGGTTGTCGGACGTCATCTCAATCTCAGTTCCGGGCTCTGCAACCCACGCGTGCAAGCCCTGCGACATGAGAGAGATCTCGGTCCAACAGGTACTGCGGCTCTGGATCGGCATCCGTTGTCCTCGACGTCTTCGTCGCGTGGGGACTCAGACTCGGAGAGGGGCAGTCCAGACCGCCCACCGCAAAGCGTAGCGGGCTGATCCCGGCATGTCCATTGTCTTGCGGGCGGGTGACCGTGCAGGATGCGCGGACAGAACTGCGCGCTCGTCTGTGGCCGTGTTCAGCGGTGACGCCGGAACGCAGCGTCCCGGCGTCACCTTGTGTCGACACGCGCCACCGCGCCGAGCGAGAGTCGCCGACCTCCTAGGACACGACCTGGAGGTGGCGGCGAGCCGTGCGGCGCGGCTCGGTCGGGGTCATGGGGAGAACCTGCGCCTCCTGCTGTGGCGCGGGGTCGGAGGACTCGACCAGGGCCTGGAGCGCGGCGCGCACGTCGGGGGCTATGTTGCGGCGTGCGATGTAGTGCTGCTGGGTGATGCCTTTGGGCTTGTGCCCGAGGACCTGGCCGGCGATGTGATCGTTGTGCGCCTCGGCGATCGCGGTTGCCGCGGTGGAGCGCAGCTTGTGGAAGCTGACGCGCTCCGGCTTCAGTGCCCCGTTCGATTTGGAGACGATCCTGTCGAGGATCTTGCCCGCGTTGCCGGTGTTCCAGCAGTTTCCGTGCCGGGTCGGGAACACCCAGTCGGACGGCTTCGCGCGCTCTGGCCGGATGCTGCGCAGCGCTTCCACGACCGCGGGTGGCAGCAGGATGGTCCGGTTGCTGGAGTCGGTCTTGGGCGTCTCCTGCCGGAAGGTGCTCTTGCCCTTGAGTTCGACCTGCGTCCCGGACACCGTGACCGATGGCCGGTTCCCGTCCAGTGTCAGGTCGCCCCAGCGCAGCGCTGCTCCCTCACCGGGACGCAGCGCC
This sequence comes from Myceligenerans indicum, assembly GCF_016742955.1. Classification (GTDB taxonomy): domain Bacteria; phylum Actinomycetota; class Actinomycetes; order Actinomycetales; family Cellulomonadaceae; genus Myceligenerans; species Myceligenerans indicum. The sequence goes on along the minus strand of NZ_JABBYC010000083.1, from coordinate 4,426 downwards.
GCGCCGAGCAGCAGGACCAGCAGGACGTCGAGGTTGTCGGCGGTGGTCCGGGTGATGTTGAGCGTGCGCTCCTCGCGCAGGATCCGGCGGATCGTCTGCAGTTCTTCGGCCTCGAGCGCGACCGGCCGCGGGTCGTGTCGCCGCACGGGTGAGACCCCCGCCATCGGATCCGTTAGCAGGATCCCGAGCCGCACTGCCGATCGGAACGCGCCGCGCAGGGCGACGCGGATCTCCTCGGCACGCCCGCGGGAGATGCGCTTGTGGCCATCGAGCCACTGCTCCAGCGTCAAAGTGGTGACCTCGTTCAGGCTGAGGTTCCCGATGCCCCCGTCTTCCGCGCAGACGTAGTTGATCGCACGCTTGGTGTGGACGAGAGACTGTGGACGTGGTGGCGTCTCGCCCTGGCGTTCGGTCGCATCGGGGCGTGACCAGAACGCCGTCGACTCCGCCTCGATCCGGTTGTACCAGTCCCAGCACAGGTCCGAGACCGTCGTGATCGCGGCGACCACCGTGGTGCCGAGGAGGTCGTCGAGCTTCTCCTGCAGGCGGTCCTCTGCCGCGTCCCGGGTCATGCCCACGGCCGACGGTTGGTGGTACTCGCCCAGTAGGTCGCGGGCAGTGGCGCGCGCCTGCCACTGGCGCCCCTTGCCTGTCTTCCACGCGCTGATCCTGCCGTGGGTACCCGGCTTGAGCTTCGCCCGTCCCATCAGGCCACCTCCGTCGGCACGTTCCACGCCGGCGCCGCCAGCCACTCGTGGCGGCTGCGGTCCCTGCGGAACAGGCTCTGTGGATCGACGGGCTCCGAGCGGGAGAAGCGAAGAGGGAGAACTGGCGTTGAGGCGCCACACGTCCCATCGGGCTGGTCCTGTACGCGACCACCAACGGTGGGCAGCATGGAACGGGCCGTGCGGCGCGAGGTCGTGGTCCTCATGCCTGGCAGGTACGGGGAGAATCCCGTCGTCGGACGCGTCGGCGCGCAGCGGCGGGGTACGGGTCGCGGGTTAGCTGAGCAAAGCGTGCACAATTCGTGCTCCCGAAGGGTCACGAACGCTAGCGCTGCTGGTCAGAGGCCGATTACCCGGAAACGAAGTACTTCTCGGTGTGAGGTGCGGGGGTGCTCGCGGCCGTGCAGGTCCGACGGGTCCTTGCAGGTCAGAATCCCAATTGGTGACAAGCTCAATCGGGCAGCCCGAGATGTTTGCGGACCTTCAGCGCGTTCCGCGACTGCGAGTACCTCATCCAAGTGGCGACGTCGAGGAGCCGTAGCGTTGACGGGCGGACCTCCGGCGGCAGGTCGCCGTGCGCGAGAGCGTCAATGCGCGCTCTCAGCTCCGAGTCCTGAAGCAGAGCGTGAAACGACGCCCAGGCATCCACTTTTCCAAGTCTTACCCGCTCTCGGACGACGGAGTCCAGGATCGGCATCAGCGCAGGTCTCTTGCGTGCGAGCACCTTGCTGGCTCTGGTCCCACCGATGCCAGGGATGCCCATGAGGTGGTCCCACAGTCTCCAGGCTGCAGAGCCCCGCCCGAGAACGGCGTCGTACTCTTTCTCGCCGACCGCCCAAAGAGCCACGTTCGGCGGGATGGCGGCCAGGAGCTCGCTGGCCCTCTGGTCGATGAGCAGTGCACGTACGGCCTGGGGACCGAATCGCACATCGAGAAGAGACGCTGCAACGACATCGTCGGGTGTGAAGCTAACGGGGTCGTTGTCGCCCAGGTCATCGAAGAGACGGCCGGTGAACCATGGCTTGCTGTAGTAGGCCGCAACGAGTTCAGCACCGCGTTCCGCGATGATGCTCTCCACAGCCTTGCGCGTGCGGCGAGTGTGGTCCTCGTCCATCAAGTTCATGGGAATGTTGGCCTCATGCGACGACTTCGAGGGTGCTACCGACCTTCAAACGCCGGACGCGGATGCGTTCTGGGATGACGGACTTGAGCGATTCGACGTGGGAGACGACTCCGACGGTTCGACCCGAAGTGCGCAGGCGCGAGAGCTCGGCAACCACGACCTCCAGGGTCTCCGGGTCCAGAGAGCCGAACCCTTCGTCGATGAACAGGGTTTCGAGGTCGACGCCGCCGGCCTCCGCGGTGACGACGTCCGTGAGCCCGAGCGCGAGACAGAGCGAGACGTAGAAGGTCTCACCGCCGGAGAGAGTGGCTGGGTCACGAGATCTCTCGGTGTCGTGGTCTACGACACGGAGCGCGAGGCCAAGCTTTCGTCCGGACTTGCTTTCGCGCTGGTCCGTACGTTCCAGCTCGTAGCGGCCGTTCGACATGACCGAGAGGCGGGCGTTTGCAGCGTCAACGACGTCCTCGAAACGGCGCATCAGGACGAACGTCGTCAGGGTGATGGATCGATCGTTGACGCTCCGGTCGCCGGTTGCGGCTTGAGCCATGCGAATGACCGGCTCGGCCTTGCCGCGCGCCTCATTGAGCGACTCAAGGGCTCGCTCGACCTGGCTGGCGCCCTTGTTCACGGCATCGAAGCGGGTCCGGGCGATCGTGGTGCGCTCATGGGCCTTGGTTAGCGAACTCGCTGCGGCTTCGAAGCCGAGCTTGGTGGCCGCGACATCGTCATCGGTGGGTTCGGGCAACTCCTTGGCCTCGATCTCTTGGAGCGCCGTCGTGACACGGTGGTATTCGTTCTCGTGGCTGCGGACCTGGGTGGTGAGATCCTGTCGATGGTCGTCATCGATGAGTACTGCGGTGAGGGCCTCGACCGACTCATATCCTCGAGCCGCGAGTTCCGAACCGAGCCGTTCCTGGTGCGCCTTCAGCGCATTGCCGGCCTCGGTGCCGGCCCTCTCTGCGTCGAGTGCCCGAGTAAGGCAATCGATGGCGTCGGCGGCTTCCTCCTGCCGGTGCTCGACGACCTGCAAGGCTCTCTCGCCGTCGCAGGTCGTTCCGAGGATTTCGGTTGCCGCATCGAGTGTCTTGGTGGCCCGCTCCTCCTCCGTCTCAGCAGCCTGGAGCGCGGCCTTGTGACGCTGCTCCAGAACCGCGGTCTCTTCGCGGTGACGGGATTCCGACTCGGTGAGTTCGGCTTCTTCTTCGTCGAGTCTCGCCAGTGAATCGACCGCTTCGTCGCGTAGCGCGGCGGCCCGTTCAGCGGCAGCCAGACTCTCCTTGAGATCCTCGACCCTGGTATGGGCTTCGTCCGACGTATTGTTCGCCGCCGCCTCACGGCGGCCTGCGAGACGTTCCTTCGCAGTTCCCGCTTCGGACCTGGCAGCGTGGAGGGCGTCCGACTTGGCCGTGACGTCCTCGATTGCAGCGTCCAGGATTCCTTGGACTTGAGCGATCTCGTCGTTGAGCTTGTCGACTTGCGCAGCGAGGTCGTCCCGCTGCTTCTCCGCCGCCTTTGCCTGCTTCTGCTGTGCTGTCAGCTGTGCCACGCGGGCCTGGGCCTCATCGGTGGTCAGGCCCTCGGCCTGAGCCGTAGCCGACTCCCGCTGCTCGCGCGCTGTGGCGGCCATGCTTACTGCGTCTTGGAGACGTTCCTCCGCCTCGAGGCGGAGTTGGGTGGCCATTGCGACGCGCTCGACGGCAGAGACTTCGTCGTCGGCCGGCTGAAGAGCCAGAACTGGGTGTTCAGTCGAGCCGCAGACCTGGCACGGGTCGCCAGGTTGAAGTTCGGCCGCGAGTTCGCCAGCAACGCCAGCGATCCGAGCCAGGTGGGCAGCGCGCTCGGCCTCGACCGCATGGACAGTTTCCTGGTGTCGCTTCTCCTGAGCTGCGTCGGTCGCTTCGACGACCGTCTGGAGCTCTTCGGCTTGCGAGGCTGCTTTCGCGACCTTCTTGGCAGCCTTCAGCTGTTCCATGAGTTCACCGACCGTCGCCGCAGTCGCAGCCTGGCCGCCAAGCTCTTCTTCAGCCGTTCTCCGTCGGGACGGCAGCTCTGCGCCGGCGGCTGAAGCTGCGTCCTTGGCCTTCCTTGCCTCGGCAAGGTCCTGTTCGGCGATGGCAACGGCATCCTCCGCCGATCGGAGTTCCTTCGCTGCTTCCTCGGCTTCATTTGCCGCGGCGAAGATCCGTTGGGCTTGTTCGAGCCGAACTTGGAGCACACTCTCGCGGGCAGCCTGCTTCGCGTTGGTCTCCCGCGCCTGGGTCAGCGTTTCTCGGCGTGCCGGAAATGCGGCCCGGACGTCCTCGGCTTTCGCCTGATCAGCCCGCGCGGTCTCGAGCGCAGCCAGGGCGACCTCTGCGGCGCGGCGCTGTTCGACAGCGGCAAGCGCGGACTCCTGAGCGACATCGAGATTGGTCATGAGCGATCGGATCGCTGCGACCTGTTCCTCCAGCTCAGCCCTGATCCTTCGCGTGGTGTGTGGCCCGGCCTGAGCGGTTCGGCTGAGTTGGCCGTTGGTCTCGTTTGGGCGCGTTTCGCGTGCGCGTGTCGCTGCGTGCGCCGGTTCCGGCCGGTGGTGGTG
>NZ_JABBYC010000082.1 GCF_016742955.1 Myceligenerans indicum | reverse complement strand
CCTTATCGTCGGCAGCGTCAGATGTGTATAAGAGACAGCTCTTGGCCCCGCCGTCGGCCCGCTCCACCGTCCTGCGGAGGTTCCCTTGACCGTGCCAACGCGCGCCCCGCGCGGCACCATCGCTCCCGGCCTGCTGTTCACCGATCAGCACGGCGACGTCGCGCAGCTCCACGGCGTCGGGATCCGGCGGTACGACGGCGTCTTCTACGCCTGGGGTGAGGACAAGACCCACGGCGGCGCGTTCGGCGGGGTGGCCTGCTACTCGTCGCCGGACCTCGCGACCTGGACGTTCCTCGGCCACGCGCTCGCGGTCGACGGGGCCGTCCCCGACCTCGCCCCGGGCCGGGTGATCGAACGTCCGAAGGTGCTGCGCAGCGCGGCCGGGACCTACGTCATGCTGCTGCACGTCGAGTCCGCGGACTACGGCTACGCGCGGGTCGGCTGGGCGATCTCGGACCGTCCCGAGGGCCCCTACACGTACCTGCACTCGGAGCGCCCGCTCGGCAACATCAGCCGCGACATCGGCGTCTTCATGGACGACGACGGCACCGGCTACCTCCTCAGCGAGGACCGCGAGCACGGGCTCCATGTCTACCGGCTCGCGCCCGACCTGCTGTCCGTCGAGGAGATCGTCTCCACGACGCTCACCCCGCCCAGCGACCACCCGGCGGGCCCGCACGGCTACGAGTCGCCCACCATGGTCAAGCACGACGGCCTCTACTACCTGTTCGGGTCCGACCTGACCGGCTGGTCCACCAACGACAACAAGTACGCCACCGCCCCCTCGCCGGCCGGCCCCTGGAGCGAGTGGCGCGACTTCGCGCCGCCCGGCTCGGCGACCTACGACTCGCAGGTGTCCGTCGTCGTGCCCGTGGCCGGCAGCGAGACCACCAGCCACGTCTACGCCGGCGACCGGTGGTCCAGGGACGACCTGTACCACTCGGCGCCGGTCTGGCTGCCGATGCGGATCCAGGACGGCCGGGCCGAGCTGGAGTGGCGTGACACGTGGACCATCGACCCCGCCACCGGAGTGATCTCATGACCGTCACACTGCCGGGACTGCCCGGCGACGACGAGCAGTACCTCGAGTGGGGCAACGACGTCGTCCGGCTCGCCCTCGCCCACGGACCTCGTACGGTGCCGCGGCTCGTCGCCCTGTGGCACACCGGCGAACCGCACCCCGACCTGGCCGGGCTGCGGCGCTCCGCGCTGCCGGTCCTGGAGGTCGCCGTCCTGGGCGAGGGCCGCTCGGGTACCTCCGGCAAGCGGCACGTCGACGGCGCGGCCGCCCAGCGGCTGCGCCTCACCGGGCACCGTGAGCACCGCGACGAGCAGACCTCCCGCCTGGAGCTCGACGTCGCCGAGGGCGAGACCGGGCTGCGCGCCACCATCACGTACGAGGTGGCCGACGGCGTCCCCGCCGTGCGGTCCCGGGCCCGCATCACCGCGGACCGTCCTGCCGTCCTCGACCACGCCACGACCGGCGTGCTCGGCGGGCTCGGGCACGGGGCGTTCTGGGAGGACGAGCTGGCCGTGTGGGAGGCCGCCAACCCCTGGAGCGGCGAGTTCCGCTGGCGACGCCGGACCCTCGCCGAGCGCGGCCTGTTCGACGTCGGCATGGTCCGGTACGACCAGGTCGGCTCCAAGAACCGGGTGACCCTCACCTCCACGGGTGCCTGGTCCACCTCCGAGCACCTGGCCCAGGGGATCGTCGAGGACACCCGCACCGGGCGCATGGTCGCCTGGACGGCCGAGACCAACGGTGCCTGGCACGCCGAGCTCGGCGACCGGTACGGCGACGTCTACCTCCTGGTCACCGGCCCCACGGCCGCGGAGCACCAGTGGGCCGGCCGCGTCGGTCCGGGCGCCGTGGTCGACACCGTCCCCGTGAGCCTCGCCGTCGTGGACGGCCACCCCGGCGGGACGGAGGCAACGCTCGGGGCGCTCGCCTCCGCGCTGACGGCGTACCGCCGGCACCTGCGCCGCACGCACCCGGACCACGACGCCCTGCCGGTGGTCTACAACGACTTCCTCAACGCCCTGATGTCCGATCCGACGACGGAGCGTGCCCTGCCCCTCATCGAGGCGGCGGCGGACCTGGGCGCGGAGTACTACGTGATCGACGCGGGCTGGTACGACGACGAGTTCGGCGGCTGGTGGGACTCGGTCGGTGCCTGGGAGCCGTCGACCAACCGGTTCCCCGGCGGGGGGCTCACGGCCGTGATCGACCGCATCCGGGAGCTGGGCATGAAGCCGGGCCTGTGGCTTGAACCCGAGGTCATCGGGGTGCGGAGCCCCATGGCGGACCGGCTGTCCCCGGAGGCGTTCTTCCGGCGCGACGGGCATCGGGTCGCCGAGTGGGGCCGGTACCAGCTCGACCTGCGGCATCCCGCCGCACGGGCCCACCTCGACACGGTCGTGGACCGCCTCGTGGGGGAGTTCGGCCTGGCGTACCTCAAGTTCGACTACAACGTGGACATCGGGCCGGGCACGGACGCGGGGGGTTCGGAGCCGGCCGGCAACGGCCTGCTGGGGCACGGCCGCGCCATGCTCGACTGGGTCGCCGCGGTGATGGACCGGCACCCGGGCCTGGTGGTCGAGGGCTGCGCGGCGGGTGGGTCGCGTACGGACCCGGCCAGCGGTGCCGTGTTCCCCATCCAGTCCCTGACCGACCAGCAGGACTTCTGGCTGGTGCCGCCGGTGGCGGCTGCCGCGCCCCTGACCATCCCGCCGGAGCAGGCGGGCGTGTGGGCCTCCGTGGACAGGACGATGACGGCCGAGGAGATCGCGTTCTCCCTGGTGACAGCCCTGCTGTCGCGGGTGCACCTGGCGGGGCGGATCGACACCCTCGACGCGGGACAGCGCGAGGTCGTCCGGGAGGCGCTGGCGGTGCACCGCTCCCTGCGGCAGGCGACCGCGCGGTCCGTCCCGGTCTGGCCACTCGGGCTGCCCGACTGGCGGGACCCGTGGGTCGTGCTCGGCGCCCGCGACGGCCAGGACCTGTACCTGGCGGTGTGGCGCCGCGCCGACGCCGGCCGCAGCGGGGTGGCGCGTGACGGCACGGGCCGGCACGCGGCCGGCCACGGCACAGCCGGCGCCGACGGCGACAGTGTGCGGCTCCGCCTGCCGGGCCTCGTCGCCACGGGCGATGCCGAGGTGCTGTTCCCGGCATGGGGCGAGGCGTCCGCCGTCGTCGTCGACGGGGGAGAGGCCCTGGAGGTCAAGCTCCCCGGTCCGACGTCGGCCCGCCTGTTCCGGCTGCGAGTGACCGACGAACGTGGAGGTGTGGCATGAGGGTGGAGAACCCGGTGTTGCGGGGCTTCGCGCCGGACCCGACGGCCATCCGGGTGGGGGACCGGTACTACCTGGCGACCAGTTCGTTCGAGTGGTTCCCGACCATCCCGCTGTACCGGTCGAGCGACCTCGGCCGGTGGGAGTACGCGGGCTCCGTGGAGACCGCGGTACCCGGCCGGTCCCTGCTCGGCGTGCCGGACTCCGCCGGTATCTGGGCACCGGCCCTCAGCCACGACGGCGAAGTGTTCTGGGTCGTGTACTCGATCGTGCGGTCCATCGGCCGCCGGTTCTTCGACCTGGAGACCTACGTGTGCACGGCACGGGACGTGTCCGGACCGTGGTCCGAGCCCGTGCGGGTGCCCGGACACGGTTTCGACCCCTCCGTGCTGCACCACGACGGGCGGCACTACCTCCTCAACCTCCAGAACGACTCCCGGGTGGGCGGGCGCCGGTTCGACGGCATCGTCCTGACCGAGCTCACGGCCGACCGCGCCGGCGACGGCACGGTGCGTGCCCTGGCCGCCACGGGGTCGACGCACCTGCTGCTGCAGCGGGACGAACTGGTCGAGGGTCCCAAGATCACGGTCGAGAACGGCTGGTTCTACCTGCTGCTCGCTCAGGGCGGCACGGGCGTCGAGCACGGTGTGCTGACCGCGCGCAGCAGGTCGCTCACAGGACCCTACGAGGTGGACGACGTCCCGATGCTGACCACGCGGGACGATCCGTCCGTGCCGTTGCAGAAGGCGGGGCACGGGGAGCTGGTGCAGGCCCCGGACGGGCGATGGTTCCTGGTCCACCTGGCCTCCAGGCCCCTGCGGACGCCGTCCGGGCCGCGCAACCCGCTGGGGCGGGAGACCGCTGTCCAGCCCGTGGTGTGGACGGACGGCTGGCCGCGGTTGGCCCACGGTGGATGGCACCCGGCCGTCACGGTTGACCTGCCGGACCCGGGTGCCGCGGTGGATCCGAGCCCACCGGTGGATCCGAGCGCCGCGGCAGGCGTGGCCGCCTCGGACGCCGGGGCATCGTCCGGGGACCTGAGCCCCCGGGCTGCGGGACACCCGGCGGGCGACGTGTCCCGTCGCGGGCTCCACCACGCGCCCGGCTGGCCGTGGTCCACGCTGCGCGAACCGGCCGGGGACTGGATCCAGCCCCTGGGGGACGGCCGGGTCCGGCTGCGCGGCCGGATGGGTGCCGAGTCCCTGTGGCAGCAGTCCCTGCTCGCCCAGCGGCTGACCGAGCACCGCACCCGGGCCGAGGTCACCGTCGCGGCGGAGCCCGTCACGTTCACCCAGTCGGCCGGGCTCGTGCTCTGGTACGGCACCCGCTCCTACTACCAGCTGCACCTCACCTGGACCGAGCCCGACGGCGAACCCCAGGCGGGCCAGCAGTGGCACGGCCACGGGCGACGGGTGCTGCAACTGGAGCACGGGCATCCGGACGGTGCGCGCGTCCTGGCGGTCGTGCCCGCCCCCGCCGGGCCGGTGCGCCTGAGCGTGAGCACCGACGGCGCCGCCGGGACGTTCGCGGCAGGCCCGGCCGGCGGGCCGTTCGAGCAGGTCGGCCCGCAGGTCGACGTGTCCGAGCTGTCCGACGACTTCGGTGACGAGCTGCGGTTCACGGGCTCGTTCGCCGGGATCAGCGCCGTCGACCTGGTCGAGGGCACCTTCACCGCCGAGTTCTCCGACTGGGTGCACCGGTCGGAGTGAGGCACCACCGGCGCCGCCGAGAGCCGGCGGCGCCGCCTGAAAGGGGAGATCGATGAGGATCACCACACGACGCGACCGGCCGCGAGGCCGGTGGCGCAGCACGGCGGCCGCGGTCGGTGCGGCCGTCCTGTGCGGCACGCTGCTCACGTCGCCCGGCGCGGCCGCCGAGGAGACGGCCGCCGCACCGCCGCAGATCGTCCGTTCCACGAGCGACGCGGGATTCCTGCATCCCGGCGTCGGCCTGACGGCCGACAACCTGGAGAACGCCCGTACGCAGGTGCTCGCGGGCGTGGAGCCGTGGGCGAGCTACTACGCCGCGATGACCGAGACCCGCTACGCCTCGCGCACCTACACCGCCCAGAACGCCGGCGCGTCCGACGACGAGCCGCGCACCGACGCGTACGACTCGGCGGGGATGCGCTCGCGCGCGCTAAACGACGGCGTCGGCGCGCTGACCCAGGCGCTGGAATACGTCATCACCGGTGACGAGGTGTACCTGGCCAACGCCCTGCACGTCATCCGCACCTGGTCCAGCATGGACCCGGACAAGTACGAGTACTTCGCCGACGCGCACATCCACACCGGTGAGCCGCTGTACAAGCTGCTCGCCGCCGCCGAGATCATCCGGTCCACCAGCCCGGCGAGCGACACCCTCGACGGCTACGACCTGCGCTGGACCGACCGCGACCAGCAGCGCATCGAGGACAACCTGATCCACCCGGTGCTGGACACGTTCCTGTTCTCCCAGAACCGGCTGTGGAACCAGCACACGTACGGCGTCGTGGGCATGATCGCCGCGGCCATCTTCCTGGACGACGCCGACCTGTACGCCGAGCGCGTGGAGTGGTACACGGTCAACTCCACCTACACCAGCGAGCACACGATCAACGGCGGCGACGTCAACGGCGCGCTCGCCTCGCTCTTCCGCGTCATCGATGCCGACGACCCGCTCAACACCTACGGCCGTGACTTCGTCGAGCACGTGGAGATGGGCCGCGACCAGGCGCACGCCGCGGGCGACGTCGACATCCTGACCACCATCGCCCGGATCGTGAACAACCAGGGCACGCGCCTCGACCCGGTGGCAGGGACCGTCTCGACCGCGGCCGACGCCGTCACGCCGTACGAGTTCCTCGACAACCGGACCCTCGCGGGCGGCGAGGTCTTCGACGCGTTCATGATGGGCGAGGACGTGCCCTTCATCGACACCTCCGGCGGGTCCGGAAAACTCTCCCAGGCCTACCGGGGCCGGCTGATCGACCCCGCGAACGAGCTGTACTACCAGTACAAGTACGTCGCCGGCGTCGACGTCGAGACCGAGGCGCCGCATGTCGCCGAGGCGTACGCGCACCGTGACGGCCCCATCTACCACAACGGCACCGGCGTCGCGAACTTCTGGAACCTGCGCGGCTCCGACTTCAACGCCGCCGAGTACTGGGTGGCCTTCCCGCCGCAGCTCGCCGAGGAGAACATCACCGTCCCGTCGCCCGCGGACACGCCCGAGCTCGACGTCGCACGGCTCGGCCACACCGTCGGCGGCGGAGCGCAGGCGGGCACCGACGACGACGGCACCGGGTACGTCCGTCTCGACGCCGCGGCCGGCGACGGCTACGTCGCGGTCCGCCGCGCCGTGTGGCCGGGCCGCGACGGGACGGCGCTCGTCGGCTTCCGCGTCCGTACCGACGCCACCGCGACGCTCCAGGTCGGGCCCACGAGCGACGCCGGGGCACCCGCCACCGTCCAGCTCCCCGACACCGGGGGCGAGTGGCGGTACGTCACGCTCGACATCGACCAGGCCACCTACCCCGTCTCCCCGGTCGGCTCGAACATCGTGTTCCTGCGCGCCGCCGGTGACAACGCCGCCGTGGACGTGGCGGGAGTGCTCGCCCGGGCCAACGGCACGCTGGCACCCGCGGTGTTCGACGACGGCCCGTCCCTCTCCGTCGTGACCGTCGCCGGCGAACCGTTCGTCCGCCCGCTGCCCACGTCAGGCGGCGAACCCGTCACGCTGACGCTCCAGGACGCGCCGTCGTCGGCGAGCCTGACCAGCGACGGGAAGCTCACCTGGACGCCCGGCGCCGACGACGTCGGCACCCACCGCCTCGTCGTCGTCGCGTCGCACGAGCAGACCGACACCGCCCTGCCGGTCGAGATCACCGTGGCCGCCGACCGCGACGCGGCGATCGCCGTGAGCCTCGACGGGCTCCAGGACCCGGCGACGTACACCGCGACCAGCTGGCTCGACGTCGCCACCGCCCGCGACGCCGCCCAGGCCGGCATCGGGGACGCCGACCCGGCCGGGTTCGCCGCCCTGCTCGACGACCTCCGGATCGCCGTGGACGGCCTCGCGCTGCTCGACCCGCGCCTGCCCGACGGCACGCTGGACTTCTCCGGGATCGTCACCGCCCCGCTCTCCACCCCGACCCTCGTGGCCCTGACCGACGGGGACAACCAGACCACGTGGGGTGACCAGCGGGTCCCGAGCATCGTCCTGGACCTCGGCATCGGCTACCGCGTGCGGGCCGACGCGTTCGGCTTCCTCGCCCGCGACACCTTCCCCAACCGCGCCGAGGGCACCAACGTCTACGGCTCCGACGACGGCGAGACCTGGACCCTGCTCACCGAGCACCCCAACGCCGGCGACGACGTCGACATCGAGCGGGTGCCGGTGCGCGAGGACGTCCGGGACACCCCGTTCCGCTACCTCAAGCTCCAGGTGGACGAACCGGGCGTGCCGACCGACCCGGCCTACCCCGGCATCTGGACCCTCGCCGACTTCCGGATCGACGGCGAGCGCACCGAGGTGGACCTGGACACCGTCCTGGAACTGGCCGGCGCCGTGGACCTCACCCCGTACTCGCGTGCCTCCCGCATCCTGTTCACCCGGGAGGTCCACGACGTGCGCGTCGCCGCACACCGCCACTCGGCGGACCGCCGGGCGCTCGCGGCCCGCCTGCTGCGCGCCTGGGACCTGCTGGAGCCCGCACCCGTCGGCACCGCGGAGCTCCAGCCGGGCTGGGTCACCGCCAGCACCCGGTCCTGGGACGGGAGCAAGGACGCCGCCGGCAACGGCTGGGCCATGTTCGACGGCGACCCGGCCACCTACACGGACACCACCCAGCACTCCGGCTGGGTGACCGTGATCCCCGACGACGGCAGCACCCTCACCGTCGCCACGGTGCGGTTCCTGCCCCGGTCCGGGTACGCGTCCCGCGCCAACGGCGTCGAGTTCCAGGGGTCCGGCGACGGCGGCCAGACCTGGGAGACCCTCGCCACCGTCGACGGCGTGTCGGACGTGACCTGGCAGGAGATCGTCCTCGACCAGCCGGTCACCGTCGGCGCGCTGCGGGTCCTGGCGCCGTCGGGCAACACGAACCTCGCCGAGGTCGAGCTCGTCCGGCAGATCGTGGACACCACCGCCGTCCGGCTCTACCTCGACGAGACCGACGGGCTCGACGAGGACGACTGGACGCACGGGACCTGGGCGAAGCTGGCCGCCGCCCGCGAGGCCGGCGCCGCCGTCGTCGCCCAGGGCGCGGACCCGACCCAGGAGGAGGCGGACGAAGCGGCCGAGGCGCTCGCGGAGGCCGTCGACTGCCTGCGTCCCACCCGCGGACGCGACTGACACCGCCCCGAGCCCCTGTCTCTTATACACATCTCCGAGCCCACGAGACGGAGCTACATCTCGTATGCC
>NZ_JABBYC010000081.1 GCF_016742955.1 Myceligenerans indicum | reverse complement strand
AGATGTGTATAAGAGACAGCCCCAGCCTCCACCCCCTCCCGAACCTGCGGAGAAGGATGCCGCCGAGACCGGGACCGGCGACGATCCCGAGCCGGAGGACGAGCCCGAGCCGCACGCCGATTCCGAGCCGCACCACGATTCCGAGCCGCACGCCGAGGCCGAGGCCGGCGAGAAGCTCCTGGACGCAGAGTCGGCGGACGACCCTCAACCAGAACTTGAAGGTCTGGCCGAGGAAGGCTCCGCCCCGGGAGCCGAGGCCGACCCCGCGGACCCGACCAACCCTCGACTCGAGGTCGAGACTCCTGGGACACCGGGCCAGAACCCTGAACCCGAGGTTGAGGCTCCTCCGGAGCCGCCACCGCTCCCCGTGCGCCCGGTGCGCCGTATCCCCGCCAGTGGTGAGCGTGTCGGCGCCTACACTCTCGGCGAGTCGCTCGGCCACGGCGGCTTCGCCCACGTCTACCGAGCCGGGGCCGACGACGCCACGGAGGTCGCGGTCAAGGTCCTGACCGGCCTGCCCGACGACGCCCGGGACCGGTTCGAGCAGGAGGCGCAGCTTCTCGAGCGGCTTGACGGGCGCGGCTTCCCGCACTTCGTCGCCTCGGACATGGAGGCCGCGCAGCCGTGGTTCGCGATGGAGCTCGTGCCCGGCAGCACGCTGCTGGAACGCGTGCGGGCCCAGGGGCCGCTGTCCGGCCGTGCCGCGCTCCGCCTGGCGGAGCAGGTGGTCGACGCGCTGCTGGTGCTGCAGGACGAGCGCTGCCTGCATCGCGACCTGAAGCCCGCGAACATCATGGTCGACGGCGAGCGCGCCGTCCTCATCGATCTGGGCATCGCCAAGGTGTTCGACGCCGCCACCTCGACACAGCCCGCCGGAACGGTGTCGTACATGGCTCCGGAGCTGTTCGGGCGCCGCGTGCATCCCCGCTCGGACGTGTACAGCCTGGGCCTGCTGCTCGTGTTCGCGACCACGGGAGCGCTGCCCCCGGACCTGAACTTCCTGGGGCGGGACCTGACCGTCGAGGACCTGATCGAGCCGGGACCCGGCACGGATCCCGGCCAGGCGCCGCCCGAGATCGACCGGCACCTGCTCCCGCTGATCCTGGCCATGACCCGGTACCAGCCGGCTCACCGGCCACCGCTGGCGAACATCGCGGGCGTGGTGCGCGCCCGGCTGCACGGCGTGGACGCCGATCCCACCCTGCTGCTCAAGGAACGGCTCGTCGCGGACGGGGTGACGGCCGGCGAGCGCGCCGCCATCCCCCCGACCGCCGTCCTGGCCGCATCGCCCGAGCGGCCGACGAAGGTCCTCGGCGCGGACGACACTCCCCCGGGCCGCTCCCAGGAGCCGTGGCACGCCCTCGTGTACGACCGGGAGCTCATGAACGTCCTGTCCGAGGTGCACGCCGACGGCTTCGACGGCGCCGCGTCCCAGGTCATCGCCGACCACGTCGCACAGCTCGGTGCGGATGCGGCCGACGGCCACACCCCGGCGGAGATCAAGGACTGGATCTGGCAGGCGATGCGGTGGCGGGCGGCCACGCCGCCGGACGGTCACGCGGACACGCTGCGCGGCTGGCGGAAGTTCCGGAAACCCGAGCCCGCACCGCCGTCGTACGCGCCGCGGACCAGTCCCGTCAAACATCTCGGTCCCGCACCCCGCACGAGCTCGGTGAAGCATCTGGGTCCGGCCCCCACAACGGACCTGCCGGCTACGCCGGCCGCGTCTGCCACCTCGGCGCTGCCGCGCTCGAAGCCGCCGTCGCTCCAGCCACGGTCGGCCCAGCCACGGTCGGCCCAGCCACGGTCGGCCCAGCCAGGGTCGACAGCCCGGCCCGCCTCACCCGCACCTGCCGGCACGCCGGACGTGGGCGCCACGCGGCCTATGCCGCCGGTAGGACGGGCGCCGGCCCCGTCCGCACCGGCCAGGACGCAGCCCGTTCCCGCCCGGAGCCCGGTGCGCGCCCCGGTCCCCGAGCGCCCTGCCCCGCAGGGACCGGCGGCGCCCCCGCCCGGTGCCGCACCACGGCCGCGCCGGGCCTCCCGGTTCACCGGAGCCCTGCTGCGCTGGATACCACGCCTGCTGCTGGCGGCCGCGGCGCTCCTGACCGTGGGCGTGGTGGGCCCGACGGGGCTGGTGTCATGGCTGGCCTACGTCACCGCCCTCCCGGTCGGTGTGGTCCGGCCCGCGGAGGGCCCGCTGGTCGCGGCGGCCGCGCTGCTCGTGGCCGCGATGCTGCGTTCGGCCGGGCACCGGATGCACGTCTGGTTCTACGTGCTGGGCCTGCTGCTCGTGAGTGGCGGCGCCGTGCTGCTGGCCGGCTGAGCCGGCCGCACCGGACTCACAGGAACGTCCGGGGAAAATGCCTGGCGTCCATCCAGGATCGGGTGCCAGGGTGAGCCTCACGGTCCCCGGACGGGGACCGGCCAACGTCCCGCCGGCCCGGCCGGTGGGCTCCCTGGAAGGAGGTGGCGTCATGGACGACGGCCTGACGCTCGCCGCACACCCCTCGCGCTCCGCGGGCACGGCTGCGGCAGATGCCACCCACCAGGGGTCGCGCATCCCGCGATAAGACACGCGAAGGTGTCTCGCGCCCGCGCGGCCTCCGATCCCGGAGCGCACGGCGATCACCCGGTCGCCGGCTCTGCTCCAGCTTCCGAGGAGTACCTCCCTTGCCCCGTTTTCCCGCAGTCCCTGACTCCCCCTACCTGATCGCGCGTCGTGAGCGCGCCGCGAGCCCGGAGACGGCCGAGCCCGCCGTCGTCGAGCCCGGCCCCGGCCAGCGATGGTCCACCTGGCGATCGGTGGCCAAGGGCCAGCGTGGCCCCGAACCACGGCCCGGCTGGCTGGTCACCTCCGACGCCGCTCTCGACACCGAACTCGGCATCCTCAAGACCGGCAAGGAGGCGGACGCGTTCCTGATCGAGCGCGCCGTGCCGGGCTCGCCGCGCGCCTGCCTGCTGGTCGCCAAGCGGTACCGCGCGCGGGAGCACACCACGTTCCGCCGTGACGGCGACTACACCGCGGGCCGGCGCTCCCGGCGCACCCGCGACCAGCGCGCCGTCGAGGACCGCAGGTCCCGCTGGGGCCGCGCGGTGGCGGCCACCCAGTGGGCCGACGCCGAGTTCGTCGCCATGACGGCGGCCTGGGAGGCGGGAGCGCCCGTGCCGTACCCGGCGCAGATCGACGGGACGGAGGTCCTCATGGAGTTCGTCGGCGACACGGACCCGGACTCGGGCGAGGTCGTCGCCGCGCCGCGGCTCGCCCGGGAGCGCCCGGACGCCGACCTGCTGGAGTCCTACTGGGAGCAGCTCGTGGCGGGCATGTCGGTGCTGGCCCGGCTCGGGTACGCGCACGGCGACCTGTCGCCGTACAACGTGCTGGCGCACGGGGAGCGGCTCGTGATCATCGACCTGCCCCAGGTGGTGGACCTCGCCTCCAACCCGTTCGCGTCGGAGATCCTCCTGCGCGACTGCCGCACCATGTGCGCCTGGTTCTCCTCGCGGGGCCTCGAGGCGGATCCGGAGGAGCTCTTCGCGGACCTGCTGGCACAGGCCTGGTGACGCACAGGCCTGGTGACGCGCAGGCGGGTCAGCCGGCCGGCGTGGCACTCGGCGACGGCGTCGGGTCGCCGGTCACCTCGCCCTTGTCGAACAGGCCGCCGAGGCCACCCGCGTCCGGGTCGTCTGCGGGCGGCGGCGGGCCGGTCTCGTCCTCGGGCGCGGGAGGCGGGCTCTGCGACGGGTCACCGGCCGGCTCATCCGAGGACGGGTCGGAGGGTACCTCCGAGGGCGTGTCCGTGGGCAGGCCGGAGGGCGCGTCGGTGGGCAGGTCGTACGTCTCGTCGCCCGGCTGCTGCGACGGCTCCCGTGACGGCTCCTGTGACGGCTGCTCGGACGGCTCGCCGCCAGGCGACTCGGAGGATTCCATCACCGGACCGGTGGTCGTCGTCGTCCCGGCGGGCAGCTCCTCCGCCGGGACGTGGCGCACCTGGGTGATCGCCGACGCGGCGTCCAGGACGGAGGTGCGCTGCGCCTCCAGGTCCCGGATGTGCTGCTCGCGACGCTCCTGGCTCGCGCCGTCGGGCAGTTCCTCCTGCACGCCGTGCGATGCCTCGTCGAGCGCGTCGCGCAGACGTCGCAGCGTGTCCGGGGACGCCCCGGCGGACTGCTCGGCGGCGGTGTAGACGGCCTCGCCGGCTGCGATCGTCTCGACGGACCGGACGCGGGACTCGCCGAGCAGCCGGTCGACGGAGGCGGGCGGAGCCTCCTGGCCTGCGACGACGTCCGCGGTCACGATCGCCGGTATCCGCACGGTCTGGATCACGGCTCCCGCCTCGTAGCGCGGCCGGTCCTCGATCATCAGGGCCACCGCCCCGCCGGCGCACAGCATCGTCACCACGAACGCGCCGGCGCCGGCCACGACGGCGGACCGCCGCTCGTAGACCCACTGGCCGATCCCGTGCCTGTACGTGCCCATCGCGCGCCACTCTAGCGCCCGTGGTTAAATATAAGTGTCTACTTATGGAGGGATCCTCATGCCCATCACGATCGACCCCGCCGCCACCGCCGGGCTCGTCACCCGCGAGGTCCGAACCGGCGAACGTGCGGGCGCCCCCACGAAGATCGTCGTCGCACGCCGTACGTACCAGGCCGCGCGCGCCGATGTCTGGGACGCGGTGACCGGCGCCGAACGCCTCCCCCGCTGGTTCGCACCGGTCACCGGCGAACTGCGCCTCGGCGGGCGCTACCACGTCCAGGGCAACGCCTCCGGCACCGTGGAGAGCTGCACACCGCCCGAGTCCTTCGGCCTCACCTGGGAGATCGGGGGAGGCACGTCCTGGGTCACGGTCCGCCTGACCGAGGCCGGCGGCGGCACCGTGCTCGAGCTCACCCACGAGTCCGGCGTCGACCCCGACTTCTGGACCCGGTTCGGCCCGGGCGCCGCCGGGGTCGGCTGGGACCTGGCCCTCATGGGACTGGGCCTGCACCTGGCCACCGGCGAGCCGAACGACCCGGCTGAGGCCGAGGCCTGGTGCGTGAGCCCACAGGGCAAGGAGTTCGTGCGGCCCGCCGCCGACGACTGGGCCCGCGCAGCGGTCGCGGCCGGTGAGCAGGACGATGCCGCCCACGCCGCGGCGGACCAGGTCTTCGCGTTCTACACCACCCCACCGGAGGGATGACCGCATCCCCCGCCGAGCCGCCCGACTCCGCCCGCAGGGGCCTCTTCGAGGCGCTCGGCGACCCGGTACGGCGCCGCCTGCTGGAGCTGCTCGCCGGCGGCGAGCAGCCGGCCGGTGCCCTCGTCGCCGCGCTCCAGGCGCGCGTGAACATCTCCCAGCCGGCCGTCTCGCAGCACCTGCGCGTGCTGCGGGACGCCGGCCTGGTCCGCGTCCGCGCCGAGGGCACGCGCCGCCTCTACGCGGTGGACCAGGCGGGCACCGCCGACGCCCGGGAGTGGCTCGCCCGCTTCGAGGATGCCTTTGCCCAACCGCTCGATGCCCTCGCCACGGAGCTCGCCCGGGGGCGGCGTGAACGGCGCCGGGCGGCGGGGCCCCCGGACGGGAACCGGCGCGAGGCGGGCTGACCCGCGCTTCGCGCCTGGCACACTTTTACCGCCGCGGCTCTCCGGCCACCGCGCGCAGAGCCTGGTCCAGGTCCGCCCACAGGTCCTCGACGTCCTCCAGGCCCACCGACAGCCGGATCAGTTCCTCCGGGATGCCCGCGTCCGCACGGGAGTCGGCGTCCATGATGTGGTGGCTGATCGACGCGGGGTGTTGGATCAAGCTGTCCACGCTCCCGAGGCTCACGGCCGGGGTGATCAGCCGCACCGCGCCGATCAGGGCTGGCGCGTCGCCGGCCACCTCGAACGCGACCATCGCGCCGCCGCCGGTCATCTGGTCCGCGGGACGCGGCGCCCCGCCCAGGCCGGGGTAGTGGACACGCGCGACCGCGGGATGTCCGGCGAGGCGCCGGGCGAGCTCGGCCGCTCCCGCGGACTGTGCCCGCATCCGCACGGGCAGTGTCGTCAGCCCCCGGTGCAGCTGATATCCGGCGTGCGGGTCCAGCACCCCGCCGGTGACGAACCGGACCTGCCGCAGCGTGCGGGCGAACTCCTCGGAGCACGCGACCACCCCGCCCATCACGTCACCGTGGCCGCCCAGGTACTTGGTGGCGCTGTGCAGCGTCATCGCCGCGCCGTGCGCCAGGGGCCGCTGCAGCGCGGGCGTCGCGAACGTGTTGTCCACCAGCACCGGTACGGGAGCGCAGGCGTCCGCCAGCTCCTGGATCCCGGCCTCGCCCAGCGTCGGGTTGGCCGGCGTCTCCACCACCACCAGCCCCGTGTCCTCGCGGATGGCCGACGGCGCCTCCTTGGCCGAGGTGAACGTCGTGGTGTTGCCCAGCAGCCCGGAGTCCAGCAGATGGTCGCTCGTGCCGTACAGCGGACGCACCGCCACGACGTGCGGCAGGCCCGCCGACACCCGCGCCAGCAGGACCGCCGACAGGGCGGCCATCCCGCTCGCGAACGCGACGGACGCCTCGGCGCCCTCCAGCTCGGCCAGCGCCTGCTCGAACCGGCGCACCGTGGTGTTGGCCGCACGGGCGTAGATGGGCGGGCCGCCGTCGTCCTTCCCCTCGGTGAACGCGTCCAGCCGGGCGGCCTCAGCCTTCGCGTCCCGGGACGGGTAGGTGGTGGACAGGTCGAGCGGCGGGGCGTGCAGGCCGAGGTCGGTGAGATCGTCCCGTCCGGCGTGCACGGCGCGGGTGGCGACGGACCGCTCCGCGGATGAGCCTGTGTGCGTATCCATGGCGTACTTCTCGCACAGGATGCGCGGTTTTCGGACGTCGTCTGGTAGACATTCGGTCCATGACCCGAGAAGTGCGCCTGGATTCGGTCGACCTGGCGATCCTGCGCGAGCTGCAGGAGGACGGCCGCCTGGCGAACAAGGCGCTCGCCAGGCTGGTCGGGGTCGCGCCCTCGACCTGCCTCACCAGGACCCAGCGGCTGCAGGAGGCGGGCGTGATCCGCGGCTACCGGGCCGAGATCGACCCTGCCGCCGTCGGGCGCGGGCTGCAGGCCGTGCTGGCGATCCGGCTCGCCGCGCACTCCCGGCCGCTCCTGGGACCGTTCGTCGAGTGGGCACGGCAGCTTCCGCAGACCCGGGCGGTGCACCACGTCACCGGGCCCGACGACTTCCTGGTCCACGTGGCCTGCACCGACACCGACGACCTCCAGCATCTCGTGCTCGACCTGACCGCCCGCCGGGAGGTGGGCCGGGTCCAGACGGACCTGGTGTTCGCCTCCTGGACGGGCGGCCCCGTGGCCCCGTCCTGACGCGCGCCGTCCTGACGCGCGCCGTGTCACGCCCTCCGGGCCGGTGTCCTCAGGCCGAACCGCTGGGCGACGGCGACGGTGCCGGCGAGGGGCTCGACGGCGCCGGGGACGGTGCGGGTGTGGGCGACGTCGCGGGAGTCGGCGTGGGTGCCGGGGTGGGCGCCGGGCCGCTGTCCCCGCCGTCCCCTCCCGTGCCGCCCGAACCGCCGGAGCTCGTGTCCCCGCCGCCCGGTCCCGAGCCGTCCGTGGCGGAGCCACCCGCGCCGTCGGCACGGACGGTGTCCTCACCGGCGGTACCGGCGGACGGCTCGCCGCGTCCGGTTCCGCCCACCGCGGTCACGTCGTCGGGCACGACCGCCGCGGTCGTGGTGCCCGGCGGAAGCTCGGAGCCCGGGACGGTGCGGACGGCAGTGATCCGGGCGGCGGCGTCGAGGATCTGCGTGCGCAGCCCGTTCAGCTCCGCCGCGCGCTGCGCACGCTGGTTCTCGGTCGCGTCACGGTCGAGCTCGCCGTCCAGCGCGACGGACGCCTCGTCGAGCGCCTCACGCAACGTCTCCAGCACGTGGGACGGCGCGGTCCCGCGGGCCGCCGCGTAGACCTGCTCACCCGCCCTGACCGCCTCCGCGAGCCGCGCTGTCGCCTTCGCCAGACCGCCGGGCAGGTCCTGCGCCCCGGCCCCGTCAAGGTCCTCGGCCGACATGATCATCGGAATCGGCAGCGGGCTGGCCGTCGCCGCGGCCACGGCCGGGTCCCCGTCGCCGGCCCGGACCGCCAGCGCCAGGCCGCCGCCGCAGACGACGACGGCCACGAGCGCGCTCACGCCGGAGACCACCACCGGCCGGCGCCGGTGTGTGGGCTTCTCCCCCTGTGCTGCGAAGATCTCCATTTCCCCTGCTCCCCCTTGATTCGCCATGACGGGCACGATAAGCAGCACCCCGGACCCGTGCCCGGCGAGTCGTGATATAGCGGATCACCGGAAGTCCCGCGAGGGGCCGGCCGTGGTCAGGCTCAGCGGCGCCAGATGCTCGGCCAGGAGATTGACCGCGCCGTCGGCCGACTCCACCCGCCCGCGCACCACCATGGCCCGCGCCGACCGCGCCACCTTCCGGAACCTGCGCCACAGCCCGGCCGTGCAGATCACGTTGAGCAGCCCGGTCTCGTCCTCCAGCGACAGGAACGTCACGCCACCCGCGGTGCCGGGCCGCTGCCGGTGCGTCACCACGCCCCCGACCGCGACCCGCCGGCCCGGCTCGGTGGCCACCACCTGCGCCACCGTGCACACCCCCGCCGCGCTCAGGCCCTCGCGCACGTACTGGGTCGGGTAGGAGTCGGGCGTCACGCCCGTCGCCCAGGCGTCCGCCTGAACCACCTCCGTCTCCGCCATTCCCGGCCTGTCTCTTATACACATCTGACGCTGCCGACGATAAGGGATTAAAAAAATTACCTGAGTGTAAATTGACTGTAGTAGATTGAGATTGAAAGAGAAGATC
>NZ_JABBYC010000080.1 GCF_016742955.1 Myceligenerans indicum | reverse complement strand
CCTTATCGTCGGCAGCGTCAGATGTGTATAAGAGACAGGGCGGGTGGGTGAGCCGCTCGGCGGCGTCGGACCACAGGGCGAGCGTGGCGGGACCGCGGTGCCCCTTGGGCAGCCAGCGCAGCGTCCGGATGCTGGGCGCGTCCGCGTGCAGGAGCCCCAGGTCGAGCTCGTACTGCTCGCCGATCGTGCGTTCGAGCCGTCCGGCCCGCGCGAGCAGGGTCTGCGTGCACCCGGTGCTGAGTGCCACGATGACGTCCGTGATGGCGCGGGCGACGGCACGCCGGCGCGCCGTCGGCCCCGGCTCGCCGGGTGCGCGGGTCCGGGCCTTGCGCGCCCTGGCCAGCTCGTCCTCGACCGAGCGCAGGGCCGGGACCAGCTGTTCGAGGGCCTCCGGATGGGGCCTGAGCGCTCGGGTGATGTCCGCCAGGGAGGCGAGGGCATCGGCCTCGGGCAGCACCGCCAGAGCATCGGCGCCCCGCACGATCCGCTGCACGCTGCGCATCCAGGCCTCGATGCCCGGCGTGGCCCCCGCGCCGTCGAGCACGATCTCGGCGACGGCCGCCAGGTGCGCCCAGGACGTCGCGGCCTCGCCGTCCCCGCCCTGGACCGGGCCGACGCTCGCCTCGCGGCAGCCGCACGACTCGCGCGTGATCAGGCTCGCCGCCGACAGGTGGCGGCCGCGCGGGCGCTCACCGCGGATCTGGGCGACGAGCAGCGACACGGCCAGTTCCCCGACGCCGTCGTGATGCGGGTCCACCGTCGCGAGCCGGGGGCGCATCCGGGCGCCGAGGTCGGAGTGGTCGAAGCCCACCACCGCCTGGCGCCTGGGCAGCGCGAGTCCGCTGACCTGCAGCATCCTCGTGAATCCGGCGGCGTTGCGATCGGTGGCGACGAAGGTCGCGGTGGTCGGCATGCCCGCCGTCAGGGCCTCGCGGGCAGCCGCGGCACCGGCGGCCTCCTGGTTGTCGGCGGCCTGGTAGACCCACTCCTCCCGCGGCTCGATGCCGTGGTCGCGCAAGGTGGCCCGGTAGGCCTCGTAGCGCTCGACGATGTCGGACTGCCGCAGACTCCCTACGAAACCGATTTCGACATGGCCGTGCGCGAGGAGATGCTCCACCGCCGCACGCGTGCCGCCCGCGTTGTCCGGCGCGACCGCGGGCGCCTGGGCACCCGGCGAGTGCTCGCCGACCAGCACCATGGGCCGCTCCTGCGCGCCGAGCCGCTCGACGGTCGCCGCGTCGACGGCTGTGGTCACGACGATCAGGCCGTCGGCGGCGTCGAGCCCCACGGGCACACCGACCGGCGGCTCCTCCGGAAACTGTGCACGCTCCAGGTCTGCCGGGTACGTCTGCACGACGACGACCCGGTGCCCACCCGACCGCGCGGCACGGGAGACCCCGGCCAGAACCTTTCCGAAGTAGTGCCCCCCGACGACCGGCGACAACACGGCCAGAGAATACTTGCCCCTTACAGGTGTCATGCCTACACCCCGTCCTCGTCGACGCTGTGCAAAGTATGCGCTAACAGGGCATGCTACGGGAATGGTCACGACGGCGCGACCGAATCATCACGAAGATCCAGATAACCAGCCGCGCAAGGACGCGGCTCCGGCCTCACCCCGCGGCGGTCGGCCGCGGGGTGCCGGTGGACGGCGGAGACCGACGATCGTCGACGTCGCCCGGGCCGCCGGCGTCTCGACAGCCGTCGTCTCGTACGCGCTCAACGGACGGCGGGGCGTGGCCGACACGACGCGTGAGCGCGTCCTGCGCGTGGCCGACGAACTGGGCTGGCGACCCGCCACCGCGGCACGTTCGCTCCGCGCCGGGCCCGGCACGGCAGCCCTCGTCGCGGTGCACGACGGCGCCGCCGGATCCCGCGTCGCCTCACCGCTCGACCTGGTCACGGCCGCGTCCGAGGTGTTGGACGAGGGCGGCGTCACCCTGGCGGTCCACACGGCGAGCACCGTCGACCATGCCGCGCACCTCATGCGCCGCTGGTGGGCGGAGCGCCGGTACGCCGCCTTCGTGGTGACCGGCCTGCGGTCGGACGACGCCCGCCTCGCCGCGCTGCGCCACCTGCCCGCACCCGCCGTCATGGTGGGCTGCCCGCCCCCGTCCGCCCCGGCCACGTGGTGCAGCGTGACGCTCGATGACACGGCAGCGTTCGCGCAGGTCGGGGAGTTCCTTGCCGACCTGGGGCACCGCCGCGTCGCCATGCTCACCGGGGCGGACGGCCTCCTGGCGACCCGGCGCCGGGCCGCCGCGCTCGGTGGCGCACTGGCATCGGAAGGAATCGATTTCCATGCCGCGTCCGGGCATGGCGTGGACCGTGCCGCAGCGGCAGTCGGCACGCTGCTCTCCTCCGCGAGCCGTCCTACCGCGGTCGTCACGGACGACGACGTCACAGCGGGTGTCGTCCTGGACGTCGCCCGACGGCTGGAGGTCGCCGTGCCCTGGGAGCTCTCGGTCGTCGCGGGGGCCGACGCGCCGGCGTGCCGGCTCACGACGCCGTCACTCACGGCCGTGCCGTACCCGGTCGAGCGCCTCGGGCAGGCCGTCGGCCAGGCACTGCTCGAGGCACTGGGCGACGGCGGGGCGGACGGCGACCGCAGCTCGCGATCCACGACTCTCAGCACCGGCGGCCTGGTGGTGCGCGGCTCCACGGCGCCGCCGGAGCCACGGTCGAGGCCCCACGGCAACGAGGGCTTCCTAAACGATTAGTCAGGTGTCGCCCAAGTCATCGCCCGGGCAACGATTCCCTCGCCTCCGCAGAAAGGGCTGCGGGGCGCGCGCGCCACCGGCCCCACCGCGAAGGAGGGCCGGCAGGCGTGCGCCAAGCGAACGACCCGGGAGGGCATCGTGCAACGAGTAAAGAAGGCGCGCGCGGGCATCGCGGCCGGAGCGACGGGTGCGCTGGTCGCCGCGTCGGCTCTGGTGGCGATCGCGATGGCGCCGTCGGCCACGGCCGCCGTGGGCAATCCGTACGACGGGGCCGCGCAGTACGTCAACCCTGACTGGCACGACGACGTGCTCGGGGCCGCCGACGTCGCCGGGGGTGCGCTCGGCGACGACATGCGTGCCATCGCGAACGAGCCGACCTATGTGTGGATGGACCGCATCCAGGCGATCGAGGGCATCGACCGGCAGCACGGTCTGGAGTGGCACCTGGACGAGGCGGTCGCGCAGTCCGGTGGCAGCCCGCTGGTGTTCAACGTCGTGATCTACGACCTGCCGGGCCGGGACTGCTTCGCGCTCGCCTCGAACGGTGAGCTGCCGGCCACCGACGAGGGGCTGCAGCGCTACAAGACCGAATACATCGACGCGATCGCGGAGATCCTGGACCGTCCGGAGTACGACAACCTGCGGATCGCGGCCGTGATCGAGCCCGACTCGCTGCCGAACCTGGTCACGAACATCTCCCACCAGCCCTGCCAGCAGGCGGCGCCGTACTACCGCGAGGGCGTGCGGTACGCCCTCGACAAGCTGTACGAGGTGGGCAACGTCTACTCCTACATCGACGCGGCGCACTCCGGATGGCTGGGCTGGCCGGACAACGCGGGCGGCAGCGCGCAGGAGTTCGCGAGCGTGATCGAGGGCTCCACCTACGGCTGGGACGCCGTGGCGGGCTTCGTCACGAACACGGCGAACTCGACGCCGCTGGAGGAGCCGTTCCTGACCGATCCGAACCTGCAGGTCGGCGGCGGCCAGGTGCGCTCGGCGAACTACTACGAGTGGAACCTGGACTTCGACGAGATCGACTGGACCGCCGACCTGTACGACCGGATGGTCGCCCAGGGGGCCCCGTCGCGTATCGGCATGCTGATCGACACCTCCCGCAACGGCTGGGGCGGCTCCGAGCGACCGACGTCGGTGTCGTCGTCGAGCGACCTGAACACCTACGTGGACGAGTCCCGCGTGGACCGTCGCACCCACCGGGGCGCCTGGTGCAACCCCGACGGAGCGGGCATCGGCGAGCGTCCGACCGCGTCCCCCGCCGGCCACCCGGAGTCGCACCTGCACGCCTTCGTGTGGGTCAAGCCCCCGGGTGAGTCCGACGGCGCGTCGGAGGACATCCCCAACGACGAGGGCAAGGGCTTCGACCGCATGTGCGACCCGACCTACCAGGCGGACAAGCTCGGTGGTGCCTACACCGGCGCCCTGCCGAACGCCCCCCTGTCGGGCTGGTGGTTCCAGGACCAGTTCGAGATGCTCGTGACGAACGCGTATCCGGCGATCGGCGAGGGGAACCCCGACCCGGACCCGACCGACGAACCGACCGACGAACCGACCGACGAGCCCACGGACGAGCCCACCGACGACCCCGGTACCGGAGCCTGCGTCGCCGAGTTCACGGTGGTCAACTCCTGGGGCGGCGGCTTCCAGGGCGAGGTCACGGTCACCGGCGGTTCCGCCGGGGTGAGTGGCTGGACCACGCAGTTCGCCCTGCCGGCCGGGACCACGATCGGAAGCCTGTGGAACGCGCAGTACTCGGTGAGCGGGTCGACGGTGACCGCGAGCGACATGGGCTGGAACGGCACCCTGGGTGCCGGCCAGTCGACGTCGTTCGGCTTCACCGCCAACGGCGCCGCGCCCGGCTCGGTGGCGGTCACCTGCGCGGACTGACACCTCGCCGGACCTCGCACCACTGAGAAGAGACCCGCCGGCCCCGGGCCGCGCGTCGAGACCTGGTCCCGCGCGCGCTCCGGGGCCGGCGGGCCCCTTGTCCCTCCCCGCTCAGGCAGGCACGGTCAGGGTTCCCGCAGCCGCCTTGGCGGCGATGTCCGTCCGGTGCTGGGAACCCGCCAGGGAGATCTTGCCGACGGCCTCGTAGGCCCTCTCTCGGGCCGCCGTAAGACCCGCGCCGAGCGCGACCACCGAGAGGACGCGCCCGCCCGCCGCGACCAGCGCACCGTCGTCGGACAGTGCCGTGCCGGCATGCAGGACGTGCACGCCGTTCAGCGCCTCCGCCGCCTCGATCCCCGTGATCGGGTCGCCCTTGCGGGCCGACGCCGGGTACCCGGCGGACGCCACCACCACCGTCACGGCGGCCTCCTCCCGCCAGTGCAGGGGCTCCAGCTCGGCGAGCTCGCCCTGAGCGGCGGCCAGCAGGACCCGGCTCAGCGGCGTCACCAGCCGTGCGAGCACCGACTGCGTCTCCGGGTCGCCGAACCGGGCGTTGAACTCGACCACGCGCACGCCGCGCGACGTGAGGGCGAGCCCGCAGTAGAGCACGCCGCTGAACGGGGTCCCGCGGCGGGCCATCTCGTCGACGGTGGGCTGCGCGACACGCGCCACCACCTCGTCCACGAGACCCGGCGGTGCCCACGGGAGCGGGCTGTAGGCGCCCATGCCACCGGTGTTGGGCCCTTCGTCGCCGTCGAAGATGCGCTTGAAGTCCTGTGCGGGGGCGAGCGGGACGACCGTCGTGCCGTCGCACACGCAGAAGAGCGAGACCTCGGGACCGTCCAGGTACTCCTCGACGACTACCTGACCGGCGCCGTCCGGAGCGTCGAGCGCGGCCCGCGCGTGCTCCAGAGCCGCGTCACGATCGTCGGTGACGACCACTCCCTTGCCGGCGGCCAGGCCGTCGTCCTTCACGACGTGGGGGGCGCCGAACGCGTCGAGCGCGGCGGCCACCTCGTCCATGTCGGTGCACACGTGCGCCATGGCGGTCGGCACACCTGCCGCGGCCATGACGTCCTTGGCGAACGCCTTGCTGCCCTCGAGCCGTGCGGCCTCCCCACCCGGCCCGAACACCGGGAAGCCCGCCTCCCGCACCGCGTCGCCGACGCCCGCCACCAGCGGCGCCTCGGGCCCGACCACGACCAGGTCCGCACCGATCTCCCGGGCGAGCTCGGCGACGGCGGACCCGTCCTCGGCGTCGAGGGGATGCAGCGTCGCCTCAGCGCCGATGCCGGGATTGCCGGGCGCGGCATGGATCTCGTGGGCCTCGCCGCTCGCGGCCTCCGCGGCGAGTGCGTGGACGATGGCGTGTTCCCGGGCGCCAGGCCCGACGACGAGGATCTTCACGGGGCTCCAGTGTAGGGACGTCGCTCAGTGGCCGCGCGCGTGGATCAGGTCGTGGATCGGGATGATCGCGTCACGAGCCGGGCCGACCCCGATCGCCGAGATCCTCGTGCCCGACAACTGCTCGAGAGCGTCCACGTAGGCGCGTGCCGCCGGCGGGAGATCCTCCAGCGTGCGGGCACCGGAGATGTCCTCCCACCAGCCGTCGAGCTCCTCATAGATCGGCTTCGCGTGGTGGAACGCCGTCTGGTCCGTCGGCATCTCCTCGTACCGCACGCCGTCGACGTCGTAGGCCACGCAGACGGGGACCTTCTCCAGGCCCGTCAGCACGTCGAGCTTCGTCACGACGAGGTCGGTCAGGCCGTTCACCCGCGCCGCGTAGCGGGCGATGACGGCGTCGTACCAGCCGCAACGGCGCGCGCGTCCCGTCGTCGTGCCGTACTCGTGGCCGGTCTTGGCGAGGAACTCGCCCTTGTCGTCGAAGAGCTCGGTGGGGAACGGCCCTTCGCCGACCCGCGTGGTGTACGCCTTGATGACGCCGATCACGGAGTCGATTCGCGTGGGGCCCACGCCCGACCCGGTCACCGCCCCACCCGCGGTCGCGTTGCTGCTGGTGACGAACGGGTAGGTGCCGTGGTCGATGTCGAGCATGGTGGCCTGGCCCGCCTCGAACAGGACGTTCTTGTCCTCGTCCAGCGCCTGGTTCAGCACGACCGACGTGTCGGTGACCATGGGGCGGAGCCGGTCCGCGTGCTTCAGCAGCTCCTCGACCGTCTCGTCCACGTCCACGGCGCGCCGGTTGTAGACCTTCACGAGCAGGTGGTTCTTCTGGTCCAGGGCGCCCTCGATCTTGGCACGCAGGATCTTCTCGTCGAACAGGTCCCACATCCGCAGGCCCACGCGGCTGATCTTGTCCGCGTACGCCGGGCCGATCCCGCGGCCGGTGGTGCCGATCCGGCGCTTGCCCAGGAACCGCTCCGTCACCTTGTCGATGGTGCGGTGGTACGGCGCGATGACGTGGGCGCTGCCGGACACCAGCAGCCGCGACACGTCCACCCCACGCGCCTCCAGGGCGTCGAGCTCCTCGAACAGCACGTCGATGTCGACGACGACGCCGTTGGCGATGACCGGCGTGACACCGGGCGAAAGAATGCCGGACGGCAACAGGTGCAGCGCGTACTTCTCGTCGCCGACGACGACGGTGTGGCCGGCGTTGTTCCCGCCGTTGAACTTCACCACATGGTCGACACGCGAACCCAGAAGATCGGTCGCCTTCCCCTTGCCCTCATCGCCCCACTGGGCACCGACGAGCACCACGCCTGGCATGGATTTCCCACCTTCTCGGGAGTTTGTTGAGCGACGGCGAGTTTACCCGCGACCGGCCGGGAGCCGCGAAGCGCCGGTGGGGGGCACGGGCCCGCGCGGGCCCGTGGCCGTCACCGCCCGGGCTCGACCAGGGCCCGCACCTCGTCGGCCGAGGTACCGGAGTCCGCCAGGAACTGGCGGCAGCGGTCACGTTCCTCCGCCTCACCGATCAGGCCCGCGGCGTCGGACAGAGCCAGCAGAGCTCGGAGGAAGCCCTGGTTGGGCGCGTGCGCGGCGGGGATCAGGCCCTGGCCGCGCCACCCGGCGCGCCGCAGGGCGTCAAGGCCCCGGTGGTAGCCGGTGCGCGCGTAGGCGTACGCCTCCACCGGTCCCGCCAGGGCGTTGCCCTCGCCGCCGGGAGGGTTGCCCGCGGTGTTGCCCGCGGCAAGGGCACGCTCGGCAAGCACCGCCCAGGCCAGCGAGGACGCCGGATTCTCAGCCGCCACCGCCGCGGGCTCGTCACCGGCGGCGAGGCGGGTGCGGACGTCGGGGAAGTCGTCGGGAAGCTCGACCGGAGCGGGGCCCGCGAGCAGGTTGTCATGGCTCATGAGGACATTCTCCCCTCTCCGGCAGATCCCTGTTCCAAATTTCCCGGAAGGGGCTGATCCGGGCGAATCCTTCCACTCAGCCGGTGGGATCGGCGATCTGTGGTTACTCTCGTGAGCATGATCGAGATCGCGACGTCACCGACGACGACGACTCTCGTGATCGCCGGAGAGCTCGACCTGCAGGAACGGGACCAGTTCCCTGGCATCGCGGCCCGTGTCGTCGGCCTACGGCGTCAACTCCTGGTGATCGACATGTGTCGCGTCACCTTCATGGACTCCACGGGCGCCGCCTTCCTCATCTCGCTCGCGGATTCCGGCGCGAAACGGGGCGGCGCCACCGTGATCCGGGGCGCCGACGAGCGGGACCTCTTCGTCCTCGAGGTGTGCGGCGCGATGGACCTGTTCCGCGTGGACAACGAGCACCGCTGCGAGCCGGCGACGCCGGCCACCGGTTTCCACGTCGTCACGCCCCGCATGATCGCCGCGGACCGGTCGGACCGCCGCGCGATCTAGGCGGTCGCGACCTCCGCGGGCGGGTCAGTTCGCGGCCAGGTCCTCGTCGACGATCTCAAGCAGGTCACCGATGCGGGTGACCTCCAGGAGGAAGCGGACGGTGGGCGGCGCACGGAGCACGCGGACCTTGTGCGGGCTCCGGCTGGCCAGGCGAGCCAGGAAAGCCACACCGGACGAGTCCATGAAGGTCACGTGGTGCGCGTCGATCTCGACCGGGAGCCGGGAGCCTTCCGCCTCGCTGATGGCGTTCTGCAGTTCTCCGGCGATCCTCGCGTCGATCTCGCCGGCGAGCACGAGCCGGGAACGCTGGTCCACGGTCAGGACATGGACACTCGCCGGCTCGCCGAAGCCAGGATGAGCCGGCTCACCCTGCCGTGCCTGCGGTGCCTGCGGTGCGGAAGCCTGGTCGCGCGGACCCGCGGCCTGCGGTTCGCGGCTCGAGTCGTTCGGGTCGTTCTGCACGGTTCTCCCTCCGAGGCGATCGGCTGCGGTCTCACGCTGCTGGCCGGGGCTGCCATCGGCTCTGCTGTGTCATTGAGATGATAGAGGTTGAGCGTTCACCTCTCGGACTGTCCCAATCTACGGTTGAATGTCCTGTTGGAACAGAGGCAACGCAGAGATTGTCGGAAGGGGGGCATGATGATAGGTAGCTTCTCCTGGTCCGTCCCCCCGGACAGCCCAGGTCAGCGTCGCACACGACGCGTTCCGGCGCCGCCCGCCGCACCGATGCCCCCGGCCGTGCACTCCGATTTCTCGGCCGCCGACGCGACTCCGTCCGCTCGCGAGACGATGGAGCCGATGCCCCCGCAGAACCCCGGTACACCACCCTGTCTCTTATACACATCTGACGCTGCCGACGATAAGG
>NZ_JABBYC010000008.1 GCF_016742955.1 Myceligenerans indicum | reverse complement strand
CGAATGGGTCGACTGGTACAACCAGCGCCGCGTCCACTCCGCTCTCGACTACGCCTCACCGGCCGCCGTCGAGCACGCCTACTACACTCAAGCCCCGGCCAGAGAGCTGGCCGTCGTCAACAACTGACCTCTCCACAGAACCCGGGGCGGTTCACGATGCCAGTGAGCTCGTCTGGGGCGTATGCCTCGAGGATTTCGACGTTGACCTCGCCGCCGACCCATGTGTCGTTGTTCTCGCGAATTGACTCCGCCTGTTCCAGCGCATCCGAGCAGAACCCACAAGCACCATGACTCATAGCCTCGAACTCCTCCGTGTCCCCGGTCGCCATCACGTAGGGATAAAGCTTGATGAAATACTCGGCCGCCGCGGCAGCCCCCGCCGCGTCGTCACGGTCCATCGCGGCCGGGCGTTCCGGCTTCTGCGGCAGGGGTTCCGCCGTCTGAGAGGCTGTGGGCTCGGCCGCGACCGTCGTCGTCGGCGAAGGATCTGCGTCGGCGTTGCCGGTGCAGCCGACGGTCAGCCCTCCCAGTACGACGACGACTGCCGCACCGCGGAGGCGGCCGAGGTGTCTGCGAGACTCCGGCGCCGTTCCTGCTCGTCCAACTGCTGATGGTTGTGGATGCTCGGCTGTCGGTCGCATGGAACCCCCTGACGACATCGTCCACCTGGACGATTGCGGATGCGCAACGGATAGAGACGCTAGCCGGGCCGTCCCGGAACCGCATGGGCGGCCTGTGGATAACAGCCTCCACTGGGCGAGGTGCGGCTGGTCGGCGAGAGTGGTGATGGGACGGCGTGCACTTCGTGACCGATCTGCCCGCCTTACTTGACCTCGCACCCGATGCCGAGATTGGGTGTCTCGTGCCGGGCCTGCCGCGCGGTAGGCGATGGAGCAGGGAGGGGGCCCCGATCTTGGGGTGGAAGGTCTCGAAGGTCCGCGGCTTCGCGGACGGCCGAAGTCCACGGGAGTGTGGCGGTGTGGCGGTGACCTGAATCGGCAGCGCTGTGAGATGGGATGTTGAGAAGTCGGTATGGGCGGTGGGGGCGGCCGTGGTCGCCGTATCCCTGGTGCCCTGAGGGTCAGTGGTCCGGTTCGGAGAGTTCAAGCTGATAGGGGGTGCGTTCGATGGCTGGTACGAACGACACGGAGGGTCCCGACGAGACGGAGGTCTCAGCTCAGGAACGAGAACGGCTGCAGATCGACCGGATCGCGGCCCGTCTGGAGGCACTGGTCGGTCAGCGGGACCCGGGCGTGAAGTCCGCGATGGCCGGCGACCAGTCCGGGGAACTGGCGGACCGGTATCGGGCCAAGGAGCAGCGCTGGAACACTGCCGCGGACGAGGTGCGCGACATCATCCGGCTCATGCATCAGTCGCTCGGGGAGAACGACGCGGTGGAGAAGGGTACCCAGGGCGGATCCGAGCAAGCCGGCGACGGTATCGGCTGACCCTCTCGGCCTGCCGGGATGCGGTGGCTCACCACGACGTCCCGGCAGGCTGGGGCGTGCGAGGCCGAGATGGTTCAGGCCGCCGACAGGAATTCCGTGTCCTTGCTCCCGGCTACGCTCGCCTCGTGACCGGCTCGCCATGGATCGACGCGCTGCTCGGCGCGCTCCTTTCCGTTGCCACGATCTGGATCGCCCTGATCGTGGCGTTAGCTGTCGCGCGCCCGCGTGGGGGCCTGCTCCGGGAGGCGCTCCGCCTCCTCCCCGACATGCTCCGCCTCCTCAGGAATCTGGCCGCCGACCAGAGCCTGCCGCGCGGTGTCCGTGTTCGCCTCGCCCTCCTGCTCGCCTACCTGGCGCTCCCGATCGACCTGATCCCCGACTTCATCCCGGTCCTCGGCTACGCGGACGACGCCATCGTGGTTGCGTTCGTCCTGCGCGGCGTGGTGCGGCGAGCCGGTATCGACGCGGTCCGCGACCATTGGCCCGGCACCGACGAGGGCTTCGGTGCGCTTGCCCGCCTCACCCGTCTGGCCGCCGATGACTGATGGTGGTGCGACGGACGTGTTCGACCATCAGCTCACGTGGCGCCGTCGGGCCTCGTACTGCTCGCGCCAGCGCTCGACCAGCGGCACCATTTGCTCGGCCATGTAGGTGTAGAAATCCCGCATCTCCCGCAGGCGTTCTGCTGTCGCCGAGTCCTGCGGCGCCTCCGCGAGGCCCTCGTCGGCAGCCGCGGTCATGACCCGCAGCACCTCGTTCTGCTGCGACATCAAGCCTGCCCAGGCACCTGACCGGAACCGGTAGTGGTCGCGCCGGCTGCCGGGCGCGGGTACGCGCTCGATGAACCCGGCCGGCATCAACTGCTTCACCGCCGCCGACACGCCACCCGAACTGATCTGCAGTTGTTCGCGCAGGTCGGCCGGGGTCATCGTGTCCTGCTCGGTGTAGAGCAGCGCGGTGAGCACCCGTGCGGTCGACTTCTGCATGCCTCCCTGCGTGAGCGTCAGGGCGAGCTTCTCCGCGGCGTTCCGCAGCCTGGCGTGCTGAGTTTCCACACCGCGAGCATATCTCTTCAGAGTGTTCAGAATTCTCTGAACATCGCGTAGGCTCGTGCTCGACGACGGCACCACACCAACCCACCCGGATCGCCGTCGGACATCAGGCGGCCGCGCACGCGGTTCCACGGAGGAGGATCATCTTGGACACGAAGACACTCGTCACTGCCGCGCACGGAATGACCGACGACACCTGGAAGCGCCATGCCAACCCCTGGAGCGTGTGGACGCGGTTCGCCGCGATTCCTGTGTTCGAGCTCGCGGTGTGGAGCCGCGAGTGGATCGGATGGTGGTGCCTGGTGGGGGTCGGGTTCGTTGCGGTGTGGCTGTTCTGGCTCAATGTGCGGGTGTTCGGGCCGGCCGAGCCGACGTCGTGGGCGGCGCGCGGGATCTACGGCGAGCAACTGCACGTCGCCGGGACTCTGAGCACCGACCACCTCGTCGTCACGCGACTCCTCGTCGCGGCGGGCCTGGTGGGCTTCGGTCTTATCGCCTGGGGCCTGATCGCGCTCGACCTGTGGCCGCTGGCCTCGGGGACGGCGCTGCTGCTGATGGCTCAGCTCTGGCGGATCGACCGCTACGGGCTGCTCTACCAGCAGCAGGCGTAATCTGCTTGCCCCCGCCGGTCCGCCGCGGTTCGCTGACTCCATGACAACGACACCCGAACGCTGGAGCCAGGCGTCGAACCCGTACCAGTGGGCCGACGACGATCCCCGCAGACCTCTCGCCCGCCCCGTCGGCGAGAAGGAGACGCTGGCGAACTATCTCCGGCACTACCGCCTCACCCTCGAGATGAAATGTGAGGGGCTCGACGCCGAACAGCTGGCGCGACGTTCCGTACCGCCGTCGACGATGTCGCTGCTCGGACTCGTGCGGCACATGGCACAGGTGGAGAGCAACTGGTTCGAGCGTGTGCTCAAGCAGCAGCCCGACACGCCGCAGATCTACGACACACCCGAGGACAACGACGCCGACTTCAACGGTGCCGTCGCGGACCCGGCCGTCGTCGAGGAGGCCTGGGCGACGTGGCGGGACCGAGTAGCTTCCGCCGACGCCTGGATCGACGCCCTTCCCGAGGAGGACCTGGGGATGACGGTTGCCCACCGTGGTCGCGAGCTTCCCGTCCGAGACGTCCTGGTCCACATGATCGAGGAGTACGCGCGCCACGCGGGACATGCGGACCTGCTGCGGGAGGCCATCGACGGGCGGGTGGGCCAGTAAGGGAGTCGCGTACGACCACGCAGCCGGGCGCCGTGGGTCCGCCTGCGGCGCTTTCGCCCCGCCCGTCGCGACAGCCCGGTCGCCACGGCAGCGTGGCGGGCTCGTTCGTGTGCGGTTGTGCGGCTCGCCCGCGCGGGGCGACGACAGGCCGAGGTCCGCGCGATCTCACCCGCCCCGCGGCCCATACATGATCACCGCCATCCCGCCCAGGCAGATCAGCGCCCCCACCATGTCCCACCGATCCGGCCGATAGCCGTCGGCCACCATCCCCCAGACGATGGAACCCGCGACGAACACCCCGCCGTACGCGGCCAGGATGCGTCCGAAGTTCGCATCCGGCTGGAGCGTCGCCACCGCGCCGTAGAGGCCGAGCGCGATCACCCCGAGCCCCACCCACCACCAGCCGCGCTGCTCGCGCAGCCCTTGCCACACGAGCCAGGCACCGCCGATCTCGAACAGCGCGGCGACGACGAAGAGCAGGACGGAGCGGGGGACGAGTGCCGAATCCACTGCTTCACCGTACGACGACGGTCGCGTGGCGGTGATGTGCGGTCGCGGTGGGCGTGACAGCAGCCTGAGACCCGGAACCGCTCGGGGCCACGGGGCCACGAGGCCGCGAGGCTCGCGCGTGACCGGTTGGCGCCTCGCGACTCGGCGAAGGGCAAGCAGGTAGTCAGTCGCCGATCGTGCGTGACCACCTCGTGCCGTCGGACGTGAAACCAACACGTTCGAGGTAGGCGGTCTCACCGCGCCCGGCCTCCTGCCCCACCAGAGCTGGAACGCCCGGCTCGGCCCCGGGGCCGCCGTCGGTCGTCGCGCCGCCTGCTCGGGCCGCCAGCACGGGCCGTTCCACCTCTCGCAGTCCCGTCCTGGCCAGCGCCCCCGACTGCTCCCACACGAACTCGCCCGGCGTGAAGTCGCGGAACCGCAGGCTCACCCAGTCCAGCAGGACGGTCCCGACACCGTCGCCGAGGTCGAGCACCTCGACGACACCCACCGTCTCGTCGCCGCGCTGCACCAGGAAGGCAAGCCGGTTCTCGCCGGCAGCCGGCTCGGCGCGGAACCGTGGGGCGTGCTCGGCGATGTCGTCGGCGTGGACGCGCAGCACGTGCAGGAGGTAGGCGTCGTCGGGCGCGACCTCGACCACCGTGTAGGTGGTGGCGTCGTGCCGCTCGCGGTTGAGCCGGATCAGCCAGTAGATGTTGATGATCACGATCACGCCGTTCATCGCGACGAACGGCCAGATGCCGACGATCGCGTTGTACGCCGTCGCCAGCGCCGACCCGGTGAGGTTCAGCCAGCGGAAGCGCAGCACGCGCGCTTGCATGAGTGACCAGACGACAAGCGCGGATCCCGCCCAGCCGCCGATCTCGAGGAGAAGGTTCACCTGCCGAGGTTAGATCGCGCGAGCCCCTGCCGCGGCGGCGCGAGGCATGACGTTTCTTACAGCGGACGAGTCCGCGCCTCCGTCCCGGCCCTTCGAATGGGGCGATCTCGCCACCGGCCGCCTCCGATGGGCCGGTCGGACCGGAACACCGCCGTCGTCCACCACGACGAACCCGGCGCTTGAACTTGACGTGACGTCAACCCCTACAGTCGCATCCATGAGCTGGTCCATCCAGGAGATCGCCCGGATCGCGGGCACCACGAGTCGCACGCTGCGGCACTACGAGCAGGTCGGCCTGCTGGAACCCGCCGGCCGTGCTCCCGGTGGCGCGCGACGGTACGACCAGGAAGCCCTGATCCGGCTGCAGCGCATTCTGCTGCTCCGCGAGTTGGGCATGGGGCTCGCCGAGATCGGTGGCGCCCTTCGATCCGAGCCCGACGCCGCCCGCGCGCTGAACGCGCACCGCGAGCAGTTGCGGGCGGAGCAAGACCTGGTCGAGCGGCGGCTCGCCAGCCTGGACCGGACCATCCACGCGATAGAGACAGGAGACAGCATCGTGGCAGAGGACATGTTCGACGGGTTCGACCACACCCGGCACAAGGAGGAGGTCGAACGCCGCTGGGGCGAGGAGGCGTACGCGCGGGGCGACGCCTGGTGGCGCGGCCTGGGGCCCGAAGCCCGGAAGGAGTGGCAGGCCGAGCTGACCACGCTCAACCAGGAGTGGTCGGCGGGCGCGTCGGCGGGCCTCGATCCCGCGGGCGACGACGCGCAGGCCATCGCCGCCCGGCACGCGGACTGGCTCGCAGGGATCCCCGGCACACCGGGCCACGGCACCGGGGCGCCGATCAAGGAGTACTTGGTCGGCCTCGCTGAGATGTACGTCGCGGACGAGCGCTTCGCCGCGAACTACGGCGGGGTGAAGGGCGCAACCTTCGTCCGCGACACCCTGACGGTCTACGCCGACCGCAACCTGTAGCGTCGGTCGTCCGGTCCGTCCCGTCCGGTGTCGTCCCGTCCGGTGCCGTGCCGTCCCGGACCGTTCCGTCCCCGACCGCTGCCGGTCGTCAGGCGCTCGCACGATTTTGCAGCAGGTAGAACCACGAAGGTGGGCGAGAGCGCTCTCGCCCACCTTCGCGCCTCCGGAAATGGTGGTCGACCGCGCGAGCAGAAGCCGCTCGCCAGGACTCAGACCGCGGCCGCGATCTCCCGCGGTTCCCGTGCTCCCCGGAAGCCCACCAGCATCCCCGCCACCAGATACACCCCAGCCAGCACGGCGAACAGTCCCGGTGACCAGCCCATGTCCGGCACGACCGCGGCCGCCAGCGCCGCCGCCCCCACGAACGCCGCGTTGTACAGCACATCGAAGAAGGCGAAGGCGCGGCCGCGGAACTCGTCGCTCGAGTCACGCTGCACGATCGTGTCGACAGCGATCTTTGCCCCTTGTGCCGCCATTCCCAGCAGCCCGGCGGCACCCAGCACGAGGACCAGTCCGGGCTCCACCGGGACCAGCAGCAACTGCGACGCCGCGGCCACCACCAGCATCGTCGCGATCCAGCTCTGCGGCGCCATCCGTCGCCCGATCCCCGCGGTCACCACGATCGCCAACCCGCCCCCCACGCCCGTGGCGCCGACGACCTGGGCGAAGACCGCCAGTCCCGAGGCGGGATCCCCGTCGGCCAGCAGGTTCCGCGCCATCAGGATCGACGCGATGAACACCACGCCGTAGCAGAACCTGTGGGCCGCCATGGCGAGCAGTGCCTGGCCCGGTGTGCGGCGTGCGGTGAGGTAGCGGGCGCCGTCGGCCAGGCCTCGCGCCACGACCACGATCTCGCGTCCGAGGCGGCCGTCCGCCGGCACCACCGGCCCCAGTTCACTTCGCCCGAGCCGGAGCCCGAGCAGCGACGCTCCTCCCATGACGACCGCGGCGCAGGTCAGCGCGGTCGCGTCCTGGATCTGGCCGGGTGGTGCGACCTGTCCGACGACGAACGCGCTCAGCCCCCCGAGGAAGGCGGCTCCCGCGCCCAGGGTCGGTGTCAGGGCGTTGGCGGTGAGCAGCAGCTTCTTGTCCTCGACGACGAGCGGCAGCCCTGCCGACAGGCCCGCCAGCAGGAACCTGTTCACGCTGAGGGCCGCGAGCCCGAGGACGTAGATCCACACGGAGACGCCGTCGGCCACCATGAGGACGGCCATGGCGGCCGTGATCACCACGCGGACGGCGTTCCCGACCACGAGGACCTGTCGCCGCTGCCATCGGTCGAGGAACACGCCGGCGAACGGCCCGACCACCGTGAACGGCGCCAGCATCACCGCGAAGGCGCCGGCGATGGCGGGCGCACTGCCGTGGGACTCCGGCGAGAAGAACAGCAGGTTCGCGAGCCCCACCTGGAACATGCCGTCACCGGCCTGCGAGACCAGCCGTACGGCGAACAGCTTCCGGAACCCGGAGCGGGCGAGTAGTGCGCGCAGCTCGCGGAACACGGACATGCCCTGAGCCTAGACGGTGTCCGCCGACGGCAGCGGGCGGGCGCACAGGTCCGGCCGGTCGTGCCCTCGGCGGTTGGCGACCCTTCGGCGGTCGCCGGCCCGCAGCCCGCGGTACGCCGCGCCGCCGCCGACGGAAAGCGGCTGCCGTCAGACGTCGAGTGGCAGAGCCTGGTCTCCGGCCACTCGGGATTGATGCTCCCGCAGCGCTCCGGCACCGTCCGGATCGGCGACTTACCGCGCGGTAATAGGCTTTTCGCCCCTCGTAACCCTGTCGTCCGGGTGCTAGCATTCCGGCGTTCCAGCCAAAGGAGGCTTGCAGATGTTTGCGCTCGACAGCACTGGGCTGATCGCGGTTGGTGTGATTGCAATCGTCATCGTCGGTTTGGCGGTGGGCCTGACCGCGCTGATCGCGACGGTCTCGAAGCGGGTCCGGAAGGACTGAGCGACACCGGGACCCTGGTGGGGCGGCCCGTTGACGCGCGGCCCCGCCAGGATCGTCAGGCGTGGTCGGCGCCCGGCTTCCCGCGCCCGGGCCGTGGCGGGCCGTCGACAGCCCGGTGCCGGTCTCAGAGCACGAAGCCCGCGGCCTCGTGCCGCAGTATCCCTGCCGCACCCAGCACGGCGCGAACGGTCATCTCGGACGACGTCACCTCGGTGACCCCTGCCTCGAACGCCACGGCGCCATGGCTGCGTACCGTCGCCGGACTGGTGTAGACGACGAACGGGATCGCCGGGTCGAGCTCACGGACCTTCCGCAGCAGCGTGAGCCCCGCGGTGGGATTCTCCGTCCCGTCCTCGGTGCGGCCCATGTCGGAGACGATGGCGCCGAAGCGCCCGTACCTCAGCCGTTCCATCGCCTCGCGCGTGGACCGGGCGAGCGTCACCACGACGCCGTCTC
This sequence comes from Myceligenerans indicum, assembly GCF_016742955.1. GTDB lineage: Bacteria > Actinomycetota > Actinomycetes > Actinomycetales > Cellulomonadaceae > Myceligenerans > Myceligenerans indicum. The sequence goes on along the minus strand of NZ_JABBYC010000008.1, from coordinate 131,586 downwards.
GTTGCAGGCCGTCGAGCATGATGGCGTTGTTCTCGGGGTGGTCGTCGACCCAGAGGACCTCACGGGAGGCCTGGCGCTCGGCGGGCTCGTGCCCCGGGACCGGCACGCGGTCGTGGGACGGCTGCCCGCCCGGCATCCCCGTGCCGTCGCCGACGTCCGGCACCGGAGGACCGGTCAGCTCCCCGCCGGCGGAAAAGCCCTCGACCTGGGCGCGCAGCGAGGCGACCTGCTTCTGCAGATCCGCGATCATGCGATTCTGCTGGTCGTTGAGCTGAGTGATGGTGATCCGTTGTCCGCCGAGCTCCAGTTCGAGGTCGGACCTGCGCAGCAGTGCGGCGAGAGGGCGCCAGAGCAGCAGCAGCGCGGCGAGCACGAGCAGAGGCCAGAGCAGCGCGGCGAAGGACGTGATCAGATCGGCGGCCATGGCCGGGAGCCTAGCCGGATCTGTCCGTCTTGTACGCCGTCACGGCCGGGCGGCCGCCTTGGGCCGGGGTACACGGCCGGGGTCACACGCCTACTCGCGGCTCGCGGTCACCGTGCCGGCCCTCGGCTGTCACACCCACCCGTCCCTGGCCGCCACGCCACGTGTCGTCCCCGGCGCGAGGTGTCGTCCCCGGCTGAGTGTCCAGATGGCGTATTGCCTCGTCACCGGCTCGCGATGTCGCTGTGCGAGCTGGTGCCCGTCGGGCTTCGCCGCCTCGGATCTTGAGGCTGACCCCGACGGTTCCCGCTGAGTACGCTCGCGGCATGACGACACTGGGATGTGCCCTCCTCCCGACCTTCGCTCCGCAGCAGTACCTGCCGATCGCCCGGGCCGCCGACGCCGCCGGCCTCGCGGAGATCTGTCTCTGGGAGGACTGCTTCAAGGAGACCGGCATCGCGGCCGCAGGCGCGATCCTCGCCAGTACCTCAGCCCTGCGCGTGCAGCTCGGGGTACTACCGGCCCCGCTGCGCAACGTCGCGCTGACGGCGATGGAGCTCGCGACGCTGGACGGCATGTTCCCGGGAAGGCTCGAACCCGGCATCGGGCACGGGGTGCAGAGTTGGATGGAACAGGTGGGCGCGCGCGTCGCCTCGCCCCTCACGCTGCTGCGCGAGTACGCCACCGCGCTGCGCGCGCTGCTCGCCGGGGAGCGGCTCACGGTCAGCGGTCGCTACGTGTCCCTGAACGACGTCGCGCTCGACTGGCCGCCCACCACCGCACCCGCGGTCATCAGCGCGGGGACCGGGCCCAAGACGCTGCGGCTGGTCGGCGAGGTCGCCGACGGCATCGCGCTCGACGGCGGCAACGGAATGGCCAAGCTGCGGACCGCCATCGACACGGTTCGTACGGCGTACGACGACGCCGGGCGCACCGACGCCTTCAAGATCGTGATCTCCGTGCCGACAGCCACCGGTCGCGACGCCGCCGAGCGGGTCCGCGCCTGGCTGCCGAGCTGGGACCTGCCCTCGGACGAGCCGGAGGAGTACTGCGTCTGGGGTGACTCCGCGGAGGAGATCGCCGACGGTCTGCGACGGTTCGCCGCCCTGGGCGCGGACACGGTCAACGTCCAGCCGCTGGAGTCGGAGCCGGACCCGGAGTCCCTGGTTCGCTTCCTGGGCCAGGAGGTCCGGCCGCTGCTGGCATGAGATCCGTGTCGGGTGGTGGGCCCGGCGCCGGGGACGGCACGGGGCAGCGTCCGGACGATGTCCGAGTCCCCTCCTACAGTGGCCCGTGTGAGCGAAACGAGGGCGGGCGAGCGGATAGCCGACGAGGACTGGTACGCGCGGGACCTGTCAGGAGCCGAGTGGCGGGAGGTGACGCTCGTGGACGTCGACCTCACCGAGGCGACCGGGACGGGCGCGACCTTCGAGGAGTGCACGTTTCGCGGCGTGAAGTTCAACGCGGCCTCGTTCACCGAGTCGGCGTTCACGGCGTGCGTCTTCGACCGCTGCAACTTCTTCGACGTCACGTTCGAGCGGTGCAAGCTGATGGGCTCCGTGTTCAGTAACTCCAAGCTCGACCTGGTCAAGGCCGATCGCGGGAACTGGTCGTTCGTCGACCTGACGCGCGCCGACATCGGCTCCGCGCGGTTCGACGGCGTCCGGTTCCGAGAGGCGAACCTGCGCGAGCTCCGGGCCAGGGGTGCCACGCTGGCCGGCTGTGACCTGTCGGGCGCGGACCTGGAGCTGGCGGACCTCTCCGGTGCGACCCTGCTGGGCAGCGACCTGTCCGCCCTGGATCCGCGCACCGCCGTGCTCGACGGCGCGATCATCACCCCCGACCAGGCGACGGTCCTGGTCGAGGCTCTCGGGCTGGTGGTGCGCCCGGCGTGACGCCGCCGATCCGGCACCTGAACCCGGAACGGTCCGGTAGGCACCGGAGGCGGCGGCGCCGCCCCCGGTCTCCTGGCCGGTCTGCCGGTCCGGCCCGCCGGTCCGGTCCGCCGTCCCCGGCCCGCCGGTCCGGTCCGCCGTCCCCGGTCCGCTCGTCCGGTCCGCTCGCGCGGCTCGATCCGCGCTGATCCGCAGGCCAGGTTCTGCCGGCTCAGACCCAGGTTCCGCCGAGCATCGTCTCCCTCACCAGGGGAACGCCCGGCCGGTAGGCCAGATGCAGGTACGACGGCGCGTCCAGCACCGCGAGGTCCGCGCGTGACCCGGCACCCAGCCACCCGACGTCGTCCCGGCGCAGCGCTGCCGCGCCGCCGGAGGTGGCTGCCCGGAGCGCCTCCGCCGGCGACATCCGCATCTCCCGCACGGCCAGGGCCAGGGCGAACGGCATCGACGAGGAGAACCCCGAGCCAGGGTTGCAGTCCGTAGCGATCGCGACGGTGACGCCTGCCTCCAGGAACCTCCGGGCGTCGGGATAGGGCTGTCGCGTCGAGAACTCGATCGACGGAAGCAGCGTCGCCACAACCCCCGCGTCCGCGAGATTCCGCAGGTCGTCGTCCGAGGCGAACGTGCAGTGGTCCGCCGACGCCGCCCCCACCTCGCACGCGACCTCGATCCCCGGACCGTGGCCCAGCTGGTTCGCGTGGATCCGAGGGGCGAGACCGGCAGCCGCTCCCGCGCGCAGGACCCTTCGTGCGGCGTCGGCGTCGAACGCGCCGCGCTCGCAGAAGACGTCCACCCAGCGGGCATGCGGAGCACACGCGGCGAGCATGTCGCCGACCACCAGGTCGACGTACTCGGCCGGGTCGGCGCCGGGCGGGACGACGTGGGCCCCGAGGAACGTCGTCTCCGGCGTGAGCTCGTGGGCGATCCGCAGCGCACGCGCCTCCTGGCGCACGTCCAGCCCGTACCCCGACTTGATCTCGACGGTGGTGGTGCCCTGCCGGCGCATCTCGTCGACGAGCCGCCGGGCGCCCGTGCGCAGCTCGTCGTCCGAGGCCGCCCGCGTGGCGGCCACGGTGGTCCTGATCCCGCCCGCGGTGTACGGCCGCCCGGTCATCCGTGCCTCGAACTCGGCGGCCCGGTCCCCGGCGAAGACCAGGTGGGCGTGCGAGTCGACGAATCCCGGGACGACCGCGCGTCCGGCCAGGTCGCGGGACTCGTCGGCCGCGGGCGCGTCCGCGGCGGCTCCGGTCCACACCACCCGTCCGCCGTCGACGACGACCGCGGCGTCACGCACCACCCCGAGCAGCCGCCCGGCACCCTCGCCGGACGCCGCCACGCCGCCGCCCGGCGCCTCGCCTCCGAGCGGTACCGGAGCTCCATGGGCCGGGTCGTTCGTCACCAGCTCGCCGATTCCGGTCAGCAGGGTGCTCATCGCGCGGCCTTCCCGGTGACGTCCGTGGGACTCGTGACCAGGTCGGCCAGGGAATCTGCCAGGGCCTCCACGCCCGCGAGCGCGTCGGCGGTGGTGATCGACTCCTCGGGTGAGTGGGACACCCCCGTCTCGTTCCGCACGAACAGCATCGCGGTCGGGATGCCGGCCTGCTGGAGGATCCCGGCGTCGTGCCCGGCGCCGGTCGGGATCACGGGGATGGCGCCGGACTGCGTGCCGTACCGGTCCGGCGAGGTCCCGAGCACCGCGGTCAGCCGGTTCGTGAGCTCCGGGTCGAAGAGCACCTCACCCGAGACGGACTCCGCGGTCACGTCGAGGCTGGTGCCGTCGCCGGCGGCTCGGTCGCGGGCCGCGCGCTCGATCTCACCCAGGAGGTCCGCCAGCTCGTCGTCCGACGACGCCCGCGCGTCCAGCCAGGCGCTGACCCGTGCGGGGATCGCGTTGGTGCCGCCCGGTCGCACGTCGAGGCGGCCGAACGTCGCGCGGCGGATCGCCTCGCCGACGCCGTCTCGCGCGCGGGCCGCGGTGTCGGCCGCGAGCGACGTCGCCGCGTACGTCAGCATCGGGTCGTGCCGGTCGGCCATACGAGTGGCGCCGGCGTGGTCGGCGTGCCCGCAGAAGTCGAACCGGTAGCGACCGTGCGGCCAGATGGCGCTGGCGAGGCCGACCGGCGCGTCCTCGCGCAACGCCAGGTCACGTCCCTGCTCGCAGTGCAGCTCGACGAAGCAGGCGACGCCGTCGAGCAGGGCTCCGGCCTGGTGGCCGCTGTCGTCGAGGACGTCCCGGCCGAGACCGCGGGCCGTATCGGCCGCCCCGGTGGCGTCCCCGTCGATCACGTCGCCGAGCGCGACACCGTCCCGGTCACGCAGCTCGCGTGCGTCGGTCCAGTCGATTCGCCCGGTCGCCAGCCGAGAACCCAGGCAGGCCAGCCCGAACCGTGATCCCTCCTCCTCGACGAACACGCCGATGCCGAGGGGAACCCGGGGCGTGACGCCACGATCGCGCAGCACGTCGACCGCGGCGAGGGACGACACCACGCCGAGCGGCCCGTCGAACGCGCCGCCGTCCAGCACGGAGTCCAGATGGGAGCCCGTGAGGACGGCGTTCCGCCGTGGCCGGCCGTCGCCGTCGTCCACGGGGTCCCACCAGGCGATGGTGTTGCCGAACCGGTCGGACTCCACGCCGAGTCCGCGGGCTCGTGCCGCCTCCTCGAACCAGGCCGCCGCCTCACGTTCCGCGGTCAGGAACGGCTGCCGGAAGTATCCGCCGGTCCGGGCGGACAGTCCGAGGGGCTCCAGGTCATGCCACATCTGCTCGAAGCTCACGGCCCCATTGGACCATCCGTGCGGAGTCCTGCCGTCCGCCCGGAGGGCGCCGCAGTCCGTCACGCCCCCTGACGGGACAGACCCGGCCGCCGTCGGAGCAGGCGGGATGGGGGCCACGCCGGTGGGGTCGCGTCACCCACCGACGCGGCGTCTGGGGATGCGCCGAGGGGCACGACTCCACCCGTGGTGCCGTGCCCCTCGGAGCCCGGCCGGGGATGCGGGGGCTCGACCCGGCCGGTCAGGGAGGCGATACCGCGTCGCCGGCGCCGAGACTGGTCAGCACGCATACGAGGTGTCCTCCTGCATCGAAACATCGCGGTCCGTCGCGACGGGGGCGTCATGGTCCGGTGCCGGAGCGATCCGCCGTGTCCCGTGCTGCGAACACCACGTACCCAACCAGTGTCCGCTTCCGGGCGACATGGGCAGATCTCCCCATTGCGGCCTCCCGCTCTCGCCGGACTGCTCCCGCCGGACCCGAGAGCGCCGGAGCGAGGTCGCTGCGCCGCGGTCATCGCGCCGAGGCCATTCCGCCCCGGTCATCGGGATACCCACCCTGGATCGCGAACTTCCCGGGAACCCCACGGAAGTGGTCGCCGGCCGCGTAACCTCGCCTCCATGGACGGAGCACGCACAGTCCGCGCAACCCGCGGCACCGAACTCACCGCCCGCAGCTGGCAGACCGAAGCCCCGTTGCGGATGCTCATGAACAACCTGGACCCCGAGGTCGCGGAACGGCCCGACGACCTCGTGGTCTACGGCGGCACCGGCCGCGCCGCCCGCTCCTGGCCGGCCTACGACGCCATCGTCCGCACCCTCACCGACCTGCGCGAGGACGAGACCCTCCTGGTCCAGTCCGGGAAGCCCGTCGGCGTGCTGACCACCCACGAATGGGCACCTCGCGTGCTCATCGCGAACTCGAACCTGGTGGGGGACTGGGCGACGTGGCCCGAGTTCCGCCGCCTCGAGCAGCTCGGCCTGACGATGTACGGGCAGATGACCGCCGGGTCCTGGATCTACATCGGTACGCAGGGGATCGTCCAGGGCACCTACGAGACCTTCGCCGCCGTCGCGGAGAAGCGCTTCGGCGGCAGCCTCGCAGGCACCCTCACCCTGACCGCCGGGTGCGGCGGCATGGGCGGCGCGCAGCCGCTCGCCGTCACGCTGAACGGCGGCGTGTGCCTGATCGTCGACGTCGACCCGGCACGCCTCGCCCGGCGGGTCGAGCACCGCTACCTCGACGAGGTCGCCGATTCCGTGGACGACGGCGTCGCGCGGGCGCTCGCGGCCAAGGCGGAGGGCCGCGCCTACTCGGTGGGCGTGGTCGGCAACGCCGCCGAGGTGTTCCCGGACCTGCTGGCCAGGGGTGTGGACATCGACATCGTCACCGACCAGACCTCGGCCCACGACCCGCTGTCCTACCTGCCGCTCGGCGTCGCGCTGGAGGACTGGGCCGCGGAGGCCGAGAAGGACCCGGCCGGTTTCACCGACCGGGCGAGGGAGTCGATGGCCCGGCACGTCGAGGCGATGGTCGGCTTCCAGGACGGCGGCGCCGAGGTGTTCGACTACGGCAACTCCATCCGCGACGAGGCCCGCCAGGGCGGCTACTCCCGCGCGTTCGACTTCCCGGGCTTCGTGCCCGCCTACATCCGGCCCCTGTTCTGCGAGGGCAAGGGCCCGTTCCGCTGGGCCGCCCTGTCCGGCGACCCGAAGGACATCGCCGCGACCGACCGCGCCATCCTCGACCTGTTCCCCGACAACGACCGCCTGCACCGCTGGATCCGTGGCGCGCAGGAGAAGATCGCGTTCCAGGGCCTGCCCGCGAGAATCTGCTGGCTCGGCTACGGCGAGCGCGACAAGGCCGGCTTGGCCTTCAACGAGCTCGTCGCGTCCGGCGAGGTCAGCGCCCCGCTCGCGATCGGGCGCGACCACCTGGACGCCGGATCGGTCGCCTCGCCGTACCGCGAGACCGAGGCCATGGCCGACGGCTCCGACGCCATCGCCGACTGGCCGCTGCTCAACGCCCTGACCGCCGCCTCCTCGGGTGCCACCTGGGTGTCCCTGCACCAGGGTGGCGGCGTCGGCATGGGCCGGTCCATCCACGCGGGCCAGGTGTCGGTGGCCGACGGCTCGCCGCTCGCCGCGCAGAAGCTGGAGCGGGTCCTCACCAACGACCCGGCGATGGGCGTCCTGCGCCACGTCGACGCCGGCTACGACCGCGCCGCCGAGGTCGCGGCCGACCGTGGCGTCCGGGTTCCCCGGTGACCGTTCCCACCTGGAGCGGCGACGGCGGCGGAGCGGCCCGCGGTGCCATGGCCGGCAGCCCCGGGGCCGACGGGGGAGCGGCCGATGAGTAGCTGGTGGTGCGAGTGGGCCTGGGTCGGCGGAAGCCGGGCCGCCGCCGGTGTCGTGGTGCGCACCGAGGGCGGCCGGGTCACCGACGTCACCACCGGCGTCGTCGAACCGCCTGCCGGGGCCACGCGACTGCACGGTCTCACCCTGCCGGCGTTCGCCAACGCCCACTCCCATGCCTTCCACCGCGCCCTGCGCGGCAGGACCCATGCCCTGCCCGACGACCGGGCCGCCGCAGTTCTCGCGCCCACCGGTGCAGGCTCCTTCTGGACGTGGCGCGAGCAGATGTACCGTGCCGCCGAGCGCCTCGACCCGGACTCGTACCACCGCCTCGCCCGGGCGCTGTACGCGGAGATGGTGCTCGCGGGCTACGGCGTCGTCGGCGAGTTCCACTACCTGCACCACGCACCGGGCGGGCGGTCCTACGCCGACCCGAACGCCATGGGGCAAGCTCTCGTCGCGGCCGCCGCGGACGCCGGGATCCGCCTGACCGTGCTGGACACGTGTTATCTCACGGCAGGGACGGACGGGCCGCCGCTCTCCGGCGTCCAGCAGCGCTTCGGTGACGGTGACGCCGACGCGTGGGCGTCCCGGGCCGAGGCGCTGGCCGCCTCCCTGCCCGGTGGCGTGGTGCGGGCCGGAGCCGCCGTGCACTCGGTGCGGGCCGTCCCTCCCGGCGCCATCGGCGTCGTCGCCGCGTGGGCGGAGCGTCACGGCGCGCCTCTGCACGTTCATCTGTCCGAGCAGCCTCGGGAGAACGCCGACTGTCTCGCCGCTCACGGGCGGACGCCGACCGCGCTGCTGGGAGCACACGGCGCGCTCGGGCCACGCACCACGGCGGTGCACGCCACCCACCTGACGGCCGACGACGTCGCGGCCCTGGCGCGGTCGTCCACCCGGGCGTGCGTCACCCGCACCACCGAACGCGACCTGGCGGACGGGGCGCCGCAGCTCGGGGAACTGGCGGCGGCAGGGATCGGGCTGGCGATCGGGTCGGACAGCAATGCGGTCGTCGACCCGTTCGAGGAGGTGCGCGGCCTGGAACTGGACGAGCGGGTCCGGACGCTCGGCCGGGGTCATCTGTCACCGGCCACGCTCCTGCACGCGGGAACCCGGGAGGGCTACGCGTCCCTCGGGTGGTCCGGCGCCGCGAGGCCAGGTTCGCTCGCCGGCACCTCGCCGCAGGGCACGGAGCTCGCGGGCGCACCGTCGCGGGGGACCGAGCCGGTCGGAGCGCAGCGAAGCGAACCCGCCGGGGCGCCGCATCCGGCGAACCCCGGACCCGCGCCCTACGGCGGAATCCGGGCCGGCGATCCCGCCGACCTCACCGTCGTCTCGCTCGACTCGGTCCGCATGGCCGGCTGGACCCCGGGCACCCTGCTCGACCACGCGGTCTTCGCCGCAACGTCGTCCGACGTCACCGACACGATCGTCGGCGGCCGTCACGTGGTCCGCGACGGTGTGCACCGCACCGTTCCGGACACGGCCGCCGAGCTCCGTCGCGCCATCGCCGAGGTCCTCGACCCGGGGACCTGATCCTGCCGGCGGACGACCGCCAGGGACCTCCGGCCCCGTTCGAGACGCCACGGAGGACACCCGGAGTGCCGGCCGCGCCGTCCCGGGACGGCGCGGCCGGCACACGTGCACACCGGCGAGCGTCATGAACCCTCGCGCGCCGCGACCGTCGCAAGTCCTCCCGCGTCCTGGTCACAAGTCCCTCCCGCGCCGTGACGGTCACGAGTCCTCGCGCGCCGCCGAGCCTCACGCCCTCCATCCCTCGCCTCGTTCACGCGCGGGACACCGTCCGGTCACCCGATGGCGGGCACCCGGCCACCCACCCCCACCAGCCTGGTTCCGTGTCTACCCAGAGAATCCGCACCCGACGCGCAGCGGCGTTCATCGCCTCCGGCGCCACCCTCGCGCTCAGCCTGACGGCAACGGCCCCGGCCTCCGCCGTCGTCCGCGGGCTCGACGCGCCCGCCTCCCACCACCTGGCCGCCCATCACCCCACGTTCGGCCAGGCCACGGCGTTCCACCGCCTCGCCACGTACCCGGTCTTCCAGAACGCGCCGGCCGGAGTCGACCCGGCCGACGAGACCGTCGCCGAGATCTCCGCCGTCAGCGAGGACGGCCGCACGGTGGTCTACACCGACGCCGCCGGACGCCGCATCGGCTTCCTCGACATCACCGACCCGGCGAACCCGCGCGGCCTCGGCTCGCTCAGCCTCGCCGAACTGGGCGACGCCGAGGACGAACCCACCTCCGTCGCCGTCGTCGGCGACCACGTGCTCGTCGTGGTCAACACCTCCGACAGCTACACGAACCCCAGCGGCCGGCTCGACATCGTCGACCTGGCCACCCGCACCAAGGTCCGCTCGATCGACCTGGGCGGCCAGCCCGACTCCATCGCCGTAACGCCGGACGGCGGCCACGCCGTCGTCGCCATCGAGAACGAACGCGACGAGGACGTCCCCGCCGACGACGCCCCGGACGGTGACGAGGGCAACCTGCCCCAGGCACCCGCCGGGTTCGTCCAGATCATCGACCTCCCCGGCACCGACCCCACCGACTGGTCCGCACGCCCCGTCCCGCTCACAGCGCCCGACGGCTCCGCGCTCCCGGCGCTCGCGGATGCCGGGGTGGACACCCCGGTGGACCCCGAACCCGAGTACGTGGCGATCAACCCCGCCGGCACCCGGGCCGCCGTCACCCTGCAGGAGAACAACGCGGTGGTGCTGATCGACGTCGCGTCCGGCGAGGTGACGTCGGTGTTCTCCGCCGGGGAGCGAGCGCTGACCGGCGTCGACACGGTCGAGGACGACGCGATCGACCTCACCGGCGAGCTGGCCGCCGCCCCGCGCGAGCCCGACGCGATCGCCTGGGTCGACGACGCCCACGTCGCCACCGCCAACGAGGGGGACTGGAAGGGCGGCACCCGCGGCTGGTCCGTCTTCGACGCCACCACCGGTGAGGTCGTCTGGGACGCCGGGAACACCCTGGAGCACCTGGCCGCGCGGGTCGGCCTGCACAACGACGGCCGCACCGAGAACAAGGGCGTCGAGATCGAGGGGATCGCCGTCGGTGAGCTCGGCGGCGTGCGGTACGCGTTCGTCGGGTCGGAGCGGTCGAACTTCGTGGCCGTGTACGACGTGTCCGACGCCGCCGCACCGCGGTTCGTGCAGGTGCTGGCCACCACGAACGGTCCCGAGGGTCTGCTGCCCGTGCCGCAGCGGGACCTGCTGGTGGTGTCCTCCGAGAAGGACGCGGCCGAGGACGGCGTTCGTTCCGCCGTGACCGTGTTCGGCAAGGGCGGGCGGTACGTCCGGGACACGGGCACGGCTCGCGGCGCCGGCGCGCCCGGACGGCTGGCTCAGTTCTCGGCCACGGAGTTCCCGTCGATCGTGTCCGCCGACGTGCCGGGAACCGCCGGGGCGTACACGACGGGGCCCGACGGCGACCGGCAGGTCACCGCGGGCACGCCGATCGGCTGGACCGCTCTCGGCGCGCTCTCGGCCGACCCGGCGGACCGGCGCCACCTGTGGACGGCGTCGGACTCGGCCAAGGTGCCGACCTCGCTGTACTCGGTGCGAACGCCGCGGCGCGGCGGCCCGGCGGTGATCGACGGCGAGATCGTCGTGACCGACGGCGGTGAGCCGGCCGCGCTGGACGTCGAAGGACTGTGGGCGCGGCCCGCACGCGTCGGCAGCGGGTTCTGGCTCGGCGCCGAGGGGAAGACCGGGCCGGAGAACGCACTGGTGCGCGTCTCGGAGTCCGGGGAGATCCAGCAGCGGGTGTCGCTCCCCGACGACGTCGCCGCGGGCCTGGGCAAGTGGGGCGTCGAGGGCGTCTCGGGCCTGGTCGACCGTGACGGCGAGCACCTGTTCGTCGCGCTGCAGCGGGGGCTCACGTCCGACGACGGCCGGGGCGGCTATGCGCGCATCGGCCGCTACGACGTCGCGAGCGCCGAGTGGACCTGGTTCGGGTACCAGCTGGAGGAGACGGCCGCCGAGGGCGACTGGATCGGCCTGTCCGAGGTGACCGTCGTCGACCGCGACACGCTCGCGGTGATCGAGCGGGACAAGCTCAACGGGCCCGATGCCGCGCTCAAGGCCGTGTACACGGTGGACCTGCCGCACCGGGACCCGGCTCCGGGTCACGTCGCGATGCTGGACAAGGAACTCGCGATCGACGTTCTCCCCGCCCTGCGGGCCACGAACGGCTGGACCCAGGAGAAGCTGGAGGGTCTCACGATCGGCGGCGACGGTCATGTCTACGCCGTCACGGACAACGACGCCCTCGACGACGCCACGGGCGAGACGGTGTTCCTGGACCTGGGAAAGGCCAGGCGGCTGTTCCGGTGATGCAGGGCTGAAGGCCGCGCGGGCCCGGACCCTTGAGGGCCCGTGCGGAGGCGCGAGCGGCGGGGCATGACTGCCTTTCGGTGTCGTGCCCCGCCGGTGGCGCGCGGCGCCGGCACAGCGGCGCCCGGGTTCGGTCCCTGAGTGGGGTGACCCGGCTCAGGGAAGAACCGGGGGACCACCCGATACCGTCTGCCCGCCGTGCGACATAGCGTGAGGTCATGACCACGCAGACACTGTCCCGTCCTCGTCAGGGCCGCATGATCGCCGGAGTGTGCGCAGGCATCGCGAGGCGCTTCGGGTGGAACGTCACCCTGCTGCGCGTGCTTGCCGTCGCGTCGATCCTGCTCCCGGGCCCGCAGGTGCTGGCCTACATCGTGTTCTGGATCCTCATGCCCAGCGACGACTGACCCGGGCCGGGCGCGTCACCACCCGCTCGGTGCGAGCACCTTCCGGATGCGCTTCTCGCTGATCGGGCCGTCCGTGCCGAGCTGCTGGGCGAACAGGCTCACCCGGAACTCCTCCAGCATCCAGCGCACCTCTGCCAGTTCCGCGGCACGCGCGGCGTCCGGCGTCCCCGTCGCGTACGCGGCGCGTGCCTTCTCCCACGCCTGGGTCACGTCGCCGACCCGCCAGGCGAGGTCCGCGTCCCGGCTCGGGTTCTCGCTCGCCTTCGCCAGCCGGTGCGACGCCGCGCGCAGGTAGCGCACCAGGTGCGGCAGCCTCCGCGGCGGTGTCTGTGACACGAACCCGTCGTGCACCAGTGCCGCCGCGTGCTCCCGCAGGTCCTGCAACACCTGCAGCAGCGCGAGGCTGGACTGCCCCCGGATCTCGCCCTCCAGGGTGCGGTGCGCCGACAGCGCCGCCACCACGTGCCCGACCACCCGGTACACCTCGTCCTCCAGATGCTGCCGTACGTGGTCGCGGGCGGCGGCGAACGCGGCCGCGTCCCGGATCGTCGTCGCGTCGGGCCCGCCGGACGGGGTGTCGTACCGCCGCTCGGCCTCCGGCACCGTCAGGCCTGCCACGGCGGCCAGCTGCAGATCGGTGACCAGCGCGTCCGTGCTCGGATACGGGCTGGACGCCATCGTGAGGGACTGCGTCCCGGACCAGCGGGACGTGATCCGTGCGGCCGGCAGGGCCGTCTCCCGCAGCAGGAGGCGCCGCACCCCGGCCGCGTGCGCGGCGTCCCGCCCGGACTCGTCGGCGAGGATGCGCAGCGCGACGACGGTGTCCCGGGCCTTTCCCTTCACCTTGGGCCCGCGCTCCTCGACGAGCGCCGGATACCCGCGCACGACGATCCCCGCGCCGACGTCGGTCGAGACGACGCCCGGCAGCACCCCGCCATCCAGCCCGTCGGGCCACCCGGTGAGGTTCTCCCGCTCGGCGACCACGCCGGCCCCGGAGGCCGAACCGCCACCGGCGCCGCCAGCACCACCTGCGCCGTCGGCCCGAGAAGCCGAACCGCCATGCGCGCCGGGGACCCCACCCGCACCTGCCGCGCCGGAACCCTGCCGCGCCCCCGCAGGGGCCGGGCGGGCATCCGCGGGCCGGCCGGCCTCGGCGCCGGCCTGACCGGCCCCGATGCCTTCCCGCGCGGCCGAGGGGCGCGAGACGGCACCGGCGTTCGCCTGCGCCTCAGCCAGCGCATGGCCCACGGCACCCCGCACGGCCGCGCGAACCGCGGACTCCGCTCGCTTCGCGAGCGTGCGCTGGAGCAGGAGCAGGTCCTTCGACTCGTCGAGTACGACGACGTCCGCACCTTCCTGTCCCGCGTTCCCCTGCTTGCGGGGTCGCCCGCCGCGCGGCTCGAACACCCGGAACGTCATCCGCAGATGGTCCGGCAGGCGTTCCACCCGCTCCGGCGTCCAGACCTCGTCCGGGACGACGATCCCCCGGATCGCCCGCACGGCGCGCGAGAACGCGGCCGTGAACGGCTCGGCCATGTCACCCGCCCGGGCCATGTCCTCCCAGGCCGGACACTCGGCGCGCAGCCATGCCGCGATCTCGCGCGCACAGTCCGGCGCCGGTACGAGGTCGCGTCGTACCGCCTTGGGCAGCGACTTGATCGTGCCGACGCACAACTGCTCCAGGAGCCCGGGCACCATCCAGTCGAAGCCGTCCGGCGCGACGCGCGGCAGCACCGACACCGGGATGTGTACCGTGACGCCGTCCGCTCCGGAACCCGGCGCGAACTGGTACGTGAGCGGGAGCGACAGGTCGCCCTGCGGCCACGTCTCCGGGAACTCGTCGGTGTCCACGGAGGCGTCCCCGACCAGCAGGTCCATCGTGAAGGTCAGCAGGTCGGGCTGCTCGCGCCGGGCCTTGTTCCACCACTTGTCGAAGTGCGCCGCCGAGACCACGTGCTCCGGCACGCGTTCGTCGTAGAACTCGTACAGGTCGTCCTCGGACGCGACGATCCCGCGCTGTCGGGTCCGGGCCTCCAGCTCGCCCGCCTCGTCCAGCAGCCGGCGGTTCTCCGCGAAGAACCGGTGATGCGTGGTCCACCCACCCTCCACGAGCGCGTGCCGCAGGAACAGCTCCCGGGCCGCGGAGGGATCGACGCGCGAGTACAGCACCTTCCGGTCCGCGACGATCGGCACGCCGTACAGCAGTACCTTCTCCGTGCACATCGCCGCGCCGCGCTTCGTGGACCAGTGCGGTTCGGAGTAGGTGCGGCGCGCCAGCGGCCCCGCCAGCTCCTCCGCCCACTCGGGCTTGATCCGTGCCACGTCCCGCGCCCACAGCCGAGAGGTCTCCACCAGCTCGCCCGCCATGATCCATGCCGGAGGCTTCTTGCTCAGCGGTGATCCGGGGAAGATCGCGAACCGCGCCCCCCGCGCCCCGATGTACTCGTTCCGCGCCTGCTTCTTGGCCCGCCGCAGCGCCCGCTCGCGCGCCTCGCCCCGCAGGTGCGCGACGGCACTCGCCTTCACCTCACCCGTGTCCTGCATCCCGAGGTGCGAGAGCAGCCCGGCGAGAAGGGCCCGGTGGATCGTGTCGCCGTCCCAGGCACTCGTGTACGACGACGTCGGCGTGCCGGGCTCCGTACCGTTCTCCCCGCGTGACACCGTCGCGGCAACGGAGCGCTCCGCCTCTCCCGAGGACGGAGCCGGCCCCTGGCCCGGGGAAGGCGCGCCGCCCGTGTCGCGAGAGCCACGCGGCCGGTAGGCCATGTCGATCCCGAGCGGCTTGGACATCTCCCGCAACTGCGCCACGACGTCCTGCCACTCGCGGATCCGCAGGAAGTTGAGGTACTCCGCCTTGCACAGCCGCCGGAACGCCGAACCCGACAGCTCGTGCTGGCGCTCGCGGACGTACTCCCACAGGTTCAGATAGGTCAGGAAGTCCGACGACGGGTCCCGGAACCGGGCGTGCTGCTGGTCCGCCTGCTCCCGCTCCTCCGCGGGCCGTTCCCGTGGGTCCTGGATCGACAGCGCGGCCGCGACGATCGCGACCTCGCGCGCGACACCGAGCTTGTCGCCCTCCACGACCATGCGGGCGAGCCGGGGGTCCATGGGGAGCTGGGCGAGCATGCGGCCCACCGGGGTGAGCCGGGTGCGGGGCGTACCGGTCCCGCGACCGTCGTCGGACCGGCTGTCTGCAGGCCCGCGCTCGCCGTCCGCCGTCGTCTCCAACGCTCCCAGTTCCGTCAGGAGCTGGACGCCGTCGCGGACGGCGCGCGTGTCCGGTGCCTCGACGAACGGGAAGCGGGCGACGTCGCCCGGGGACTCGGCGACACCCACCGACACCATCTGCAGCAGCACGCTGGCCAGTGACGTGCGCAGGATCTCCGGCTCGGTGAACTCGGGCCGGCTGGAGAAGTCGTCCTCGGAGTAGAGCCGGATCGCGATGCCGTCGGCGACGCGGCCGCACCGTCCGGCGCGCTGGTTCGCGCTCGCCTGCGACACCGGCTCGATCGGCAGCCGCTGCACCTTGGTCTGCTTGGACCAGCGGCTGATGCGCGCCGTTCCGGGGTCGACGACGTAGCGGATCCCCGGCACGGTCAGCGACGTCTCGGCCACGTTCGTGGACAGCACGATCCGCCGGTGGGAGTGCGACTGGAACACCCGGTGCTGCTCGGCGCTGCTCAGCCGCGCGTACAACGGCAGGATCTCCGTGTACTGCGGGTGCCGCGGGTCGGTGGCCCGGTCCCGCAGATGGCCCGCGAGACCGTCTGCGGTGTCGTGGATCTCGCGCTCTCCGGACAGGAAGACGAGGATGTCGCCCGTCCCCTCACGCATGAGCTCGTCACACGCCTCGATGATGCCGGTGACGAGGTCCTTCTCCTCCTCCCGGCCGCCGCGTCCGGCACTCCTCGACCGCGTTCCCCGCTCGCCGCCGCGAGGACTCGCAGAGCCCGCGGACGCCTTCCGGCCACCCTGCCCGGAGCCGCTGCCCTGGCCTCGGGGCGCCTCGTCGTCGTCCGACGACGCGCGCCGGTCGTCCGGGACGAGCGGCCGGTACCGCACCTCCACCGGATAGGTACGTCCCGACACCTCGACCACGGGCGCCTGGTCGGGCAGCACGTCCACCACGGCGGCCGGCGCCCCGCCCTCCTCCGCCAGCGAGGCGGGGGAGAAGTGCCGGGCGAACCGCTCCGAGTCGATCGTCGCCGAGGTGATGATCAGCTTCAGGTCCGGCCGGGTGGGCAGCAGCCGCGCCAGGTACCCGAGCAGGAAGTCGATGTTCAGGGACCGCTCGTGGGCCTCGTCGACGACGATCGTGTCGTAGGCGAGCAGGCGCGGGTCGCGCTGGATCTGGGCGAGCAGGATCCCGTCGGTCATGACCTTGACGAGCGTCTCGTCGGTCGACCGGTCGGTGAACCGCACCTGGTAGCCGACCGTGTCGCCGAGGTCCGTGCCGAGCTCTTCCGCGATGCGTTCGGCGACGCTGCGGGCCGCGATGCGGCGGGGCTGCGTGTGCCCGATCTGGCCGGTGCGGCCCCGGCCCAGGTCGAGCAGGATCTTGGGCAGCTGCGTCGTCTTGCCGGAGCCCGTCTCGCCGGCGACCACCACGACCTGGTGGTCGGCGATGGCGCGGGAGATGTCGTCGCGCCGGGCGGAGACGGGAAGCTGCTCGGGGTAGGTGATCGGGGGGACGACGACGGCGGCGCGCTTGGCGGCCGCGCGGTCGAGTTCCGCCCGCGTGATCTTCTGGGGCCTGGACTGCGACGCGTGACCCCGCCCGCCACCACGGCGTCGCCCGCCACGTCCCGACCGGGATCGATCCGCCGCCTGCCGATCCGCCGCCTGCCGTCCGGGCTCTCGCCGGCCGGACGACTGGCCGACGGACTCCTGGCCGACGGACGGCTGGTGGTCGGCCGACAGGCGGTCCGGTCCCGCACCCGCGGAAGGAGCGGCTCCGTCGCCCGGCAGCACGGATCCGCCGTCGGACATGCTGGTGGGGGATGACTCGCTGCTCACGACCCACCATTCTCCCAGCATCGGCAACCTCATTTCGGCCCGTGCCGTCCTCGTCGCCGAACCCCCGAGTCCCGCTCCTGGCCGCAGGGGTCGCGAGCCGCGCTCGGCGGGCGCCCGGTCAGTAGGAGCAGTAGTTGAGGTAGGTCTGCGCGGCCGACTTCTCCGCCGGGTCCATCGACAGGTCCCAGCGGTACTTGGTGTGGATGACCATCTTGGCGAAGGCGCACCGCTTGCTGGACAGCGGCGGCACCCACTCCGCGATGTCCTTGTCACTCTTGGACGAGTTGATCTCTCTGGTGACGGCGATGAGCTGCGGGCCGTCGAGGTCGTTGGCGAACGCCTGGCGGCGGCTGGTGGTCCACGAGTTCGCGCCGGAGTCCCAGGCCTCGGCCAGGGCGACGATGTGGTCGATGGAGATCTCGGACGGGACCGTGCGGGTTTCGCCGTCGTACTGGCTGTACCAGCTGCCGGAGTCCGGGTAGCAGTCGGAGCCGACCGTGACACCGCTGCCGTCGCGCTGCAGGACGAGCTCTCGGGTGTTGCAGTTGTTGCCCTGGCTGATCCAGTGCGGGAACTTGTCCCGGCTGTACCCCGAGCGCGATCCCTCGGCTTCGACGGTGATCGCGTTCAGCTCCGACTGCACCTGCGACTTCGACGGAAGGTCCGGCGGGTATGCCGAGGCGCGGTCCGGCAGCGCGAGGGTGGCGAGCACGAGAAGGGCGGTGAGGGCCGCGACCAGGACGGCCCGGAGACGGACCCCCGTGACCGGGGACCAGGCGTTCGCGGACGACGACGGAGTGGGCTGGGCCTGCATCATTGAGGGTTCCCTTCCGAGAACTGGACCGACATTTTGCCGATCTCTGATGCTTCCCGCGCCGTGTGTCGACCACGTGACACCTGGGTGAAAAATACGGATATTTTGGGCGGCTGGAGCCGCGTGCCCGCGGCCACCACGCCGTTGCGCACCATGGATGCGTTACGACCGAGCACGATGGCGTGCTCGCCACCCGCGACGGGGCGCGCCCGCCACCCGCGACGGCCTGCCCGCCACCCGCGCGGCCTGCTCGCGCCCGCGACGGCCTGCCCGCCGGGCTGTCAGAGCGCCACGGGCCGCGTGGTCGTGGCGCCCCGAGGTGTCACATTCCGGAGCTGCCGACCTCCACGCCCAGCCAGAAGCCGAGGCCCACGAGAATGAGCGCGCCGACGGTCGACAGAATTGCGAGGACCAGGCCCCACTTGGCCAGGAAGAGGTCGAAGCCCTCCTTGCCGGCCTTGGCGACGGCGATGGCGTTCACGATCACGCCGACGATCGGGATGTAGGCCATGAAGAAGCCGACCAGGCTGAAGACGACCGTCTGCGGGTCCTCCTCCTCGGCGGCCTCCGACGTCGCGTCGCTCTGAGTTGCCTCGGTCACGGCTTCCGCGAGCTTCCCGGCGATGTCGTCCGCCTTGTTCCCGCTGGTCTCGGGGGTGTTGGTCTCGGTGTCAGGGGAGGTCATACGAAGGTGCTCCTCGAACGGGGACCTCGAGGGGTCCTCGGGGTTGATGGCTAGGACCTTTGTGTCCCATGGGTCGGCCATATTGTGATGTATCAGGTATAGGCAGCGCCAGGTTAGTACCACCCGCCATCGCCCCTCCGGCGCGGCGTTCCCGCGGTCGGGTGGCAGCCCGGTGCGGCAGATCCGGGGCACACTGACACCATGACCACGTCACACGCATCGGCTCGCCCGGCGATCCCGGGTGCCGCGCCGGCGACCCCCACCACCGTCGACCTGACGGGCGACCCGCTCACCGCCGAGCAGGTGGTCGCCGTGGCCCGGCACGGAGCCCGCGTCAGCCTCACCGACGCCGCCCACGCCCGCATGGCCGCCACCAGGCAGATCATCGACGACCTCGCCCACGACCCGCGCCCGCACTACGGAGTGTCCACCGGATTCGGGGCGCTGGCCCGCACCCACATCCCAGCTGACCGCCGCACCGACCTGCAGCGCAGCCTGGTCCGCTCCCACGCCGCGGGAACCGGTCCGGAGGTCGAGGCCGAGGTGGTCCGAGCCCTCCAGCTCCTACGCCTGAACACCCTCGCCACCGGTCGCACGGGCGTGCGCCCCGCGACGGCACAGGTCTACGCGGACATGCTGAACGCCGGCATCACGCCGGTCGTCCGTGAGTTCGGCTCGCTCGGCTGCTCCGGCGACCTCGCGCCCCTGAGCCACGTCGCGCTCGCCGCCATGGGCGAGGGCGAGGTGCGCGTCGTCGAACGCTTCGCCGACGAGCCGGCGACGGCCGTCCCGCACGGAACGCCTGCCCCCGGTGCCCTCCGGCCGGCGGCCGAGGCCCTTGCCGAGGCCGGCATCACTCCTGCCACCCTCGCGGAGAAGGAGGGGCTCGCGCTGATCAACGGCACGGACGGGATGCTCGGCATGCTGATCCTGGCCCTGCACGACCTGCGCAACCTTCTGGCGCACGCCGACGTCGCCGCCGCGCTGAGCGTCGAGGCCTTGCTCGGCAGCGACGCCCCGTTCGCGGAGGACCTGATGGCGCTGCGTCCGCATCCCGGCCAGGCGGTGTCGGGGGCGAACCTCCGCGCTCTGCTCGCCGGCAGCGGCATCATGGCCAGCCACCGCGCCACCTACGACGACGGCTCGCCCGTCTGCACGCGTGTCCAGGACGCCTATTCCCTGCGATGCGCACCACAGGTGCACGGTGCGGCGCGGGACACGCTGGATCACGCGGCGGACGTCGCGGACCGTGAGCTCGCCGCGGCGGTCGACAACCCGGTGGTCACCCAGGACGGGCGTGTGGAGTCGTGCGGCAACTTCCACGGCGCCCCGGTGGGCTACGTGCTGGACTTCGTGGCGGTGGCCACCGCGGACGTCGCGAGCATGTCGGAGCGCCGGACCGACCGGCATCTGGACAAGAACCGCAACGACGGGCTGCCCCCGTTCCTCGCGCACGAGGCCGGTGTCGACTCCGGGCTGATGATCGCCCAGTACACCGCCGCCGGGATCGTGAGCGAGCTGAAGCGGCTCGCGGTGCCCGCCAGCGTCGACTCCATCCCGAGCTCGGCGATGCAGGAGGACCACGTCTCCATGGGCTGGGCGGCCGCCCGAAAGCTGCGCAGGGCGGTCGACGGACTCGGCCGCGTGCTGGCGATCGAGATCATGACCGCCTGTCGCGCGCTCGACCTGCGGCTCGCGGAGCGGGTGGCCGACGCCGAGGCGAGGCGGACCGACGCCACCGCCCCGACGGCCACCGTCCCGACGGCCACCGCCCCGACGGCCACCGTCCCGTGGGGTCTCGAGCAGATCGCGCCGGGCACGCGTGCGGTGCACGACGTCGTTCGGGGTGCGGTGGGCGGTCCCGGCGCGGACCGCGTGCCGGCGCCCGAGATCGACGCGGTGACGAGCCTGGTGGCGGAGGGGGTCCTCGTCGCGGCGGCCGCGGGCGCCGTCGGGCCTCTGCGGTGATGTGTCCCGAGGTGTCCGTTATCACCCGTGGGTGGTCCATGCCTTGATCAGCCTGGCCGACGATGACACGATCGTCACGAGGAGGGCGTTCACGGCGCTCGATCCGAGCAGGACACGATGTCGTCCGGAGGGTGCAGCTCACGGCACGCCGGCCGGTGTCAGCGATGTGCAAGGATGCGACGGCGCAGTACCGAGGTTGGGGTGGCGACGGAGTCGGCCCTGCAACCCATCGACCGAGGGGGAGTGTCCATGAGCGGCCCGAGCGATTCCTCTCCGCGGAAACGCGCGGACGGTGCCGATGAGGCGGCGGACGATGCGTTGCCCGGGGCCGCGACGCTCGGACCGAGGGCGCTGCCGTGGCGGTCCCGGCTGCCGGGAGCTGCCTTCCTGCGCACGCATCGACGCGGCGCGCGGCGGATCGCGGCGACGGTGACCGGAGCGGCCGTCGCGGCCGCCGTGCTGTTCGGTTCGGGCGGAAGCCTGCCTCAGGGCGGAGGCATCGGCTATGCGGACGCGCCCTTGCGCCCCTACGCCGCGTCCCCGGCCGACTTCTCGAGCGACAGCGTCACCGTCGACCAGGTTCTGGGAGTTCTCGAGCGTGCGCACGAACTCGCCGTTCAGCAGGGTGCGTCGATGGACCCGCAGGTCGCGCAGGCCGCCGCCGAGCTCGGCATGCTGTACATCACCTATCGGGGGCAGCAGGAGGCGATCCGCGCCGCGTCGGGTGTGCTGGATCCGCGCGACGGGTCCGTGGTCGGCCCGGCCGCGGGTGGGAGTGATCTTCCCGCGGTGGTCGGCGAAGAGGCCGGTCGCGCGGACGAGAGCGACGCGGACGAGAGCGACGCGGAGCATGAGCCGGCGGACTCCGAGAAGCCTGACACCGAGAAGCCCGACTCAGAGAAGCCCGACTCGGAGCGGGGCGACGAGGCGCCGGGTGAGGACCAGAAGGGCGGCGACGGGGACGCCGGGACGGTGACCGAGGTCTCGCGCGTTTTCGGCCTGGGCGCCAACCCGGTCGACGACCTGGGCGCGGACGACTCGGGCCGCGGTGAGGCGGAGGCTCACGACCACGACGTGCTGGTGACTCACGAGGACCTCGTGGTCGCGGCGCAGCGGCTCGCGCGGCTCATGGACCCCACCACCACGGATGCGCTCGTCGTCGCCCCGATCCCGGCCGCCGGCCCCGGAGAGGTGGCCGACTCCGCCGATCCGCGCCTGCGGGAGAACCTGGTCTCGATCGTTGATGCCTTCAGCCTCTCCACGGCAGGCTTCGCGAACGGCCGCATTCCGGTCGATGTCCTGTGCCCGCTGACGTTCGCGCCAGGACATCGGCTGCGCTGCGACGCGGCCGAGCGCCTCACCGCACTGAACGCGGAGTACGAGAAGCGGTTCGGCCGGAGCATCCCCATGACGGACTCCTACCGGACACTCGAGTCCCAGGTGAGACTTCGCGCGAGCAAGCCGACCCTGGCGGCGATCCCCGGCACCTCGAACCACGGCTGGGGGATCGCGGTCGACCTCGGCGTGCCGATCAGCTCGGGCCGCAGCGCCGAGTATGCCTGGCTCCGCGTCCACGGCCCGGACTACGGCTGGGACAACCCGGCCTGGGCCCGGCTCAACGGGTCGAAGCCCGAGCCGTGGCACTTCGAGTTCTTCGCGGCGGGGGCCATCCCGAATCGGGCCGTGGGCATTTCGGACGTCAGCTCCGAGGACGATCCGCGCTACCGGCCGCCGACGAAGGCGAAGCCCGGCGACGGACCCGCGGTGACCCCGGCCAAGAAGCCGAACGGCGGCGGCACGTCCGGCGGGTCGAACGACCCGAGCAAGGACCCGGGGGACGGATCGGTGCCGTCGTCCAAGCCGCCCCGGCCGACACCCAAGCCGAGCCCGTCGCCGAGCGGTGAGCCGACGCCGAGCCCCTCGCCGAGCGGTGAGCCGACGCCGAGCCCGTCGCCCAGCGGTGACCCCACTCCGACTCCGTCGCCGTCCCCGAGCGATGACCCGACTCCGACTCCGACTCCGTCCCCGAGCGAGCCGTCGCCGTCGCCGTCCCCGAGTGGCGATCCGACGCCGAGCCCGTCGCCCAGCGGTGACCCCACTCCGACTCCGTCGCCGTCCCCGAGCGATGACCCGACTCCGTCGCCAGAACCGAGCGGGTCGGGTGAGCCGGACCAGTCGGCCGAGACGGGTAGCGAGACAGATGGGGACTCGAACGCGGCCTGTTCCGAGTCTGCGGACGACCCCGGTTCGACCGACGGTGTGACGGACGGCGACTCGGTCGAGGAGCCGGCCGGCGGGACGGACGACTCGGAGCCGTCGGACTGCGACTCGGACGACCCCGCTTCGGGCGACGACCCCGAGGCGGAGTCCACGCCGTCGTCCGACTCTCCGGACGGGTCGTCGGGGCAGACCGACGCGCTGACCGGCGTCGTCGGCACGGTCGCGGCCTCGGCGCTCGTACGGCGGCGGGACGAGGACGAGCCCGACGAGGACGACCCCGAGGACGGGGATCGCGAGGCCTGAGGGTCCTTCTCGAGCAAGGAGGTGGTGTCCGGGACGAGCCTCCGCGCAGCGGCCCGGAAGCGAGGCGTCAGCAGACGGAAACCGGGGATTCATGTCCGGGTACTACAGTGCCCGGCGTCGCCCCCCCCGGCCGCCGCGTGGGCGACCTCGTTGACCAGCGGCAGCTCATCCCCCGCGCCGCAGTATGGGTGGACAGATGCAACGAGTGAGAACTTGACCAAAATTCGGAGCATTCATGAGGAAATTGGCGAGCAGGGCGACAGTGGAACCGGCGCCTCCTGCGGCTCGTTGAGGTGGCGTCACGTGATCTTGACTTCGCGCAACGTGAACTTAACGGGTCAGGACTGGACTCTTTGGTCCGATGGGTGAAGACTCGAACCAGTCGAATTCCGGGCCCGGTGCGTCACAGCGAAGTGGCAATGCGCCAAGGGCACGTCAAATAATGGTCGAAGCACTGACAACGGAGTGTACGAAGACATGGACTCTCTCCCGAGCTCTTCCGACCCGTCAACAGAGTCCGGACGCCCCGGATCGGGGATCGCCTGCCGGCACGTGTACGAGGGATCGATCCTGACCCTGTGGGGCGAGGTCGACGCTCAGCTCCGGGAAGCGGCCAGCCAGGCGATGGCCTCCCTCGCCTCCCGGCCCGACCCGGCACCGGTCGTCGTCGACGCCCGAGACGTCTCGTTCATCGACTCCTCCGGGATCGCGTTCATCCTCCAGGTCTTCGTGCTTGGGGAGGAGACAGGTTCGACGGTGACCCTGCGCGATCCATCGGCCGAGGTCACACGAGTCCTCGACATGGTCGGAGTCCCGGAGCGCCTGCGAATGGAGGAGAAGGCGACCGCCTGACCACCCGGCGATGAGACCGATTCCGGTCGGCGCCTCGTAGCGTGGCACCCTGTGGCTGTGCGCAACGACGTCAGTGTGAACTGGGCAGGCAACCTCACCTATTCGGCGAGCGCGGTCGCCCGGCCGGGGACTCCGGACGAGCTCGCCGAGATCATCGGGGGTTCCGGCCGGGTCAAGGCACTGGGCTCTCGGCACTCCTTCTGCGATGTCGCGGACACGACCGGTACCCACGTCCTGCTTGACGCCTACGACGACGGCCGCCCGGCCGTCGTCGTCGACCCCGTCACGGGTGTCGCGTCGCTGCGGGCCGGGTTGCTGTACGGCCAGGCCGGAGACGCGCTGCTGGAACAGGGCAGGGCACTGCGGACGATGGCATCGCTGCCGCACATCTCCCTGGCGGGCGCGGTCGCCACCGCGACCCATGGATCGGGTGACACGAACGGGTGCCTCGCGAGCGACGTCGTCGGGCTGGAGCTCGTCACCGCTGACGGTGCGTCGCGCACGCTGCGTCGCGGCGACGCCGATTTCCCGGGCGCGGTCGTCGCTCTCGGGGCGCTCGGCGTCGTGACGCGGGTCGAGACGGCCACCGATCCCGCGTTCGAGGTCCGTCAGGATGTCGTCGTCGACCTGCCCTGGGATGCCCTGCTCGCCGAACTGGACACGATCACCGGCTCGGCGTACTCGGTCAGCGCCTTCACCCGCTGGGGTGAGGACTCGGTCTCGCAGGTGTGGCTGAAGTCCCGGGCGGACGGCAGCTCCTCGCGGGACACCGGGAGCGGCGACGGTGGCCAGGCACGCCGGTCCGCGCGGGACCTCCTGCTCGGCCTGGGCGCGCGGGACGCCCCGGGCCCCATGCATCCGCTGGCCGGCGAGGACCCCGCCGCCAGCACCGTCCAGGGCGGCGTGCCCGGACCGGCGCACCAGCGTCTTCCGCACTTCCGTGCGGAACACACGCCCTCGACCGGCGCCGAGCTCCAGTCCGAGTACCTGGTGCCGCGCGAACACGCCGCCGAGGCCATCAGGGCGGTCCGCGGGCTCGGCCGCACGGTCGCGCCGCTGCTGCTCGCCGGCGAGATCCGTACCGTCGCGGGCGACGATCTGTGGCTCAGTCCGTTCGACGGCGACACCCTCGCCCTGCACTTCACGTGGCGGCCGGACATCGACGCCGTCCGGACCGTGCTGCGCGACCTGGAGGCGGCGCTGCTCCCACTGGGTGCCCGCCCGCACTGGGGCAAGATCTTCGTGGCGACGCCGGGCGAGGTCGCGGCGATGTTCCCGCGCTTCGCGGACTTCGCCGCCCTGGCGAACCGCCTGGACCCGCGGGGCAAGTTCCGCGGGGGCTACCTCGACGACATTCTCCCGGCATAGCCGACGGCCGCACGGAACCCGGGGCCGGCCAGGGTTCCGTGCGGCCGCACGCGACGCACCGTCGGACCACTCAGGCGCGTCGGAGCAGGTCAGTCCTTCGTGGCGTCGTCGTGGTCCCAGCCCTCGGGCCAGTCCGGGCGTTCCGGCCGGGCAACGAGCATCACGATGCTCACGGCCAGCCCGCCCCAGACGAGCAGCAGCGAGACCACCATCAGGACGATCGCACTCGCGTTCATGCCGGAGTCTCCTTCCTCTCGCGCGGCTGCGGGGCGACGAACTTGTCGTACCGCGGCCAGGGTGTGTGGTCCCCCACCGGGAATCTCCAGGGCGTGAGCGTGAGCAGCACCGCGAAGACCACGAACGCGGCGATCGCACCCCAGCCCATGACGCCGAGATACCAGGGCGCATAGCCCCCGTACCCCTCGACGAGCAGCGTGCGAACGCGCGACACGAGCATCCAGCCCAGCACGACCGGAGCCAGCACCCCCACGCAGAAGGTCCACCAGCCCCCGATCTGCAGCGTCGAGACGGAGTTCAGGTGGAAGCGCAGCTCCGCGCCGCGCCGCCCCACCCAGACGACCAGCACGCACAGGAGGACCGCCGAGGACACGATTCCGATGTTGTTGGCCCAGTTGTCCAGGGTGTCGAGTGCGATCAGGCCCGTGGTGGTCGAGAAGCCCAGGACGGACAGCACCCCCGCGACGCCGCCGATCACCAGCGCCGCACGGCGTCGTGAGATCGCCAGCTTCTCCTGGAACGCGGCCGAGACGACCTGCAGGATCGAGACGAGCGACGTGAATCCGGCCATCACCAGCGACCCGAAGAACAGCGCACCGAACAGCGTCCCGGCGGGCATCTCGGAGACCAGCGCGGGGAACGTCACGAACGACAGGATCGGGCCCGAGATCCCTTCGAGCTCCCCGAACGCGACGCCCTGCCGGCCGGCGAGGAATCCGAGGGCGGCGAACACGCCGATGCCGGCGAAGAGTTCGAACCCGGAGTTCGCGAACGCCACGACCAGGCCCGGCGAGGTGAGATTCGCGCGGCGCCTGCGGTAGGAGGCGTACGTGATCATGATCCCGAAGGCGATCGACAGGGAGAAGAAGATCTGTCCGTAGGCGGCGATCCACACGTTCGCGTCCCGGAGCGAGCTCCAGTCCGGCGTGAACAAGGCGTTCAGCCCGTCCGCGGCGCCGGGGAGGGTCAGGGCGCGGATCACCAGTACCCCGAACGCGACCAGAAGCAGCGGCATGAACAGGACGTTCACCCGCTGCAAGCCACCCGCGACACCCGCCGACAGGATGACGATCGTCACCACCCACACCAGCACGAGCGGGATCAGGACCGCCGGGACGAAGTCGAGCGTGAACCAGGGGTCCGCACCCCCCACGTCAGCCACCCGCAGGTAGTCGACGAGGAAGAACGTCGTCGTGTCATCGCCCCAGCGCAGGCCGAAGGAATACCAGAAGAAGCTCAGCGCCCATGCGATCACGGCGGTGTAGTAGACGGCGATCGCGAAGCAGATCGCGACCTGGAACCAGCCGAGCGTCTCGAACCAGCGGCTGATCCGGCGCAGCGCCAGCGGCGAGGAGCCGCGGAACCTGTGCCCGATCGCGTAGTCGAGATACAGGATCGGGATGCCCGCGGTGACCAGGGCGATCAGGTAGGGCACCAGGAACGCCCCGCCACCGTTCTCGTAGGCGACACCGGGGAACCGCCAGATGTTTCCCAGACCGACCGCTGACCCGATCGCCGACAGGATGAAGCCGAGCTGCCCGGTCCACTCCTCCCGTGGCCGTGCGTCGGGTGAATTCTCTGCACTCATGGTCCCGATCATCTCCCGGCGGGAGGTTCGCCGTGCGAGGTGTTCATGCTGCGGCGCGCGGCCCCGGGAACGAGGTCCGTGCCGTGGTCATGGGTCAGCGCGCCGTGGCCGCCCGCGACGACGTCGCCCCGGACGCCAGCCCGTTCACGATGGGCAGCCGCAGCTCCGCGACACAGCCCTTTCCGGCGTTGCGGATCGAGGCGGATCCGCCGTGCACCTCGGCGACCTCGCGGACGATCGCCAGCCCGAGGCCGGCCCCACCGGTCTCCGGGGGCCTCGTCCGCCCGGAGGCGAGGCTGCCCGCCGTCTCTCGTTCGGGGGTCCTGGCACGCGTTCCACGCCACCCCGCGTCGAACATCCTGAGCAGGTTCGCCTCGGGGATCCCGCCGCACTCGTCCTGCACCGTGACCACTGCGGTCGGCAGGTCCGGGGGTTGCGAACGACCCGCCGCCGGACGCGCCATGACCGTCACCGTGCCCCCACGCGGGGTGTGGCGGACAGCGTTGACCAGAAGATTCGCCAGCGCGCGGGCAACCTCACGAGCGTCGACCGCGGCAACCGCGCCGTCGCCTTCGGCCTCGACCATCCGCACGGCCCCGGCGTCGGCGAGGGGGCGGACCGCTGCGACGGCGTCGGACACGAGGTCACGGAGGTCCACGGGCTGGCGGTGCAGGACCAGGGCGGGCGACTGCAGCCGTGACAGGGCGAGGAGATCGTCCACCATCTCCGACATCCTGTGGTTCTCGGCCTGGATGCGTCGCACGGTCTCGGCATGGTCTCCGACGCCGTCCTCGAGGGCCTCGGCGAGAACCCGTACCGCCGCGAGCGGCGTGCGCAGGTCGTGCGAGACCCAGGCGACCATCTCCCGGCGTCCCGCCTCGATCTCGCGGTCCCGCTCCCGGGTCGCCGCCAGGGACGCGGCCTCCGCGGCGATCCGCCAGATCCGCACCGCCAGGATCATCCCGACGCCGAGCGCCACCGGGATCGCGGACGCGAGCAGGAGCAGCACGGTGGTGGAGTCCTTGTCGGACAGGAACATGGCGCGCACGCTCGTGTACACACCCGCCGCGACGGACACCACGACCACGAGCGGTGCCAGCACGGCCGCCACCGGGACACGCCGCCGGGCGACGGCGAAGACGCCCAGCGCGCCCACCGCGCCGGTGGCCGCGGCCACGCCGGCCGACAGGACGACGCCTTCGAGCATCACTCCGTCCACGAGGGGTCCTCCGCCGCATCCCGCGCCGCCGGGTCCCAGCGGTAGCCGACGCCGAACACGGTGACCAGGCGAGATGGTGCCGACGGGTCGCTCTCGACCTTCTCGCGCAGGCGGCGGACGTGCACCGTCACCGTCGACTGGTCCCCGAACTCCCAGCCCCAGACCTCGCGCATGAGGTTGGGCCGGTCGTGCACCTGGCCGGGATGGCGCAGGAACCAGCGCAGCAGGTCGAACTCCCGTGTTGTGAGCTGGAGTTCCCGCCCGTTCCGGGTCACGCGGTGAGCCGCGGCGTCGAGCACGAGATCTCCGTCGCGCAGGACGTCGGTGTCCGTCGGGAGCACGTCCGGCCCGCTCGCCGAGCCGTACCGGACCCCATGGCCCGCTCCGGACGCGCCCTGAGGTGCCGGCCGGCCAGGGCCCGCGGTACTCGCCGGGCCTGCGCGGCGCAGAAGAGCCTGGACCCGCAGCGTGAGCTCGCGGGCGCTGAAGGGTTTGGTCACGTAGTCGTCGGCGCCCATCTCCAGGCCGAGGACGCGGTCTTCCTCCTCACCACGGGCGGTGAGCATCAACACCGGAAGGTCCGGGTGCAGCTGCCGCAGCCGCCTGCAGACCTCGAGGCCTCCGAGCCCGGGCAGCATGAGGTCCAGCACGACGGCGTCCGGTGGCGCGGTGGCCACCGACGCCAGCGCGCCGAACCCGTCGGTGGCGTGATCCGCGTCGATCCCGGCGCGTTCCAGGTAGGCGACCACCACCTCGGCGACGGTGCGGTCGTCGTCGACGACCAGGACTCGCGGCATCTCTCCAGCATAAGGAGGAGCGGCCGGGAACGACGACGGCTGCGGCGTGCTGTCACGGGACCGTAAGAACAAAAAGGTCATGACAGAATTCGCAGAACTGTCTGGAACCTTTCGGGAACCTGCCGCGTGTTCTGTTCGTGACGGTTGTTGTCCCGCCCCCGGCAGTCCTTGCCGCAGGCATCTCCAGGCACGACGCGTGTGACTGCACGCGTGCCGTCACTGTTCCCGCGCACCGGACCGATGCGCGCGTCGTCGTGAGCCTCATCAGGGGCACGACGTCGTACGGCTTGCCGCGGGACGGCATGCCGGAGGGAGTTGCCGCCGCGCAGGGGGCGGCGGCATCCTCGCTCGGTCCGGCCGGGATCACGGGTGTCGAGTCCGACATCGCCGGCTTGGTCGGTTCCGGACCGGATGGTGCCGGGCCGGCCGACCAGGAGAGCGAACTCGGCCAAGGGAATGCCATTCACGCGTCTGTCGACTATCGCCACAGGTCAGGGGATGCCGTAGCCTCTGGCCGCGTGGGCTCCCAGATCCGCCACGCGGCAGTACGTGGCAGTGCGCGACAACCGGATTCCGACCGCGCCACTGCGGAAGGTGCACAGGCCACGGACAAGAATGCGGAGTTCACGGAGTTCATGCGCTCCGCGCGCGACCCGCTGCACCGGATGGCCTTCCTTCTCTGCGGCGACCGGCACCGCGCGGAGGAGCTGACGCAGCAGACCTTCGAGCGGTGCTACCGCCACTGGCACAAGGCGCGCCAGGGGGAGCCACTGGCGTACGCGCGGCGGATCCTGGCCAACCTGCGCATCGACACGTGGCGCCGCACGCGCCGCGAGGTGCTCGCGGGGCCCGAGGACCTGCTGAACGAGCCCGCCGCAGGGGGCGAGGGTCCGGGCGGCTCGGCCTCCCGGCCGCCCGACACCCGGGTTGTCGAGGACCGAGACGCCGTGGTCCGCGCGCTGCTCCAGCTACCGCTCAAGCAGCGCCGGGTAGTGGTGATGCGGCATCTGCTCGACCTGTCGGAGACCGAGGTGACCCGCGAGCTCGGTATGCCGCTCGGCACCGTGAAGTCGACGGCGTCGCGTGGGCTCGCCCAGCTGCGCACGATCCTGGAAGCACGGGGAGGTGTCCGGTGAGCGACCACATGTCAGACCAGGAGTTCGTCTCTCGCCTCCGTGACACCGCCTTCGATGCCGCCGGAAGCTCGACCCTCGATGTCGACATGGTGCTGCGGTCCAGCCGGCGCAAGCACGTTGCGCGGCGCGCGGGCTATGCCGCGGCCGCGGGGGTGGTCCTGAGCACCGCGGGCTTCGGCGCGGCCGGTGCGCTCCCGGGCGTGCCGGGCCTGTGGAGCGACGGCCCGGTACAGGTCTCTCCGTTGTCCTCGGCGGCGGTCGACGGCGACACGGTCGGTGCCCAGCCCGCTCCCACCGCGGGCGCGACGGCGTCGGCGACCGGCCCGTCCTCGATCCCGGATGGATCCGTCCAGCTCACGAAGGTCGGTCCGCACGTCCGACAGGTCACGCGCCCCGTCACCGTCATGGTCGACGAGGACACGGCCGTCGTCGACCTGGGAATCGCCGCCTGGAGCGACAGGCTCCGCTTCCTGGCGAGGATCGACCTCGGGACGAAGGACGGCTCGACCGTCTGGCAGGGCCTGCGCATCGTCGCGGGCACGGATCAGGACTTCCGCACGATGGCCGGCGGCGGCACCGCGGGCACCCTCCTCTGGGACGGTGTCACGAACGATGCGATCGTGCGGCGGGCCGACGGCGGTTCCTCGCTGGTCTTCGGTCTCACGTCCGACGTGGCGTCAGGTGCCCAGCACCTCGTCCTGGACGAGCCGCTGGATGCCGGCGACCCGTCGACGACGTCCGTCGAGATCGCCCCGTTCGACGTGCTCGGCGACGGCGAGGTCTGGTTCCGTGTCGCGGAGGTCAGCTCCCCGGTCGAGCCACGGGGGTTCGTCTACACCGACGGCGAGCGGTGGGGCACCTCGTGGTGCCGCACGACGTCGCCGGAGTGCACGGTCACGTACGACCCGGCCGGGGGCGTCGTCGGTACGCCGGCCCGCGCCGAGCTGCCCGCGCTGATCACGGACCTCGGGCGTGCCATGACGGATGCCGAGGACAGGCCCGTCGTGGCGGCGATGGAAGCGTGCGTCTCCGCGCGCGGTGATGCCCCGTGGACCGCTCCGTCAGACATGACGGAGGACACGCTCGGCGTGGTCCCCGACGGTGTCGACGCCGGCCGGTGGCGGCTGTGTCTCATCGACCTGACCGAGGCGGCCGTCGCCGTGCAGCAAGGTCTGATCGGCCCCGGCGAGGACGCCGGTTCCGGCTCGGGGACGTCCGGCGGCACGGCCCCGACGACGCCTGGTCCGAGCCCGAGCGGGTCGGAGCAGCCCGGCTCGACAGGGCCGATCGAGACGGTGACCGACGGCGTGGGCAGCATCCTCGAGGGTGTTATCGACGGTCTGGGCAACGTCCTCGGTGGCGGCACCACCGAGAACGACGACGCGACGGACGTGCTCCCGGGGGATTCCGGAGGGTGACGTGACCCGGGCCTGCGCGGCCCGACAAGACTTCCCGTCGGAGTCTGGGTTCCTCCGGCGGGAACAAACGAACGGCCCGGGGCAGAAATCTGGGGTTCTGCCTCGGGCCGTTCATCTTCCCGAACTCGGCTACTCGCCGTTCTCGCAGGCCTGGCCGTTGCTGTTCGGGTCGAGATACCAGCGGTAGCTGGGGTCGGACTCGGGGAGCGGCGCGCGGCCCGCCGCGCGCACGTCATCACAGGTGAGGAAGAACTGGAAGCCGCCGTTCCCGTTGTTCTGCTCCTCCTGTTGTTGTTGCTGCTGTTCCTGCTGCTGTTGCTCCCGCTGCTGGTCCAGCTCGCGCTGGTTCTTGGTGAGCTCCGTCTCGCGCTTGCTGAGGTCCTGTTCTCGCTGAGCCACGTCGTCGCGCTGCTCCTTGAGCTTCGCGCGATCCTGTTCGAGCTGCTCGCGCTCGGCGGCGACCTGGGACTGGATCTGTTCGGCGTCGGTTATCGCCTGGTTCGCGTCAGCCTGCAGCCCTGCGGTGACGACCACGCCGATGATCACCCCCAGTGCCGTACCGGCGACACCGACACCGATCAGCAACGCGGAGCCGGGCGACTTCGCACCTCGGCGAGGACCCCCGGGACCCCCCGGGCTCCCGGCCGGCGGACGGCCACCGGGTCCCTGCGGTCCCGGTCCCTGCGGTCCCGGTCCCTGCGGTCCCGGTCCCTGCGGTCCGGGTCCCTGCGGTCCGGGACCCATCGGCGATGCGGGGCCCGTGTGCATC
Source organism: Myceligenerans indicum (assembly GCF_016742955.1). GTDB lineage: Bacteria > Actinomycetota > Actinomycetes > Actinomycetales > Cellulomonadaceae > Myceligenerans > Myceligenerans indicum. The sequence goes on along the minus strand of NZ_JABBYC010000008.1, from coordinate 98,988 downwards.
GATCCCGCGCCCGCTGGATCCTGCGGGCGCGACTTGCCGCCGAGACCCTTCAACGAGCCGAGCAGGCTCTGCCCCATCGCGGCCACCGGGTTCTTCGGCTCCTGGCCGTCAGGCGGCAGCATCCGGGCAGGACCGCCAGGACCGCCAGGACCGCCGGGGCCGCCGGGAGCCGGTGCCGCCACGCCGGGGGCGCCGTAGCCCGGGCCACCAGGACCGGCGGGCATTCCCGGGGGCAGGGGAGCGCCCACGGGAGCCTGTCCCGGCGCACGGGCCGGAGGCGGCCCGCCGACACCGGGTACGGCCTCGAGCGCCATCGTGCTCGTGTTCTCACGTGGTGCCGTGCCGGCATTTCCGGGAAGGGGCTGGATCATCGTCTCGTCCGCCCGGGGGCCTCCCGCTCCGGGGGTGTCTGCGGCCCGCGTCATGGCTGACTCGTCGAGCGGCCGGGTCGCGGCGTCGTCGGGGACCCGGCGGACGGTCCTCTCGTCGACCGGGGCGGCGACCATGGTCTCCTCCGCGGGCCGTTCCGGGACGGGCGGCGTCGGGACCGGCGGCGTCTGAGCGGGCGGCGTCACGGGGTGCGCGGCCACCGGCTCGTCGATCCAGTACTCCCAGCCGGGCGGGGCCGGGGGCCAGGACGGGTCGGGTACCCAGCTGGCGTCGGGGCGGAATCCCGGGGGCACTTGCCAACCCGGAGGCGGGTTGAAGCGCACGGCCATGGTTTCTCCTTCAACGTGGGGGCGTGGCCACTATGGAGCATCGGACGTCGAAAACGCCAGAGGACCAGTCACACGATCGGACATTTTGCCCTACCGGAGAGCGAAGGAGTTACCCTGCCCCGCCTTCGCTCGTCGCGGCGGCTCGGTACCGCCCGTCGTCACCCCGTCGCGCTGTCCCTCGTCCCGCTCGGTCAGCCGCCGGTGAGGCGCAGGAAGGCGCCGAGGTCGAGAAGATGGCGGAGACCGTTGGCCTCGAGATCTCCCGGCACGTAGTCGGTCAGGCGCGGCGAGCGCACCACCACCGCCCGCCACTGAGCGCGGGACACCGCGACGTTGAGGCGGTTGCGCGACAGCAGGAACCCCATGCCCCGCGAGACGTCGTGCGGTGACGAGGCCGCGAGCGTGAGGACCACCACGGGGGCCTCACGGCCCTGGAACAGGTCGACGGTTCCGACAGGCACCCGGTCGAGCCCGGCCGCGGCGAGCGCCCGGCGTACGACGTGCACCTGGGCGTTGTAGGCGGCCACCACGAGGACGTCCTCCGGGCCGAGGGGCCGTGTCCCGTCGGCGCGGGCCCGGTCTCCGTGGCCCGCCGCGGCGTCGGTGCGCCCGAGTGCGGGATCGGACCACGGGCGTCCGATCACTTCCCGCACCTGGTGCACCACCTCGGCGGCCTCCTCGGCGGAGGAGAGCCGATTGCCTTCGTGCGAGACCAGGACGTGACGCACCCCGGGTTCCACGCCCGCCAGGGCGCGCTCCGCGGCGACCGGGTGGGCCGCCAGCCTTCCGGAGTAGGCGAGGTCCGACACCTTGCCGCACAGGGCCGGGTGCATCCGCCACGAGGTGTCCAGGAAGTAGCCGAGCTCCCTCGGCAGGACGGGCTCCGTACCCGCGAGCCAGGCGAGAACGGACGAGTCCACGGGCTCGGGATGCCGGCCCTGTGTCACCTGGGGCAGTTGCTGAGGGTCCCCGAGGAGCAGGAGGCGCCGGGCAGATCGCGCCACGGCGACGGCGTCGGCCAGCGAGAACTGTCCCGCCTCGTCGATCACGAGCAGGTCCAGTTCACCGGCGGGCCAGCGCTGGTGCGCGAAGTCCCACGCGGTTCCGCCGGCCACGTAGCCGTGCGGACTCCGGGAGGCGAACTCCGCGAGTGCGTCGGCACCGAGTTCCTGCCACGGCGGATCGGATGGCCCTGGGGCCGCGGATCCCGTCGCCTCCGGCGGCGCGGCTCCGCGCGAGGGTCCCAGGTCCTGCCGCTTCTTGGCCACGACGTCGGCCGGCAGCCCCGCCTTCAGCACGGCCGCGCGCAGCAGGTTGTCGACCGCGGCATGGGACTGCGCCACGACGCCGACCCGCCACCCGTCGGCCACGAGCCGGGCCACGACCTGCGATCCGAGGTGCGTCTTGCCTGTTCCTGGCGGACCCTGCACCGCCAGGAACGAGTTGCCGAGATCGCGGAGCACCCGCTCGACCGTCGCCACCATGTCGCCGTGAGCACGGGGATCGGGCAGTTCACCGCCGTCGGCCAGCCGTGGCGGCCGCCGTTCCAGGAGATCGGAGGCGGGCCCCGGGGGAAGCTCGTGCCTCCCCCGCCACATTCGCAGAGCCGCGGTCGCCGCGTCCTCCACGGCCTGCTCCTGTGGTCCGTGCCCCGGCCCGGCACCGGGTGAGAGGGCGACCGGGAGCTGGTGGTGCTCGTCCGTGTCCCGCCGCAACCGCTCCCGGAGTACGACGACGTCGGCATCGCCCGTCGTCCCGGTGTCGGCGTCCGAGCGCACGCCCACGATCTCACCCCCGGCGTGGGCGCCCCGCACGGCACGGTCGGCGACGCCGCGCACGACGGGCGGCACGGGCTGGTCGTAGAGCACCTGCACCGCAGCTCCGGTCACGAGTGCCGAGTCACCGACCCGGGACGCGTCGAGCATCCGGCCCGCGAGCTCGATGTCCCGCGACGGGGTTCTCCGCCCGGACTCGACCTCCCAGTCCCGCAGGACCTGCCCGTCCTCCACGCGGAACGTCGACCCCTGTCCCGGCCACTGGTCGACCGGAAGCTCGAGACGGCCGAAGTGCTCCTGCCAGAACGGCTTGGCCTCGCGTACGTAGTACTCGACGGCGGCCCCGAGCAGGGCCAGCGCCTGCTCGTCGGGGCCGCGGCGCTCCGCACTCTCCCCGACGACGTCCCGGATCTCCCGCGCCAGCTCGGCCCGGCGTCGGCGGTCCGTCTGCCGTGTCGCCTCCCGCGCCGTCGCGCCGGCCGTCTCACCCGCCGGAGCGGGATCCTCGGTGGCCTCTCCGGGGACCTGCTCCCGAGCCCATCGCAGCCAGTCGAGCAGGCGCAGCGTGGAGCGGCAGTCGTACTCGTTGTACTCCAGGATGCGGCGGCGCAGGACACCGGCGTCGTCCGTCCTCCCCTCCACCACGGCCTGCACGTACTCCGTGTACTCGATCACGGACGAGGCGGCGTCCTTGACTCCCTCCCGCGCCGGGTCGCCGGCCATGTAGAGCGGTTCGAGCTTCTTGATCGACAGCGACCGGTCACTGGTCCGTACCGCGGAGCGGACCACCGCGTAGAGGTCCACGAGCACCCCGTCCCGCAGCAGGTCGTCGACCTCGTCCTCGTACGTGCCGTGCCGCGCGGCGATCGACAGCAGATGCGTCTTCTCGTAGGGCGCGTAGTGGTAGACGTGCATCCCGGGATATGCCGCCCGGCGGGCGTTCACATGATCCACGAACCGCACCAGGGCGTCCCGCTCGGCGGTCAGGCCGTCTGCCCAGAGACCGGTGAACGGGGGATCCTCGCCCGGCGCAGCCGGGCGTTCCACCCACCCGAACAGGTAGTCCAGCCCGGTCGCGGCCGGCTCACCGGAAGCGAGCGTCTCCTCCCACAAGGGGTCTCCCTCGAAGTCGAAGAACAGGTCACCCGGCGACGGATCGGGCAGACGGTCGATCGGTCCCGGATCCACGAGCTTCCAGCGCAGGCGGTCCGCGGGAGGCGCACCCGCCGGCCCTGCCCGGTCCAGCGGGACCGACCCGTGCCCCGCGTCGAGGCCGAGCTGCAGGCGGGCCTGCTCCCGCAGTCCCTCGAAGCGCGCCACGGGCATCCCGTCCGGGGCCTTCTCGGCGGCGGCGAGGGCGTCGACAGTGGTCACCCCGCCCTCCACGAGCCGCACCCGCTGGCGTTCGTAGACGCCCTTGACCAGCAGCACGTCCCGGTGGGTGGCGGCCGCCTCGGCGCAGTCCGGGCACGTACCGAGCCGGCCGCAGGCCAGCCAGCGGTCGTCGCCCCAGGACACCGGGGCGTCGTCGTCGACGTGCGCTGCCAGGACGTGCAGCAGGCGTTCGCGGCGCTGCCGGAACACCGGCAGGACGTCACCCAGGTCGTGGTGGGTCTCGGTCCGGTCGCCGAGGATCAGGTGGAGCTGCTCGGTGGGGTCGATCCGGGCCGCGATCAGCTGGTCGGCGTAGGCGGCGAGCTGCAGCAGGGCGCGGACCTTGGCCCGTCGCGCCAGCTTGGTGTCGTAGACGGCGTAGCGCGGACGACGCGCCGCGCCCTTCGCGGCGTCGTCCTCTGCGCCGTCGGGGCCGGGTGTCCCCGGACCGGTGGGCGTCGCGCCCTGGGCGTCGCGCACCGGGGCGCGGAGGAGGAAATCAGCTCTGCCGTGGAACCGGCCGTCGAAGAAGGATGCCTGGTACACGACGTCGGCCCCGTGCTCCATCGCCGCCAGCGTGCGTTCGTGCGCGGCAGCCAGCTCGTCGTACGACATGCGGCGGGCGGCGGGGACGCTGAACACGCCGCCCGCCGGCGCGCCGTCCCGCTCCGTCCCGAGCACCGTGACCCCGTACCGCGCCTGGTATGCGGCGAGCACGCGACTCTCGTGGGCGTCACCGAGGGCTGCGGTGCGGGCAAGCATCTCGTCCTCGTCACGCGGCTGCCGCGGACTGCGCCCGAGCAGCTCGTCGAGCCGCCGGAGCAGCCGGAACTCGCACTCGCCGGCCAGGACCAGGTCGCCGGCCGAGTGCACGAGAGTCTCAGGGTGCCCCGGTTCCAGGAGGAACATGTCACCGGTCTACCAGGAGACACCGACATCGACGAGCAGGCCGCGCGATCACGGTGCGTCGTCCGAAGAAGGTGCCCCCGGAACCGGTGGGCGACCGGCCGCGTTGAACGGGTGACCGCTCGACGAAAGGGATGAGATGGGCTTCCTCGACCGACTCCTCGGCCGTGAGCCGAAGGACCCCTACCGGCAGTACGGGCCGTACGGCACGCAGGGTGGTCAGGCACCCACCGCCTCACCGACCTACGGGGCGCGGGCTGCGGCCTCCCCGAGCCACGGCGCGCAGCAGGCCGGCGGGCGTACTCCGGACGACATCGCCATCGACCGCTACAAGTACATGTTGCGCACCGCTCCACCGGACGCCGTCGAGCAGGCTCACGCCGAGGCGTTCGAGAAGCTCACGCCCGAGCAGCGGCGCAAGGTGCTCGCCGAGCTGAACGCGCAGGTGCCGCCGCACGAGCAGGCGGCGTCGGACGACCCCCGGGAGCTCGCCCGGGCGGCGACCCGTGCCGAGATGCGCGAGCCGGGCACCCTGCAGCGCAGCTTCGGCGGGCCCTCGTTCGGCTCGATGCTCGGTGCCAGCCTGCTCGGCACGATCGGTGGCTACGTGATCGGCTCCGCGGTAGCGAACGCGCTGTTCGGACCCACTTTCGGCGACCCAGGCCAGGAGCACGCCGCCGACGCCGAGGCAGACGAGACGGACGCTCAGGAGGCCGGCGCGGAGGACGCGGGCGCCGGTGAGGAGGGAACCGTCGGCGAGGACGCGGGTGCCGACGCCGGGGACGCAGGCGTCGTCGATGCCTCCGGCATGGACGGTGGTGGCGCCGACGCGGCCGCCGGCGACGGCGGCGGCTTCTTCGGGGGCATGTTCGGCGGGGGAGACGACGGCGGTGGCTTCTTCGGCGGCGACGGCGGCGGCTTCGACTTCGGCGGCGGCGACTTCTGAGGCCCCGCGACCGCGATGAGCGTGGGCGGGTCCGGCTGCCGCAGCCTGACGTGAGCCCCGGTCCGGGGCACGACGAAGGGCCCGCCTCCCCTCGGGGAGCCGGGCCCTTCGTCGTGTCGGGCCGGGGCCCGGGTTCAGATCACGCGGGGCGGATGTTCTCCGCCTGCAGGCCCTTGGGGCCCTGCTTCACGTCGAACTCCACGCGCTGGTTCTCCTCCAGCGAGCGGTAGCCGTTGGTCTGGATGGCGCTGTAGTGGGCGAAGACGTCGCTGCCGCCCTCTTCGGGGGCGATGAAGCCGAAGCCCTTCTCAGCGTTGAACCACTTGACGGTTCCGAATGCCATGCCTTGCTCCTTGCAAGAGGTGACGACCCCGGCCTTCGGGATCGCGGTCAATCACGGTGTCGTCGTCATCTCTTGGAAGAACGATCACACTGCAACACCAGCAACCCTACACAGGGATCCTCGGCTCGGCCTGCGATATTTCGGAGGCGCTCGTGAATGTCCTGGGAGAAAAGCGGTCACGCCGAGGTCACAGCACCGTAACGATCCGATCGGGGGAGGCGCTCGTCACACTGGTGTGACACAGCATGACTACGTTCGACGCAACGACGGGGCAAGGTGCCGCGTCATGCAGAACTACTCCCGTTTGAAGGGAATTAGCATGAATCGACGTTCCACGGCCGCACGCGGGCTCGCGCTCGCCGCGGTCCTCAGCCTGGGCCTTGCGGCCTGCTCGACGACGTCGGGCGGCAGTTCCGACGAGGCACTGAAGGTGGGCACCATCCTGCCCATCACCGGAACCCTCGCGTTCCTCGGGCCGCCCGAGGTCGCCGGCGTCGGCCTGGCGGTCGACGAGATCAACGAGGCCGGCGGCGTTCTGGGTAATGATGTCGAGCTGATCCCGGGTGACTCGGGTGACACCACCGACTACTCGGTGTCGAACTCGACCGCGTCCGACCTCATCAGCCAGGACGTGGCGGTCGTGATCGGTGCCGCGTCGTCGGCGGTGTCCGCGAACGTCGTCGACAAGTTCAAGGAACAGGAGATCATGGAGATCTCCCCGGCGAACACCGCCACGACGCTGTCCGGCTACAGCGACTTCTACGCACGGACCGCACCGCCGGACACCGTGCAGGGGTCGGCCCTCGGCAACCTGATCCTGGACGGCGGCCACCAGAAGGTCGGCTTCCTGGTCCAGAACGAGGACTACGGCACCGGCCTGCGCGACAACGTGCAGAAGACGCTCGAGGGAGCCGGCGCCGAGATCGTCTACGGCGGCACCGGTGAGGGCCAGGAGTTCCAGCCCGGCGAGACCAACTTCGCCGCGCAGGTGACCGACCTGCTCGCGCAGAAGCCGGACGCGATCAGCGTCATCGCCTTCGAGGAGACCAAGGCGATCGTCGCCGAGCTGCTGGCCCAGGGCTGGGAGTTCGACGGCACCACCTACTTCTGCGACGGCAACACGGCGTCCTACGAGGGCGACTTCGACCCGGGCACGCTCGCCGGCGTCGTCGGCACCATCCCGGGTGCCCAGGCGGAGCAGGACTTCAAGGACCGGCTCTCGGCCTACTACGAGGAGACCGAGGGCTCGCCGCTCGAGGACTTCGCCTACAGCCCCGAGTCGTACGACGCCACCATCCTCGCTGCGCTCGCGGCGGTTCGCGGCGGTGGCACGGACGGCAAGACCATCTCGGAGAACATCAAGGCGGTCTCCGGTTCCGAGGACGGCAGCGTCGAGGTGTCGACCTTCGCGGATGGCGTCAAGGCGCTCGAGGACGGTGACGAGATCCGCTACGTCGGCGTCTCCGGCATCGGCCCGCTGAACGCCGACAACGACCCGTCGTCCGCCTTCATCGGCGTGTACGAGTACCAGGACGACAACACGATCGAGTGGACCAACGCGGTCGAGGGCTCGATCGAGTGACACCGGCGTGCCGGTAGAACGCTGACTCGTCGGCGCTGGGCTCGCCGGACCCTCCGGGGTCCGGCGAGCGTCCACCGGAATGTCGTTCGGCGGCGGCCCGGGTGCCCTCTCGTGAGAGAGGACGCCCGGGCCGCCGCGTCGTCGCACCCCGTGGGCACGCCGCCGAGCGGCCGGGCGGAGCGCGGACAATGGGGCCGTGCAGCACTTCGCCTCCGACAACTACGTTCCTGTTCATCCTGAGGTCATGGCCGCTGTCGTGGCCGCGAACGACGGCCCGGACGTCCCCTACGGGGACGATGCCGTCACGCAGCGTCTCCAGGTACGGACCCGTGAGATCTTCGGCTCGAAAGCCGTCGCGTTCCCCGTGCTGATCGGCACGGGTGCCAACGTGATCAGCCTGATGGCGGCCGCGCCACGCTGGGGAGGGGTGGTGCTGAGCGACGTCGCGCACGCGAACACCGACGAGAACGGCGCGCCCGAACGGGTCGGCGGGCTCAAGCTCCTCGCCTGCCCGTCCGTGCACGGCCGCATCACGGCCGATGCGCTGCTCGCCTGGGCCGGGGACCGCGGCAACCCGCATCGCGCGCAGCCCGCCGTGCTGTCCCTGACGCAGTCCACGGAGCTCGGCACCGTCTACGGGATCGACGAGCTGCGGTCGCTGGCCGGTGCCGCCCATGACCTCGGGATGCTGGTGCACGTCGACGGCTCACGCCTGGCCAACGCGGCGGCGTCGCTGGGGACCGGCCTGCGCGAGCTCACCACCGACGTCGGCGTGGACATCCTCTCGATGGGCGCGGCGAAGAACGGCGGCATGCTCGGCGAGGCCGTGATCGTCCTCGACGGCGGAGTCGACGCCGGTCTGGCGGAGTCCATCCCGTTCCTGCGCAAGCAGACGATGCAGCTCGCCTCGAAGAGCCGGTTCGTGTCGGCCCAGCTTCTCGCCCTGCTCGGCGAGCCGGGGGATTCCGGGGCGCCGGGCGGTCCGGAGGACCCCACGGCGTCGTCCACCGTGGTGTCGCCGGACGGCGCACCTCTCTGGCTGCGGAACGCGCGGCACGCGAACGACATGGCCGCACGCCTGCGGCGGGCGATCGATCACACGCTGCCCGGCGAGGTCGTCCGCGTCACGCACCCCACGGAGGCGAACGTCGTGTTCGCGACCCTGCCGCGGCGGACCGCGGACGTGGTCCGCGAGCAGGTCCGTTTCTACGACTGGGGGGCGGGGGAGACACCGGACCGCGTCGAGGCCCGCTGGATGTGCGCGTGGGACACGACCCAGGAGGACGTGGACCGTTTCGTCGAGCTGATCGCCGGCGTGATCGGCTGATCCCCCTCGAGCGCGATCCGCGCGAAGGTGGAGCCTGTGGATTCTTCGCCGTGCGGGCTACGGCGACATTAGGCTGATGCGGTGGATCAGACCGTCATGCCGCCCGACGCGGCCCGCCGCCCGACCACCCGTACCTATCACGGTGACGTGTTCACCGACGAGTACGAGTGGCTGCGGGAGAAGGAGGACCCGGAGGTCGTCGCACACCTCGAGGCGGAGAACGCCTGGACGATGTCACGTCTCGAGCACCTCGCGCCGCTGCGCCAGTCGATCTTCGACGAGATCAAGGCGCGTACCCAGGAGACGGACCTGACGCTCCCCTCGCGGGACGGCGGCTGGTGGTACTACTCCCGCACCGAGGAGGGCAAGGAGTACCCGATCCACGCGCGGTACGAGGTCGGCGGTCCTGATGACTGGACCCCGCGGGTCCTGGAGCCGGGCGAGCCCGTGCCCGGCGAGCAGGTGCTGCTCGACCAGAACGCCGAGGCCGACGGCCACGAGTTCTTCTCGCTCGGCACGTTCGACGTGTCCGACGACGGCCACCTCCTCCTCTACGCGGTCGACACGGCCGGCGACGAGCGCTACACCCTCCGCATCCGCGATCTACGCACGGGCACGGACCTGGACGACGAGGTTCCCGGGACCGCCCCCGGCGCCTTCTTCGCGCCCGACGGTGTGCACGTCTTCTACCAGACCATCGACGAGGCCTGGCGACCGCACCGCCTGTGGCGGCACCGGATCGGGACCTCGCGCGACGAGGACGCGATGGTGTTCGACGAGCCCGACGAGCGGTACTGGATGGGCGCGGGCGTGTCCCGCTCCAAGAAGTACCTGATGATCGAGCTCGCCTCGAAGGTGACCAGCGAGTGCTGGATCCTCGAGGCGGACGATCCCGCCGGCGAGTTCCGGTGCGTCCGGCCCCGGTCGGAGGGGGTCGAGTACTCGGTGGAGCACGCGGTCCTGCCGGTGGCGGGCGCACCGGCCGGAAGTCCCGGACGCGACGTTCTCCTGGTCCTGCACAACGAGGACGCCGAGAACTTCGAGCTCACACTCGTGGACGTGCCCGGAGCCGGAGGCACGGCGAGCTGGGGCGACGTCGTCGTCCCGCACGATCCCGAGATCCGGCTCGAGGGTGTCTCCGCCTCCGAGCGCTACGTGGTCCTGTACTACCGGCGCGGTGCCATCGGGCGCAGCGGGATCCTGCGCCTCGACACGGAATCGCCGCAGACCGGGCCGCAGGTGCGGCCCCAGCTCGCCGGGCCTCGCACCTCCGGTCGCCCGGTGACCGGCGCGGAGCCCGTGTGGAGCTTCGAGGAGATGACCTTCGGGCAGGAGCTGGAGTCCGTGGGTGCGGGCGTCGGCGTCTGGGAGCAGCCGAACCTGCTGGTCGGCTACACCTCGTTCGTGACGCCGTCGGCTGTCTACGACTACGACGTGGCCACGGGTGAGCGCACGCTCCTCAAGCAGACGCCGGTTCTCGGCGGTTTCGAGCCCTCCGAGTACGCGCAGCGTCGTGAGTGGGCCGTCGCCGCGGACGGGACACGGGTCCCGATCTCGCTGGTCTGGCGCAAGGACCGGGTGGAACTCGGGGACGACGGCATACCGCTCGCCCCCGCACCCGTGCTGCTCTACGGCTACGGCGCCTACGAGATGTCCCTGGACCCGTACTTCTCGATTCCACGCCTCTCGCTGCTCGAACGGGGCGTCGTGTTCGCTATCGCCCATGTCCGCGGTGGTGGTGAGATGGGCCGTCACTGGTACGACGACGGCAAGCTCGGCAACAAGCGCAACACCTTCACGGACTTCGTGGCGTGCGCACGGCATCTTGCCGCCGTGGGCTGGACCACGGCCGACCGAACGGTCGCCGACGGCGGTTCCGCCGGTGGTCTTCTGGTCGGTGCGGCGGTGAACATCGCGCCCGACGCGTTCGGGGGAGTGCTGGCCGGCGTACCGTTCGTGGACGCCTTGACCTCCATGCTCGACCCGTCGCTGCCGCTGACGGTCACCGAGTGGGACGAGTGGGGCGACCCGCTGCACGATGCCGACGTGTACGCCTACATGAAGTCGTACACCCCGTACGAGAACATCCCGGACGACGCCTCGCGCTACCCGGAGGTTCTCGCGACGACGTCGTTCAACGACACCCGCGTGATGTACGTCGAACCGGCGAAATGGGTGGCGCGGCTGCACGCGGCCGGCGCCCCGGCGATGCTCAAGATCGAGATGCAGGCAGGTCACGGCGGTGTGTCCGGCCGCTATTCCGCGTGGGAGCAGATCGCCTTCGAACACGCCTGGATCCTGCAGGTGCTCGGGCTGGCCGACGTGCCGGCCGTCTCCGGCCGGTAGCCGGGCCAGGGAGGCCGTCCGACGGCGGCCGGCGCCCTGGCCGAGGCGGGCTCGGCCGGGGGCACCGCACGGAGGTCAGCGGGACAGGGCCGCCTTGGCGCTGAGGACCCGGCCTGCCGCCCGGTCGACCCTCGCGGCGAAGTCCGGGTCCTGCTCGGCGCGGTCCACCAGCGCCTGAGCCATGGGCGCCGCGGTGGCCGGGTCCGCCGAGGCGAGCACGAGGTCGACCCCGGCCTCGACCGCCAGCACCGCGCGGTCGCCGGGGGTCCACGCCTGGACCTGGGCTGCGGCCGAGAGGTCGTCGGTCATGATCACGCCGTCGAAGCCGAGGTCGTCGCGCAGGAGGTCGACAGCGGCGGGGCTGAACACCGCGGGCCGGGTGGCGTCGATCTTCGTGTAGATCGCCGACGACATCATCACGAACTCGCTCCCCGAGTCCACGTTCGCCGCGAACGCCTCGACGGACCTCGCGTCCGGTCCGGTCTCCGTGTCCGTGACGCCCGCGGTCGTGTCGGTGTTGCCGACCACGAGGCCGAGCCCGGGGAAGTGCTTGGGTGTGGTGGCGACCCCGGCGTCGCGCTGCCCCTGGCCGAAGGCCACTGATCCGGAGACGACGGAGTCGAGGGTATAGCCGTAGTTGCGGCGGTATGCGCCGATCGGAGCGTTGGACGACGCGGAGTCCGCCGGCACCACGTCCGCGACCGGGGCCAGGTTGAGGTTGACGCCGGCACGGGCCAGCTCCGTGCCCCACGTCTCAGCGCTGCGGCGCAGGTCGGCGGGAGGCATGGCGGCCTGGTCAACGGCGCTCGGTATGTCACTGAAGCCTTCGCCGCGCAACACCTGCACGGCGCCGCCCTCCTGGTCGGTGGCGACGAGCATGAGCGGGTCGCGCGGGTTCGCCACCGCGCCGACCTTCCGGAAGTCGTCCACCAGCCGGCGTACCGGGCCCTGCCCCGCCTGGGTCCGGCCGTGGAGGAAGATGTTCGCCACGTGATGCTCGCGGATGGCGGCGGCGGACTCCTCGCGTTCGCCGGCCACCGGCACCCCGACCATGATGATCTGCCCGACCTTCTCCACGAGGCTCATGTGGTCCAGCAGATCATCGATCGGCAGCCCGGGCGGACCGGCCGACGGGGAGGGTGGTGCCTGGTCGGGCGAGTTGCTCGGGAGAGGTGACGGGGATCCCGTCGCCGGGCCGGATCCCGTGGTGGTGCCGGAAGATGCCGTGCCGCCCGGCTCGGGGGGCGTCGAGGTGCGGGGAGTCCCGGCCTGGCCGCAACCAGCCGTGGTGAGAAGGATCAGTACGGTCAGGAGGCTCGCGAGCCGGGAGATCATTCGGACAGTATTGCGGGTTCGTGCCGCCGCGCGGTACGGGTGCGTCTCCGAGCATCGCTCGCCGTGCCGTCTCGGTTGGGCCCTGAAGCCCGTTCTTCTCTGGGTCCAGGTGCCCGGATGCGCTGGGCCTTGGTGCCCGAGATGTTCTGGTTCCGAGTGTACTTGGCGGATGCCTGACCGCGTGGATGCTGAATCGTAACCAGTACCGTGCCATGGGATCGTAGATGTGAAACACGCCGCCGCTACACTTCCCGCACTGTTGGGAATCCGCGGCAGGTTCAGGGCCCGTTCAGCACTGCTGAATTCCTTGGATGCCGGGACTCCCCGAACTGTTCGAGCAACCCTCGGACATCTGGAACTGAAGACCACGGAGGACCCGGCACATGACAGCCGACCGACCGATGATCGCGACAGCCCCACGGCGCCTGCTCGCCGTGATCCTGGCTGCGTTCGCGGCGCTGATCTCGGGTGCGGTGATGTTCGCCGCGCCCGCGGGAGCGGCGACCGACGACATCGCGACAGACTGCATGCCCGATGCGAGCACCACGTGTGTCTCGCCGATCGTGCTCGACGAGGAGCACGATCCCGTACCCGGCGTGGAGGTCACGATTGCCGGCGAGGGTTTCGAGGCCGTCGTCACCACGACCGACGAGGGCCCGGTGTCCGTGACGGTGCCGGTGCGCGGCACCTACACGCTGACCGTGAACACCGACACCCTCCCCGCGGACACGCACGCCGACCCCGCGGAGCGTGAGGTCCGCGCCCAGACCGGTTCGACGGCCCGTGGCGCGTTCACCGTCGGCACGGGCCCGGCTCCGTCCCCGGAACAGACCGAATCCGAGACCAGCGCGCCGGCCGGCGACGCCGGACCGGGCGCGGAAGGTGCGGAGGGGCTCGTCGAGAACGACGTGAACGTCTCCAGCTTCCCGTCGTTCGGGCAGATCTGGCAGCAGGTCGGCTCCGGCCTCCGGTTCGGCCTGCTCCTGGCGCTCGCCTCCGTGGGCCTGAGCCTCATCTTCGGCACCACCGGCATCTCCTCCTTCTCGCACGGCGAGCAGGTGGTCATCGGCGCGATGGGCGGATTCCTCCTGATCAATCGCGCCGGCCTGCCGATCTGGGTCGCCGCACTGCTGATCATCGTCATCGGCGGCCTGACGGGCCTGCTCCAGGACGTGGCGATCTGGCGCCCGCTGCGCCGGCGCGGCACCCCCGCCGCGCAGCTCATGCTCGTGACGATCGGTCTGTCGCTCGCCCTGCAGTACGTGCTGCAGTGGATCGAGGCCGGTTCGATGCGCATCATCACGAGCAACCCGATCCCGACGACGATCGCCGGCATCACGCTCAGCCGAGCGTCGTGGATCTCGATGGCGGTCGCGCTGGTCGTCATCATCGCCATCGCCGTCCTGCTCACCAAGACCCGGATCGGACGCGCGATCCGCGCCGTCGCCGACAACCGGGCGCTCGCCTCGGCGACCGGCATCGACCCGGACGCCGTCGTGCGCATCGTGTGGGTCTCCGCCACGGGGCTCGCCGCGCTCGCCGGTCTCCTCATCGGCATCTCGTTCGGCTCGTTCACCTGGAACCTGGGCGTGCAGCTCCTGCTGCTCATGTTCGCCGCGGTGACCCTCGGCGGCCTCGGCACGGCGTACGGGGCACTCGTGGGATCCATCCTGATCGGCCTGGTCGTCGAACTCGCCGGCCTGGTGATTCCCAGTGACGTGCGTTACGCGACCGCCCTGCTGATCCTCATCCTCGTCCTCCTGATCCGGCCGCAGGGCATCCTCGGCAGCCGCGAGCGGATCGGCTGAAGGGAGCCTCGTCATGGAAGAACTGCTTCGAGTCCTCACCCTGGCCCTCGGGGAGCTGCTGGCGCCGGCCACCGCCGCGTACGCGCTCGCCGCGATCGGCCTGAACGTCCACTTCGGCTACACGGGTCTGCTGAACGTCGGCCAGGCCGGCTTCATGCTGCTCGGCGCCTACGGTTTCGGCATCTCGACGATCGCGGGCGCGCCGTTCTGGCTCGCCCTGCTCGTCGCGATGGCCGCCGGGACCCTCTTCGCGGTGGTCCTGGGCCTGCCCACCCTGAAACTGCGGGGCGACTACCTGGCCATCGTCACGATCTCGGCCGCGGAGATCATCCGCATGCTGGGCCGCTCCACCCTGTTCGACGCCCAGACCGGCGGTTCGGCCGGTCTGCGGGGCGGCGACTACAAGGGATCGTTCCAGGACCTGTCGTTCCTGCCCGACGGCCGCACCATGATCGGCCCCCTGGAGTACCTGAACAACGGCTCCGACTCGTGGTGGACCCGGCTGTTCGCCTGGAGCCTCGTCGTGCTGGCGCTGCTCGTCGTCTGGCTGCTCACCCGCAGCCCGTGGGGCCGCGTGCTCAAGGGCGTGCGGGAGGACGAGGACGCCGTCCGCGCCCTCGGCAAGAGCGTGTACTCGTACAAGATGCAGGCCCTCATCCTCGGCGGTGTCCTGGGAGCGCTGGCCGGGATCATCTACGTGCTACCAGGGGCCATCGCCCCGGACGCCATGGGACGCACGATGACGTTCTGGGTGTGGACGGTGATGCTCCTGGGTGGAGCCGCCACGCTGTTCGGCCCGGTCCTCGGCTCGATGCTGTTCTTCTTCGTGTACATGATCGTGCGCGCGGGGATGCGGACCGACCTCATGGAGTTCCTGCCCATCCCGGCCAAGAACGTCGACCACGTGGCGGGTGTCCTCGTGGGCGTGACCCTCATGTTGATCGTGATCTTCCGGCCACAGGGGATCCTGGGGAACAAGAAGGAGCTGGCCCTCGATGCCCGATGAGAAGACCGTGAACGAGAACGACGCCGCTGCCGGCGCGGACGAGCACGCCGCCAGCGAGACCGCGAAGCGCGCCGGCCGCGACCTCTCGCACGTCGCGCCGGAGGTCGGCGCGGCCAAGCCGGACGCGATCCTGACGGCCCAGGGCGTGCAGCGCCGGTTCGGCGGTATGACCGCCGTCGACGTGGACTACCTGGAGGTCGAGCGGGGCGCGATCACCGCGCTCATCGGGCCGAACGGTGCCGGCAAGACGACCTTCTTCAACCTGCTCACCGGCTTCGACAAGCCGAACCAGGGCTCCTGGACGTTCCAGGGCGAGCCGATCTCCCACAAGAGCGCGGCGCGCGTCGCGCGTGCCGGCATGGTGCGGACCTTCCAGCTCACCAAGGCGCTGTCGCGCCTGACGGTGCTGGACAACGTGCTGCTCGCGGCGACCAAGAACCCCGGGGAGCGCATGTTCGCCTCGATGTTCCAGCCGCTCTGGGCCGGAACCGAGGAGCGCAACAAGGAGAAGGCCCTCGAGATCCTCGAGCGGTTCAAGCTCGACAAGATGCGCGACGAGTTCGCGGGATCGCTCTCGGGCGGCCAGCGCAAGCTCCTGGAGATGGCGCGGGCGCTGATGACGGATCCCACCATGATCATGCTCGACGAGCCGATGGCCGGCGTGAACCCGGCCCTGGTGCAGTCGCTGCTGGGGCACATCCAGAACCTCCGCGACGAGGGTATGTCCGTCCTCTTCGTGGAGCACGACATGCACGCCGTGCGACACATCTCGGACTGGGTGGTCGTCATGGCGGAGGGCCGGATCGTGGCCGAGGGCCCGCCCGGGTCCGTCATGCAGGACCAGGCAGTGGTGGACGCCTACCTGGGTGCCCACCACGACACCGACCTCGGTGACGACGCGCTGCTCGACCCCGAGGTGCTGGCCCGGCTCGAGGCCGAGGAGGAGGCACGATGAGCGAGACGACCACGACCGCGGCGGCCGGGACGGCGTCCGGACTGCCCGCCGACAAGGAACTGCTGCTGAAGGCCGACAACCTCGAGGCCGGCTACGTGCCCGGCGTGAACATCCTGGACGGGTGCTCGATCGAGGTCGGCAAGGGTGAGCTGGTCGGCATCATCGGCCCGAACGGTGCGGGGAAGTCCACGCTGCTCAAGGCCCTGTTCGGCCTGGTGAACATCACCTCCGGCACGGTGACCCTGGACGGCCAGGACATCACCGGGATGAAGGCGAACTCGCTGGTGGCCCGGGGCGTCGGCTTCGTGCCGCAGACGAACAACGTGTTTCCCTCGCTGACGGTCGAGGAGAACATGCGGATGGGCGTGTACCTGCGTCCCAGGACGTTCGACCAGCGGTTCGAGTTCATCGTCGACCTGTTCCCCACGCTGGGGGAGCGACGCAGCCAGCGCGCGGGAGCGATGTCCGGCGGTGAGCGGCAGATGGTCGCGATGGCCCGGGCGCTCATGATGAACCCGTCGGTGCTGCTGCTCGACGAGCCGTCCGCCGGCCTGTCGCCCGTGCGGCAGGACGAGGCGTTCCTGCGCACCCGCATGATCAACAAGGCGGGCGTGTCCGTGATCATGGTCGAGCAGAACGCGCGGCGCTGCCTGCAGATCTGCGACCGGGGCTATGTCCTGGACCAGGGCAAGGACGCGTACACGGGCACCGGTCAGGAGCTGCAGAGCGACCCGAAGGTGATCTCTCTGTATCTGGGGACACTGGCGGAGGACGTGGAGAAGGAGAACTAGCGACGACGAGAGAGACGGGCGGATGTCCGTTTCGGGAAGAGGTACCGCCCCCGCTACGGCGGCACCATCCCGAAACGGACATCCGCCCGTCTCTCTCTTCACCGTGGTGGAGTCCGGTCGTCACGGCGAGATCGGGTTGCTGCGCCGCGGCGGAACGGGAACTGCCGTGGGTGGGCTTGTTTCACCTGGCTCTGATGTCTACCCAGACCAGGCGGTGGTCGCTGCTCGGGAACGGGTACTCGCCCGTGAGGCGGGAGAGCGGGTCGTCCGCCGCCGGCCAGAACACGCCCGCGTCACGGATCCGCAGGTTCCGGCTCGGCAGGGTGTAGTCGACACGCAGGTTGCCCGGTGCGGTGTCCGCGAAGTCCGCGGTGTCGAGTGCGGGGTCTCCCGTCTGCGTCAGGTTGGCACCGCCCTGGAGCGCTGCCGCCTCGGCCGCGCCGTCCGACGTCGCCCGCGGATCCTGGATCCGCCGACTGTCGAGGAGCTGGTGGATGGCGCCGTCGTAGGAGTCGCCGTCGGCCGGGTCGGCGTTGTAGTCCCCCAGGATCACGAAGGGCGCACCACGGCGCAGGCCGCCGCGTCCGCCGTCGTCGTCGTAGATGTACGACGCCGTCCGGCCGCCGGCCACGTAGTCGGCCCAGAACCGGATCTCGTCGTGGTTGCGGCGCCCGTTGCGGTCCTCCGCGCCGTCGAACGACGGCGGTGTCGGATGCGCGGCCAGCACATGCACTGTCCTGTGCCCCACCTGCACGGGGACGTCCCAGTGCGACTTGCTCGACAGCGGCAGCACGTCCAGTTCCTCGTTCGTGTACCAGGGCTCACCCGTCGAGGGGTCCGTGGGGAGAGCCGCACCTGGCATGTCCCGCCACAGGAAGTGCTGGAACGTGCGAACGTTCCTGGTGTCGATCGGGTATCGCGACAGCACGACCATGCCGTACTGGCCGGGGAAGAGACCGAAGCCGAGGGCGTCGTCGCCCCCGCCGACGGTGCCGTCGTTGTTCAGGTCGAAGCCGCTGGGTACGCCGGTGTTCACCGGAGCGGTGAACGCGTACGGGTAGGTGATCGCGTCGGCGTCGCCCTGCGGGGTCTCGAGGTAGTTCTCGCGGAACAGCCGGACGGCCTCGCCGGCGTCGTCGTGGTCGAACTCGTTGAGCAGCACGATGTCCGGCCGAGCGTGCTGGATCACCTCGGCGACAGTCCTGGCCTGCTCGTCGCCGCCGGACAGGTCGGTCACGAGCTGCCCTTGCGCCGCCCGGTTCAGCGACAGGTTGTAGGTGGCGACACGCAGGCCGTTCCTCGGGGCCGACGACGCCGGGTGGTCGGCTCGGGTGTCGGCGGGGCCGTCGGGGACGGGGCCGGGTGTCGCGACGGCCGCGCCCCCGCTGCCCAGGAGGGCGGCGGCGAGGACGAGGCTCGTGGTGCGCGGTGCGGTGCGGCGCATCGGAACTCCTCATGGGTGATCGGGACCTGCGCGCCCACGGTAGTGCGGGGCGCGTGAACGCGGGGTGGCCTGCGGTGGAACGCTGGCACCGGGCCGGCCGGCGGCGAAGCTGCCGGGAGACGACGCCGGCCCGCACCCCCGAGAGGATGCGGGCCGGCGCCGTCGTGCGGCGATCGGATCATGCGCTGTGGCGCGTCGGTCCGATCCTGCGGATCACGACCGGTTGACCGCGATCGTCATGTGACCGTTGCGGCTGTCCTGCCACAGCACCGTGATGCTGGTGCCGGTGCCGCCGACGATCGTCGAGTTGCCCGGGTTGGACTCGTCCCAGTAGGCGTACGGGTCGGTGTCGTCGAACGTCCTGGACTGACGCGACCACCACGGGGTGCGCAGCGTGGCCGGGGCCTCACCGGCCTCGCTGTGCAGGAACAGCCGGTCCTTGCGCTGCGTGCCGAACGTGGCGTCGTAGACCTGGATCCGGTTGCGGGCGATCGCCCCGTCGGAGAACGTCAGCGGCGTCGCGTCGGAGTCGACCGGGAGCGCCTGGCCACCGCCGGGGTGCTGCGACGTGTTGTTGTCGCCGTACAGCCCGTTCGCGTACCAGACCAGCAGGCCGTCCTGGTACGGGAAGTGCTCCACCTGGTTCGGGTTGGACTGGGCCCAGCCGAAGTTGTACGGGCCCGTCTTCAGCGTGGCGTCGTAGCCGCCGTACACGCGGTTCTCGGCCAGGTAGTAGTGGGAGAAGGTGACGTCGTACTTGCCGTCGGTGGCGACCTGCCAGTCGCCGGTCCAGTCGGAGGCGTCCTCGAAGTCCTCGGACAGGGCGTCGCCCACGCTCACGGAGTCGACGACCATGGCGCGCTCGGCGACACCGCCGTCGGAGGTGTACCGGAAGCGGAGCTGGGCGTTCTCACCCGCGTAGGCCGACAGGTCAGCGGTGAGCTCGACCCAGCCACCGGACGAGCCGTCGATGCCGCCGCCCGGGTTGGTGCCGTTCGGGTCCTCGTCGGACGACTCGCTCGTGGACAGCGCGGTCCAGGTGGCGCCGCCGTCGGTGGTGATGTCGACGAAGGCGTAGTCGTAGCCTTCCTCGATCTCGTAGTTGACCTGGGCGCTCAGCTGGCCGCCGGCGGGCACCACGAACTCGGGCGAGGCGAACGTCGTGTTCAGGTTGTTGCCCGTGGTCGAGTAGGCGTAGTTGCCGTCGATCGGCTCCACACCGACGTCCACGCTCTCGCTGCCGTCCGGCAGGTTCACGAGTGCCGCCTGGGCGCGCGTGGTGGCGTGGAACGAGGGCCCGAGCCGGACGATGCCGGACTCGTCGGCCTCGACGGTCTCGTAGTCCAGCCAGCCGAGGAACATCTTCTCGGTGGCGCCCATGTGGTTCGGGGTGCCGCCGATGTAGCCGTCCTCGTCGCCGTGGCCCATCCACGAGCCGGAGCTCATGAGGTTCCAGAAGCCGGTGCCGTTCTCGCCGCCGGAGGTGTCGTAGTAGTCCGGCAGACCGAGGTCGTGGCCGAACTCGTGCGCGAACACGCCGAGGCCACCGTTCTCCGGCTCGGTCGTGTAGTCACGGATCCAGATGTCGGTGTCGCCGATCTTGATGCCGCCGAGCTTGGGGTAGTCGGCCGGGCCGTCCTCCCAGAGGCCGCCCTGGTTGACCGCCCAGCGGTGCGACCAGATGGCCCACGGCGGAGCCCCGGCCTCCTCGCCCTCGCCGGCGTGGATCGCCTGGAAGTGGTCGATGTAGCCGTCGGGCTCGTTGATGATGCCGTCGCCGTCGACGTCGTACCGGTCCCAGATGTCGAAGGACTGGAGGTACGCGACGATCTCGTCGTGCGTCTTCCCGGAGGCGATCTGCTCGTCGTACCAGGCGTTGGCCGCATCCTGGATGAACGCGGTCATGCTGGCGCCGGTCTCGTCGCCGGCAGCGCTGCCGCCGCCGTAGTACGCCTCGCTGTGCGGCACCGTGACCCAGTCGGACACGTCACCCTGCAGGTCGAAGCGGCCCGAGGACATCTCGTCGTAGACGTCGTGGAACGACTCGCCGTTCTCGTTGCCGTCGAAGAACATGTCCGTGTAGTGGTCGCGCGAGAAGTCGCTCGTCCAGTACGTCGTGTTGTCGTCCGCGCCCGGTTCCGGGAGTTCGTTGTGCATCGGCCCGGCGGGGGCGTCGGGGAAGTAGGGTGACCCCTCGCCGTCGCCGAAATCGACCAGGATCGAGAAGAGCTGCGAGGTTTCCTGGGCTCCGTACTCGACGTACTCGTGCGGGGCGATCTTGACGACCCGGGACTTCTTCGAGCCCTTCCCGCGCGTCGTCACCTTCGCCTCGCCGGTGGCGACCATCTCGACCGCCTCCTGCTTCCGCTCACGCTGCTTCTGAGCGAGCGCGTCGGGACGGTCGTCCTCCCGCTGCTGCGCGAGCGTCGCCGGGTCCGGCTCCGCCGCGCTCGGCGCGGCGACGGCTGTTGCCGGCACGAGCGCGCCCGTGAGCAGCAGAGCCGCACCAGCGCCCACTGCGCTGATTCGTGGATTCATCGATTCCTCCGGGGTGTGAGTGCCCCCGGCTCGCAGGAGGGCGGGCACAGCGGTGCCCGGGGGGCGTGGCGCCGCCACGGCGGGCTGCCGTGATCAGGCCTCGACCCCGCGAAGACCGGAGTGTCCGACCGAGCCGGGGGTTCCTGGCGTCGAGTCATCTGTCAGGACTTCGACGTCCGACCGATGACTCAATCACCGTTCCATTTCAGGAATGTTGCGTGCGGCACACTACTGGATGATAAGTCAAAGCAAAACCGGCGGATTCCCGCCACCACATGTGGCGGAATCCCGCCAGAATTGCTATTTCGCCCGTCTTTAGCGGGCGTCCGCGCGGTGGAAGCGTGGGAAAAACGGTTGCGACGATATGGCAAACTATCGAATCGATGCGATCAGACGTTGCCACCCCGGCTCCCTCCCTCGACCAGCGGTCCGCGCGGCGCCGTGCCGTCGTGGCGCTGATCGCCCTGTCCACGTCGGCCTTCTTGTTCGTGACGGCGGAGAGCCTTCCCGGCGGCCTGCTCACGATCATGGCCCCGGATCTGGGACGCACCACATCTCAGGTGGGGCTGCTCGTGACCGTGTACGCGGCCGTCGTGGTCGTCGCGACCGTGCCGCTGGCGCAGCTGACACGGCGCCTCAGCCGCCGCGTCGTCCTCGCGATGACGACGGCGGTCTGCGCGGTGGGGCTGACCTGGTCCGCGTTCGCCGTGGGCTATGCGGATCTGCTGGGCGCCCGCGTCGTGACCGCGCTCGGGCAGGCGCTGTTCTGGGCGATCGTCATGCCTGCGGCCGCGAGCATGTTCCCTCGCGAGGTGCGCGGCAAGATGATCGCGCGCGTGGCGATCGGGAACTCGCTCGGGCCCATGCTCGGCGTCCCGTTCGGCACCTGGCTGGGGCAGCTGACCACCTGGCGCATGCCGTTCCTCGTCATGGCGGCGATCAGCGCCATCGCATGCGCGGCGATCCTGCTGACGATGCCGGACGGTTCGCAGGCCAGGGACGACACCTCGCGCGGGACCCACCCGGACCGGCGCCGTTTCGTCGTCCTGCTCGTGGTGACGTTCCTGCTCGTCACCGGGGCGTTCGCCTGGATCACGTTCATCACCCAGTTCCTGCTGGAGGTGGCGGGCTTCGACGCCCGGTGGCTGTCGCTGCTGCTGCTGGCCAGCGGGGCCGCCGGCCTCGGCGGGACGCTGCTGGCGGGCCTGGTGCTGGATCGGTGGCCGTGGTGGACGCTGGCCGGTGGTGCGGCGGGGGTGGGGGTCTTCCTGCTGGTGCTCCAGCTCCTCGGAGCGGCGCCGGGGCTCGCCGTCGTGGGCATGCTGCTGTTCGGGATGACGTTCAGCCTCGTCCCGCCGGTGGCGGCCCATCTCGCGATGCAGGTGGCGCCCGGAGCCACGGAGATGGCGACCGCCCTGTCCAGTGTGGTCTTCAACGTCGGGATCGGTTCCGGTGCGGCGCTCGGTGCGTTCGTCGTCGCCACCTGGGGCCCGCAGCTCATCCCTCTGGCGGGAGCCGTCTTCGCCCTCGCGGCGCTGGCGCTGACGCTTTGGGACATGCGGTACGTCCGGAGAGACGCGGCGGCGACCCCTGTCGTGCCGGACTAGGCTCGGACATATGACACACCTGCGTTGGGGCATTCTCGCCACGGGCGGCATCGCGCACGCCTTCACGAGCGACTTGATGGCAAACGATTTCAGCGTGCAGGCGGTCGGCTCCCGCTCCGCGGACAAGGCGAAGGCCTTCGCGGACGAGTTCGGTATCCCGCACGCCCACGGCTCCTACGAGGAACTCGTGGCGGACCCCGAGGTCGACATCGTCTACGTCGCGACCCCGCATCCCATGCACGCCGAGGATGCGGCGCTGGTACTGAACGCCGGCAAGCACGTGCTGGTGGAGAAGCCGTTCGCGCTGAACCGCCGCGAGGCGCAGGGCATCGCCGAGCTCGCCGCGTCCAAGGGCCTCCTCGCGATGGAGGCGATGTGGACGCGCTACCTGCCGCACATGTCGCGTATCCGGGAGATCCTCGCGTCGGGCGCTCTCGGCGAGGTCCGCACGGTCATGGCGGACCACTGCCAGGACCTTCCCGATGACCCCGGCCACCGCATCAACGCGCTCGAGCTCGGCGGCGGGTCACTGCTCGACCTGGGGATCTACCCGATCTCCCTCACCTGGGACGTGTTCGGCGAGCCGCTCACCATCCAGTCGCACGCCACGTTCAAGGAGGCCGGCGCGGACGCCACCGTCGCGACGATCTTCGGGTACGACGCCGGCCGCATGGCCACCACGATCTCGGCGTCGGACACCCGGGGGCCCGTCACGGCGTCCATCCTCGGGACCGATGGGCGGATCGACATCGACCCGTGGTGGTTCACGCCGACGTCGTTCCGCGTCTACGACACCGACGGTGCCGTGACGGAGGAGTACACGAGCGAGGGCAGGGTCACCGGGCGCGGCATGCACTTCCAGGCCCTGGAGGCCGAGCGGCTGATCGCCGAGGGCCGGACGGACGGCGACATCCTGCCGCTGGCCCAGACCGTGGGAATCATGGGGACGCTCGACGAGATCCGCGACCAGATCGGGCTCAGCTACCCGGGCGAGTGACGGGCCGGGGCTGTGCGAGGGAGGCCGGCCCGCGCTGTCGCAGGCCGGCCTGGACGTAGGTCAGGCGGCCCATGGGCCAGTCCTCGTGCGCGACCTCGCGGGCCTGCTCCAGGCCTGCTTCCGTCAGGAGCCGTGGGATGCCGTCGCCGAGGTTCGCCGCGATCACGGTGCTCCTCCTGCCGCGGTGGCGCAGCGGGGCGGCGAGGTGGCCGAGCAGGTGGGAGAGGCCCGGGTGCCCGTGCCCGGCGCCGTGGTCCTGGCCGCCGGGACGGGCCGCGGCGTCGTCGGTACGGTCCGCGCCGTCCGGGTGGTGTCCGGGGCCGGGCTCCCCGCCTCCCATGTCGAGGATCGTGACCTTCCCGCCCGGACGCAGGACGCGAGCGACCTCGCGTGCGAATGCCGCGCGATCCCGCTCCGGGACGTGGTGCAGCGCCAGGGAGGAGAGCACGTGGTCGACGCTGTCGTCGTCGGCGGGGAGCCGGTCGGCGAATCCGCGTACCAGGGTCCCCTTGCGGCGTGCCCGGCGCAGTTTCCGTGCGGCGATCTCCAGCGCCCGCGGATCCGGGTCCAGGCCCGTGACCTTCGCCCCAGGAGCGGTGTCGAGGACGGCCATCAGGAGGCTGCCGGTGCCGCAGCCGACGTCCAGCACGGACTCCCCGTCACGGACGCCGGCCAGTTCGGCCGTCCGGGCATACCTCCCACGCATCCCGATCAGTCCCACGAAGGCGTCGAAGAACGGCGTCAGCCAGTTCTTCCCCATTCCGGGGAGGTAGCTGCGGCCCGCCGTGGTCGGGTCGGTGCCGTCGACGATGCGGACGTCGGCTCGGGTGCTCATGATGTGGTCCTCCGTGGCGGGGCGTGGTTGGCAGGCGCGTGACCGCCCTGCGATGCTTCCTGTGGACAGCATCGGCCGCCGCAGGGCGGCACGGCAGGACGGAACTTCGGCGGTATGGGAGATTCCTCGGGCATCGCGCCGGGACCACGGGCGATCCGCGACGGTTCACGTCCCACGGGCGGCACCAGCCTGCGCCGCGTACGCCCGGACGGCACACCCGTGTACGGCCACGACGAGCGGCCCGGACTCCCCGCGCTCGCCGCGTCGGCCCTCGGCGACCGGCACGGGGCGGCCGAACGCGACGGCACGACCGCGCGCCAAGGGCGCCACATCCACGACTTTCACGTCCTGGTGTACCTCCACGAGGGCCACGCTGCGGTCCTGATCGACGGCGCCAGGCATGACCTGCGAGACGGTGACGTCCTCGGCGTGGACCCGGGCCAGGTGATCGAGCCCGGGGATCCTGACCTGGCGGAGCACGGCCTCGCCTGGGTGGCGCGCTTCCTGCCGGACGTCGTCTCCGCGCTGGGCGCGGTCTCACCGCTCGCCCGGGACCGGCACCCGCTCCTGCGGCTCTTCGGTGGACGGGCCGCGGGCGGTGGTGCCGGCGGAGTTCCGGTGGCGGGCCGGGGTCACGGGGCGCGGCCCGGCGGCGCCGCTGACCGGGGCCCGGGAACCGTCTCGGTGCCGGGCCCGGAGCGGGAACGCTGGCGCGCCTGGTTCGAGGACCTTGTCGAGGAGGTCGAACGCCCCGACCGGACGGGTGCGGCGGAGGCGATGGTGGCGGGACTCACCCGCATCCTCGTGGCCTCCGCGAGGCTGGCTCCGGGTCCGCCGTCGGCAGCGCCGGATCCGTTGCTGCTCCTGGTGTTCGACCAGGTGGAGAAGATGTTCCGGGACCCGGTGTCGGCAGGCGACGTGGCGCGTGAGCTCGGCTACACGCCGGGTCACCTGACCACCGTGGTGCGCGAGCGCTCGGGCCGGACCCTGGGCGAGTGGCTCGTCGAGCGTCGTCTGACCGAGGCTCGCCGGCTTCTCCTGGAGACGGATCTGCCCCTCGGCGCCGTCGCCGCGCGGACGGGGCTGACGGACGGCGCCTACCTCGGAAGGCGGTTCCGTCGCCGCTACGGCATCAGCCCGGCCCGCTGGCGCCGTGAGCGCCGGAGCCCCTGAACGCGACCCGCGGCCTCAGTCCGCGGTCGCGCCGCTCATGGCGGACGCGAGGGACTCCTCCACGAGCGCGGTGAAGATCCCCTCCAGCACGCGGGGGCCCACGGACCAGGAGGTCAGCAGTTCGGTGACCGTGACGGTGCCCAGGTCGCGTGCGGTCTCGAGGCCGTGACGCCGCAGCACGTTGCGCTGGCGTGACGGAAGGTCGAGGTTGTTGAGGCTCAACTCGTCCGGGAGGCGGGGGAAGACGGAGCCGATGTGACTCGTCGGCCGGTGCTGGATGGCCAGCTGAGCCACTTCCAGGGCGACCTCGGGGACCTCGGAGTCCGGGGTGGCGGCGATCGGCTCGGACCACCGGGGATCGGGCTGGTTGGCGTCGAGGCCCGCCACCCCGACGAGCCAGGGGAACGCGTCCGTCCACACCAGGGTGGGCGGTGTCTCGGGCGCAGCTGCTTCAGTCATTCGGGATCCTGGGTACCATCTCGCGTCGTTGGGTCCGTGGTCCTAGCATCCCAACCTCACCAGGTAATCCGGCTCCGCGGCATAGAAATCGCCGAACTTCACCCGCTCGGAGCGGGTGAAGTCCGCAATCTCGGCCGGCCGCGGACCACCCCGCGGCCTCCTTCACTCCATCGGGTGCAGCAGCCGGTGCAGGAACTGCCGGGTGCGCTCCTCGCGCGGCTCACGGAACAGCTGGCGTGGGGCACCGCGTTCGACGACGTGCCCGCCGTCGAGGAACAGCACCTCGTCGGCCACCGCCCGCGCGAACTGCAGCTCGTGCGTGACCACCACCATGGTCCAGCCCTCGTCCGCGAGCTCCTTCATCACGGTCAGCACCTCACCGACGAGCTCGGGGTCGAGGGCCGACGTCGGCTCGTCGAACAGCAGCAGCTCCGGTCGGAGCGCGAGCGCCCGCACGATTCCCACCCGCTGCTGCTGCCCGCCGGACAGCTCGTGCGGGTAGGCGTCGCGCTTCTCGCCGAGCCCCACACGCTCCAGCAGCTCCGTCGCGCGCTCGACGGCGTCGGCCCGTGCGACGCGCTGGACCTGGACGGGACCCTCGATGACGTTCTGCAGCACCGTGCGATGCGGGAACAGGTTGTGCTGCTGGAAGACCATCGCCGAGCGGTCCCGCAGGGCGAAGCGCTGTCGCTTGGTGGTCTTCCGGGAGAAGTCCAGCGTCAGCGGGGCGTCGCCGCCCTCCGTCTTCGTCCCCGGGTCCCCGGACGGGTGTGCCGAGGGCGCGGCCGTGATCCTCCCCGCATCGGGGATGGACAGGCCGTTGAGCGAGCGCAGCAGCGTCGTCTTGCCGGAACCCGACGGCCCGATCAGTGCGGTGACGCTTCCGCGGCGCACGTCGAGGTCGATGCCGCGCAGCACGCTGTTGTCCCCGAACGACTTGTGCAGCCCCCGTACGGTGAGCAGCGGCGTGCCGGGCCGGGCGCCCCCACCCGGCTCCAGCACGTCCGGGGTCCCGTTCGGTTCGGTACCGGCTCCTTCAGTGGGCGACATAGCGGTCCAGCCTCTTCTCGATCGCGCGCTGTCCGGCCGCGAGGACGGTGCAGAAGATCCAGTAGATCAGCGCCGCCTCCAGGTAGAGCAGCATGAGCTGGTCAGGGTGGCTGGCGGCGATCTCCTGAGCCTTGCGGAACTGCTCGGTCACCAGGATGGTCGAGGCCAGCGACGTGTCCTTCACCAGGGAGATGAACGTGTTCGACAGCGGCGGCACCGACACCCGCGCGGCCTGGGGCAGCACGATCCGGCGCAGGGTCCGCGTGGTCCCCATACCGATCGTGTACCCGGCCTCCCACTGCCCGCGCGGGACGGACAGGATCGCGGCCCGCACGATCTCGGCCGCGTAGCCGCCCACATTCATCGAGAACGCGACGATGGCGCTCGGCCATGGGTCGACGACGATCCCCAGGTTGGGCAGGCCGTAGAACACGATGAACAGCTGCACCAGCAGCGGCGTGCCACGGATGACCGAGACGTAGGCGGTGCCGATCCAGGCGAGGACCACGTTCGACGACAGCCGCAGCAGCGCCACGACCAGTGCGATCACCAGCCCGATGGCGAACGAGACCAGTGTCAGCGGGATGGTTCCGGTCAGGCCCCCGGACAGGATCGGCCAGAACGCCTCCCGGGCGAGCTCCCAGTCCACTTATTCGGAGACGTCGTCGCCGAAGTACTTCTCGCTGAGCGCCGTCAGCGTGCCGTCCGCACGGAGCTCGTCGAGTGCGCCGGAGATCTGGTCGGCCAGCGCCTGGTGCTCCGGGGTGACCACGAACGCCGACTCGGAGGTCTCGTCGGTCTCGGCGGCGATCTTGAGGCCGGAGTCGCCGTTCTCGTTCACGTAGTCGAGGAAGGTGAGGGTGTCGTTGATGGTGGCGTCCACCCGTCCGTCCCGCAGCAGCGAGATGGACTGCGCCCAGCCCTCGACGTTCTCGATCTTCGCGCCCGAGGACTCCGCGAGCTCGCGCCAGTTGCTGGTCAGGGACTGTGCCGTGGTCCTGCCGGCAAGGTCCTCGAACGAGTTGACGTCGTCGTTGTCCGCCGTGACGATGACCGCTCCGCGCGACACGGTGTAGGGAGCGCTGAACGCGTACTGGTCCTCACGTTCCGGCGTGACGGTGACCTGGTTGGCGATGGTGTCGAACCGCCCGGCGTCGAGCCCCGCGAAGATCGCGTCCCACTGGGTCTCGGCGAACTCGACCTGCAGGTCCAGCTTCTGCGCGACGGCCTCGGCCACCTCCACGTCGTATCCCACCAGCGTGTCCGAGTCGTCGTGGTAGCTGAACGGGCGGTAGGTGCCCTCGGTCGCCACGGTCAGCGTGCCGTCGGTGACCAGCCCGGTGCCGTCGTCGTCGCCGGAGCTGCCGGAGGTGCAGGCGGCGAGTGCCAGGAGGGCGACCGAGGCGGTCGCGGCCGTGGCGAGGGCGCGGATGCGGGTCATGTGCGGGCCTTTCGGGTCGTCGGGTGCGCGGGGTTCCGCGCGTCCTCCGCGACCTCGTATCAGGTCCACGGATGTTTGCCATCAACAGTAACGATGGTTGCGCGCATTCCTGGTTTCCCGGCGCCGTGAGGGGCGTCACGCCGGACGGTCACGCACGGGTGATGGCTGAGGCTTACCTTGGGCTCGTGACCAGACTGATCCTCTCGCGTGCCCGGGTGCTGGGCGCGGACCATCTCGTCGACATCCAGGTCTCGGGCGGCTCGATCAGGCGGATCGTCCCCGCCGCGCACGGCGACGCCGCGGTCCTGGGACGTGCGGCCGGGGCGGGTGCCGCGGCGCCGGAGGTGGTGGACCTCGACGGGCGGTGGGTGATGCCGGGCCTGTGGGACGCGCACACGCACATGGAGCAGTGGGCGCTCGTCCGCCGGCGGCTCGACGTCGCCCCCGCGACGTCGGCGGAGCACGCCGTCCGCCTCGTCGAGGACGCGCTCGACGCGCGCGCCGCGGAGGGCGGGGGCGTGGGGGAGCCGCTGGTCGGCTTCGGGCTGCACTGGGTCACCTGGCCGGAGCCCCCGACGGCCGAGATGCTCGACGCCGTCGGGGACGTGCCGGTGGTGCTGTTGTCCTTCGACCTGCACTCCGCGTGGGTGAACACGGCCGGCCTGCGACGGCTCGGGATCGAGCACCCCACCGGGCTGCTGCTCGAGGACGAGATGTTGCCCGCCGAACAGCTGGACCATCCGTCCGGTACGACCCTCGACCGGCTCGTGCACAGCGCCGCCCAGGCCGCGGCCGCCCGGGGCGTGGTCGGCGTCGTGGACTTCGGCATGGACGACAACGTCGGCGCGTGGCGGCGCCGCGTCCCGTCCTGGGACGGGCTGCGCGTACGCGCGGGCGTCTGGTACTGGGATCTCGACGCGGCGCTGGCCGAGGGTCTGCGCACCGGTGACCCGCTGAGCGGACCGGACGGCCGGGCCCCGGCGGGGGAGCTCACCGGCCGGCCGCTCGTGGAGATGGGGTCGCTCAAGGTCATCAGCGACGGCTCGCTCAACTCGCGCACCGCCTGCTGCTTCGACCCGTACGAGGGCTCGGACGGGCCCGACGCGCACGGCGTGCTCAACGTGCCTCCGGAGGACCTGCATCTGCTGATGAAGCGTGCCACGGATGCCGGACTGACCTGTGCCATCCACGCCATCGGGGACCGGGCCAACTCGCTGGCGCTGGATGCCTTCGAAGCCACCGGCGCTCGCGGCTCGATCGAGCACGCGCAGCTCGTGCGGTGGTCCGACGTCGAGCGGTTCGCGGCCGGCCGGGTGACCGCGAGCGTGCAGCCCGAACATGCGATGGACGACCGCGACGTCGCCGAGGGGCTGTGGCCCGATCGCACGGACCGGGCGTTCCCCCTGGCGACGCTCGCCGCGGCGGGTGTGCCGCTCGCCCTCGGATCCGACGCTCCCGTTGCCCGGCTCGATCCGTGGTTCGCGATCGCGTCCGCGGTGACGCGGTCCCGCGGCGGACGCGAACCCTGGCATCCGGAGCAGGTGCTCACCGTGGAGCAGGCGCTGGCGGCATCGACCGCCGGGCATGGCGTGGCACCGGGTGAGGGAGGACCGGCGGACCTCGTCGTGCTGGACGGGGACGTCCCGGGACTCGGCTCGCACGCGGACTACCTCGTGCAGCCTGCCGATCCGTCCGACGTCTCGGAGGCGCTGCGCACGATGCCGGTGGCCGGCACCGTCCTGGGCGGGGAGTGGACGCACCGGGTGCTGTGAGCGCCGTGCCGGTCACTCCTCGTTCAGGCAGAGGCAGAAGGGGTGGCCGGCCGGGTCGGCGAAGGTGCGGAACGTCTCACCGTCACTCGGCAGGCGGGTCGCGCCGAGTGCGAGTGTCGCCTCCTCGGTGGCGTCGAGGTCGTCGACGTACAGGTCCAGATGTCCCTGCTGCGGCCGTGCCGGGTCCGGCCACGCGGGTGCGGTGTAGTTCTCGACCTGCTGGAAGAGGATCGGCCGGTCGCCGCCGGTCATCCCCATGCCGTCCTGGTCGTAGGCGACCGGTTCGCCGATCAGCGCTGACCAGAAGCGTACGGCGGTGTGTGCGTCCGGCACGTCGAAGTTGACGCCGGCGACCGTCGTGCCGGGGTTGCCCTCGGCGGCGCAGAGGTCGAACGGATGTCCTGCCGGGTCGGTGAGCGTGGTCCACTGCTCGCTCACCCGGAGCACCGTGGCGCCCCTCTGGACGGCGGCCCGGCTCGCCGCGGCGACGTCGGCCGTGCGCAGATCCAGGTGGAGCTGCTGCGGGCGGTCCTGGCCGGGCCAGTCCGGCGGGATGAGGTCCGGCGCGACCTGGAAGTGCAGGCTCCAGCCGTCCGCCGTGCGGGTCGACACCCAGTGATCGTCCTGCGAGCTGATCTCTCCGCCGGTCAGGGCGGTCCAGAACCGGGATGCCGCGGTTAGGTCCGGTACGTCGAGGACCACCGACCCCATCCGGGCGATGCCCGGCCGGGCTGGTTCCTGTGTGTCGGTCACGATGACTCCCTCCGTCCAGAACAGCATGCCGCGGGAGTCTGACATCCGCGCCTCGCGGCGCCGCGGGCCGAGACCGGGGACTGCTGCACCGCCCCCACGGCACCACGACCGATCACGGTCGGTGCCCCGCCGGACGGCGTTGACCAGGGGTTCGCGACAGGTGTTGCCCACGGTCGCTCGTCCGGCTGACGCACCCACCCGCCGCCACCGGCCGGCGGCGGGTCGCCGTGCGTGCACGCCGGCCTGACCGGCGGGGGCCGGACGACCGGCGGGCGGCGTGGGGACCTGCCGGTGTGCCCCGGCCCGTCAGCGGCGGGCCTGCTCCTCGCGGACCGCCGGGAACAGCACCGACGCCAGCCCGACCGCGACCGCGCCGCCGAGCAGCTGCGCCCCGATGAACGGCAGCACCGATCCCGGGGCGATGCCGGCGAAGGTGTCGCTGACCATGCGTCCCACGGTCACCGCGGGGTTCGCGAAGGAGGTCGACGAGGTGAACCAGTACGCCGCGCCGATGTACGAGCCCACGGCGGCCGGTACCCAGGTCTCCCGTCCGGACCGCAGGAGGCCCAGGATGACGAGGACCAGCCCGGCGGTGGCGACGACCTCGGCCAGCAGGTGCGGTGCCGTGGCGCGCTCGTGCGTCGCGAGCGTCGTGGGCAGGCCGAACATGGCGTTCGCCAGGACGGCCCCGGCGATGCCGCCGACGACCTGAGCCGGGACGTAGACCCCGGCGGTCGTGAGGCGTGCGCGGGCCGCGCTGCGGCGATCTGCGGCACCGCCGCCGCCCTGGGGGCCGGCCCTGCGTGCGGTGACCCAGTCCACCAGGCTGACCACCGGGTTCAGGTGTGCCCCGCTCACGGGGCCGAGAACGGCGATCAGCACGGCCAGCCCGAGCGTCGTGGCCAGGCTGTTCTCCAGGAGCCGCAGCCCGGTGTCGTCGGACAGCTCGGTGGCCATGATTCCCGAGCCCACGACGATCGCGACGAGGGCCGCGGTCCCGAGCGCCTCGGCGACCGCACGGCGCCAGAGCGCGACCGGTCGGGTCTCCGCAGGGGCGGGTGCGGTGGCCGGTCCGGTGGCCGATCCTGTTGTCGTCGACTGTGCCATCAGGCCACGGCCTCCACGCCCAGTTCCGCGATCAGGGTCCGCACGCGCTTCTCGATCTCGTCCCGGATCGGACGCACCGCCTCGATGCCCTGGCCGGCGGGGTCCTCGAGCGCCCAGTCCTCGTAGCGCTTGCCGGGGAAGATCGGGCAGGCGTCACCGCAGCCCATGGTGATGACGACGTCGGACGCCTGCACGGCGTCCGTGGTCAGGATCTTGGGCCGCTCCGCGCGGAGGTCGATGCCCTTCTCCAGCATGGCGTCCACGGCGACGGGGTTGATCTGTCCGGCGGGCTCCGAGCCGGCCGACCTGACCTCGACGGCGCCGCCGGACAGCGTGCGCAGGAATCCCGCGGCCATCTGCGAGCGGCCCGCGTTGTGGACGCAGACGAACAGGGCGGAGGGCGAGGTGCTCATGAGGGTGCTCCAGGTGTGGTCTCGTGCGGGAGGTGTCTCGTGGGGGAGGTGTCTTGTGCGGGTCGGCACCGGGCGGGCCCGGCGCCGGGGACGGTCCGGCGCCGGGGACGGTCCGTCGCCGGGGATCGGTTGAGTGGGATCGGGGCGGGCACGGTCAGGCGGGAAGGATCTGCGCGAGCAGAGCTCGCACGCGGCGATCGAGCTCGTCGCGGATGGCGACGACGCCGGCCGGGGATGCCAGGGCGGGATCCCCCACCACCCAGTCCTCGTACCGCGTGCCCGGCAGTACCGGGCAGGTGTCTCCACAGCCCATCGTCACGACCACGTCGGCCGCGCGGACGGCGTCGTCGGTCAGGGGCTTGGGGAAGATGGCGTGCTCGACGCCGGAGTCCCGGCCGCGCCCGTCGATCTGCGCGAGCAGCGTTCGGACGGCGTCGTGCACATCGGGCGCCGGCGCCGAGCCTGCGGACCGCACGACGACGCGGTCACCCGCGTGGTGCGCCATCAGGGCCGCGGCGAGCTGAGAGCGTCCGGCGTTCGCGACGCAGACGAACAGGACCTGGGGCTTGCGCAGGTCATCCCCGGCGCTCCCGGGGGAGCCGGTGGCAGCGTCCGGACCGGCGGAGCCCGCTTCAGGCCCGGCGGAGCCCGCTCCAGACCTGGCGGCGCTCCTGCCGGCCCCGACCGCCGCCTGTCGGAGTGCCGTGTCGTCCTCGCCCGGCGCGTCGCCCACCCGGTCGCGCGACTCGCGCGCCTTGACCAGATCTTCGAGCCGCTGCCTGGCGAAGTGCCCGGTCAGCGCCACGAGATGGGTCGGGATCCCGCCCCTGCGGGCGAGCGCCGCGTACGACTCGCGCACCACGTGGAGGCACTCCTCCGGGGTGGTCCCGGGCACGCGCCCCGCGAGGGACTGCGCCAGGCCGGTCAGTTCGCGGTCGACGTCGGACAGCCCGGCGAGGTACGGGGTCTGCCCGGCGCTGACGGCGGAGGGGGCGAACCGGTCCAGGAGGGTGGTGATCGCGCCCCGGTAGCCGGGAGTGATCCGGTAGAGCACGAACGTCCCGCGGCGTTCGGACGTGAGGAGTCCGACGTCGCGGAGCACCTTGAGATGGTGCGACACGGTGGGCTGCGCGACGTTGGTCAACGTGGCGAGTTCCCCGGCGGAGGTCTCGCCGCCGGGGTCGGTGGCGATGGCCGACAGCATGCGCAGGCGGAGCGGGTCGGCGAGGGCCTTGAGGGTGTGCGCGACGACGTTGGCGGCGTCCGTGCCGATGGCGTGCCGCTCGGCGGGTGCGACCTCTCGCTCCTGTATCGACATGTGTCTATATTGGCACGAGTCGATGCAGCGTGTCGAACTCGTCGTTCGCCGGCTGGTCCATGTTGCCGGATTCCGATTCATGGCAATATGCCACGCATGGGTTTGCGAGAAGAGCACCTTGCCGAGGGCGAGTCCGTCATCATGCGCCTGAGGACGCACCGCAAGGTGTTGATGAAGCCTGTGGTGTGGATCGTGGTGCTGGCCGTGGTGACCGTCGGCGCCTGGCTCGCGGCCCCGATGTTCGGCCTGCCGTCGTGGGCGCCGCTGTTCGCGAGCGCCGTTGCGGTCCTGCTCGTCGTCGCCGCCACGATCCCGCCGTACCTCAAGTGGGTGACCACCACCTACGTCATCACCAATCAGCGGGTGTCGCTGCGCACCGGGATCCTCACGCACACCGGCCGGGACATCCCGCTCTACCGGATCAACGACGTGACCTTCGAGAAGCAGCTCAGCGACCGTTTCTTCGGCTGCGGGACGCTCGTGATCTCGGACGGCTCGGACCGCGAAGGCATGGTTCTCGACGACGTGCCTGACGTCGAGCAGGTGCAGCGCACGCTGCAGGACCTCGTGCGCAAGTCGGACCCGCGGGACAACTGACCTCGCCCGTCCGGGGGTGGCCCCGCTCGGTTCTGCGGGGCGCTCCCACGTGGCGCCCCCGGGCCGCCGCAGCCTTTCCGGACCGGTCTGGCTCCCCTGCGAGCAGCCCTGGCAGGATGGCCGGCATGGGATCAGTTCTCGCCGTGTGTCGCGTCCATCAGCTGCTGCCCGACAGCGGCACCGTGGGTATCACGGCCATCGACAAGCGTCCTGCCGAAGGGCGGGTCAAGGCTCGCGCGCTCGGTCTCTTCGCGGATGTCCAGGCCGACCGTGCCAACCACGGCGGGCCTGACCAGGCCGTGTACGCCTATGCCGAGGAGGACGCCGAGCACTGGGCGGAAGAACTCGGCCGTGAGATCACGCCGGGCCTGTTCGGAGAGAACCTGCGCACGTCCGGTGTCGCCGTGAGCACGGCGGTGGTCGGGGAGCAGTGGCGCGTCGGCTCGGCGCTGTTGGAGGTCACCCAGCCGCGGACGCCGTGTTCGACGTTCCAGCGCCGGATGGGCGAGAAGCAGTGGGTCCGCCGCTTCACGGCGGCGAACCGCACCGGAGCCTACCTGCGGGTGGCCGAGGCGGGCGAGATCGGGGCCGGCGACACGATCGACGTCGTCCACGTGCCCGAGCACGGCGTCCGGATCGCCGACTGGTTCGGCGCGTACTTCTCGGTGGCGCGCGGAGTCGAGCCACGTGACGGCGAACGGGGAGAGGCCGACCCGGTAGGGCTTGCCGCGCTCGCTCGTCGCCTGCTCGCGGCGGAGGGCACGGGCGACTGCCGGCTCGGCGACGAGATGCGGGCCAGCTGCGAGAAGGCCGTCGCGAGCGCGCGCTGACGCTCCTGTCGTTCCACCGGATTAATCGCTTCAGGTCCTAGGCCGTGCCGGCACGGGCGGCGACATTGGGGCGGGGCGTGCGGGTTGTCGTCGGGCGGGAACGGTCCGCGCCGTGTGCCCGGGAACGAGGGAGTTCATGCGAACCAGACGAAAGGCCCTGTCCGTCGCGGCGGTGGGCGCCGCGCTGCTCGCCGCGGCGCCGGCGATGGCGTCGACCGAAGGAACGACGCCGGCCGGTGTCTCGGCAGCCGGCATCCACGTCGAGGGCGACCAGCTCCTCGAGGCGGACGGCTCCCCCCTGTTGCTTCGCGGGGTGAGTCACGCGCACACCTGGTATGCGAGCGAGACCGGGTCGTTCGCCGACATCGACGACGCCGGTGCGAACGCCGTGCGGGTCGTGCTCAGCGACGGCACGCGGTGGAAC
Organism: Myceligenerans indicum; assembly: GCF_016742955.1. Taxonomy (GTDB): domain Bacteria; phylum Actinomycetota; class Actinomycetes; order Actinomycetales; family Cellulomonadaceae; genus Myceligenerans; species Myceligenerans indicum. The sequence goes on along the minus strand of NZ_JABBYC010000008.1, from coordinate 63,017 downwards.
CGGAACGAGCCGGCCGACGTGGAGAACGTGCTGGACCTCTGCTGGCAGAACGAGCTGGTCTGCATGCTCGAGGACCACGACACCACCGGCTTCGGCGAGGAGTCCGCCGCTTCGACGCTCGACCAGGCCGTGGACTACTGGATCTCGCTGCAGCCGGTGCTGGAGGGCACAGAGGACTACGTGCTGGTCAACATCGGCAACGAGCCCTACGGCAACGATGCCGCGACGAACGAGGGCTGGGCGGCCGACACGGCGGCCGCGATCCAGCGGCTGCGCGACGCCGGCCTGGGGCACACGATCGTCGTCGACGCGCCGTCGTGGGGGCAGGACTGGCAGGGCGTCATGCGCGACGGCGCACCGCAGGTCGCGGCGGCCGACCCGGACGGCAACACCGTGTTCTCCGTGCACATGTACGGCGTGTACTCCAGCGCTCAGGTGGTCACGGACTACCTCGACGCCTTCGACGCGATGGGCCTGCCGCTGATCGTCGGCGAGTTCGGGCACGACCACTCGGACGGCGACCCGGACGAGGACGCGATCATGTCGTCCACGCGGTCCCGGGGGATCGGCTGGTTCGCCTGGTCGTGGAGCGGTAACGGGGGAGGCGTCGAGTACCTCGACATGGTGGAGCAGTTCGACCCCACCCGGCGCACCGGCTGGGGTGACCGTGTCATCACCGGCCCCGACGGCCTGTCGGAGACGTCCGTCAAGGCCGGAGTGTTCGGCGGCGGGGATCCGGAGCCCACCGACCCGCCGGAGCCCACCGACCCGCCCGAGCCCACGGATGATCCCACCGAACCGGGCACCGACGCGTGCGAGGCCGTGCTCGACGTCGTGAACGACTGGGGCAGCGGCTTCCAGGCGCAGGTCACGGTGACCGCAGGAGATGCGGGCGCCGATGGCTGGACCACACGGTTCACGCTGCCTGCCGGCACGACGATCGGCAGCCTGTGGAACGCCGACCACACGGTCAGCGGGTCCGTCGTCACCGCGGGCAACGTCGACTGGAACGGCACCTTGAACCCCGGCCAGTCCACCACCTACGGCTTCACCGCCAACGGCGCGGCTCCGGGGTCGACCGCGGTGTCCTGCGCGGGCTGACCGCGCTGTCTCGCGGGGGCCACCTCGGCGAGCCTGGCGGTCGCGGTGCGGGCGATTCCGTCAGGCTCGCCGAGCTCGCCCTGCTTTCACCCGGTCGGCTGGTTAACATTCAGGAAACATTCGACTAGGCTTGGCTGGCCCGTACCACCGCCGACACCCCCAGGGGGCTGCGAAGATGTCCGACGAATGGTCTCGGCGTTATACCGACGGCCGAGTCCCGGAGCCCGGCATCAAGCACCTCTTCAGCGCCGAGAACCGCTTCCAGCGGCGCCTCGATGTCGAGGCCGCGCTCGCTCAGGCCGAGGCCGAGGTCGGGCTGATCCCCGAGGACGCGGGCGCGGCGATCCAGGCCGCCGCCCGGATCGAGAAGCTGGACCTGTCCCGGATCGCCGATGCCACGGTGGCGGCCAGCCACCCTCTCGTGCCACTGGTCGACGAGCTCGCCCGCGTCGTCGGGCCCGAGCACGGGGAGTGGATCCACTGGGGCGCCACCACCCAGAACATCACGCAGACCGCCGACATCCTGGTCCTGCGCGACGTGCAGCGGGCGCTCAAGCGACACCTCGCCGCGACGCTGCGGGCCCTGTCCAAGCTCGCCGACTCGTCGGCCGCCGTGCCCATGCCGGGCCGCACGCACTCCCAGCACGCCGTTCCGGTCACCTTCGGGTTCAAGACCGCGGTCTGGATCGACGAGCTCACCGCCACCGTCGACCGGCTGGAGCGCCTCGAGGACCGGTTGTTCCGCGTGCTCATGGGCGGCGCCGTCGGGACGTTCGCCTCCTTCGGGCCGCACGGGCGCGCGGTGGAGCGCGGCGTCGCCGAGCGGCTGGGCCTGGGCACCATGCCGGTCCCGTCGCGTGCCGTGAACGACGGCATGGTCGAGTTCGTCGTCGTGCTCGGCCTGCTGGCCGGGACCGCCGGCAAGATCGGCAAGGACGTGTACGCGCTGATGCAGCCCGAGTTCGGCGAGGCCTTCGAGCCGATCCCGCACGGCACGGTCGGCAGCTCCACGATGCCGCACAAGCGCAACCCCCAGCTCGCCCTGGACGTCCAGTCGATGAGCGCGCAGCTGCGCGCACTCGCCGGACCGGCACTCGAGTCGATGATGCACGACCACGAGGCGAACGGCGGCATGACCGCGCTGCTGGAGGACCTCATCGGCCAGGCGGCGACTCTCTCCGGGGACCTGCTGGTGCGCCTGTCGGTGATCATGTCCGGCCTTGAGCTCGACGAGCAGCGGATGCGCGCGAATCTGGCGCTGTCCGAGGGGCTGATGGGTTCCGAGTCCCTCATGCTCGAGCTCGGCGAACGCATCGGGCGCCAGAGCGCGCACGAACTCGTCTACGAGATCGCCCAGACGGCCGCCGTGGGCGACGAGTCGTTCCTCGACCTGCTGCTCCGGAACGGCACGGTGCGTGAGCACCTCGATGCCGCGCGCATCCGACGGCTCGTCGATCCGTCGAGCTACCTCGGTGAGAGCGTCGCCATCGCCCACGACATGGCGCGGCACGCACGGACCGTCGCGGACCGGCTGGACTTCCACGCCCAGGCAGGGGCTCTCACGCAGTCGAACGCTGTCCCCGCGGACGCGCGGAAGGACGGCATGCGCCTCACGGCGGTGTGACGTCAGGGTGCAGCCCGGACGGCTCCCGCGCGGGAGCCCGGCCCGCCGCACGGGCAGCACGAAACGGCGTCCGTTGCGTGAACCGGTCGGAGCGGCCGGTCAGAACAGGGTCGCCGGCTCCCAGGAGGCGGACTGGCCGTCCCTCGCAGGGGTTCGTCGCGCGGGGTGCGATACCCCGGCGTCCGTGTCGTCCGCGGCGGGGCCAGGCGCGGTCTCGGCCGGGCCGGGTGTCGCGGCCGCGTCGTCGGGCTCGTCCTCGCCGAGTGGTGTGCCGGCCAGGTCCGCAGCCTGCGCCGCCGGCGGCATGTTCCCGATGAGGAAGCCGTCGAGGTCGCCGCGTCCTGCCGACCAGTCCGCGGCGGAAAGCTCCGCGAGGTGCCGGGCGCGTTCGTGGAACGGACTGTCGATGTGCCCCCGCACATGGCGGAAGCGGACCGGGCCCGTGCGTGCGGCGACGGCGTCGTCGAGGGCATGCACGATGTCGGCGTCGGGAACGGCCTCGTCGGCCGCCGTACGCCAGCCGTTCGCCTTCCAGACGGGGAGCCACTCGGAGGCGACCCGGATCGCCTGCTGCGAGCCGGACTCGACGAGGAGCGGCTCGTCGCCGGGATGAGCCTCGATCGCGCGGAGCACGGCGGTCAACCCGGCGGACTGGTCCGTGCCGCTCGCGGCACCGCCGGAGTCGAAGTTGCCGTCCATGTGGTCGACCCAAGCCCAGCCGATCGCACCCGGATCACCAAGGGCGTCCCCGTGGGCGCTGAGGATGATCACGGCGACCATTGTGCCTTGCCGAGAGTGATGCTGGATAGGGCGACATGCTGGGAGCCGCGAGTTCCGGGCACGGGAAACCGCAGACGTCCCCTTCCGGAACCCGTGATCCGCCTCGCATTGCGATCATGGCACCATGCCTGGACCCACACCCGCCGACATCCGCCGCTGGCGACGCTATCTGGCGGCCGAGCGCGCCGAGGCCGCGTCATATCGCGATCTCGCGCAGCGTCGCACCGGCGAGGAGCGTGCGATCCTGCTCGCGCTCGCCGAGGCGGAGAAACGGCATGAGACGCACTGGCTCGACCTGCTGGGCGACGACGTCGGTGATCCGTTGCGCACCGAATGGCGCTCCCGCGTGCTGGGATCCCTGGCTCGCAGGTTCGGCGGCGTGTTTGTGCTGGCGCTCGCACAACGTGCCGAGGCGCGCTCGGCCTACTCGCGGGACGTGGACGCGACGGCCACGATGGCCGCCGACGAGCAGATCCACGAGGAGGTCGTACGCGGCCTGGCCACGCGAGGGAGGAACCGGCTGTCGGGGACCTTCCGCGCTGCGGTGTTCGGCGCGAACGACGGTCTGGTCTCGAACCTCGCGCTCGTGCTCGGCATCGGCGCCTCGGGTGTCTCGCAGCAGACGATCCTGCTGAGCGGACTGGCGGGCCTGCTCTCCGGGTCCCTGTCGATGGCGGCGGGGGAGTATGTGTCGGTGCGGTCGCAGCGAGAGCTCCTGGAAGCCTCGTCGCCGTCGCCCGACGCGGCCGCAGCCCTGCCGCACCTGGACCTGAACGCCAACGAGCTGGCGCTCGTCTACCGTGCCCGAGGCCTGACTCCCGACCAGGCCGAGGTCCGGGCAGCTGAGGTTCTCGCCCCGTTCGCCGCCTCCACCGGCGTCGATCACCGGGACGGGAACGCGGGCGACCCGGCTCTGCCCGGCGAGGAGGACGCGAGCGACGCCTTCGAGACGGAGCGGTCCGACCCGGCCGGTGAGCGGCCCGTGGACGAGCACGAGACGCACGGGACCGCCTGGGGCGCCGCCGCGTCGTCGTTCTGCTTCTTCGCGTCCGGTGCGCTGATTCCCGTCCTGCCCTATCTTCTCGGCTTCGGTGGGATGGGCGCGGTGGCGGTCGCGTCCACGCTGGTCGGAGCCGCACTGCTCGTCACGGGCGCGACCGTGGGCCTGCTGTCCGGAACCTCCCCGCTCACGCGCGCGGCGCGGCAACTGCTCATCGGGCTGGGGGCGGCCGTGGTGACGTACCTGCTCGGACTCTTCTTCGGCACGGTCATCGCATAGTCCGTGCGCAAGCCTTCCTGGTCGCCGTTGCAGCCACGGCGAAAAGAGTCCACAGTTGTCCATGAACCCCCAGATCCACACGGATGGCTACTGTTCATGGCGTCGACACACCACCGGAATCCGCGCACCGCGTGGCTCTGCCGGTGGGTTGTGAGCGCCGCCCTGCTGCTCGCGATCGCGGCGGGCGGTCTGGCGCTCGTGGAGCTGGCCGAGGCCGAGGGCGGCTCCCCCGTCCCGGCGGCGGCCGCCCTGGGCATCCCCGCCGATGATCTCCCTGCCCCTGTGTCAGGCTCGGACACCGTTCTCGTGGCGTTCGGCGCCGAGAGCGGGTCGCCGTTGCGCGCCGGCGGCGGCGAGGCGCTGGCCGTCCTGACCGTCCTGATCGCGCCCGGCGTGGTCAGGTTCCGCGGCCGGACCCGGGACCGCCCGATACCACGCTCGCTCGCAAGCTTCGAGGTTCCTGTCTCCCCAGCCTGAGCGTGACGAGTTCGGGGCTGTCGTCACGAGGGACCAGCTCGCGCTGGGCCGATCCGTCACGGGAGTCCCGATCGTCGGCAGCGCTCCGCTGATGCGCTGTCGGCCGACGGCTGACATCCGGTTCGCGGCTCCGCTCGCGGGCTTTCACTGGGGGGTGCACCCGCATCTCAGGGCGGCATGCCATCGGATGTCAGGGGCCGAGGTCGGAGGTGCCGCTGGGGGGTGCCTCCGGCCGAGGCCCGTACCGTGCGGAACGGAACCGTGGCGTCCACGACGGCGCTCCGTGTCCGGTCCGCCGCAGGAAACGCTGGGGCCGGTCCGTCGTCGGACCGGCCCCAGCGACCGCGTGGGCAACGGCGCCGTGACCGACCCGGCGCTGTCCTGCCGGTCGTGCCCCCGCGCCCGCCCGTCTACCTGTCGGCGGACCCGTTGCCGACGTCGGAGCTGCCCGCCGTCGCACCGCCGAGGCCGGCCCCCGCGACGCCGTTCATGAGCTCCTTGATGTCCACACCGGTCAGCTGCTTGATGACGCCCTGGCCCTCACCGAGCACGCTCGCCACGCTCCGGGTGATCGCCGAGGCGCCGTCGGTGGAGACGACGGTCATGCCCTTGATGCTGCCCAGGGGTTCGGCGGCGGCGCGCACGATCTCGGGCAGGCGTTCGATGAGCTCCTGCGCCAGTGCGGCCTCGCCGTACTTGCGCAGCGCTTCCGCCTTGGCGTCAGTGGCCGAGGCCTCGGCCCGGCCTTCTGCCTCGACCGCGGCCGCGCGGGCCTCGCCCTCGGCCTGGATACCGGCGGCGAGGGCGACCTGCCTGTCGCGTTCGGCCTCACCGGCACGTCGTACGGCTTCGGCCGCGGCCTCGGCGTCCTGGATGGCGGCGGTCTTGTTCGCCTCGGCGATCGTCGTGCGCTTGAACGCGTCCGCCTGGGTCGACGCGTTCTCGGCGTCGCGGCGGGCGTTCGCCTCCTGGACCTGTGCGTAGGCGCGGGCCTCCGCGGGCTTGCGGATCTCGATGTCGAGGCGCTCCTGTTCCACGCGGGCCTTCTCCGCCATCGCCTCGCGCTCCTCGACGGCGACGGTCCGGTCCTGCTCCGCCCGGGCCAGCTGGCCCGCGGCCTCCGCCTCGGCCTGAGCCCTGTCCGTCTCGGCCTTGATCGCGGACTTCTTCAGGTCGAGCTCCTTCTGGCGCTGCGCGATCTGCTCCGCGGCCTCGATGACGGCGAACTCCGAGACCCGCTTGGCCTCGGCCTCGGACACCTCGGCGAGCTGGCGGGCGCGTGCGGACTCGGCGCGGCCGAGGTTCTCCAGGTAGTCCGAGCCCGGGGTGGAAATGTCCGAGATGTTGAGGATGTCGATCTGCAGGCCCTGCTCCGCGAGGTCCAGCTTGGTGGACTGCACCACACGATCGGACAGGCCCTTGCGGTCCGAGATGATCTCCTCGAGGGTCATGTCGCCCACGATCGAGCGCAGCGAGCCCTCCAGAGCCTCCTTGATGATCTCGGTCAGCATGTCCTGCTGGGACAGGAAGCGCTGGGCGGCGCGGCGGACGCCCTCCTCGTCACCGCGAACCTTGAAGTTGACCGACGCCTTGATCGCCACCTTGATGCGGTTGGCGTCGACGCCTTCGACGACGATGCCGATCTGGCGCTGCTCCAGGGAGATGGAGAAGCCTTGCTGCAGCACGGGCCAGACGAAGGTGCGGCCACCGACCACGACCCTCTGGTTCGCGAGGTCTGCCTCGCGCTTTCCTGCACCCCGGCCGACGACGATGAGGGCCTGGTTCGGCGGGACCCGCCGGATCCTGCTGGAGATGAACGCCATCAGGATCAGGAGGGCGATGACGACGGCGACGACAGCGATCACGCTGACGACGGCGGCACTGGCGAGGAACACATGTACTCCTTGGGGGGTGTTTCGTGGGGGCTGGCGCCGGTCATGTCGGCGTCCGCCGTGCGGGCGTGACCGCCGGACTCACGATGCGGACCGGCGAAAGGGCCTGCGCCGATCACTCGGCCGATATGACCTTCACCCGGCTGCCGTGCTGCTCGACGACGGCGATGCGAGTGCCCTGCGGGAGCGGCATGTCCGCGAAGGCCATCCGGGTCTCCAGTTCGTTGTCGAGCGACACCTCGCCGTGTGCGGGTGACACCTCGGATGTCACGGCCCCCTGCTGGCCGACGATCGACCGTGGGGTGGCGTCGTCGGACTGTCGCAGGCGCTTGAGCAGCAGGTTCACGAGCAGGATCACGCCGAGGCCGATGGCTGCGGCGATCGGGTACGTGGCCACGACGGGCAGGCCGGATGACGTCACCACGGCGCCGGTGGCCCCGAACAGCAGGAGCCCGGCGCCGAGCGAGGTGCCTGACAGGGCGCCGTCACCCAGCTCGAAGAGATCGCCGAGGGCGACCGAGAGCAGACCGAGAGCGAGTCCGACGATGCCGAGGACGATGAAGACGAGCATGGGTCTCCTTGAGGGCAGCCTGAGCGACCCGACGTGAAGATCGAGTGAAAGCTCCTGCAACGTATCAAGGCAGTATCTGCGCGCGCACGAAAAGTAGCGTGAAGAAAACGTGACCGCAGCGGTCGTGACGGAGAGACGCGCCGGGCTTCCCGCGGGCGCCCTGGCCGGAGGGCGCCCGCGGGCAACGTCATCGCCCGGCCAGTGCTCCGTTCACGACGTCCTTCGCGGCGGACTGGACCTGGGCCAGGTGGTCCGCCGAGACGAATGACTCGGCGTAGATCTTGTACACGTCCTCCGTGCCGGAGGGGCGCGCGGCGAACCACGCGTTCGGTGTGGTCACCTTGAGACCGCCGATCTTCGCGCCGTTGCCCGGAGCCTCGGTCAGGGCTGCCGTGATCGGCTCTCCGGCGACCTCGGTCGCCGTGACGTCCGACGGCGAGAGCGTGGCGAGGGCAGCCTTCTCGTCGCGGGTCGCGGGGGCGTCGACGCGTGCGTACCAGGACTCGCCGTGCTGTCGCACGAGTTCCGCGTGCTGCTGCGACGGCGTCGTTCCGGTCGTCGCGAGGATCTCGGAGGCCAGCAGCGCCAGGAGCAGCCCGTCCTTGTCCGTGCTCCACACCCGCCCGTCGCGTCGCAGGAAGGACGCGCCGGCCGACTCCTCGCCGCCGAACGCGATCTCACCGGTGAGCAGCCCGGGCACGAACCACTTGAACCCGACCGGGACCTCGACGACCTGTCGGCCGAGATCGCCCGCGACCCGGTCGATCAGTGACGACGACACGAGGGTCTTGCCGACCGCCGCCGTCCGGGGCCACTCCGGGCGCGCTCCGGAGAAGAGATATCGGATCGCGACGGCCAGGTAGTGGTTCGGGTTCATCAGGCCCGCGTCCGGGGTGACGATGCCGTGCCGGTCGGAGTCGGCGTCGTTCCCGGTGGCGATGTCATACGGCGCAGGCGATCCGTCGGCCGGATTCATGCGGCCGACCAGCGACGCCATCGCCGAGGGCGACGAGCAGTCCATCCGGATCTTGCCGTCGTGGTCGAGCGTCATGAAGGCCCAGCGGGGATCCACCTGCGGGTTCACGACGGTCAGGTCGAGCCCGTACCGCTCGCCGAGCTCGCCCCAGTACTCGACGGATGCCCCGCCCAGCGGGTCCGCGCCGATCCGTACCCCGGCCGAGCGGATGGCCTCCAGGTCCAGCACGGTGGCGAGGTCGTCGACGTAGGTCGTCAGGAAGTCGTGCCGGTGCGTGGTGTCCGCGCCAAGAGCGGCCTCGAGGGAGACCCGGGCGACGGATCCCGTTCCGGAGGCCAGGAGCTCGTTCGCCCGGTCGGCGATCCAGCCGGTCGCCTCGGATCCGGCGGGTCCGCCGTGCGGCGGGTTGTACTTGAACCCGCCGTCCCGCGGGGGGTTGTGACTCGGCGTGACCACGATGCCGTCGGCCAGGCCGGGGCCCGACGTGCGGACCCCGGTCTCGGAGAGTGCCTCGTTGTGCAGGAGGATCGACTGCGAGACCGCGGGCGTGGGCGTGTAGGAGTCGCGGGCGTCGACCATCACGGTGACGCCCGCCGCCGCGAGTACCTCGAGTGCGGTCTGCCAGGCCGGCAGGGACAGGGCGTGCGTGTCGCGCCCGATGAACAGCGGGCCGTCGGTGCCCTGAGAGCGGCGGTACTCGATGATCGCCGCGGTGGTCGCGATGATGTGGGCTTCGTTGAACGCGGTGTCGAGGCTTGAGCCCCGGTGCCCGGACGTGCCGAAGACAACCCGCTGCGCGGGGTTCTCGGGGTCGGGTGTGAGGTCGTAGTAGGCGCCGACCACGTGGTCGACGTCGATCAGGTCGTCTGCGGTCGCAACAGTTCCGGCGCGCGGGTGCATAGGTCGATGGTGCCAGGTTCGCGCACCTCGCGGGGCATCCGGTGCCTGTCAGCCTCGGGTCAGTCTCCGACCAGGTCTGCGTACTCCGGGTGCTTCTCGATGTACTCCGCCAGGTACCAGCAACGTGGCTCCACCTTCTTGCGCCCGGTGCGTGCCTCGTCCAGTGCGTTGCGTGCCAGGCGTGCGGCGATGCCGTGGCCCCGGTACCTCGGGTCCACGACGGTGGAGGGCATGACGACTGTGCCGCCCTCGACGCGGTACTCCAGGTAGCCGGCCACGGCTCCATCGGTCAGGCGGGCCTCGTAGCGTGATGCCTCGGTGTTGTCGACGACGTCGTACTCGAACTGCGCGGTCATCGCCTCAGCGTATTGAGCCGGTTCTTGACTAGCCATGGTCCACGTCACTCCAGGTCATGAGGAATCTCGGCGGTAAGGGAAACAGGCCCGGACGCCGTTGTCCGGGCCTGTCGGCGTGAGACGGTGTTCTGGGATACCCGCACGTCCCGGCCACGTGTGGCCGGGTAGCGGTGGAGGGTTCGTCCCGCGGGTGGCTAGGGGAATCTCACCACGGGGTGCCGAAGAAGAGGGCGGGATCGAGGGCGGCGATGGTGACGCAGACCGCGGTGGCGGCCGAGCCGATCCCGGCCATGGTGAGGAACTCGCGCCTGCCGAATCCGCCGACCCTCAGTTCCAGCAGCCTCGCGGGGCTCGAACCCCGCGAACGGGAAAGGGTCCAGTGGGTGCTCTGCGTCGCGCGATCCGAGTGCGTCACGTTGCTGACCTCCGGTGGCTGTGTGCTCGGGGGCTGCCTGCGTGGTGCTTGTGCAGTGCTGCTTGGTGAAGTTGGCCGGCGCCCCGTGCGGGGCGCCGTGGGAAAACTGTTACACAGATTCAGGACAATGTGAAGTTGTACGACACGCCGATCTGGTGGCGGGTTTTTTCATGGCCCGGTGAGGGTGCGCTGGCGGCTTCCCGCGCAGGTCACGCATCTAAACGCTTCGGGAGGTGCCGGTCCGACGCGGGCCTTCGTACGGTCTGGCGCGGAACGGCACCGATCGAAGGAGATCCCCATGCGTACCTCGAGCTCCCGACGACGGGCGAGGTGGGCCGCACTGGCCGCTGTCGTCTCGCTCGGCACAGGAGGCGCCCTCACCGCGGCAACCGTCGCCGCCACCAGCGCCGCCGCCGCCGAAGGATGCGGCGTCGAGTACCGTGTCACGAACTCGTGGGACGGCGGCTTCCAGGCCGACGTCACACTGACCAATCTCGGCGAGCCGATCTCCGGGTGGAACCTCACCTGGCAGTTCACGGCCGGGGAGAACGTCACACAGGCGTGGAACGCCCAGGTGACGCAGTCGGGCGGCAGCACGCGCGCATCCGACGTCGGCTGGAACGGCAGCCTCGGCACCGGAGGCTCGGCCACGTTCGGCCTCATCGCGACCGGGACGGCGGGGACGCCGTCGTCCTTCGCGATGAACGACACGCTGTGCACGGGCGACGTCGGTGGTGAACCGACGGCGGATCCGACGGGAGACCCGACCGGTGACCCGTCCGGCGACCCCACCGAACCGAATCCGCCGGGCGGTGGCGAGTTCTACGTCGACACGGGGACCCAGGCGTACGAGGCGTGGCAGGCGGCCTCCGGGACCGACAGGGAACTGCTGGAGAAGATCGCGCTGACACCCCAGTCCTACTGGGTGGGCAGCTGGGCCGACGCCGACCACTCGCGTCAGGAGGTGGCCGACTACACCTCACGTGCCGTCGCGGCCGGGGCGACGCCCCTGCTCACGGTGTACGCGATTCCAGGCCGCGACTGCGGCAGCCACTCCGGGGGCGGCGTCGAGGAGAGCGAGTACGCCCAGTGGGTCGACACCGTCGCCTCGGGGATCCAAGGGGAGCCCTGGGTAATTCTTGAACCCGACGCGCTCGCGCAGCTCGGTGACTGCGACGGTCAGGGGGACCGCGTCGGGTTCCTGCGGTACGCCGCGAACTCGCTCGCGGACGCGGGCGCCCGCGTGTACATCGATGCGGGCCACTCCGCCTGGCTGAGCGCCGGCGAGGCGGCGAGCCGCCTGCAGCAGGTCGGCTTCGACGGCGCCGTCGGCTTCGCGCTGAACACGTCGAACTACCGGACCACGGCCGACTCGCGAGCCTACGGCGAGCAGGTCTCGGCCCAGCTCGGCGGCCGGCCGTTCGTGATCGACACCTCGCGCAACGGGAACGGCCCCGGAAGTGACTGGTGCAACCCCGGCGGTCGCGCGCTCGGCGAGCGTCCGGCGCTCGTCGACGACGGGACGCACCTCGACGCCCTGCTCTGGGTGAAGCTCCCAGGAGAGTCCGACGGTGAGTGCAACGGCGGCCCGGCGGCGGGTGCCTGGTGGCAGGAGATGGCCCTGGAGCTGGCGCGCAACGCTGCGTGGTGAGGCCGTCCGGTGACGGTCCGGGGCAGGGGGATCCGTCCGATCCCCCTGCCCCGGCGTCCGTTCGGGAGCTTCTCAGGCGCTCGCCTGTGCGCGCTCGTCCGCGCGCGCCTCGCTCTTGGCCACCATCGACTCGATGACCCGCGCCACGAAGTAGACGGGCACGACGAACCCGGTGGGCATTCGGCGACCTGCCGGCTGGCCGGTCCGGCTCGTGGTCGGCGGCCGTTCCCGTGCGAGGTGGTCCAGGAGTGGTCTTCGCGTCACGCCTTCGGGGTGATGAGGAAGTCGACCATGTCGCTCAGCAGGGCCTGTTCCGGGTTGCCTGGTCCCGTGGACGTGTCCGCGGCGCCCGACTCCGCGAGCGAGCGTTCGACGGCCTGTCGGCGTGCGCCCGCGTCGTGCACGGCGAGAAGCAGCTCGACGGCCATGCCCGTCCCGATCACGAAGCGCAGGCCCAGCGTGTTGAGGATGCGCGTGATGGCGGCGACGAGTTCCTCCCGGAGCGTGGCCACGTGGGCGGCGTAGAGCTCCGCGACCCGGTGATCCCGCATGGCGAGGAGTTCGAGCTCGGAGTTCAGCAGCGTCCACTGACGGTGGTCCGGATCGGTGGACACCGCGTTGAGGATGTAGGTGATCACCTCGTGGTTGACCGTTCCGGAGCGGAACTCGCTGGGGTCCAGCGCGGCGGTGGCAGCCTCCAGCGCGTCGAGCTGTTGTCGCTTGAGGCGGTCGGCGAGCGCGAGGAACAGCTCCTCCTTGCTACCGAAGTTGGAGTAGAAGGCGCCTCGGGTGAAACCCGCCGTCTCGCAGACGACCTCGATCGAGGCGCCGTTGATCCCGTCCCGGGCGAAGATGGTGTAGGCGGCGTCCATCAGGCGGGCCCGGGTGCGCTCGCGGCGCGGGGTCAGGGTGTTGGCCAGGGCGCGGTCGATCGGTGACGGACGTGCGGCTGTACCGGCGTCCGTCCCGGCGTTGTCGCGCAGCGGCTCGGCGGTCACGATCTCTCTCCTCGGGTGGTGGTGCGACTACGGAGTGTAGTCCGGTTGCTCAGGTTCCGATACACGAATGTATCCGATACAGTGATGCATCGAACCACTGGAACCCCCTGGGAGCGTTCGTGTCTTCTGCTCTTTACTCGCTCGGCCGCTGGGCCGTGCGCGCACGCCGGCTCGTCCTGATCGGCTGGATCCTGGTGCTCGGGATCGCCGGCGGCGCCGCGGGCCTGCTCCAACAAGGCCTCGACAACGAGGTGACGATCCCCGGCACCGAGTCACAGCTCGCGCTCGACCAGCTGTCGGCGACATTTCCACAGGTGAGCGGCGCCTCCGCGCAGGTCATCGTCGTCGCGCCGGACGGCTCGGACGTGTTCGCCGACGACGTGCGCAGCGCCGTCGAGGACGGCGTGGCCGCCCTCGGCGACGTCTCCCAGGTCGCGGCGGTCACGTCCCCGTACGACGACCAGATGCCGGCCTCGGTGTCCGACGACGACACCGCCACCCTGCTGACCATCCAGCTCGACGGTGACCAGGGCTCGATCACCGACGAGACGAAGGACGCCCTGTCCGAGGAGGCCGCGGCCCTCGACGCCGCGCTGCCCGCCGGCGGTGAGGCGCATCTGGGCGGCCAGCTCTTCGCCCAGGAGTTCCCGGAGCTCTCCCTGGTCGAGGGCGTCGGGCTGCTGGTGGCGCTCGTGGTCCTGGTGATGACCCTCGGGTCACTGGTCGCGGCCGGCCTTCCGCTGTTCAACGCGCTGCTGGGCGTCGGGGTGTCGATGGCCCTGCTGTTCGCCGCGACGTCCCTGGGCCCGATCAGCTCGACCACGCCGATGCTGGCCGTGATGCTCGGGCTGGCCGTGGGCATCGACTACGCGCTGTTCATCGTGTCGCGGCACCGGGAACAGCTCAAGGACGGGCTACCGGTCGAGGAATCGGTGGCCCGCGCCACGGCGACTGCGGGTTCCGCCGTGGTCTTCGCGGGACTGACGGTCATGATCGCCCTGGTCGGGCTCAGCGTGGCCGGCATCCCGTTCCTCTCGGTCATGGGTGTGGCGGCCGCCGTGACGGTGGGTGTCACCGTCGTCGTGTCCCTGACCCTGCTGCCGGCGGTGCTGGCCATGGCGGGCGAGCGGCTGCGGCCCAGGCAACGCTCGCGAGCGATCTCCGAGGAGGCAGATGGCGAGGAGGCAGATGCCGAGGCGGCCGCGACACGGCCGCACGGCGTCGCCGACCGGTTCTTCGCCGGATGGGTGCGGGGTGTGACGCGCTTCCCGGCGGTGACCGTCGCGCTCGTGGTGGTGGGGCTCGGTGCTCTCGCCGTACCCGCCATGAACCTTCGCCTCGCGCTGCCGGACGCCGGCGTGCTGGAGGAGGACAACTCGGCCCGCGTGACCTACGACCTGGTGTCCGAGGAGTTCGGCGACGGCTTCAACGGGCCGCTCATCATCACGGGGACGATCGTGACGAGCAACGATCCCGTGACGCTGATGGACGACATCGGCGATGAGCTGGCCGGTCTGCCAGGCGTCGCGGATGTGCCCCTCGCCACGCCCAACGAGTCGGCGGACACAGGGATCGTGCAGGTGATCCCCGAGAGCGGCCCCACGTCGGCCGAGACCGAGGCTCTGGTCCACGAGATCCGAAGCCTGCACGATCACTTCCTGGACACCTATGGGGTCGACCTCGCGGTCACGGGCTCGACGGCGGTCGGGATCGATGTCTCGGCGAAGCTGGGAGCCGCTCTGCTGCCGTTCGCCCTGCTCGTCGTCGGGCTGTCGCTGGTGCTGCTGACCATGGTGTTCCGGTCGGTCGCGGTGCCGATCAAGGCGACCGTGGGATATCTGCTGTCCGTGGGCGCCGCCTTCGGCGTGATCGCGCTCGTCTTCGAGAACGGATATCTCGCCGACCTCCTGGGCGTGACCCGGACGGGACCGGTGATCAGCTTCATGCCCATCGTCCTGATGGGTGTGCTGTTCGGCCTGGCCATGGACTACGAGGTCTTCCTCGTCTCCCGCATCCGTGAGGAGTACGTGCACGGCAGGGGCAGGGATCGCGCGCGCAAGGCCATCGGCGCCGGATTCCGGGGCGCTGCCGGGGTCGTCACCGCGGCTGCCGTGATCATGACGGCTGTCTTCGTCGCGTTCGTCCCGCACGGGGACATGAATCTCAAGCCCATTGCCCTCGGCCTGGCGGTAGGTGTGTTCGTGGACGCGTTCGTGGTCCGGATGATGCTGGTGCCCGCGGTCCTGGCGTTGCTCGGTGAGAAGGCGTGGTGGATCCCGCGGAAGCTCGACGCCGTGCTGCCGTCGTTCGACGTCGAGGGCGAGGGACTGGCGCGGGAGATCGCGTTGGCCGACTGGCCCGAGCCCGGCGCCGATGACGCGGTCGCGGCCGAGGGGCTGGTCATCCGCAGCGAGGCCGGCGTGGTGGCGGGCCCGGTGAACGTCCGTGTTCCGTCCGGGGCGGCGCTGCTCGTCCGCGGCGACTCCGCGGCCCAGGTCGGCGGCGTGCTGCTTGCGATCGCCGGACGGATCGTGCGTGCAGGCGGGATCGAGCTGGAGGGCAAGCTCAAGACCACCGGTCTGGCGCTGCCCGAACGGGCGGCGACGGTGCGCGGACGGGTGGCCGTCGTCGATGCCGGAGAGATCGACGACGCGGGTGCCGGGACCGGGCCGGGCCGGGCGGTCCGGCAGGCGGTGCGGGACGGCGCACGCATCGTCGTGGTGGTCGGCACCGAGATGGTCGGCGATCTCGCCGAACGGATGGAGCTGGCCCAGGTGCTCGCGGAGACGCAGCGCGAGGACATCGCCGTCGTGGTGGGTGCGGTCGGCGCCCCTGCGACGGACCTGGCCCCGGCCGGTACGCCGGTGCTGGACATCGGCGTGACCGGTGCCGCCGGCCTTGTGGACCGGAGCGGGAACGAGATTTCGATGTGGGAGGTTCGGCGATGAACGCGACGAGGTGGCTGCGGCCGGAGCCGGTACGAAACCGGCCGCAAGCGGTGGCTGTCGCACTGCTGCCGCTCATGATTCTGGTGCTGCTGCTGGCGGCGCTGTGGAACCCGCAGGAACGGCTCGACACCGTGTCTGCCGCGATCGTGAACCTCGACGAGCCGGTGACGGTCGACGAGCAGTTGGTTCCACTCGGCCGGCAGCTCACGGCCGGCCTGGTGAGCGGCGGAGAAACACCCGAGGAGGGCGAGTCCGCCGCCGTGCGGCCGTCGGACGAGAGCTACGACTGGCAGGTGACCGACGAGGAGGACGCGGCGTCGGGGATGGCCGACGGCAGGTACGCCGCCGTCGTGACGATTCCCGAGGGCTTCTCCGCCGCGGCGACGTCGTACGGGAGTGACGACCCGTCCGAGGCGCGCAAGGCGACCATCGACGTCACGACCGCCCCGGACGGGCGGATCCTGGACGACGCTCTCGCCCAGATCGTCGCGCAGACGGCGACGCGGGTCCTGGGCGACACCCTCACCGAGACGTACGTGGACAACGTCCTGATGGGCTTCTCCACCCTGTCCGATCAGCTCGGCACGGCGGCGGACGGAGCGGGTGAGCTCGCCGACGGCGCCGCCGAGGCCGGTGACGGCGCGGAACAACTCGCTGACGGCGCGCACCAGGCGTCCGACGGCGCGTCGGCGCTCGGCGACGGTGCCAGCGAGCTGGCGGGCGGCGCCGGCGAACTCGCGGGCGGCGCCGGCCAGTGGGCCGGAGGCGCGGGCGAGTGGGCCGGAGGCGCCCGCCAGTGGGCGGCGGGAGCTGACGGCCTCTCCTCCGGGTTGTACGACCTCGCAGGTGGTATCGGAAGGAGCGCGGACGGTACCGGTGACCTGGCGGCCAACGCGGACCAGCTCGCGGGTGGAGCCCAGCAGGTCGCCGACAAGTCGCAGGAGCTGGCCGACGGCCTGGCCGCGATGGATCAGGAGGTCGGTGCGTTCACCGGCCAGGCGCAGGAAACCCTTGCGGCTGTCGAGGAGTTCGGCGCGAACTTCGAGGACCTGAGCGCGGCACTCGGCGAGTTGTGTGCTGGGCCGCTCGCCGAGGAGGACCCCACGGTTGCGGGACTCTGCGCGAAGCTGGCGGAGTTCAACGGCGGGGTCGAGTCCGGAATCGGGGACGTCTCCAACGAGCTCGATCGGCTGGCGACCGGGGCCAACGACCTCGCGGACGGGTCGGCGCGGCTGGCCGGTGGCTCCCAGGAAATAGCCGACGGTGTCACCGGTCTGTCGGAGGGCGCCGGTCAGCTGTCCGGCGGGCTCCGGCAGCTCCAGTCCGGGGCGAACGACGCCGCCTCCGGGATGTCAGGCCTGGCTGCCGGTGCGCGAGACCTTGCCGGAGGGGCCACGAGCCTGGCAGGTGGGGCGAACGAGCTGTCCACCGGCGCCGGCGGTATCGCCTACGGCGCGGGCGGGCTCGCATCCGGCGCCGGAGACCTCTCGGGAGGAATCGCGGCGGTCGCGACCGGGACGGACGATCTCGCGGTCGGCATCAACGAGATGGCCGGGGGAGCGAACGACCTGTCCGACGGTCTCGGACAGGCGACCGAGGAGATCCCCGACTACAAGGACTCCGAGCGCCAGACCCTGGCCTCCGTCGTGGCGGATCCCGTCGAGGTGAGCGGAGCATCCGAGCTCAGCACCGGGGCGACCGGACCCATGTTCGCGGTCCTGGCCCTCTGGCTCGGCGCGCTCGGACTGATGCTGGTGTTCCCGCCCGTACCGTTCGGCGCACGCGGGTCGACACGCGGTTCGTTGCGCCTGGCCCTCGGAGCGTTCACGGTGCCGGCCGGGATCGGCTTCGCGACCGGGGCACTCACAGGAGCGATCCTCGCCGGTGTCGAAGGCCTCGACGCCGGTGGCTGGGCGGCCGCGATCGGGGTCGGCACCCTCGTGTCCGTGGCGTTCGTCGCCGTGAACCAGGCACTCGCCGCCGCGCTCGGGCATGTGGGACGCGGCATCAGCCTCATCGTCGCTGTCCTGGTCATCGCCGCCGGGGTGGTCTCGACCGCGCCAGGAGGGATCCGCGCACTGGCCGCGTTCCTCCCGGTCGGAGCCGCTCAGGACGCGCTGTCCGGAATCACCGCCGGCACGGGCGGGGTCGCGGCGGCCTGCGTCGCGGTGGTCGTCTGGGCGCTGGCAGGCATGGCCGCCACGACGTTCATGGTCTCCCGCTCCCGCTCCCTGCGTGCGGCGAGCCTTCGAACGGCCTGAGAACACCGATGGCCGCGCCTGCCGATCCCGGCAGGCGCGGCCACCGGCGCCATGGTGCCGGTCCGGTCCCGCAGGCGTCACGCGAGACGCCTGCGGGACCGGCACCGCCGCGATATCCCGATCAGCCCAGATACTCGTCCACGAGCTGTTCCGCCAGCCCGGTGTACGCCGCCGGGGTCAGTTCCGTGAGGCGTGCGGAGACGTCGTCGGGCAGCCCCAGACTGGTGACGAACTCACGCATCCGCTCCGCGTTCACCCGCTGCCCACGCGTGAGGTCCTTGAGGCGCTCGTACGGGTTGTCCATGCCGGGCACGCCTGCCACCGAGGCGGCGCGCATCGCGGACTGAACCGGCTCGCCCAGCACCTCCCAGTTCTCGTCGAGGTCCTCGGCCATCAGCACCGCGTTCACCGCCAGCGCCTTCAGGCCGCGGGAGACGTTGTCGATCGCGAGCAGGCCGTGCCCGAACGCCGGGCCGATGTTGCGCTGCGTCGTCGAGTCGGTGAGGTCGCGCTGCAGGCGCGACGTGACCAGCGTGGCCGCCAGTGTGTCCAGGAGCGAGCACGAGATCTCGAGGTTCGCCTCCGCGTTCTCGAACCGGATCGGGTTCACCTTGTGCGGCATCGTCGACGACCCGGTCGCTCCCGCGACGGGGATCTGGGTGAAGAAGCCCATGGAGATGTACGTCCACACGTCGGTGGCCAGGTTGTGCAGGATCCGGTTGAACCGGGCGATGTCCGCGTACACCTCGGCCTGCCAGTCGTGCGACTCGATCTGCGTGGTCAGCGGGTTCCAGGTCAGCCCGAGCCCCTCGACGAACGCTCGCGAGACCGCCGGCCAGTCCGCACCCGGCACGGCGACCGTGTGCGCCCCGAACGTCCCGGTCGCTCCGTTGAGCTTGCCGAGGAACTCCGCGCCCTCGATCCGCCGCAGCTGGCGCCGCAGCCGGTGCGCGAGGACCGCCAGCTCCTTGCCCATGGTGGTCGGCGTCGCCGGCTGCCCGTGCGTGCGGCTGAGCATCGGCACCGCCTTGTGCTCACGCGCCATGTCCGCGATCTGGTCGACCAGCGCCGTCGCCGCCGGCAGCCATACGCCACGGACCCCGCCTGCCACCATCAGGGCGTACGAGAGGTTGTTGATGTCCTCGCTCGTGCACGCGAAGTGCACCAGCTCCGACGCCGCCGGCAGGTCCGTCCCCGGGATCTGCTCGGGTGCTGCCGCGATGCGCCGCTTGATGAAGTACTCGACCGCCTTCACGTCGTGCACCGTGGTGCGCTCGATCTCCTTGAGCTCGGCGATCTCGTCCGCGCCGAACGTCGCGGGGATCGCGCGCAGGTAGGAGATCTCCTCGTCCGTCAGGCGCGGTGCTCCCGGGACCACCGGTCCCGCGACACCGTCGACGCCGTTGCACAGCGTGATCAGCCACTCGACCTCGACGAGCAGACGCTCGCGGTTCAGCGCGGCCTCGCTCAGATGGTCGACGAGCGGCGCGACGGCGGAGCGGTACCGGCCGTCGAGCGGACCGAGAGCGATGGGCGGCGTCACCTCGGCGAGGCTGACGCGGGCCGGGACGGACGTGTTCAGGGTGGTCTCTGGCACGTCCACCAGTTTCCCACGCGAGGCGCTCCGGCGGCCCAGGCGTCCCGTCCTCACGCGGTTCCGTGGATGCGACGCTGACCACACAGGCGTCCGCCGAGGAGTTGTCGACACGCGCCGAGCGGCGCCCGGTGGAGGCAACCACTGTGCCCGTAGCGTCGTACCGGCGCGGACAGTACGGAACACGACGGGGGGAGGGTAGGTGAGCGTATTCGAGCCGATGCCGGCTCTCGCAGCCGCTCGCGGACTGGTCGAGGCCGCCATGGAGGACGCGGCGCAGGCCACGCGGGTCGGGTGGGACTCGGCGGCGGCCGAGCGGTTCCGTGACGAGGCCGCCTCACTGACTCGCCTGCTCGTGGCCGAGCTCGATGCCCTGGACGAGGCCGGACGACTGGTGGGAGAGCTGGCGTGACCTCCTCGGCCGCTCCGTCGCATCCACGGCCGGACGGACCGCGCGCCCCGTCCGACACGATCGTCGTCACGGGTGGAACCGGGCCGTCCGCCGTCGACGCGGCGCAGGTTCGGCTCGCCGCGGCACGGATGGAGGGGGTCGCGGACAGCCTCCGGCGAGCGGCCGGACTGGCCGGTACCGCCTGGGCGGACGTGGCAGGTGGCTCCGTCGCCGTGGAACCCGGCACTCTTGCGTCCGCATCGGCCGGCGCAGGCCTGGGCGCGGCCGGGCTCGAGTCCGAGGCCGCGCGCCGAGCCGTGTGTGCATCGCTCGAGGCGGCGACGTCCGGGCTGAGGCGCTGCGCGGCGGCGTTCGACCTCCTCGGGTGGCGGCTGCTGCGGGTCGCCGGGCTGTACGACGAGGCAGAGGGGCTGGCCGAGCGGCTCGTCGGCGGACTGGTCACGGCCGAGGGCTTCGCGATCGGCACGGCCGTGGGCGTCCCGCCGGTCCGTCGCCTGCTCGCCTCGGCATACCGGGCTCTGGGGAGTCTGGCCGTCCTGAACGAGTCGGCCAGGGCGGTGGGACGACCGGTCGTGCCCGGCTCCGCAGCCGCCTTCCACGTGGCGGGAACGCACCGGGCCGGCGGCCGCCGACCACCTGGTGAGCGGGGGGACGCGCCCGCAGGCGGGGCCGAGGAGCGTGCCGTCGAGGACGGCCGCCGAGCCGCAGGGGGGCTCGGCGGCGTCGTCGTCCGGGACGGCGCACGGTGGACCGACGAGCTCGCATACGGCTTCGGCCACGGGGTCGCCTGGTCTGCCGGTACCGGCCACGGGGTTCCGGGCGGCGCGGGCGCGCTGGCCGACGCCGTACGGGACGTGCCGGTGGGCACCCTGGGCCGGAGCG
Source organism: Myceligenerans indicum (assembly GCF_016742955.1). GTDB lineage: Bacteria > Actinomycetota > Actinomycetes > Actinomycetales > Cellulomonadaceae > Myceligenerans > Myceligenerans indicum. Next base: position 41,900 of record NZ_JABBYC010000008.1, on the reverse strand, counting down.
TCCGGCTGGAACGGTCCCGGCCCGAGGAGTTCGCCGGGGGCCTGCCCGCCTGGCGCGATCAAGGTGCCGGGACGGTGGGTGAGGCGCTGTCCCGCATCGACGACCTGTACCCCCGCAGCGGTGCGCCGCAAGCCACCGTCGCCGTGCAGCGAACCGTCGGCGCGGACGGCACGACGTCGTGGCTGGTGCTGGTGCCCGGCACGCAGTCGGCGACACCAGCTGCCCATCCGTGGGACGGCCTCTCCGACCTGGAGCTCGTGGCCGGCCGTCCTGACCAGGCGACGGAGGCCGTGGAGGCGGCGATGTCCGCGGCAGGCATCGGGCCCCACGAGCCGGTCGTCCTGGTGGGACACAGCCTCGGCGGGATCGTCGTCACGGCCCTGGCCGGCAGCCCCGCCGTCGCGGAGCGGTATCGGATCGGCGGGGTCGTGACGGCCGGTGCGCCCGTCGCCACGTTCCGGACCCTGCCCGGCACGCCCGTACTTCACCTGGAGACGGCCGAGGAGGTGGTCTCCGGCACGGACGGCCGGTCGAGTACGGAGAACCCGCGTGCTCCGGATCGCGTCACGATCGGACGCGTGCTGGGCGCGTCGCCGGCCGGAGTGGACCAGGCGGCGGCGAGGGACGCCTCTCGTGCGCACTCGATCCCGACACATGCCCGCACCCTGGCGCTGGCTCGTGAGGCGGGCGACCCGCGCGTCGCCGCCGTGGTCGACCGCATCGAGCCGCTTCTGCGTGCGGAGCGTGCCGAGACGGTGTTCTACCGGGCCGAACGGGTCGTGGGCGGCGTCAGTTCCGGCGCCTCGACGGGTCGGGAAGGATCGCCATGACGACCAGTTGCGCCAACACGATGACCAGCGCCGCGATCACGTACCACCAGAATCCTCCGGTGACTTCCAGCCCGTAGCTGTCGAACAGTCCCGTGACCAGCGTGGTGATCCACAGCATCAGCGCGTTGATCAGCAAGGAGATCAGCCCGAGCGTGAGGAGGTACAGCGGCAGCGCCAGGAGGTTGACCAGAGGTTTGATGATCGCGTGCACCAGGCCGTAGATCACGGCGATCACGACCAGCGAGAGCAGGTACGGGCCGGTTCCCTCGGGAGAGATGACCTCGACGTGGTCGCTGAACAGCACCGTCGTCAGCCAGATCGCGAACGCGGTGACCAGGATGCGTAGCAGGAGCCTCATGGGTCGAACCTACTCGTGGTCGCCGGAGAATCGCAGGATTCCCTTCGCGGGCCGCTCCCTTGCCCCGTGGCACGTGGCATCCTGAATCGCGTGAACACCACCCCCGAGAACACCACGGTCCCGCTGCGCGCCGCCGTCGCCGCGCTGCCCGCTTACGTGCCAGGTGCCCGTGTGGCGCCCGGGTCCGGCGCCTGGAAGCTGTCCTCCAACGAGAATCCCTACCCGCCGCTGGAGTCCGTGCGTGAGGTGATCGCTCGCGCTTCCGGTGAGGTCAACCGCTATCCCGACATGTACGCCACGGAACTCGTGGGAGCGATCGCGGATCACGTCGGGCTGGCACCGGCCAACGTCGTGGTGGGCACAGGGTCGGTCTCTGTGCTCGGCCACGTGCTGCAGACCGTCGTCGAGCCCGGCGACGAGGTCATGTATGCGTGGCGGTCCTTCGAGGCCTACCCGATCTATGCGGCGGTCGCCGGCGCGACGTCGGTCACGGTGCCGGTCACCGCGGACGGCCGACACGACCTGCCTGCCATGGCTGCCGCGGTCACGCCTCGGACCAAGGTGGTGCTGGTGTGCACTCCCAACAACCCGACCGGTCCCGCCGTCCACGCCGGTGAGCTGGCCACCTTCCTGGCCGAGGTCCCGCGCGAGGTTCTCGTCGTCATCGACGAGGCGTACCTGGAGTTCGTGCGTGACCCCGAGGTTCCCGACGCCGTGGCGCTGCTGCGCGCGCACCCGAACGTCGTCGTGCTCCGCACGTTCTCCAAGGCCTACGGGCTTGCCGGGCTGCGTGTCGGCTACGCCCTCGCACCCACCGAGCTCGCGTCCGGGATCCGCTCCGCGTCCACGCCGTTCGGTGTGTCCGGGATCGCGCAGCAGGCAGCGCTCGCCTCGCTCGCCCCGGGTGCACAGGCCGAGCTCATGGAGCGGGTCGACGCGCTGGTCGCCGAGCGGAACCGGGTCGTGGAGGCGCTGCGCGACCAGGGATGGGAGCTGCCCGAGACCCAGGCGAACTTCGTCTGGTTCGGCCTGGGCGATGCCACCACCGACCGTGCCAGGGAGGCGACGGAGGCAGGCATCCTCGTCCGCCCGTTCGCGGGTGACGGCATTCGCGTCTCGATCGGTGAGCCGGAGGCCAACGACGCCTTCCTGAAGGTTGCCGCCGCCTGGCGCTGAACGCGGTCTCGGCCGCACGGATCTCGGGTGAGACCCCGAAGATCTTTCGGTCCCGGGCGACTTCACTTTCCTTTGCGGGCGGAGGGTGACAGTCTGAACGGGAAAGATGCCATCTCCCGGCGACACCGTCGTCGCCAGCGGGCCGGAGTCGTTTGGGGGAACCCTCCAAATGCACGACTCAAGCCTTGGCTGACACGGCGGCTGCCGGACACGGTGGGCCCTAACCTACGCTTGCGTAAGCTACGTGAACGTAGGTTACGGCCCGCAGCGAAGGAGAGATCGTGAACAGCGACATTGGCGAGGACAAGGTCCCGCTCTTGCAGCTCCTCACACCCGAGGGCGCACGAGTCACCGGCCGCGGCAACTCCGCGTACCGGAAGCGGATCGCAGGCCTCAAGCCGGAGCAGCTGCGTGGGATGTACCGCGACATGGTGCTGACCCGCCGCTTCGACGACGAAGCGACATCCCTGCAGCGGCAGGGAGAACTGGGCCTCTACGCCCCGTCCCGCGGCCAGGAGGCCGCCCAGGTGGGGAACGCGTACGCACTGGCCCCGCAGGACTTCGTCTTCCCCTCGTACCGGGAACACGGAGTCCTGCAGGTCCGCGGGGTCGACCCCGTGGACCGGCTCGAGTTCTACCGGGGCACCGACCACGGAGGCTGGAACCCCCTCGAGTACAACGCACAGGTGTACACGGTGGTCATCGGCTCGCAGGCACTGCACGCCGCCGGCTACGCCATGGGTGTCCAGCGCGACGGTCTCGTCGGGACCGGCGACCCGGCCAAGGACACCGCGGTCGTCACCTACTTCGGTGACGGCGCCACCTCCCAGGGAGACGTCAACGAGGGCCTGGTCTTCGCGGCCGTGAACCAGGCGCCCGTGGTCTTCTTCTGCCAGAACAACCAGTGGGCGATCTCCGAGCCCACCACCCGCCAGACACGCACACCGCTCTACAAGCGCGGTGAGGGCTTCGGCATCCCGAGCCTCCGCGTCGACGGCAACGACGTGCTCGCCTGCTACGCCGCGACCCAGGAAGCGCTCGAACGCGCCCGCTCCGGTGGTGGCCCCACCTTCATCGAGGCCTTCACCTACCGCATGGGCGCCCACACCACGTCGGACGACCCCACGCGCTACCGCACCACGGAGCAGGAGGAGATCTGGCGCAAGCGCGACCCGATCGACCGCCTGCGCATCCTCCTGGAGAACGAGGGCGCGATCGACGGCGACTTCGAGGCCGAGCTCCGGGCCGAGGCCGACGCGCTCGGCGAGCGGCTGCGCGAGCGCACCCGCAAGCTGGAACCGGCCACCAAGACCCAGATGTTCGAGACCGTCTACGCCACCGAGCACTCGATCGTCTCCGAGGACCGCGCCTGGTTCGAGGCCTACGAGGCAGGCGAGCCCACCGACGCCACCTACGCGACGTCGGCACCGGCCGGCGCCGCCTCGCAGACCGCCGTCGCGCAGCAGGGAGGGACCCGATGACCGCCACGATGGAGCGCACCATGACCGACCCGGCCACGATGCAGGCCACCGAGCCACGCACCGAGACCCTCACCCTGGCAAAGGCCGTCAACGAAGGCCTGCGAGCGGCCATGCGCCACGACGACAAGGTCGTGCTCATGGGTGAGGACATCGGGCCTCTCGGCGGAGTCTTCCGCGTGACCGACGGTCTGCAGGCCGAGTTCGGCGAACAGCGCGTCGTCGACACCCCGCTCGCGGAGTCCGGCATCCTGGGCACGGCCATCGGCATGGCGATGCGGGGCTACCGGCCCGTCTGCGAGATCCAGTTCGACGGGTTCGTCTTCCCCGCCTACGACCAGATCACCACCCAGCTGTCCAAGATGTTCAACCGCACCCGCGGCAAGATCCAGGTGCCCGTCGTCGTACGGATCCCCTACGGCGGGGGCATCGGTGCGGTCGAGCACCACAGCGAGAGCCCCGAGGTGCTGTTCACCCACACCGCGGGCCTCCGCGTCGCCACCCCGGCCACGCCGCAGGACGCCTACACGATGATCCAGGAAGCCATCGCCTGCCCGGATCCCGTGATCTTCTTCGAGCCCAAGGGGCGCTACTGGTCCAAGGGCGACGTCGACCTCGGAGCGCCCGTCGGATCCGACACGCTCAACAAGGCTCGCATCGCACGCGCCGGGACCGACATCACGCTCGTGGCGTACGGGCCCACCGTGGCCACCGCGATGAAGTCCGCCGAGGCGCTCGCCGCCGAGGGACGCTCCGCCGAAGTGGTCGACCTGCGCGCCCTGTCGCCGCTCGACACCGGGACCCTGGTGGAGAGCGTGCGCAAGACCGGACGCTGCGTCGTGATCCACGAGGCACCCGTCTTCTACGGGGTGGGTGCGGAGATCGCCGCGCGCGTCACGGAGGAGTGCTTCTACGCGCTCGAGGCTCCCGTGCTGCGCGTGGGCGGTTTCCACATGCAGTACCCGATCGCCAAGCTCGAGCACGACTACCTGCCGAGCGTCGATCGCATCCTCGACGCCGTCGACCGCGCCTTCGCGCACTGAACCGGAGGTACCGTGGCAAACCAGAGTTTCCCCCTGCCCGACGTCGGGGAGGGGCTGACCGAGGCCGAGATCGTCGAGTGGCGGGTCAAACCCGGCGATCCGGTCCAGGTGAACCAGACGATCGTCGAGATCGAGACCGCCAAGTCGCTGGTCGAGCTTCCTTCGCCGTGGAGCGGCACGGTCGCCGGACTCCTCGTGGAGCCCGGCACCACCGTCGAGGTCGGGACACCGATCATCGAGATCACCGTCGGTGGCGCTGCCGCATCCGACGGCGGTCCGGGGTCGGACGTCCCCGCGGCCGACTCCGCCGGCTTGTCCGACTCGTCCGACTCGGAGGCCTCCGGATCGGTGCTTGTCGGGTACGGGACCCAGGAGGCGAAGGCAAGTGGCCGGCGCCGGCGCTACCAGGACGGTCGTTCCGCCACGTCCGCTCCCTCGCCGTCCGCTCCCTCGCCGTCCGCTCCCTCGCCGTCCGCTCCCGCGCCGTCCGCTCCCGCGCCGTCCGCTCCGGTCCGGGCCGCGCAGGCGCCGCCTGCTCCGGCGCCTGCCCCGGCTCCCACCGGTGGCGTCGTGAGTGTTCCGGCTCCGGGGACCAACACCCGCGTGCTGGCGAAGCCTCCGGTCCGCAAGCTGGCCAAGGACCTGGGCATCGACCTGGCGGGCGTGCACGCCTCCGGTCCGGGCGGGATCGTCACCCGTGAGGACGTGCTCGCGCACCAGGCGGCGGCGCAGCCGAAGCCGCTGGCGACGTACGCGGGCGACACCGAGCCGTGGCTCGAGTCCGGTGCTGTCAGCGTGGACGGGCGTGAGACGCGCGTCCCCGTGAAGTCGGTGCGCAAGCGGACGGCCGAGGCCATGGTGGCCAGCGCGTTCACCGCTCCGCACGTGACCGTCTTCCACACGCTGGACGTGACCCGGACGATGGAGCTGGTCGAGAACCTCAAGAAGGACCGCGACTTCTCCGAGGTCAAGGTGACTCCGCTGCTCATCGCTGCGAAGGCGGTGCTGCTGGCGATCCGCCGGCACCCGCAGATCAACGCGAGCTGGGACGAGGCGGCCCAGGAGATCGTCTACAAGCACTACGCGAACCTGGGTATCGCTGCGGCGACTCCCCGGGGCCTCGTGGTGCCGAACATCAAGGACGCGCACCGGCTCGACCTGCTGGAGCTCGCCACCGCGATCGCCGACCTGACCGCCACCGCCCGGGACGGGCGCACACAGCCGTCAGCGATGACGGGTGGCACGTTCACGATCACGAACGTGGGTGTGTTCGGCATCGACACCGGGACGCCGATCCTCAACCCGGGCGAGGCAGGGATCCTCGCGTTCGGCGCGATCCGTCAGCAGCCGTGGGTGCACGACGGCGAGCTCGCCGTGCGCTGGGTGACGCAGCTCTCGCTGAGCATCGACCACCGTCTCGTGGACGGTGAGCTGGGCGCGAAGTTCCTGGCCGATGTCGCCGCCGTGCTGCAGGACCCGGCCCGAGGGCTGGTCTGGGGCAGGTAGCGACAGGTCGCCACGGCGGCCGGGGCAGCGGCTGGTAGCCATTGCTCCGGCCGCTGTGGCATTTCCGGGTCCGGGTGGGCCCCTGCGCCCGCCCGGCCCCGCACCGCGGATGCCGCTGCGCCGGTGCGGGAAGAACCGCCGAAGCCATGTCCGGGGCAGGGCCCCGGCGGCGGCGTCGGTGAGGGTCAGGCCGCGAAGTTCTGCAGGCGCGGGCGTCCGCGGCGGTTCTTGCGCCGACGGATGACGCCGTCGACGACGATCTGCCCGCCCCACACGCCCCATGGCTCCCGGCGGGAGATGGCTCCCTCAAGGCACTGCTGGGCGAGTGGACAGGCCAGACACTGCCGCTTGGCTGACTCGAGCTCGGTCGGGTGCTCGGAGAACCACAGGTCGGGCTCGTCCGCGCAGGGCACGTCGGTGCCGGCGAACTCCAGAACATCAGCGGCGCTGGGGGTGGTCGCGATCATGTTCACACTAGGTAGAACGTGCTCGCCGGGGAAAAGGATGGGGCCCGGACGAGGATTTCTGGAAGAAGTCTCCGTCAGCCGTGCATGTCCTGGTGCGCCTGTCAGTTCGACCGCTGTGAGCGTTCCGCGCGGCGCGCCAGCATCGCGTTGTAGGCCTCGAGCTCGGCGTCGCCGTCGCGTTCGGCGGCCCGGTCGCTGCGGCGCGCCTCCCGCGCGTCGGACTGCGACCACTGCACGGCGACACCGATGGCCAGCAGCAGCGTGGGCAACTCGCCGATTCCCCAGGCGACGGCGCCGCCGCGCTGCTGGTCCACGATCGCCGACGGCCCCCAGTCGCGCCCCATCAGCCCGAACCACTCGGGCACGAGCAGAGCCGTGCCGGTCGTCAGGGTCACGCCGAAGAACGCGTGGAACGCCATCGTGGCGAACAGGAGCACCAGCCGCATCGGGTACGTGGGCCGGCTGGGGCCCGGATCGATCCCGATCAGGGCGTTGGCGAAGAGGTACCCCACGAGCGTGAAGTGGACGAACATCCACACGTGACCCACGTAGCTGGTCAGCGCCCACTCGAAGAGCGGGGTGAAGTAGAACAGGATCATCCCGCCCGCGAACAGCACGGCGGCCACGATCGGGTTGGCGATGAACGTCCCGTACCGCGAATGCACCAAGAACAGGACCCACTCGCGAGGGCCGCGGGACCCGTCCTTCCGCGGCGGTACGGCCCGCAGCAGCAGGGTCACCGGTGCGGAGAGCACCAGGAACAGCGGCACCACCATCGCGAGCACCATGTGCTGCACCATGTGCCCGCTGAACAGCACGTGACCGTAGGCGGCGGCACCTCCGTTGGTCACCCAGAACATCGCGACCATGCCGCAGCACCATGAGACGACGCGCGCCAGGGGCCAGCGGTCGCCGCGCTTGCGCAGGCGCCGGTACCAGGTCAGATACACGACGACACCCGCCGCGCAGCCGAATGCGAACAGCACGTCCCACTGGAACTCGGTGACCCAGCGCGTGAACGTCGGCTCGGGGGGAAGCGGGTGGCCCGTGACCAGCTCGGCAGGGGTCGGGTCGGAGATGGGGTCGTCCGGTACCGGCGGCGCCGTCGAGCCGAGGGCCACCGCGACACCGGACACGGCACCCATCACGAGGAGCTCCACGGCGGCGAGCCGCCAGAACAGGCCGGCCGCGCGCCGGGATCCTCCGTCGAGCCGCTCCACACCCTCCAGGTGCCGCACGACGTTGCTCCGGTGCAGCCAGCCGGCGCCGCCCAGGGTCGCCAGCAGCACCGCCTTGGTGATCAACAGCGTGCCGTAGTCGGTGTCCAGGGCCTTCAGCGAGCCGAGTCGGATCCAGGCGCTGACCACCCCGCTGACGGCGACGGCGGCGAAGCACCAGCCGGCGATCGCGGAGTAGCGGCGCACGGTCGCGGCCCGGGTCGTGGCCCGGTGACCGAGCAGCGCGATCCCGATCAGGCCGCCCAGCCAGATCGCCGCACCGACGAGGTGCACGAACATCGCGGACACCGCGAGGTCGTGACTGGACGCGCCGGAGGCGTGCCCGGTCGAGGCCTGCAGCCCGAGCGCCCCGATGACCAGCGCCAAGGCCACGGCCGCGCCGCTCGGGCCGCGCACCAGGAGTGCCGTCGTCGAGGTCAGGGCCGCGAGCAGGGCAGCTCCGAGCAGGGCCCGGCCCACTTCGCCGTCCGTCAGGTAGGACCACAGCGCCGTGCCGAACGCCGGGTCGGACATCGGCAGGAACGTGGCCCAGGAGGTGCCCAGCACCAGGGCGGCGAGTGCCGTCACGGTCCACACGCCGGCGGCCAGTCCGGCGATGCCGAGCGCCCGGCGGGCGTCGCGCCCGGCCGGCAGCACGAAGGCGGCGAGGACCAGGGAACCCGCGGTGACGGCGGCGGACAGGTTCGACAGGGTCTGGGCCGCGGGAGTACCCCAGCGGGCCAGGACCCCCGGATCCGCGAACTGCTGGAACGCGGCGAACGCTCCGGAGAACGATCCGGCGGCCCCGAGCGCGGCCAGCGCCACCGCCACGGCGGCCGCCACCGCGCCGAGCAGCCACCTCGGGCGTGCGAGGAGCGATGCCGTGGAGGTTGCTGTCCGTGTGTCCTGCCGGGTGGTCACCGGCCAAGGCTATTGCCGACGGCGTCGAGCGAGAAAACGGCTGGTGGTGGCGCCACCGAACATGGCTGTCCGGTGAACGTCAGATGGTCGCCAGATGGCCGCCGCGGAACGGCCGATGAATAGTACGCGAAGGTGTTTTCGCAGGACATCAGGGATCTTGAGCCGAACTCTCCGCGTCCGGCAATCTCTGGCTGTGAGCCGACGCACCAGCTTCTCCGGTGGATCCCTGCTGCCCGCTCGTGTGGACCTCGTGGTCGTGGGCGCCGGGATCGTCGGCCTTGCCCATGCCCTCGAGGCGGTCTCACGCGGCCAGTCGGTCCTCGTCGTGGAGCGCGACGCCCGCGCGGTCGGCGCCTCCGTGCGCAACTTCGGTCATCTCGGCGTCACGGTCCAGGACGGGGTCGCGCTCTCGTACGCCCTGGCGTCGCGGGAGCGCTGGCTGCGGCTCGGGAAGGAGGCAGGGTTCGCCGTCCGGGAGACAGGGTCTCTCGTCGTCGCCCGAGCCGACGACGAGCTCGCCGCCCTCGACGACTTCGCCGCCCGTCGCGACGGCGACGCCCAGCTGCTCACCCGCAGGGGCGTGACCGAGCGGGCCGCCGTCTCGCCACGAGGTGTGACCGGTGGTGCCTTCCTGCCGTTGGACCTGCGTGTCGACCAGCGGACGACTGTCGCGGCCGTCGCCGCGTGGCTCAACACCCGGTCCGGGTGCCGCGTCGAGTGGTCGACGTCGGTCGTCGGGCTGGAGCCGGGCAGCGGCGTCACGCTCGTACGGACGTCGCGTGGCGACGTCGTCGCGCGACGCGTGGTCTGCGCGGTCGGGCACGACGTCGGACACCTTTTCCCCGCCGCCGCACGCGACGCCGGGACGCAGCCCTGCCGACAGCAGATGCTCCGGGTCGAACCGGCACGCTCGGCCCGCCGCACGATCGGGGAGATCGGCCCCGCCGTGCTGACCGGGACGTCGATGCTCCACCACGACGGGTTCGCCTGGAGCCCGTGGGTGGCCGGCATCCGCGACCGTCTCGCCGAGACGCGCCCCGAGCTGCTCGGCGCCGGCCTCGGCCTCACGGTCACCCAGCTGCCCGACGGCACGGTGACGCTCGGCGCGACGCACGCCTACGGGCCCGTGCTCGCCCCGTTCCGCTCCGAGGCGTTCGACGAGCTCCTCCTCACGGAAGGAGCGTCCCTGCTCGGAGTCCCGCTCCGAGCCGTGGAGCGCTGGGAAGCGATGTATGCCTCCGCCCCGCAGCCCTTCCTCGTCGCCGAGCCGATGCCCGGCGTCACGGCCGTGTCCGTGACCTCGGGAACCGGCATGGCCTGCGCATTCGGGCTCGCCGCGAAGGTCATGGAGGAGGTGGCCTGATCCCCGACGTCCCGTCGTCTCCCACCCCCGAGGCTTTACGGCACCACCCAGCGGCCGGATGCACCCGACCCTCATCACTGCGAGGAGTTCGCCCATGAAGGCAACCCGCGTCCACCACACCACACCGATCCGGGCGATCGTCGGACTGACGCTCGCCGCACTCGTCGCCACGTCCCTCAGCGCCTGCACACCCGCCTCCCTGGCGGCCGGCAACGTCTGCCCCGAGCAGGGGATCCGCTTCGGGGTCCAGCCCTCCGGGGACTCCGCGAACCTCGAGGGCGCGTACACGGCGCTCGCGGACGCCATGGCGGAGGAGCTCGACTGCTCCGTCGTGGTCCGTATCTTCGACAGCTACGCGCACACGGTCGATGCCATGGAGGCGGGCGAGCTGGAGATCGCCCAGTTCTCCGCGCTCGGCTACGCCGTCGCCTCCGAGAAGATGGCGGTGACTCCCGTCGCCACCTTCGGGATGCCGAACGGCAACCTGTCCAGCTACTCGGCCGGGATCTGGGTGGCGGCGGACTCCGGGATCACGAGGCCCGGGCAGCTCGCGGGGCGCACGCTCGCGCTGGGGGCGAAGGGGTCCGCGTCGGGTGACATCCTGCCGCGCAAGGCTCTCGCCGACGCGAACCTCGCCGCGGGGGACGTGCGGATCTCGTACTCCGGCGGGCATGTCGCAGCGCTCGACGCCCTGACGAGCGGCTCGGCGGAGGCGGCCGAGATCGACTCGCGGACCCTGGCCGCCGCCCTGGCCGACGGGAGCTTCGATCCCGATGACTACCGGCACATCTGGGAGTCGGGCGTGATCCCGGACGACCCCATCGTGATGGCGCCCGAGGTCTCCGAGGAGCTCTCCGAAGCGGTCTCGGACACCCTGCTGAACGTCGCGCCGGCCGCGATCGAAGGAGTTGCCGAGCACGCCGGCGTCACGCCTGGCGGCCGGATGGTCGGGGTGAACGACGTCGCGTACGCCGAGGCCGTCGACGTGGTCGACACCCTGGGCATCGACGAGGCGAACCTCTGATCCCGCTTCGTCGACTCCCGTTCCGTCGACTCCTGCTCCGTCGACTCCCGTTCCGTCGATGCCGGTCAGAAGCGGCGCGTCACCTCGGTGCGGTAGCGCTCCACGAGACGCTTGTTCGCCCGGGCGCGTGACAGGTCGTCGGTCGCGGAGCGGCTCGCCGTGCGGTGCTCGTCGAAGGCGGCGACGTCGTGCTCGAGCGCCCACATCAGGGCCTTGAGCACGACGTCGCGACTGAGCCGCGTGCTGCGGGTCTCGCTCGTCGTTCCGATCATCTGGGCGCGCGACCTCGGTCGAAGTGGTGTGGTGTTCCGGCCCGACGGCCGTCCGGGCAGGAACGATATCGTGATCCGAAGATCGTGGTTATCCATCTTTGGGGTGACTTTTCCAGCCATCCGGCGTGTCGCATCGACTTGTCCCTCGGAGTGTCGGTGACTTCGGTAAGGATCGTGCCATGGAGCGTTTCGCGGCCCGCAAGATGAAGGAGCAGCTTGCAGACTTCGCCCGTGAGCTGGGTGAGCGGTACGGGCCGGGCACGCCCTCCCGGGCCGGCGCGCGGCCGCGCGCTCAGGCCGCCCCACCCTCGGATGTGCGCACCGGCGGCGCAGGTGCCAGGCCCGCCGACGCGCCTCCGGAGGCGACGCCGTCGGCGGCCGACGCCGTGCGCGCTCCCACGCTTGCCCTGGGGCTCGTGCCGCGGCCCGACGGCGGCTACGGCATCGCCGTGCGGTACCGGCTCGGACTTCCGCAGGCGCGGGCCGTCGTGCGCAGGATCGCGGACGAGGCCGGGCCCGACGCCGACGTGCGCCGCACCGGTCGCATCCGTCCGCTCAGCGAGCTCGACCCACGCCGGCTGGCGCCCACGTCGCAGGCCGAGGGGGAGACACATCACGTGCGTCCGCTCCGGCCCGGGATCTCGATCGGGCACATCGGCGTGACCGCGGGGACGCTCGGGGCGTTCGTGCGGCGGCCCGAGGAGCCGGGCGAGCTGTACGCACTGTCGAACTACCACGTCCTGGCAGGCAGCCCACAGGCGATCCCGGGCGACGTCGTGCTGCAGCCAGGCCCGGCCGACGGCGGCCTGATGCCCGGCGACAGGGTCGGCGAGCTGACCAGGGTGGCCACGCTCGTGGCGGGCGAGGTATGTGCCACGGACGCGGCGATCGCGCTGCTGGACAGCTCCCAGGTGGATCACACGTACCCGGTGGGCCGGGTGGCTCGCACCGCGCGTCCGCTCGGCGGCGAGACGGTGGAGAAGGTCGGGCGGACGACGGCGGTCACCCGTGGCCGGGTCACGGCGATCGAGCTGGACGACGTCGTCGTCGGCTACGAGGACCTCGGAGCCCTGAGCTTCGACGACCAGGTGGAGATCGAGGGGAACGAGGGACCCTTCTCCCGGGGAGGGGACTCCGGGGCGCTGGTCTACCGCGAGGACGGCGCGGCCATCGGACTGCTCTTCGCGGGCTCTGAGAGCGGCGGCCAGGGCGGCAGGGGGCTGACGTACGCGAACCCGATCGACGTCGTGCTCGAGACGATGGAGGTCGAGCTCGCGGCGGCCGAGCGGTAGTCCCGACGCCGGGTGGCGTCCGAAATGTGACCTTCGCCACTCTGATCGACCGTCGATGTGCCCTGGCCATGCCCGGGCAACAGGCGCACAATGGTGGGTCAGGACGAAGGGCTGGAGGTGGGCGCCGATGGCAACACTCGACGAGGCGCGCGCGGCGAAGCAGGGGCTGCGAGCAGCGGTCTCGAGTATCAGCGGCGTGGTCGGCATCGGCGTTGCTCCCGAGTTCACCAGTCCGGTCGACCCGGAGCGGCCCACCCCGCGAGGGACCGCGCTGCAACGGGTGTCCGCCCCAGGAGCCGCGCGCGTGAACGTCCTCGCGCAGCAGGTGGCCGTCGACGACCTCCCCGGCGCGGACGGTGGCTGGGTGCTCCAGGTGAACGTGGTCGACCCTGCCGTGGTGGACAAGATCCCCGAGGAGATCGCGGACGTCTCCGTGCGCGTTCGCGTCGTAGGGGCCGTTCGCGCCGGGTGACAATGGCTCGGTGAGCACCGCGCCGACCACCCGCCTGCCCCGTGTCCGTGCCTCCGAGCTCGCCGGCCGCGGCTGGCTCAACACCGGAGGCCGGGAACTCACCCTCGCCGATCTGCGGGGCAAGATCGTCGTGCTCGACTTCTGGACGTTCTGCTGCGTCAACTGCCTGCACGTCCTGGACGAGCTGCGTGAGCTGGAGGCCGCACACCGCGACGAGCTGGTGATCGTCGGCGTGCACTCACCCAAGTTCGAGCACGAGGCCGATCCCGAGGCGCTCGCCGCCGCCGTCGAGCGCTACGAGGTGCACCACCCCGTGCTCGACGATCCCGAGCTCGTCACGTGGGGTGCGTACACCGCGCGGGCCTGGCCGACCCTCGTCGTCATCGACCCCGAGGGGTACATCGTCGCCCAGATGGCGGGGGAGGGGCACGCGTCCGCCCTCACCGCGCTGGTCGCCGAACTGATCGAGGAGCACGACGCCAAGGGCACCCTCCACCGGGGTGACGGCCCGTACGTGCCGCCGGTGCCGGCGTCGGGCACGCTGCGGTTCCCGGCGAAGGCGATCGCGCTGCCGTCGGGCAACCTCCTGGTCGCCGACGCGGGCCACCACTCCCTCGCGGAGCTCGCGGGCGACGGCGAGACGCTGGTCCGGCGCATCGGCTCGGGCGAGCGCGGCCTGGCCGACGGCGGTCCCGGTGAGGCGCGGTTCAGCGAGCCCAACGGGATCTGCCTGCTTCCGCAGGAGGCGCGCGACGCGTTCGGCTGCGACGTCGTCGTCGCCGACACGGTGAACCACGCGCTGCGGGGCGTGCGGCTGGCCGACGGGGTCGTGACCACCCTGGCCGGGACGGGGCGCCAGTTCATGGTGGGTGGCCTGGAGAACCACGAGGAGCGTACCGGCGAGTTCGATCCGGACGCGTCCTACGACGCCCGCTCGATCCGCCTGTCCTCCCCGTGGGACGTGACGTGGTCGGCCGCGCTGGGCGCGCTGGTCGTCGCGATGGCGGGGAACCACACGCTCTGGGCGGTCGGTTCCCTCGGCGGGACGGAAGGACGGGAGGGCCAGGTGCGTCTGCGGGCGCGGCTCCTGGCCGGGACGATGAACGAAGGGCTCGAGGACGGCCCGGGCACGTCCGCGTGGCTCGCGCAGCCCTCGGGCCTGGCCGAGTCGATCGGCCCCGACGGGCAGCCGGACGGCATGCTCTGGCTCGCCGACTCCGAGACCTCGGCCCTGCGCCGGGTCACCCCGGTCGATCTCCGGAACTCGCCGGAAGCCCTGTCCTATGTCGGTGAGGTCACGCCGGACCACCTGCCCGGGGTTGCCGTCGTCACCGCGGTCGGGAGCGGCCTCTTCGACTTCGGTCACCGGGACGGGTTCTCGGACGCGGCGCGGCTCCAGCACCCGTTGGACGTGGCGGCGCTGCCGGACGGTTCCGTCGTCGTCGCCGACACCTACAACGGTGCCCTGCGCCGCTTCGTCCCTGACGTCGAGGGGGCCGAGAGGGCCGATCGCGAGAGCCTGGGCGGGATGTACGGCGGATTCCGGATCCCGGGTGAGGTGACCACGCTCGCGACCGGCCTGGCCGAGCCGTCCGGCGTGCTCGTGCAGGTCTCGGGCGACGAACTGCACGTGACCGTCGTGGAGTCCGCCGCACACCGCCTCACGAGGATCCCCGTCCCGGCCGATCTCGTCGGCGAGGTGCTGGACTCCGGGGCACGGCACACCCGGCGGCCCGCCACCGACGTCACCGCCGGGAGGCTGCGGCTGGAGGTGCCCTTCGAGCCGGCGCCCGGCCAGAAGCTCGACGACCGCTGGGGGCCGTCCACCGAGCTGCGGGTCAGCGCCACCCCTCCCGAGCTGTTGCGCGCCGGGGCCGGCAGCGGCACCGACCTGTTCCGGGACCTCGAGATCGATCCGGACGTGCCCGAGGGCGTGCTGCACGTGACCGCCAAGGCCGCCTCCTGCGACGTCGTGCCGGTGGGGCCGGACGGCGAGCCGGACCCGGAGGTGTTCCCGGCCTGCCATCTCGCGAGCCAGGACTGGGGTGTCCCGGTGCGGGTGGTTCCGGCCGCTGACGGCGGGCAGGGCGCGCTCACGCTTCCGCTGCGGGGATGAGGCGGGCGGGGCCGGGCACGGGTGAAGACCTTGTGATGGCGGTCTCGAAAGGTTTCGAACCCGAATGGCCCCTGGCTAGACTGGCCCCGCAGGAATCACCGGCGTGACGGTCTCGCAGTTCGCGGCCCGCGCATTCATCGGCGGCCCACGAGCCGCCCGGACCTGGAGGGGGTGGCGCTCATGACCCGCAGCGAGCCCCCCAGTAGTCAGAGCCGCGGCTGACGGTTCGGCCCACAGGTCACCCACGCACGAGAACGCGCCGATGCGTCCGCCGCATCGGTGTGTCGTGCCGTCCTCCCCGAGCCGTTGAGCCGCGGCAACTCCGTGCCCCTGTCCTCTTGTGCTGCACCGCCCATGCCGCTGAACGGCGCGCCGGCGAAGCCGCAACGACCTCGGAGTACCCCATGGCCACCTTCCTGCCCGCACGCCCCGTCCGCTCACGCCCTCTCCTGGACGCACTGCGCCCACGCCCACGCCGTCGTCCGGACGTTCCGTTCAGCACGCCGGACCCGGGCACGCTGATGCCCTCCACGCCGCGCCGGTCGCCCGTCGTCGCGGCCGCGATCTACGACGACGGAGAGCGCACCGCGTCCTTCTCGAAGCTCTCCGACACCTTCCGCGCGCTGCGCAGCCGCCCGGGCGGCATGGCCTGGATCGGTCTCGAGCGGCCCGACGCGATCGAGCTCAACTCGCTCGCCGAGGAGTTCGACCTGCACCCGCTCGCGGTCGAGGACGCGATCCAGGCACACCAGCGTCCCAAGATCGAGCGCTACGGCGACACCCTCTTCGTGGTGCTCCACGCGGCCCGCTACGACGACGCCGCCGAACGGGTGGAGTTCGGCGAACTGCACGTCTTCGTCGGACCTGACTTCGTGGTGACGGTCCGGCACGGGGCCTCCCCGGACCTCGGCGCCGTCCGCACGCGGCTCGAGAGGGACCGGAACATGCTCGCGCGCGGCCCGGAGGCCGTGCTCTACGCCATCCTCGACGACGTCGTGGACGGCTACGCGCCGGTCGTCTCAGGGCTGGAGAACGACATCGACGAGATCGAGTCCGACGTGTTCGGCGGCGACCCCGAGGTCTCGCGGCGCACGTACGAGCTGTCCCGCGAGGTCGTGGACTTCCAGCGGGCCGTCCGCCCCGCGCAGAAGATCTGCGCGTCGCTGGCCAAGGGCGCCGAGAAGTACGACGTCCACCTGGAGCTGCAGGCCTACCTGCGCGACGTCGCGGACCACCTCACCGAGGCCGCCGATCGCGTCGACTCCTACCGGGCGGCGCTCCGCGACATCCTCACCGTGAACTCCACGCTCGTCGCGCAGCGGCAGAACGAGGAGATGAAGCACCTCTCGGAGGTCAGCCTGAGGCAGGGCGAGGAGGTCAAGAAGATCTCCGGCTGGGCCGCGATCCTCTTCGCGCCCACCCTGGTCGGGACCGTCTACGGCATGAACTTCGAGGGCATGCCGGAACTCGACTGGGCCTGGGGCTACCCGAGCGCACTGGTCGCCATGGCCGCGGTCAGCACGGGGCTCTTCGGGGTGTTCCGGGGCAAGCGCTGGATCTGAGGCGCCGGACGGACCGCTCGCGGCGACGTCGGGGCTCCGCTCTCCTTCTCGGATACGGGTGCCGGCCCGCACCGTTCAGGTGCCTCTCGTCGCCGATCAGGTACGGCTCGTGACATCCGGAACGGTGACACCTGCGCCGGCGCCCAGGTGGTCGCGGGCGTAGGCCAGGGCCTCGGCGAGGTCGGCCGTGCGTTCCACGGCGCTCCGTCCCCGCGTCGAGATCT
Organism: Myceligenerans indicum; assembly: GCF_016742955.1. GTDB lineage: Bacteria > Actinomycetota > Actinomycetes > Actinomycetales > Cellulomonadaceae > Myceligenerans > Myceligenerans indicum. The sequence continues at coordinate 24,579 of NZ_JABBYC010000008.1, read as the reverse complement.
CCAGGCAGACATCACCCTGCCAGCCTCGCCGGCTCAGTTCCGCGAGCACCTTGTCGCAGCGCATCGTCCCGCGCCCCGGGACGAGGTGCTCGTCCCGCGCGCTGCTGGTGCCGTCGGCGAGGTGCAGGTGGTGAAGCCGGTCGCCGAACGTCTCGAGCAGTTCGAGACCGTCCTGCTGCGCGACGCTCGCGTGCGAGAGGTCGAGCGTGACGGAGTCATATCCGTGATCGGCAGGATCCCACCCGGGAAGATACGCCTGCATCTCCCGGCCGCCGCCACGCCACGGGTACATGTTCTCGACGGCGATCGTGACTCCTGTCGACTCCGAGAGCGCCGCGACCTGCTCCTCGAACTGCCGCGCGTACTTGAACTGCCAGCGGAACGGAGGGTGCACCACCACCGTGCCGGCACCGAGCTCCTGCGCCATCTCGACGGTCCGGTCCAGCTTGGGACCTGGCGCGCGGCCCCACACGCGCTGGCTGACCAGCAGCGTCGGGGCGTGCAGCGAGCGCACCGGCATCCCCGTCTCGGCGGCGTGGCGTGCGAGCGTGAGCGGGTTCCGGGTCGCTTCCTCCGACCAGATCATCACCTCGATGCCGTCATACCCCGCCTCGGCGGCAGCCTCGAAGGCGTAGGGCACCCGGCGGGGGAACACGGACGCCGTGGACAGCGTCACCTGGACACCGGGCGCGACACCGGGCGCGGTCCCGTCGGATCCGATCGGTTCCTGCATGTCTTCCACCTTACGAGGGGTTCGTAACGAAAACGTGACCCCAGGGTTCACAGGGCATGGCGACGTGCGGAGACATCACGAAAGCCCCTCCTGGAATCCCGTACCGCGGCTCGCGCGGCGCGAGCCGTCGGCTTGTCGAGTGCGCTCGCGGCCAGCGCGCGACACTGCTCCAGCGTGACCTGGGACAGGGCGTCGGCCACCCCGGCGAGTGCGCGTGGCGTCATCGACAGCGAGGTGACGCCGAGACCGACCAGCACCGGTGCCAGCAGCGGGTCCGCGGCGGCTTCTCCGCACACACCGACCGGACGACCATGCACCGTCCCGCCCTCGCACGCCACCCGGACGAGGTCCAGCACTGCCGGCTGCCACGGTGTGGACAGCGCCGCCACCCCGGCCAGGTCACGGTCGGCGGCCATGGTGTACTGCGTGAGATCGTTCGTGCCGAGGCTGGCGAACGCGGCATCGGCGAGCAGCCAGCGAGCCTGGATGGCCGCGGCAGGCGTCTCGATCATGACGCCCGCCGTCGTGAGGTCGTGGGCGGCGCAGGCCGCGACGAACTCACTCGTCTCGTCGGCGGTGGACACCATCGGCGCCATGACCCAGACCTCCGCGCTCTCGGCACGCGCCGCCAGCGCAATCGCCTCCAGCTGACGGTCCAGCACATCCGGGTGGTCGACGGCGGTCCGGATTCCCCGGACCCCGAGCGCGGGGTTCGCCTCGTGATCCGGAGTGAGGAAGCGCAGCGGCTTGTCGGCACCGGCATCGAGCGTGCGGACGACGACGCGACGCCCGCCGAACCGCGCGAGCACCGCACGGTAGGCCTCCACCTGTTCCGCCACGGTGGGCTCCTCGCCCCGGCCGAGGAAACAGAACTCCGTGCGGAACAGGCCCACGCCGCGTGCCCCCGCCTCCGCCGCGGCGACGGCCTCCGCAGGGTCGGCGACGTTGGCCACGAGGTCGATGTCGTGCCCGTCGCGTGTCGCCGCGGTGCCGTCGAACGTCCCGCGGATCGAGGCGCCGCGACGGATCACGAGGCCCGGACCGGCCGTTGTCCCCGTCCCCGCGGCACTCGTCTCCTCGCCGAGGCCCGCCGCGGACAGGTCGTCGTCCCCGGGGGCCACCACGATCTCGCCGTCGGTGCCGTCCACCAGTACGGTCTCGCCCGCGCGCAGGTCAGCGGCCTCCCCGAGCGCGACGACGGCCGGAATCCCGAGCGACCGAGCGATGATCGCCGTGTGCGAGGTGGGGCCCCCGCGGGTGGTGACCACCGCCAGGACGGTCGCCGGATCGAGCGTCGCGGTGTCGGCGGGTGCGAGGTCGGCGGCGACCAGGACGAACGGGTGGCCCGGATCAGGGACACCCGGGGGCGCGGCACCGGTGAGCGCTGCCACGATGCGGTCGCGGACGTCCCGCACGTCGCGAGCCCGCTCCGCCATCGGGCTGCCGAGGGACTCGAGCTGAGTCGCCACCGTGCCTGCCGCGTCCCAGACCGCCCGCTCCGGGGTCAGATGGTCGGCGCGAACCCGGTGCGCCGCATCGGCGGCCAGCGTCGGGTCGGCAGCCATCGCGGCGGTGACGGCCAGGATGTCCGCGGCGGTCCTCGAAGCGCGCCCCGCGCGTTCGGCGAGGTCACGCTCGACCCGGACCGCGGCCTCCCGCACGGCCTCGACCGCCCTGTCCACCGCCCCCGGCTGGATCCGGTTGGTCGCCGGCTCCAGCACACGCGGGGGCATGTGAACCACCGGACCAGCCGCTCGGCCAGGACTCGCGGGGACGCCGGTTCGCTTCTCGCCGGGCATACCGCTCCCGTCTCTGCGTGAGATGACTACCTCGAGTGCGCGAGGCACGTTACCCGCTCGAGCCCCTGGCTGCCGAGGTGCCCGCTCGGCGCGGGCCGGCCTCCTGCGACCCGGAGGCCGCCTCTGCCAGGATGACGGTATGGCCCTCGTCGTGCTGTCCCCGGTCACCGGTACCGTCGTCGCGATGTCGGACGTCCCCGATCCTGTCTTCGCCGAGGGGATGGTCGGTCCGGGAATTGCCGTCGATCCTGTGGGGATCGGCGACACGTCGACGGCCGTGGCGCCGATCGCCGGGACGGTCGTCTCGTTGCACCCTCATGCGTTCGTCGTCTCCGACGGCCGACGAGGCGTGCTGGTGCATCTTGGCATCGACACCGTCCAGCTCCGGGGCGACGGATTCACCGTGCACGTCGCCCAGGGAGACGCCGTCCGGGCCGGCGAGCCCTTGATCACCTGGTCACCCGCCGAGGTCGCCGCCGGCGGCCGCTCACCGCTGGTGCCGGTCCTCGCCCTGGAGGTGACGCCGGACGAGCTCGAGATCCTGACCGCCCCGGGGACACGGGTGACAGCGGCCGGCGGTGACTCGCCCGGAACGGCGCTCCTCAGGATTCCCTGACCTGGCCGGCGGCGGATTCCCTGACCTGGCCGGCGGCGGACGAGCGCTGTGCCCAGGGCGCCGCGCCGGGTCTCGTCGTCGGCCTCAGACCGGGACACGTTCGAGGGCACGCGCCCCCACCGCCCGCAGGACGAAGGTCTCCGTGGCGCGGATGGTGCGTTCGCGGGCCACGGGCTCGTCCGGGATCAGCCGGCCCGACAGGCAGGCGTTGACGAGGTGCACGGTGGGTTCGACGTCCTGCGGCGGGAAGACCCCGGTCTCGATCCCCTGGGTGATGATGCGGCGCAGGATCGACTCCACGATCTCCGCGTGCTCACGCAGGCGGGCCTGCGTGGCGCGGGAGAGGACGGTGCGAAGGTCCGGCCCGGGGGCGAGATGGAAGACGCGGGTGAGCTGAGCCTGCTGGCGGATGTAGGTGCGGAGCTGTTCCACCGGGTGGTCGACGCCGTCGAGCGCACGTTCCAGGGTGTGTGCGTACTGCTCGGTCTCGTGGGTGATGAACCCGAGCAGCAGCGCTTCCTTGTCGTGGAAGTGGTTGTAGACCGCCGTGCGTCCGACGTCGGCCGCTCCGGCGATGTCGGCGAGGGTGATCGTGTCGAAGCCACGCTCCGCCATCAGGGTCGAGAGCGCGGCGAACAGCTTCTGCCTCGTCATCTGGCGGTGTTCGTGCAGGCTCTTGCCGATGATCTTGGGCATGATGACATCATAGGACCAGCCTGTCAGTTAGAGGTCGGTGTCGTTGCCCTTCCTCACGAGGGCGGGAGCCGCATCCGTGGCTGTGATCCGCAGGCCGGCCCCACTTTTCCCGCCGCCGTGTTTCACGCCGGAAACATCGGGCTCATCGGCGTGAAACACATCGAGGTCTTCGTCACAGGCGTGTTTCGCGGCCGTAACCTCGTCGAGGCCGGGCCTCTCGACAGCGGCAGTACTGTTCCCGCATGACGCTTCTTGCAGGGATCATCCCCGCAGAACATGCCGCGGGGCACACGCTCGTCCTGCCGTGTCCGGACGGTCCGGTCGCGGTCAGTCCGATGGCGTCGGCCTGGTTCTCCGACGTCACCTGGTTGCGCGAGCCGTCGCGCGCCTCCGGGGCACGCAAGATGACAGGAGCCCGGTTCCGCGGGATCCAGCAGGCCGAGTCGGTCACGCCCGGGGTCATGCGTCTTGGTGAGGAACACATCGCCACGGGCCCGTTCGCGGTGGAGGGGGAGCGGCTCGCCGAGGTCTCCCTGAAGGCGCCGAAGGCCGAGGCGTACGTTCTGGCGCGCAGCGACGGGTTGCGTGACGTGCGCGCTCCGGCGCCGACGTCGTACGACGACAGGGACGGTATCGCGCGGTCGTTCCCCCAGGCGCTGCCGCAGGGCGGGGAACTGCGGGTGATCCAGTGGGCGGTCGCCGCCGCGCGCAAGACGGGTGGGGTGCTGCTCGCCGACGGGCATCGCCTCATGGCCCCGGACCCGACCGGTTCCGTGAACCTCACTCTCTACAGCGCCCACCCGCTCGCGTCCGGCGACATCCTGCCCTTGCTCCGGGCGTTCATCGCCACGGCGGAGGTCGGCGCGGACCAGCCGACGGCGGACGGTTCGCCGCACTACCGGCTCGTGGGTCCCACCGCCTACGACGGATCGATCGTGATCGACGTCGAGCGCGTGGACCGGGTGCCTCGTGCGCTCGCCGAGCTCGACTGGAGGTCCTACGGGCCCTTCGCCTACCGGATGAGCTGGGTCCCCGCAAATCCGTACGAGCTGGACCTGGAGCAGCCGTCGGGCCTCCATGTCATCGCGCGCGCCCGGATGAGGTCGTCGATGGCGCGCCTGGCGGTCACGCTGCAGAGCCGGATCGCGGGCATCGTGGTGGACGACGGCGGGTTCGTGGCAGGCGCGGGCGAGCTCGAGACACGCAACGATCCGCAGGCCGGCACGGGCAGCGGCGGACGCGCCTGGGTCTGACGGCCGCGACGGCTCGATCGCCGGGCGTGGACCGTCCCGGCGAACCCGGGGAGCGGTGGCCGGCGAGGTGTATGCATATGCATTATCCACAGATCTTTTCCACAGGGGTGTGTATATCCGGCGAAGTCGCAGGAAGGCTTGTGGACAGTGTTGTGGACTGACGTGTCGGAAAAAGTGTGCGTCGAGAAAGGCGCTCGACCGGTTGCCGCGGCGCCGAACGGCAACTAGAAACGTGGCTATCGGTTCGGTGAGTGACGGCCTGGTCGGTGCGCTGCAGCAGCACCGCAGGGCCGGGCCGCCGGACGCCGGTCGACCGGAGAACGACAGGCCGCCCCGTACCGCGGTACGGGCTGTGGGTGACGACACAGGCGCCTGAACGGACCCGGAAGACCACCCGCGTCCGACACGCTCTGCACCAGTTACGGCCCGGCGATCCGGGCCGGAGGGGCGTGGACCGGAGCCGTGACGTCGACGCGGCGCCTCTGGTCCCCGGGTAAGTCGGCCAGAGGTACGCGGTGCGCCAGGGCTCCCGGCCTGCCCCGGGAGCCCTGGCGCCTCCCACGATCGACGGCGGCCCCGCAACTGCCCCGCCGGTGGCAGCGCCCGCCCGTGAGCCTCCTCAGCGATCGAGCGTCGTCAGGTGCAACGACACGGGAAGGCTCCACTTCGCCCCGGCCAGCCAGCCGCTCCAGCAACGCCGCGCGACGCCGCAGTCCCGCGCCGGGTGATGGCCGGAGCGCTCCATGAGCTGAAGCCGGCCCGCCAGCCGCTGCGCCGCCGAGGCCTGGGCGACGAGGACGTCGACGGAGATGGTGCCGAGAAGTTCCTCCCCGAGGTCGAGATGGTCGACGCCGGCCCGCACCTCGAGCGCGTGCGTGTCGGTGACATGGGCGATCAGGGCAGTGACGGCGACGAGCTCGGCCGGGCCGGACCTGGCCGGAGCGGGCCGGCTCACCGCGCCCACCTCCGGATGGACTGCTTGTGCGCGCAGTGATCCTCGGCGCGACGGAAGCGGCTGCCCGAGACCCAGGCAGAATTCGTCGAAGTGCCCATTCCAGTCCTTTCGGTACCTCATGTGAGTAGCTCTAGGTGCGTAGTCCACGATGGGTACGATGACTAGAGCCCGCAACTCGAAGGCTGAAAAGTTGCGCATCCGCAACGGCAGATAGTTAGGTGGATCCCGTGTCTAGAGAGGGCCGAGTGACAGCTTCCAGCATTGCCAAGGACCTGCGCGCCGAGATCCGCGCGGGTACGTACAAGCCCGGCGACCGGCTTCCCAGCGAGGCGGCGCTGATGGCGACCTACGGGGTCGCCCGCATGACGGCACGCCACGGCCTGTCGATGCTCAAGGACGAGGGCCTGACGGTCACCCGCCACGGATCGGGCGTCTTCGTGCGCTCCTTCGATCCGATCGTCTTCGACAGCACGGGGTCGGCGTCCGGTGAGGCCACGATCACCCCGGTGATGGACGAGACCGATGCGGGGCTGACCGTCCGGACGCTCGCGGTGACTCCCGAGGAGGACCCGACGGAGGAGGCCCGCAGAGCACTCGGTCTCGATCCGGGCGTCCAGGTGACCACCCGGGAGCGGCTCCACGTCAAGGGGCGCAAGCCGATGCTGCACGGGGTCTCCTACGTTCCCGCGTCCATCGCGGCCGGCACAGCCATCGCCGAGGACGAGATCGGGCCCGGTGGCACGTACGCCCGCCTGAAGGAACTCGGGCACGAACCCGTCAGGTTCCACGAGGACGTCGTCGCACGGATGCCCACCATCGAGGAGATCGAGGCGCTCCGCATCGAGCCCGGCACCGCCGTGCTGCAGGTGATGCGCACCGCGCTGGACGCTGGCGGCGCGCCGGTCGAGTACAGCCGCATCGTCCTCGACGGCGGCGAGTTCATGCTCCGCTACGACTTCGACGCGTGACGCCCGACCGTCACTGCCCGGCAGCCCGGCCGCTCGACACCCCGGCCGCTCGTCGCGGCGGAAGCGGTCAGGCCGGCCGGGTTCGAGGCCTGAGGCGGACATCGGGCAGCACCGGCGCGCGCAGCGGCCCGGACGCGTAGCCGTCCACCTGGCCGAACCGGCGCTCACGGGCGCCGTCACCGTAGGTGGTCGAGCCGTCGGGCCGGTCGGCGATCTGTGCCATCCAGTCGGCGCGGGCACGGGCCACGTCGTCGTGCGTCCGTCCGACGAAGTTCCACCACATGACCACGTCCTCGGTGAACGGTGTGCCGCCGATCAGTACGGCCCGTGCGGGGCGGCCCGCGCCCGCGGCCACCACGAGCCGGCGTCGTCCCGGACCCAGGTATCCGAGTGCTGACGGCCGCACCGGCGTGCCCTCCAGCCGGACGTCCCCGCTGTCCACGATGAGGCCGTGCTCGAACCCCGGATCGATCTCGAGGTGCAGTTCGGCGCCTGGTTCCAGGTCGAGCTGCGCGCCGACGAGCGGTGAGTACGTCGTCGCGGGCGAGACGAGATCCTGCCCGGCCCTGCGCAGGCCCCCCAGGAACACCTGCACCCGGGCGCCGTCGGCGTCCGAGACCGGGAGGTCGCCGTGGTGCTCGAAGTGCGGCGCGACGTCGAGCGCGGTGCCCGGCAGGGCGGTCCACAGCTGGATCCCGTGCAGCGACGGCGGGCGTGCGCCGGAGGGTGACTCCTCGGAGTGGGAGATGCCGGTGCCGGCCGTCATGAGGTTGAGCTCGCCGGGGCGGACCATCTGAAGCGATCCCACCGAGTCGCGGTGCAGGATCTCCCCTGCGAACAACCAGGACACGGTCTGCAGCCCGGTGTGCGGATGCGGCGGGACCTGCATCCCGGCGGTGCCGGACACGTCGTCGGGCCCGTAGTGGTCGCTGAAGCACCAGGCGCCGACGAGAGATCGGGCGCGCTGGGGAATGGTGCGCCGGACCGTCATCGCACGAGGCCCGCCGAGCGGGACCTCGCGTGCCCCGAGAATCTGCACTCCGTCGTCGGCCGTCCCCGACGAACACACCTGCTCAGCCGGCCGGGTCTCCAGGTTGCTCATGCACCGAGAGTACGGCGAGGTGCGGCATCAAGTTCCGGGGGTGCCGCCCTGGGTGCGGCGGCAACGTCCGGGAATCGCGACGCTCGGCCTCGGCCGGGGCCGATCTGGGGCGGCGTCTTCCGTCGTCGTCCGGAAACAGCTCCGCCCCAGGCCGGGACATGTGTCCTGACCTGGGGCGGAGCCTCAGAGAGCGGGTGACGGGAATCGAACCCGCGCTGTCAGCTTGGGAAGCTGAAGTTCTACCATTGAACTACACCCGCATCGTCCCGGTTCAGCCGGGTTTAACCATCCTACGATGGTCCTTCGTGAGGATCCACGCGATCCCCACACCGAACCACTGAACTGGTGCGCGCACCGATCATAACCGACGTCGCCGGAAAGCCGAACCCGACGACACCGCCCGCGACTGGAGACGCCGTGAACAGGCACCATCCGAACGACGAGCCGACAGAGGCCATCGACTACGAGAAGACCGTGCAGGTCCCGGGTGGCCGACCCCTCGACGAGACCATCCCGCTGCCCGGCGGGGAGCGCGTCGAGTCCGGCTACACCCGCCCGCTGCACTTCCCCGGCAGCACCCCACCACCTCCGCAGCACCCCACCTCCGCGACCAGGGGCAAGTCGCGCGTCGTCGCCGGCTTGCTCGGGATCTTCCTCGGCGCCCTGGGCGCACACCGTTTCTACCTGGGGTACCGGGCCCTGGGCTTCGTCATGCTCGCCATCACCGTGATCGGCGCGATCGCCAACTTCGGCTTCATCTCGGCCATCTGGGGTGTGGTCGAAGGGATCCTCTACCTGGCCCTGCGCAAGGGCTACTGGGCGGTCGACGCCAAGCAGCGCCCGCTGCGCGACTGAGAAGAGGCCCGCGATCCTCGCGGACCGGCCGCGCGAGCTGCCCGGACGCCGTCCCGGCAGCTCAAGCGCGAGCTGGTTCGCGAGGATCCGCACTCCCGACCGTCCGCTCCTGACCGTCCACCCCTGACGCGACGGAAGCCGGACCAGAGCTGCCGGGGAGCCGCCGACCGAGTACCGTTTCCGCGTGCTGCTCTCCGACCGTGACATCCGCGCCGAACTCGACGCCGGGCGCGTCTCCCTGGATCCGTACGACGCGGAGATGATCCAGCCGTCGAGCATCGACGTACGCCTCGACAAGTACTTCCGGCTCTTCGACAACCACAAGTACCCGTTCATCGACCCGAGCCAGGATCAGCCCGAGCTCACCCGGCTGGTCGATGTGAAGCCCGACGAGCCGCTCGTCCTCCACCCGGGGGAGTTCGTCCTCGGCTCCACCTTCGAGGCCGTCACCCTCCCCGACGACGTCGCCGCACGCCTGGAGGGAAAGTCCTCCCTGGGACGGCTGGGTCTGCTGACCCACAGCACCGCGGGCTTCATCGACCCAGGGTTCAGCGGCCACGTGACCCTGGAACTCAGCAACGTCGCCACCCTGCCCATCACGCTCTGGCCCGGGATGAAGATCGGCCAGCTGTGCTTCTTCCGCCTCTCCTCACCCGCGGAACACCCGTACGGTTCGGACGTGTACGGATCCCGCTACCAGGGACAACGCGGCCCGACGGCGTCCCGCTCCGCCAGGGCCTTCCACCGCACCGACGTCTGAACCACCCGAGCGTGCCCGTCAGGCGACCGGGCTACGCTCACGCTTCATGACGTACTCGCCCCTACCGCGCAGCGTGGCCCAGGCCCACCAGGCGCGACACCTGCTCGCCGTCCCCGGCGACGTCACCGTGGACGAGATCGAGGTGCTCGCCACCTCCCGGTTCACCGGCACACGATGGGAACTGACGCCCGCCGGGATCCTGCCCGGCAACGTCACCGGCGCGCCGCAGGGCCCCCGTGCCAAGGGCCACGCCCCCGGCATCCTGCGGGTCTCCCGGCATGCCACGCTCACCGGACCGTACGCACCGCAGGGCGACGGGTTCGACCTCGGCCTCCCGCCCGGCACCGCCATGGTGTTCGACGTCGTCTGCCATCGCGAGCGCGGCGAACCACCGTTCAGCATCGGCGACCGGGACGGAATCGGACGCGCCTTCGCCGAGGGCCTCCCGACCCGGGAGGAAGGGAGACTGCTCACCTGGCTCGTCGCCGTCGCCCGGCGGCTCGGCGGTTCGATCAGGGTCGACGTCGGTGGCCTGTGGGCGTCCGGACCGGCGCAGGGCGGACCCGGACCCCGTCCGGGAACCGGCGTCGTGCTCACACCGGACGGAGACGTCGCCGTCGACATGTCCGTCTACTCAAGCGTGTGGCTCGAGCCGGAGGCCGCCTTCGCGACCGTGCGGCCCCTGCACCCGCGCACCCGGCTCGCCACCGAGGGCACGGAATGGGGAGGCCCGCCCGAGGGGATCGCCGACCGGCCCCTCTACCCCGGCGAGGAAATGGACCCGCAGCGGCGCAAGGAACTTCACGCCGCCGCCGAGCGGTACGACATCGCCGCACTTCAAGGGCCGCAGCTCCTGCACGGATACGGGTTGCTGACCGACCTCGGCGTGGACGGCATCGTCGCCGTGGAGGTGGCCGGCGAAGAACACCTCCCGCCCGTGCTGCGCGGACTCCCGTGGACCGCCGACGGAGCCGTGCGCTACCGCGTGCACTGGGAACCGCCGGACCAGGTCGAAGCCAACCGCGAACAGCCGGGCATGGAGCATCGCGTCGCACGCAGACGCGCGGCCGAGCTCGTGGCACGCATCGCCGGCCGGCTCCAGGACGCCGTCGGCGGCGAGATCGCCGACGAGGACGAGTTCCTCCTCGACCCCGCGGACCTGTAGCACCGTCCCGCCGGGCCCGGTGGTCGGCTCCGGCGGCCTCGAGGCGCGGAGGTTACGCTCCGCCAGTGCACGCCAACCCGCTCGAACGCGTTCCCGCCCCCGCGGTCTTCGTCGTCTCGGGCCTGACGCAGTACGCCGGCGCGGCCGTGGCGGTCGGGCTCTTCGCCCGGCTCGGCGCTCCCGAGGTCGGATGGTGGCGCATCGCCTTCGCGGCGGTCGTGCTGGTCCTCTGGCGGCGGCCGTGGCGACGCGCCTGGACACGACAGGACCTGGGCTGGTCGGCGGCATTCGGAGCAGTCCTCGCCGCCATGAACCTCGCCTTCTACATCGCCATCGCCTACCTGCCCCTCGGGACCGCCGTCGCGATCGAGTTCTGCGGCCCCGTCGCGGTCGCCGCCCTGACCGGGCGTGGCTGGCGCTCGCGGGCGGCGATCGCCGGGGCGGCCGCCGGAGTGGTGCTGCTCGCGGGCGTCGCGCTCGACTCCGGGCTGTCCCGCGCGGACGCCGTCGCCGGGCTGCTGGCCATCGCGGGTGCGGCGACCTGCTGGGGGTTCTACATCCTGCTGGGACGGCGGGTCGCGAGGGTCGGCGCGGGTGTGGACGGACTTGCCATCGGGATGTCGGTGGGTTCGCTCTGCTTCGCGCCGTTCTTCCTGAGCAGCGTCCCGGACGTGCTGTCGGACGGCGGCCTCGTGCTGCTCCTCGTGGTCGTCGCCGTGTGTTCCTCGGTGGTGCCGTACGGCCTGGAGCAGGTGGTGCTGCGGCGTGTGCCCCCGGCGACGTTCGCGGTCCTGCTCGCGCTGCTGCCCGCGACGGCGGCGGTGGTCGGCGCGGTGATGTTGCAGCAGTTGCCCGGGACGACGCAGGTGATCGGGCTGCTGTGCGTGTCGGCGGCGATCGCGTTGGCGCCTCCCCGGGCGGACTGACGCGGGACTGTCCGGCGTACCGCCGGATCGCGGCGGACCGGTCAGAGGTACTGTCCGGGGCCGCGTTCGTGGTGGCGCCCGTCCGCCTGCTCCTCGTCCCCGGGAGGGAAGGGGCTCACGTGCGCGCCCGGCGGGAGTGCGCGGCGCATGCCCGTGAGCTGTGCCTGGGCTGCCATCTGCTGGGCCACGAGCGCGGTCTGGATCCCGTGGAACAAGCCCTCCAGCCAGCCCACCAGCTGAGCGTGGGCCACGCGGAGCTCGGCGTCGGACGGCGGGTCCTGTTCGGTGAACGGCAGCGTGATGCGGTGCAGCTCGTCGATGAGGTCGGGTGAGAGGCCGTCCTCGAGCTCCTTGATGGAGCGCTCGTGCACCTCGGCGAGACGGGTGCGGGCGGCGTCGTCGAGCGGTGCGTCGCGGACCTCGTCGAGGAGCCGCTTGATCATGCCGCCGATCCGCATCACCTTCGCCGGTTCCTCGACCTGGCTCACCACGTCCTCGGCGTCGGTGTCCTCCTCCTGCTCGCGGGGGCGCTCCTGCGAGTGGGGGCTGATGGTGCGGCCGTCAGGCGTGACGATCTGGGAATGCTCGTCGTGGGCGGTCGTGCCGGTCTCCGGCGCGGTCGGTGTGTCGTCGGCGTGGCTCATGGTCCCAGTGTTGCGCGTCCGGTCACGACACGGCAGGCGCAACGCGTATCACGATGTGGACAAGTGGTCGTCCACAGGTGATTGCGAGTCTCACTCCGTCGTCGCCCCCGGGCTTGGTCAGGGCACCAGAAGCACTTTGCCGAAGACTTCGCCGGATTCCAGCAGTTCGTGCGCCTGCTGGGCCTCCGCGAGGGGGAGCCGCGCGTGAACGACGGGCCGTACCTGGCCGTCGTCGACCATGGGCCACACGTGGTCGCGCACGGCGGCGACGACGGCGGCCTTCTCCGCCGGGGGGCGTGAGCGGAGGGTGGTCCCGGTGACGGTGGCGCGCTTGGCCATGAGGGTTCCGAGGTCGAGTTCTCCGCGGCGGCCCCGTTGAAGCCCGATGACGACGAGACGCCCGCCGCGGGCGAGGGCGCGCACGTTGTCGTCCAGGTAGGCGGCCCCGACGACGTCGAGGACGACGTCGGCGCCGGAACCTCCGGAAGCGTCGCGAACCAGGGCGACGAAGTCTTGCTCGCGGTAGTCGATCGGGAGGTCAACGCCCAGGTCAGAGCATCGATCTGCACGTTCCCGGCCGCCGGCCGTCGCCGCCACCCGGGCGCCCAGGGCCTTCGAGAGCTGGATGGCGGTGGTGCCCACGCCACCGGATCCTCCGTGAATCAGGACCCATTCCCCGGCGCGGAGCCCGCCGACCGTGACGAGGTTGTCCCACGCCGTGCACACGGCCTCGGGGAGCGCTGCGGCATCGACCAGGTCTACGCTTCGTGGTGCCGGCAGGACCTGTGTCGCACGCACCGTGACCTGGTCCGCGTACCCGCCGCCGTCGAGGAGGGCTACCACGCGGTCTCCCTCCTGCCAGCCCGACACGCCGGTACCGACACGCGTGATCTCACCTGAGATCTCCAGGCCGGGCCAGTCGGGAGCCCCGGCCGGAGGTGGGTAATGTCCGGCTCGTTGCAGCAGGTCAGCATGGTTTACGCCGGCCGCAGCAACGTTGACCAGCACTTCGCCTATCCCGGGAACCGGGTCAGATATGGTCGAAAGGGAGAGTTTCCCTGAGCGCCCGGTTGCGGATATCGTGACGGCTCGCACACCGATGGAGCCTAGCCGGGCGTCGGTCATTTGTACGCACTCCGCGAGAGTGTCGGAGCACGCGCAAGCGAGTTCTTCCACGTCGCGGACAGTGATGGAGAGAGGTACGCATGTTCCGCAGGTTGGGAGTTCGCGGGAAAGTTCTTGCGACCCTTGTTGTGCCTGCCCTCGTCATGATCATCGCGGCGGCGTACATCACCTGGACGTCCATCGAGTCGGCGCTGCGCGCACAGCAGACCGCCGACCTGGTCGCGGCGCTCGAGCAGCAGGACAACGCCGGTACGGCGTTCGCGCAGGAACGTGCGCTGAACATCCTTGCCTCGGCGCCGTGTCTCCCCAGCGAGAATCCGTGTCGGGCGGACCGGTACAAGGGCTTCCTTCTCAAGGGTTTTCCGGAGACGGACGAGAACGGCAAGGTCGTCAAGGAGGACGGCGAGGTCAAGTACGTGCTCCCGTCGGCTCAGGAGCAGACGAACCAGGCCCTGGACGAGCGTGACGCGAAGCTCAGGGCGCTGGACACGAGCTTCCTGGATCCGCGTGTGCAGGCGGCCATCGACCAGACCATCTACGACCGCGGCGAGATCCAGGAGATCCAGCGCAAGGTCCGCGATCGGGTCATTGCCGAGCAGCAGGTCACAGGGCCGTACAACGAGATCATCGATGACTCGGTCGACGTGATGAAGCAGCTCGCGGACACGACGGAGAACCGCGACCTCGGTGAGCGGATCCGGGCGCATCAGCTCATGGACGAGCTGATGCTGACCAACACCTACGAACGCCCGCTGATCGCCAACCTCCTGACGTCTTCCGTCCTGGCGCAGCAGAACGACAAGACGGTGGACCCCACCGTCGTGCGGCGCGCCATCGAGCAGATCACCCTGGGTGACATCCAGGAGGAGGACGCGAACCTCGCCCTCGAGAAGCTTCCCGGCGACCGGCGGGTGCCGCCGATGGACGGCGACTTCGGCACGGTCCGCATCCTGATCCTCCAGGGCCACGAGCAGGACGTGACCGAGCAGGGCTCGCTCGCCAACTCCTTCGAGCGTGAGTCCGCGACCTGGGTCGAGGAAGCTCGCGTCGTCCGGGACGAGATCCGCGAGGACGCGCTCGACCTGGCGCAGTCGCAGGCCCGTGACGCCTTCAACACCGCTCTGATCACCGGTGGTATCGCGATCGGTGCGCTGGCGTTCTCCATCGTCACGGCGCTCGTCATCGCCCGCCGCCTGGTCTCGCCGCTGCGTCGTCTGACCCAGGCAGCCGGTGTGGTCCGTGACCGTCTCCCCACGCTGGTGGAGCAGGTGTCCGTCCCGGGCCAGGGCCCGACGATGGACCTCGACCCGATCAGCGTCGAGTCCGCGGACGAGATCGGCCAGCTGGCCGCGGCGTTCAACGACGTGAACCGCACCACCATCGAGGTCGCGCGAGAACAGGCGGCACTTCGCGGGTCCATCGCGGAGATGTTCGTCAACGTGGCGCGTCGAGACCAGGTGCTGCTGAACCGACAGTTGGCCTTCCTCGACGACCTCGAGCGTTCCGAGGAGGATCCGACCACGCTGTCGAACCTCTTCCGCCTCGACCACCTGGCGACCCGGATGCGCCGCAACGCGGAGTCACTGCTGGTCCTCGCCGGGATCGACTCCGGCCGCCGCGTGCGTCAGCCGATGCCGGTGTCCGACGTGATCCGTACGGCGTCGTCCGAGATCGAGCTGTACGACCGCGTGCGTCTCAACCTCGTCACCGACCCGATGATGCTGGGCCACAACGCGCTGAACGCGGCACATCTGCTGGCGGAGCTGCTGGAGAACGCGACGATGTTCTCCGAGCCGCACACGCCGGTGGAGGTCGCCACCGAGCGCACGGAGGATTTCGTCTCGGTGACGGTCCGGGACCACGGTCTCGGCATGACGCCGGAGGAGATCGCGGAGGCGAACACGAAGGTCGCGAGCCACGCCGCGTCCGACGCGGTCGGTGCTCAGCGCCTCGGCCTGTTCGTGGTCGGACGCCTGGCGGACCGCCTCGGTGCGACCGTCGAGTTCGGCACGGGTGCTGACGGCAACGGCACCGTCGTCACGGTGCGCTTCCCGGCCGTGCTCTTCCTCCCGGACAACTCGATGCCGCTGCCGCAGCCGACCGACCCGCTGGAGGCATCCACGCAGGCCGCCGCGGCACGCGTCGGCGGGTTGCCGGAAGGCTCCTCGGCTCCGACCCCGCCGGTCGCTCCTGCCGCTCCTGGTACGACGTCGTTCCCCGTGCCCGGTGCCGGCGAGCCCGTTCCGAACGGACGGCCGCAGGTGGGCGCCCCGTCGGGTGCGCCGGTCATGCCTGCGGCGAGCGCACTGCCGCCGCAGCCGGAGCCGCCCGCGGCCGTGCCCGTGGACATCGACGCACTCACCGACGGTACGACCGCGCTGGGTATGCCCCGGCGCCGGCAGTCGACGCCCACGTCGGCGATGCAGACCACGCCGACCGGTTCGATCGTCCTTCCGGAGATCCAGACGCCGACCATGCCGGACATCGCGCCGGGCGAGGAGGTCGGCTGGACGCCTCCGCAGGAGGTCGCACGAGGGAACTCGCTGCCGAGCCGCGCACCGGCGAAGAAGCAGGAGGAGCCCGAGGCCCCTCCGGTGTTCGAGGAGACCTCGCCGGCACCGGTGAACGTCGACCAGCGCAGCGCGCTCTTCTCGAGCTTCCGGTCGATGAACACCATCGACGGGGCAGAGCCGCAGTCGCTTCAGCTCGACCCCGTGACACAGGATCCGGCCTCCCTCCCGGGCGGCCCGGACACGGACATCATGCGCTTCCCGGCGGCTTCCGGAGGCATGAGGCCGCCCACGAGCGGGATTCCGCAGCAGCGACCGATGACCTCCTCGCAGCCACAGGTCCGGCCCGGCCACGTGCCGTCGTCGGCCGGGTTCGGTGCGGAGATGCAGGGCGAGGGCGACGACGGGCGCTACGAGGCGCTCCCCGCCTTCGAGGAACTCATGCAGGACCTGCCGAGCCGCCGCACCGTGCGGGACACGAAGCCGGCCGGCAAACGCGGACTCTTCGGCCGCAGGCCCGGACAGCCTGCCACGGGCGAGCTGCGTGCCTACCAGCCGGAGGTCCAGCCGGAATCGCAGCCGACCCTGACGTCGCGCCCGCCTGTGTCGCCGGTCCCGCAGCCCGCTGCGGCTCCGCAGGCCCTTCCGGCCGCGTCTCCCATGACGGCCGAGCCGGCGGGTGCCGATCTCGCGCGGCACGCACAGGCGGCGCCGGCACCGGCACCAGCGGCTCCCGCACCGGCACCAGCGGCTCCCGCACCGGCGGCTCCCGTACGGGAGGAGCCCTACCAGCGCGGCTACCAGGAGGGCTACCAGCGCGCGCTGGAGGAGACCCGGGCTCACACGGTGGTGGACGTGGACACGTCGACCGTGCCGCGCTCCGCGGTTCCGGCTCCGACTCCCGCGACAAGCCCTGTCGACCAGCGCGTCGCGCACGCGGCCGCACGGGTAGGAGGTCCGGCCACCGAGGCCGTGCCCATGCCCCCGGCCGACGCGACGAGGCCTCCGGCCGCATCCGCGATGCCGGCACCGCCCGCCCCGGCACCGGCGGCACCGCTCGCCCCGGCCCGGCCCGTTCCGGGGCCGGCCGCCGAACAGCTCAGCGGCTCCGAGTTCCGTGATCCGTACCCGACCGGCGCGGTGTACGACCCGTCTTCCTACGGTGAGCCGGCCTCGCTCACGCGGCGTACGCCGGGATCCGACAGCGACGGCGCGGACCCCCTGGCCCGCGAGTACGTGAGGGACTCCGTGGAGGCCCGGTCGGAGTGGGTCGCGTCCGCCACCCTGTACGAGGAAATGACGAGCCTCCTCAACCGAGGGGCTTACCAGGAAGATGATGTGAGGACCGAGGGCAGGGACTCCTACCGTCCCGAAACGGTCTCGTCCCCCTTGCAGGGGGCTCCGGCCGGGCTCACGCGCCGTACGCGCGGGGCGTCCGGGACGGGGGCGGATCTTGCCGTGGACAAGCACTCGGCTCGCATCGAACGTGATCCCGAGCAGCTTCGGTCGCGCCTGTCGGCCTTCCAGTCGGCTACTGTGCGCGGACGAGACGAGGCCGTGGACCAGAGCGGGACAGAGCAGGCTCCCGGAAACAAGGACGACGAGGGGGGCTCGACGTGGCCACCCTCGACGATGAATGATGTCCCTGACTCAGCGCCGCAGCCGCGGTGACAAGCGCGTCTGTGGATTCTGACTAGGAGGAACAGAAGTGACCCTCAGCACCGAAGCAACCAATTTCGGGTGGCTGCTCGACAACTTCGTGCGAACCGTTCCGGGTAGCCGCCACACGCTCGTGGTGTCTGCGGACGGTCTGCTCATGGCGATGTCCGATCAGCTCGACCGCACCAGCGGTGACCAGCTGGCCGCCATCGTCTCCGGGATGTCGAGCCTGACCCGTGGCGCGTCGCGCCAGCTCAACGGCGGGAATGTGCGCCAGTCGATCATCGAGATGGACAACGGCTTCCTCTTCCTGATGAACGTGTCCAACGGTTCCGTCCTCGGAGTCGTCGCGGAGGCGACCTGCGACATCGGTCTGATCGGCTACGAGATGGCTCTCATGGTGTCCCGCACCGAGGCCACGCTCACGCCGCAGCTGATCTCGGAGATGCGTGGCAGCCTCCCGGTCGATGGACAGACCCGAGCCGCCAGTCTGGGATGAGGCATAGACGATGACGTACGCACCTTTGGGTTCCCAGGGGTCCGCCGATGTCCATGAGACGTCGACGGTCCGCCCCTATGCGGTCACCGGGGGCCGTGTGCGGTCGGCGATGTCCGACCTGCCACTCGAAGCCCTTGTCGAGGTGATGCCCGGGGCGGTCAATGGTCAGGGCCTACCCCCGGAGAAGCGCGCGATTCTCCAGCACGCCGCGCATACGTACGTGTCGATCGCCGAGCTGTCCGCTCTGCTTCGGCTGCCCCTCGGTGTCGTCCGGATCCTCGTGGCGGACATGCAGGAGGAGGGGCACATCACGGTGCACACCTCGACCCCCGTCAACGTCCACACAGGCCATGGAAGCTCGAACTCGGGCCTGTCGCTCAGTGTCTTGGAGAGTGTTCTGAATGGCATTTCCGCCCTCTAGCAACGGGACCGGCGCGGGCCCGAACTGGGCGCCGGTGTCCGATTCCGCAACGGCCGCCCCGGCCCGGCAGAGCGTGCTCGGCGGGGGTGGGTCCGCCCCTGCGGCACCGTCCGCCGGGGCGCGCCCGCCCCAGCCCGCGCAGCCTGCCCCGCCGGTGGTCCAGCAGCCCCCGTCCGGTCAGTCGGGAGCTGCCGCGCAGCCCACCGGCGAGCGCACCGCGCCGACAGTGGTGAAGATCGTCGTCGCCGGTGGCTTCGCCGTCGGCAAGACGACGTTCATCGGCTCGATCTCCGACGTCGAGCCGCTCAACACCGAGGCCGCCATGACGGAGCACTCGGTGGGCGTCGACGACGCCGGCGGCGTGACCGACCGCAAGACCACCACCACGGTGGCCATGGACTTCGGTCGCGTGGAGCTCCCTGGAAACCTGTGGCTGTACCTCTTCGGTACGCCCGGCCAGGACCGCTTCCTGTTCATGTGGGACGACCTGGTGCGCGGGGCCATCGGCGCGGTCGTTCTGGTGGACACGGACCGTCTGGAGCAGTGCTTCCCGGCGATCGACTACTTCGAGTCGCGCAACATCCCGTTCGTGGTCGGCGTGAACTGCTTCGACGGCGTGGCCAAGCACCGGCTCGAGGACGTGCGCGAAGCGCTGCAGATCCCCGAGCACGTTCCGATGCTGTACACGGACGCCCGCTCCCGCGCGGCGACCAAGCAGACCCTGATCGCCCTCGTGCAGCTCGCCATGCGCCAGCTGCGCGCCGGCAAGCAGGGCTGACTGCGGCCGAACAGGTTCGCCGGCGAGGCACGACGTGCCTCGCCGAACGGCGGGTTGTCCATGGACGGGCGGCCCGCCGTTAGACTTGTGCGGCACCAGGAGGGCTGACAGAGCGGCCTAATGTGACGGTCTTGAAAACCGTTGTGCGGCAACGCACCGGGGGTTCGAATCCCTCGCCCTCCGCTCAGCGTAAGGCCCCGGGGAAGACAGCCCCGGGGCCTTCGTCGTGGGGAATCGGCCACGCCGGCGTGGCCGACGGGCGCCGGTCGGACAGCGGGACTCAGGTGATGTCGATGATCGGCAGGTGGAGTGCGCCCGGTGCAGATGCCGGGACGGCAGGGCGGGCGGGGTGCACCGGGGCCATACGCCGGTAGGCGGTACCGAGCACGGGGCGATCGTCGTCGTCGCCCTTGTTGGGCCAGAGCGCGCAGGCGCGCTCGGCCTGTGCGGCGATCGTGAGGCTGGGGTTCACCCCGACGTTGGCGGTGATGGTGGTGCCGTCCATCACGTGCAGGCCGGGGTGCCCGTACAGGCGTAGGTAAGGATCGACGACGCCGCGTTCGGGGGACGTGCCGATCGCGCAGCCGCCCATGATGTGCGCCGTCATCGGAGCGCCGAAGGGTTCGGTGACGACGCTGCCGGCAACGCCACCCATGCGGTCCGCCATGCGGCGAGCGGTCTCGTGTCCTTCCGGTATCCACGCCGGGTTCGGCCGTTCCGCCGGGCGTCGCGTCGTCAGTCTCCGCCCGAGGAGCCCGCGCCGCAGCTGCGCGTCGAGGGAGTTGTCGTGGTCCTGCATCACCAGGGCGATGACGGCGCGTTCGGACCAGCGGCGGTAGTCGACCAGGACGCGCAGCCACGGGAGATGCCGGAGCAGGACTCCGACCCAGCGCAGGGCTCGCAGCGGCTTGTCGCCGGGGACGAGGGGTGTGACGAGGGCTCCCATGAGGTTCGACCCCTTGCCGTACCGGGTGGGCTCCACGTGTGTGTGCTCGTCGGGGAAGATCGAGGACGAGATCGCGACGCCCCGCGAGTAGTCGACGTCGGAGACCTTCTTGGTGACCGCGCCGAGCAGGGACTCGGAGTTGGTGCGGGTCAGCCGGCCTAGCCGGTCCGAGATGCCCGGGAGGATCCCGTCGGCCTTCATCCGGTGCAGTAGTTCCTGCGTGCCGAGCGTTCCCGCGGCGAAGACCACCTCGCGCGCGGTGAACCGTCGCCGGTCCGTGCGCCGCCGGCCGGTGCGGTGGGCGAGAACCTCGTAGCCGCCGTCCTCAAGCGGCCGGACGACGTGCGCGGTGGTGAGTGGGTGCACCTGCGCACCTGCCTGTTCGGCGAGGTGGAGGTAGTTCTTGACGAGGGTGTTCTTGGCGCCGTGCTGGCAGCCGGTCATGCACTCGCCACACTCCCGGCAGCCGGTGCGCTCCGGCCCGGCGCCGCCGAAGAACGGGTCCGTGAACGTCTGGTCCGGGCTGGGTCGGGATGCCCCGCCGGGACCGAAGTACACGGCGACGTCGGTGGGCCGGAACGTGTCCGCGACGCCCATGTCGTGGGCGACATCGCGGATCAGGCGGTCCGCGGGGGAGTCGCCGTGATAGGTGGTCACGCCGAGCATGCGCGACGCCTGGTCGTAGTAGGGGTCCAGCTCGGCCTTCCAGTCGGTGATGCCGGCCCAGGCGGGGTCCTGGAAGAACGCGTCGCCACGAGGCCTGTAGGACACGTTCGCGTAGACCAGCGACCCTCCGCCGACGCCGTTGCCGGTCAGGCACAGCACGTTGCGCAGCAGGGTGACACGCTGGATCCCGTACCAGCCGAGCCGTGGCGCCCAGAGATAGTCCTTCAGGTGCCAGTTGTTCCGGGCGAACTCGTGGTCCGCAAACCGGCGGCCTGCCTCGAGCACACCCACCGTGTAGCCCTTCTCGGCGAGCCTCAGCGCGGCGACACTGCCGCCGAAGCCCGATCCGATGACCAAGACGTCGTAGTCCATGAGGCGAAGGTACTGGAGTACTGAAGAAAACTTCAATAACACGTCGATCAGGCGGATCTGTCGCGAACCGCACGCCGCTTTGCCGGACGGCGGGTGCGCCAGGTACTCTGGGCTGCGCGCTCGCCGCCCTTCGGGTGGCGCCGTGAGGAGACGTCGCATAGTCAGGCCTAGTGCGCCACCCTGCTAAGGTGGTAACGGTGCAAGCCGTTCGCGGGTTCAAATCCCGCCGTCTCCGCTGGTGAAAGGTGAGGTCGATCCGTTTCGGGTCTCCTCGCCTTCGCTGTTTCCGGGGGTCTTGGATGTCCTGGAACGTGCAGTACGTGGTCGACGAGGTGTCGTCGGTCACGAAGTGGGATTTCGGTTTGGGAACCTGCCCGTGAGGCGGTAGTGTTCTCGTCGTTCGGCCGCGTGAGCGGCCGATGCGGTGGAAGCACCGATAGGCGCCCGTAGCTCAACGGATAGAGCATCTGACTACGGATCAGAAGGTTGGGGGTTCGAATCCCTCCGGGCGCACAGACGGACAAGAGGCTCTGACCAGGCGATAGGCCGGTCAGAGCCTCTTTCTTGTCTGGCCTGCCCATGCCGTGGGTCCGGCACTGCCCCCACGGTCTGCCCCAACTGGCTCTCCGATCATGTGAAGGCGAACCCGGGTTTGACGGGGTCACTCGGCTTGTCGTCAGAGCTGCGCACCACGTGCCAGACCTCTGCGGACGTGAGATCGCTGATGACCTTCGTCAAGTCCTGGACCTGCACGGGACGCCAGCCGCGGGCTCCCAACCGGTTGAGGGCCTCGATCGCGTTCAAGCCCTCCACGGACCCGTCGGCGGCGGGGATGCCGGCCATCCCCTGCACGACCATCGGAGTGCCATCGCTGGCGCCTAGTTGGATCTGCCCGTACTCGAAAGTCGCCATGGTGCACAGCCTTCCAACGGCCACTTGGTGCCGCACGGCAAGCGGTTCCCGCGTTCGGCGCATGGCTGCCAACATCCTTGACCGCCACACGCCGAACGCGAGCCGCTACCTCAGCTCGACGACTTGACGCCCCCGAGGACTGCGTCCATGGCGTCTGCGGCGGACCGCGTCGGTCGAGCCGCCGGCCGACGTCGCAGAGCTGCTGAACCAGGACGGGGCAAAGGTGGCGACTCGCGCGCGCACGTACCTGCTCGACGGCAAGCAGGTCCTGGCGGCGACGTCGTATCTCCCGGCGGACCTGGTAGCCGGCACCCGCATCCTCGACGAGGACACGGGGCCGGGCGGCATCTACGCGCGGCTCGCTGACCTCGGGCATGGTCCAGCGCACTTCCGCGAGGACATCGTGTCCCGCATGCCCACGAAGGCCGAGGCGGAGCGGCTCCAGGTGGCGCCCGGGACGCCTGTCTTCGTCGTCACCCGCACCGCCGTCACCGAGGCGGGCGACCCGGTGGAGGTCAACGTGATGACGCTCGACGCCGGGTCGTACGTGCTCCGGTACGACTTCGACGCGTAGGGCGCACTCTCCGTGCGCTTCTTGCCTGTACGGTCTGGGCGTGGATGCCAGCGGCCAGCCGACTCTTGATGAGATCGAAGATTGCTTCGTTGAGGTTGTCGCGGGTCGGCTGTCCCGGGACGAGGCTGACCGCTGGGCGGCGAGGTGGGTGTCGGAGGATGGGATCGTCTGGGACAGCCTGTCCTGGTGGGCGCTGGACCTCCTCTGCGGAATCGATCTTCCTGCGGGCGAGAGCGGCTGTTACCTGCACGACGACGAACAGGTGCGGACGTGGCTCGCTGAGCTGAGGAAACGCCGAGCCCTGTAAGCGCTCGCAGCGCCGTCGCTCTCCGCGATGTCGTGAAGAGGGCGAACGTTGCCTGATGCGGCTACGCCTTGTGCCTGCCCCCATGCACTGCCCCAACCTGGGCGCACGCGAACGGACGGCACCGGACTCCATCGGACGGAGGCAAGCCGTCCCAGATGCCTCTTTAAAGAGGCTGGCGCATCTACGGATCAGAAGGTTGGGGGTTCGATCCCTCCGGGCGCACAGACGGACAAGAGGCTCTGGTCAGCGGAAGCGCTGACCAGAGCCTTTTTCGCGTTCTGGCCAGGATGTCGTGGGTGGGGCTCTGTCCCGGGTTAGCGGCAGAAATGTGTGTCTGCCTCGGGCGTGTCGCTCATGCTCGTCCGGCCCAGCCCTTGCGGGCCCAGGAAACCTGATGCGACGTACCTCCACCTTCGCCTGGAGTGCGTCGTACCCGAGGCCGCGCCACCGACCACCGGCCGCCGTGCGCTCTCTCCTGTGCGCGCTGGTGACGACGAAGCGTCTCGACGCACGACGCCGGAAACGGGACCGTGCGCCGGCTACGCCCCGACTTCGGCAGGCCGTTCACGCCACCCACTCCGTGCTGAGGCGGGGACCCGGTGGAGGCCAACGTCATGACGCTCGACGCCGGGTGTGCGTGCTCCGGTACGCCCTCGACGCGTAGGCCGCTCTCTCCATGCTCTTCCGGGCCGGCCGGACTGACCCTCTTTGGTCTGCATCGTTGCCTCGATGAGCATGATCGGCGAGTATGTTCGTCTCGCGCCGGGCGACCTTGAGAAGGCACTGTCGGATCCCGAGTGGGCCTGGGAACTCGTCGACGAGTTGCTCGAAGCCGATGAAGGTGATCCGCGCCTGTTCGACGTCGACAAGGCGTGGCACGGTCTTGCTCTGGTCCTTGATCGTGCCGGGCTGCCGAGCGGCATCATCTTCGGTGACGGTGCGGTCCCGGGCGCCGACGACTGGGGCTATGGCCCGCCGTCCTCCCTGGGTGTGGCCCGAGTGGGGGAGCTGGCCGCCGCGCTCGACGAGATCAGCCCGATCGAGACGGTCAGGGCCGTACCTGGTTCCGTTCTCGCTGCCGAGGGAATCTACCCCAAGGAGCTCTGGGAGGAACCGACGTGGGCGGAGTATCTGATCGGCCACCTCGAAGGACTGAAGGCGTTCTTCCGCGAGGCGACCGATTCCGGCATGGGGATGCTCGTCTGGCTTGACTAGGGCCTGTCCTGCGAATGGGCAGGTCACAGGGCCGGTAATGTCAGGGTTGTGGGTGTTGGACGCGGTGAGTTGACCGATGCGGCTTGGGCGCGGATCGAGCCGTTGTTGCCCTCGGCGGAGGGT
>NZ_JABBYC010000079.1 GCF_016742955.1 Myceligenerans indicum | reverse complement strand
CCTGACACCGGCGACGATGTCCACCACCCTGCTCTGCCATGCCCACCAGGGCATAACAGAGCCCCGAAAACCGCCCCCCACCAGTATCAAGACCCCCTCAGCAGACACACATTCTGGCCGCTAACCCAGTAGGTCTGTCGGCCCAGACGCGTCTTCGAAGGGTGACAAGTCAGTAACCTGTACTTATCGTGGGACGGCGTGCCGGGCAAAGGCGTCTGTGCACGCGGGGCAACGGGGCTCCACTGCCGACGAACCCGAGGAGGTTCAGATGTCATCGTCCCGGAAACTGATCGGAACCCTCGCAGCAGTCACGTGTCTCCTTGTTCCCTGGGCCACCGCCGCGCAGGGCGTGCCAGAGGGTGGGGCGCAGCAGGCCGTCATGGCCGTTCCCGACAGCATCCCTCTGACCGTCACCAACAACTCCGACCGCGGCGACCAGGTCTTCCTCTACATCTTGGGCGAGCGTGACGGCCAGATGGGCTACGCCGACGCCGCAGGCGCGTTCCATCCATGGCCCGACGCCGGCGCCGTCCCTGAACCGGCGCCGGACGCCTCCATTCCCGGCCCCTCACAGGGGCAGTCGACGACGATCCAGATGCCGAAGCTCTCCGGCCGCGTCTACTTCAGCTACGGCTCGAAGATGACCTTCCAGATCGTGCTCGACGGGCGGTTGGTGCAGCCAGCCGTGCAGAATCCCAGCGACCCCAACCGGGACATCATGTTCAGCTGGACCGAGTACACGCTGAACGACTCCGGCCTGTGGATCAACAGCACCCAGGTCGACTTCTTCTCCGCGCCCTACCAGACAGGTCTGCGGACGTCGGACGGCGAGATCCTGCACACCGGAATGCTCAAGCCCGACGGATTCTCCAACGTCGTCTCCGCACTCGACGGCACGCCGGGGTGGAACGGCCTGAAGCAGACCGCACCGAACGGCTCCGTCCTGCGCGTGCTGTCCCCGGGACACGGGATCGGAACCGGTCAGATCTCCCCCGATGTGATCTCCTCGTACGTCGACGACGTATGGGAGCGCTACCGCTCCAGGACCTTGACGATCGCACCGTATGGATTCGCGCCGGACACCAAGTTCTTCGGAACCGTCTCGGGCGACACGATGACGTTCACGAACTCCGGAGGCGGATTCGTGGCGAGCTTCCCCAAGCCCTCGGCCGAGTCGATCTTCGGCTGTGCCGGCGACCTGTTCGCTCCGAACGACGACGTCGGTGCCATCGCCCGGACCCTGTGTGCCGGATTCCACCGGTCGACGCTGTTGCTGGGCGACGTCCACCCCGGTCCGTCGTCGGACACGTTCTACGAGGACGGGCGGACGAACTACTACGGGAAGTACATCCACGAACAGATGGCTGACGGCAAGGCATACGCCTTCGCGTTCGACGACGTGGAGAACCAGGAGTCCCTGGTTCACGACGGCAGCCCGACAGAGGCGTTCATGCAGCTCGATCCGTTCGTGGGAGCGGCCACTCCGATCGGGGGCTCAGGTGGGGGCGGCGAGGACCCACCCTCCGGCGCACTGCCGGGGGGCACGGGCAGCGTGCTCGCCGGCAACGGCATGTGCATGGATGTGCCGTGGGCGGACGCCTCCGACGGCAATCCCATCCAGATCGTGTACTGCAGCGGAAACGCGGCCCAGACCTGGACTCGCTCGGACGGCACGATCGCGGCGCTCGGCAAGTGTCTGGACGTGTCGGGAGGCGGGACCGCCGATGGGACCGCGGTCCAGCTGTGGACGTGCAACGGCACAGGCGCCCAGCAGTGGACCTATGACGCCGGTGCGCGGCATCTGGTGAACCCTCGGTCGGGCAAGTGTCTCGCGGTGATCGGTGGTGCGATGCAGGACGGGCAGAAGCTCGAGATCCGTAGCTGCGGGGGCGGCGTCGAGCAGTCATGGACGTTCGGCGCGTCCTGACGGCGGGCATGATGCGGCGGTAGGCGTGGCGGGCCGGGATCCGGCCCGCCACGCCTGCCTTGACGACATCGGAGGTGCTCCAACTGGTCGTCGCCGCCGCGAATGTGGGATTGTGGAACGCACGAGGACCGCAGATGTCGGTCCGTCGTTCACCGACCACGGAGGAACTCGTGAAGAAGCTGCTCGTCCTCATTCTGGCCGCCGGCGCCGGGTACATCCTGTGGCGCAAACTCAACGAGGATGCCGAGGGCCGGGACCTGTGGTCCGAGGTCACCGACACCGTCGAGTAGTATGTGCGAGGCGTCGGTACCGGCGTCTCGCTCGGGGCCATGGCGCAATTGGTAGCGCACCTGCTTTGCAAGCAGGGGGTTAGGGGTTCGAGTCCCCTTGGCTCCACCCACTCCCACCAGGCGCGATACCTAATCGGCCCGGTGGGATTCGCCGTTTCAGGGCCCGAAGTCCGTCGCGAGGTCGGTCCACGCGACTCCGTCGTGCCGCCTCTCCGTCGTCGACGTGGTCAAAGACGTCATCCATGACCGTCGCGCCGGTCTCCAGTTCTGGTCGCAGTTCGTGGCGGTAGACCAGCTCTGTGACGGGGTCCCGGCGTGCCCGGTGACCCCGCACCCCGGGCTCCGGCATGAGGCATTCTGTCTCGCAGGAGCACGAGGTCGTGTGCTGTCCACACCTGACGGGACGGCGGGTCAGAGCGTGGCAAGCCGGTTCACCAGCAGCTCCGTCCTGCGCTCGGCGTCCTCCGGCGGCAGCCGTCCGGTCCGGGTCAGGGTTGCCAGCCCGTGCACGGCCGCCCAGAACACCTCCGTGAACAGGCCCGGGTCGACATCGGCGCCGGCGACCTCGCCGAGGTTCTCCAGCAGGGCCGCGAAGGCGTCCTTCAGCGGTTCGGGGGTGTCGGGCTGCGCGAAGGCCAGGCCGCCGTCGAGCTGGAACATGGCGTCGTACACCGCCGGGTTGCGTTGCGCGAAATCCAGGTAGGCGCGAGCAAGGGCGGCCACCCGTGCCCGCGGGCCGTCTGCGGCGGACGCTGCGGCCCGGAGCGCGATCGCCAGCTCGGCGGCGCCTTCGAGAGCGACGGCACCGACGATCTCGCGCTTGCCGCGGAAGTGGCTGTAGAGCACCGGTTGGCTGTACTCGATGCGCTCGGCCAGCCGGCGGGTGGTGACCGCGTCCCAGCCGTGCTGCTCAGCGAGTTCGCGGGCCGTTGCCAGGATGAGGCGTTGGCGGGTCGCCCGTTCGCGCTCCTTGCGCTCCTGTACTGACATGACCCGAGCCTAGCATTGCTAGACGTACGAGCAACAGCAGTGCTAGCGTCGCACTACGAGCTATCGACGCTAGATTCAGAAGGGGTCCTCATGCTCAACGCACTTGAGGTGTTCACCACCGTGATCGTCGGTGTGATGGTAGGGGTGGAGTTCGCCGTTGCCGTCGTCCTCAATCCGATCCTCAATGCCCTCCCGGACGACGCGGGCCAGCGCGGCCGCGCCCACGGGGGCCGGATGCTCGGGGCGGCCATGCCGGTCTGGTACATCGGCTCGGTCGTCCTCGTCGCGATCTGGGCGGTCGCGGGACGGCAGCACCAGGGAACCGAACTCGTCGTCACCGCCGGCGCGCTGCTGATCGTCAGCGTGATCATGTCGGTCCTGCTGCTCGTCCCGATCAACAACCGGAACAAGGCGTGGACCGCCGACAACCGGCCCGACGACTGGAAGCAGCAGCTGAAGCGCTGGGACCGCCTCCACTACCTCCGTGTCGCCGTGATCGTCGCCGCCTTCGCTCTGCTGGTCCTTGCCCTCACCTGAGTCCGGGCTACGCCGAACGTGCGACGCGGCGATCCCGACCGACACGGTACGAGCCGCCCTTGCTGCCAGACGGACAGGAGCCCTCGTGGTGCTGAACGCGGCGCCGTCGGGCCGACTGCCGGATGACATCTGGTCTCAGGTGGACGTCCTCGTCGTCAACGAGGCCGAGGCAGTCGACCTGGTCGGTCTCACCGAGGGGGCCGACCTCCTCCCGGCCGGCAACGAAGAGGCCGCCCCCGAAGCGCTCGCGTCGTCGCTGCTCGCCCTGGTACCCGCGGTCGTCGTTGCGCTCGGAGGCGCCGGCAGTCTCGTCGTGGAACGGAGCGGATCGCCGGTCAGGACTCCGGCCGTCGAGGTTCATGCCGTCGACACGACGGGCGCGGGAGACACCTACTGCGGGGTGCTGGCCGCCGCTCTCTCCCGAGGCGCCACCCTGCCCGACGCCACACTCAGCGCGGGTGCGGCAGGTGCTCTCGCGGTCACGCGCAGGGGAGCACAGGACGCCGTTCCGACGGCCGCCGAGGTGGAGACACTCGCCACCGGCAGACACGTGCGACCGTGAACGACGACGCCGGGCGGACACCCGAAGGCACCCGCCCGGCGTCGTGCCCGAGGGATCAGGCGGGCTTGCCCGCGGAACCCTCCGGGGTCTCGACGTCATCGAACGCATACGCGTCCTTGCCCTGCTCGTCTTCGGAACCTGCGCCGGAATCGGGCGTTTTCTTCTTCGCCGACCGTGAGGTCGCCGGGGTGGGCTTCGCCATGTCCTCCGGCTCCGGTGAGTCGGCTGACGAGGTCTGCTCCGCGGCGGTGTCCTCCTCGGCCCCCGTGGAGGTCCAGGGCGTTGCCTCCGAGACCTTCTGCGCACCCGCACGAGCCGCGGAACCGGCCTTGCCCGCAGCGGAACGTGCCGCCGACGTCGCCTTGCCTGCTGCTGCCGACGCCTGCCGGGCAGCCGCACCCGCGACCTCCCGGCCCTTGGCGACCGCCGTCTCGGCGGCGGAACCGACCCGCTGCTTGGCGTCCGTGGTGTTCGACGAGCCCGAGTAGTCAGCGGCCGACGTCTGCTCCCACGGTTCGGCCCACGGGTCGCTCTGCGGCTGCGCCCGCTTCCAGAAGACGTAGCCCGCGGCCACCGCGCCGACCCCGACCGCAGCCCAGACCCAGCGCTTCCCCGCCGAGCCGGTCTTGGCTTCCTTGGCGGCCTGCTTCGCGGCGGCCGAAGCAGCCTTGGCCGATGCCTTCTCCGCCGCCGCGGCAGCCTTCTTCGCGGCCTTCGCCGCTCTGCCGGTCAGGTGAGGGGCCGCTGCCTCGTCGACCTGGTGCTGCACCTCGGCCGCGTGCGCCGCGGCGATGTTCGCCGCGGCCACGGCGCGCGGGAGCAGGTCATCGACGATCTTGTGGTGCGCGGAGTCGATGAGAGGCACGGCTCTGTCCGCGGCCTGCCGTACGCGGGGCGCTGCCGCCTGCACGCCGTCCCGCCACGCCTTCTCCGCGCGAGGCTGTGCCCAGTGCCGCAGCTCGGTGACCCGCGGTTGTGCCCAGTCCTTGGCGTGGATGGCCTGCTCCTTGGCCTGCCCGGCAAGTGTTCCGGCCTGATGCGCAGCCCTCGTGCCCCGCTCGCTCAGCAACGCGGCGGCAGCGGCGGCCTGCTGCTTCAGCTTTTCCGTATCGACCTGGTGTTCACCAGTGATCTTGCGTCCCATGGAAAGGAACCCCCCGGGATGTCTGCCGTCCAACAATCTGGTATGTAGCACCCACTCTGCCATCGCATGCCGCGCGTGGCGAGGCCGGACACTCGCGCGACGTGGAAAGATTGGAGGCATGTTCGCAACCCTGCACACATCCGCCGGTGACATCCGCCTCGAGCTGTTCGGTGACCACGCTCCGAAGACGGTCCGCAACTTCGTCGAACTCGCGCGCGGTGAGAAGGCCTGGACGG
Organism: Myceligenerans indicum; assembly: GCF_016742955.1. GTDB lineage: Bacteria > Actinomycetota > Actinomycetes > Actinomycetales > Cellulomonadaceae > Myceligenerans > Myceligenerans indicum. The sequence goes on along the minus strand of NZ_JABBYC010000079.1, from coordinate 3,915 downwards.
ACCCCCGCACGGGCGAGGAGCGCAAGGACCCCTTCTACGACGGCCTGATCTTCCACCGGGTGATCGACGACTTCATGATCCAGGGCGGGTGCCCGCTGGGCACCGGCACCGGCGGCCCCGGCTACACGTTCGACGACGAGATCCACCCGGAGAAGTTCGAGTTCAACGAGAAGTACCTCCTCGCCATGGCCAACGCCGGCAAGCGCCGCAACCCGGTGACCGGTGAGCCCGAGGGCACCAACGGGTCCCAGTTCTTCATCAGCACCGCGGAGACTCCGTGGCTGAACGGTAAGCACACGATCTTCGGAAAGGTCGCCGACGACCCGTCGCGCGCCGTCGTCGATGCCATCAGCAAGACCCCGACCCGTCCGGGCGACCGGCCGGTCGAGGACATCACGATCAACTCCGTCACCGTCGAAGACTGACCGGAGGGCCGAGAAATCGCCGACGACGAGGCAAGCGCGACCCCCGACGCGCCGGCCGGGCCCCCGGTCTGTCCGCGGCACCCCGACCGGCCTTCCTATGTGCGCTGCCAGCGATGCGGGCGTCCGGCCTGCCCTGAGTGCCAGCGGCAGGCCGCCGTGGGTATCCAGTGCGTCGACTGCGTGAAGGAGGCCGCCCGGCAGGCACCACGGGTGACGACCGTACTGGGCGGCAGCATGCGTGCCGGGAGGCCGGTCGTCACGTTCACGATCATCGGGATGTGCGTGGTGAGCTTCCTGCTCCAGCTCGTCCCGGGCCTCGGCTGGACCGACCGGTGGCTGTTCTGGCCGGCTGGAGGTGCGACCGAGCCCTGGCGCTTCCTGACGGTGGCCTTCCTGCACTCCACCGGCATGCTCCTGCACATCGCCTTCAACATGTACGCGCTGTACATCACGGGCCAGTTCCTCGAACCTCTCCTCGGCCGGGTGCGGTTCGCGGTCCTGTGCGCGTTGTCGGCGATCGGCGGATCCGTTGGCTTCCTGCTGTTCGCAGGGCTGCCCGGTCCGTTCGGCGTGTCCTGGATGCAGGGCACCGTCGGTGCCTCAGGAATGGTGTTCGGCCTGTTCGGCGCGATGTTGCCAGTACTGCGCCGACTGGGCCGGTCGGCCGGGCCGATCCTCGTCCTGCTGGCGATCAACGGCGTGCTCGGCTTCGTCGTCCCCAGCATCGCCTGGCAGGCGCACCTCGGAGGGCTGGTCACAGGGCTGGCCGTCGGATCGGCGTTCGCCTTCGCGCCGAGGCGCGCGCAGGGGCTGATCGGGGTCGCCGCACCGGCCGGGATGCTCGTGATCCTCGTCCTGGCCGCGATCGTCAAGTACGAGTCCATGCTCGGGGCTGCCCTCGCGGCCCTCTCGTACTGAGACCGCTCACCGGTCGAGTGCCTGTCGCGGGCGCAAGGCGTACGCCCCGACCTCAGGACTTTTCCACAGCTTTACCCACAGCTGTGGGAAAGTCTGCCGGTGGCTGTGGAAAGACCCGGAGCGGCTGCCGAGGGCGTCAGCGCCAGCGCGTCGTCAGGCCGAAACCCACGATGATCAGGCCGAACCCGATCGCGAGGTTCCACTGGCCGAGCTGCGGCACAGGAAGCCCCAGCCCCGAACTCGTCAGATAGAACGTGACGATCCACGCGAGACCGAGGACCATCAGGCCCACCATCAGCGGAGCCAGCCAGCGCGGGCTCTCCTTGGGCTTCGCGGCCGGGGCGTCAACCGGCCGGGGGGCGACGGTCTTCTTCTTACGGGGCTTCGACTCGGGCACGCTCGGGGGCTCCTGTCCGGACGGGTGCCGGCCCTCGACCGCTTCGGCGCGTGAGGGTCGGGCGATGGCATTCTCGTGGACTAGCGTAGTGGTCGAGGCGAGCGAACGGTGACGCTGACGGGAGGTTTCCGGTGAGCCGGTTGGTACGGGGCACGGAGTTGACTGCTGCGCGCGTGCGCTCCTGGGTGATCGTGGGCGGCGTGCTCGCGCTCGCAGGCCTGCTGTTCGTCGCCAGCGGGCGCCAGGCGCTCCTGTCGGGCTCGCGCCAGCCACAGGACATCCCCGCCCTGGTGCAGGCCGAGTCGGACCGGGTGACAGACCTGTCCGAACGGGCCTCCGCCCTGAACCGGGAGATCAACTCGCTGACGCTGAGCGACCAGGCCGGGAGTGACCTCCCACAGGTGCCCCCGCCGATCGCCGCCCGCGAGGGGGTGGCCGCCGGATCCTCCGCCGTCAGCGGCCCCGGCCTCACGGTCACTCTTGACGACGCACCGCCGTCGTCCCTGGACACCATCCCCGGCGACCCGCAGCCCAACGACCTGGTCGTGCACCAGCAGGACCTCCAGAACGTCATCAACGCCCTCTGGGTCGGAGGCGCCGAAGCGATGACGTTGCAGGGTGAACGCGTCACCTCCACCTCGGCGTTCCGCTGCTCCGGTAACATCCTGCTCCTGCACGGCAAGGTGTTCTCTCCTCCGTACCAGGTCACCGTCATCGGCGACCAGGAGGCGCTCGTTCAGGCACTGGAGGACGATGAAGGCGTGCAGAACTACCGGGCCTACGTCGACTGGGTGCACCTGGGCTGGGGAGTCCAGACACAGGACCACGTCGAGCTTCCCGCGTCCCAGTCGAGTGGCGAGCTCCGCTACGCCCGAGTCCCGGAAGGAACGGACGTCTTCGCGTGAATCGCTCACCCGCCTCAGTCGCGTTGTTCCCGGCGTCGCCACCACCCACCGGACCACGCCGGAGGCATGCGAGCCACGGAGGACATCCCGGAGGTGGGCTGGTCGCCGGCGTCGTCGGCGTGTTCGGGGAACTGCTCGTCACCGTGGGCGTCCTGCTGGGCCTGTTCGTCGTGTGGCAGCTGTGGTGGACCGACGTCGAGGGCGCTCGCACCCAGCAGCAGATCGTCGCCGACATGGGCTGGGAGGAGCCGGCGGCGACCGACAACGGTCCTCAGACCGCCGTCGCGACCGAGCACCGCGACGCACCGCCCGTCCTCGACGAACCCGCGGCCATTGGTGAGACGTTCGCCCAGATGTATGTGCCGCGCTGGGGCAGCGACTACCTGAAGCCGATCGCCGAGGGCACCGACAAGGCGACCGTGCTCGACACGATCGGCATCGGCCACTACGTGGGCACCGAGATGCCGGGCGCCCTGGGCAACTTCGCCACCGCAGCCCACCGCACCACGTACGGGAAGCCCTACAACAAGATCCACGAGCTGAAGAAGCAGGACGCCCTGGTGGTCCGCACCGAGGACACCTGGTACGTCTACAAGGTCACCGACTCGAAGATCGTGCTGCCGCAGAACATCGAGGTGATTTCCACGGTACCGGGCGTCAAGCCGGGCGAGCCGATGCCGGAACCCACCCAGCGGTTCATCACGCTGACGACCTGTCACCCCATGTTCTCCGCGGCGCAGCGATATATCGTGCACGGCGAGCTGGACTACTGGGCCCCCGTCAGCGAGGGCACGCCGAAGGAACTGCTGGAAGAACAGGGATGACACGTCGATGTACGCCGCACTGTGGAACCTCCTCCCCGGCCCGACCTGGGCCCGCGTCCTGCTGTGCGCGGGTATCGGGATCATCCTGCTCGCCGTCTGCTTTGAGTACGTGTTCCCCTGGCTGAGCGACTACATGCCGTTCAACGACACCACGGTCGGGAACTAGGCCGTGTCCGGTGAATCGCGGAGCCAGAGGATGATCGCGGCGAGGGTGAGTTCGGTGCGGTAGAAGGCGGCTCTCTTGGTGTAGCGGGTGGCCAGGGCGCGGAACTGTTTGAGCCGGTTGAAGCAGCGTTCCACGACGTTGCGGCCCTTGTAAGCCTCGGCGTCGAAGACGGGCGGGCGTCCGCCCCGGTGGCCCTTGCGCAGCCGGTGGGCGGTGTGGTCCTTCTTCTCCGGGCTGGTGAACGTGATCCCGCGTTTGCGCAGCGCCCGGCGGGTTGACG
>NZ_JABBYC010000078.1 GCF_016742955.1 Myceligenerans indicum | reverse complement strand
CCTTATCGTCGGCAGCGTCAGATGTGTATAAGAGACAGCTCCCGGGGTGGGGCGTGGGGGCTCCGGCCCCACAAAAAAATCGGAGCGAGGTGGTTCGGTGAAGACCGAACACACCTCGCCCCGAGGCGACGTGCGCGAGGGGGGACTCGAACCCCCACGCCCTCTCGAGCACACGGACCTGAACCGTGCGCGTCTACCAATTCCGCCACTCGCGCGCTGCTGGAAGAGATTAGCACGCAGGAGGGGGTGAGTCCGAACCGAATATGTGCCTGGCCTGGTTCCGAACCTCCCCGACCTCCGGTAGCGTGCGGGTTCGCCCGTCTTCTCCTGACTGGCAGTGCCGAGGCTCACAGCACAGGATCGAGAAGATCCGCAGGACTTCCACACAGATTGCGGTCTGTTGCGACCTGCCGGTCTATACGATCTATGTAGTCTGCCCACGCGCAGGCCGGGAAGGAGGTGGCATGGGCGCCCTGGATCGCTTCGAGAAGAGCGTGGAGCGCATGATGAACAACGCGTTCGCCAAGGTGGGACGTGGTGAGGTGAAGCCCGTCGAGCTGGCAAGCCGGCTCCGGCGGGAACTTGACGACCGCGCCGCGGTGGTGGGTCGAGACCGCACCGTCGCACCGAACGAGTTCACGATCGAGTTGTCCCCTGACGATTTCGCCCAGATCGAGGCGTGGGGGGCACAGACCCTTGCCGACGAGCTGGCGTCGAACGTCACCGCCTATGCGGCGACGCAGCACTACGCGTTCGTCGGCCCGGTCAGCGTGACGTTCGACGAGATGTTCGAGCTCGTACCCGGTCGCTTCAACGTACGCTCTCGCAGCGTGCAGGGGAACGTCGCGCCCGCGACGTCCGGATCCCCCAGCGCACGGCATCCGCTGATCGACATCGACGGACAGCGGTATCTGCTGACCGGTCCGGTGACGGTCATCGGCCGCGACGCGGAGGCGGACATCGTCGTGGACGACCCGGGCGTGTCCCGCCGCCACCTGGAGATCCGCGTGACGCCCGACGGCGTCGTCGCCTCCGACATGGGCTCCACGAACGGACTGTACGTGGAGGGGCACCAGGTCCCTGCGGCCACCCTGCTCGACGGCAACACCATGACGATCGGTCGCACCCGGATCATGTTCTGGTCAGGCAGCGCCGGCGCCGAGGACGAGGACTGGTGATCGACCCCTCATGAGCGAGTTGACGTTCACCCTGCTGCGGCTGGGTTATCTGGTGCTGCTGTGGGTGTTCGTGCTCTCGGCCGTCGCCGTGCTGCGGCGGGATCTCGCAGGCCCGCGGACGGCCCGGAAGCGGCGCCGCAGGCCGGAGCCCGCTACTGCGGGCGGACCGCCCCAGGGACAGGCACCGGCGGCACCAGCACCTGTCATGAGTGCCGGACCGCGGAGCGGTGCGCCCACGCGCCTGGTCGTCGTCGCAGGCCCGCTGACCGGCACGACGATCCCGCTCACGCAGTCCGGAATCCTCATCGGCCGCGCACCGAGCTGCACCCTTGTGCTCGACGACGACTACTCGTCCTCCCGACACGCCCGAATCTACCCGCAGGGGAACCAGTGGTACGTGGAAGACCTTGGTTCCACCAACGGCACCTACATGAACGATCAGCGCATCCAGGGCATCGTCCCGATGCCCCCGGGGGTAGGCGTCCAGATCGGCCAGTCCGTCGTCGAGCTCCAGGGATGACCACCACGTGACCGTGAATCTGCGGTATGCCGCGCGTTCCGATGTCGGCCTCGTCCGCTCCAACAACCAGGACTCCGCGTACGCAGGTCCGCACCTCCTCGTGGTGGCCGACGGCATGGGCGGGCACGCGGGCGGTGACGTCGCCTCGTCCCTGACGATCGCCGCGCTGACCTCGCTGGACCACGGTGACCACAGCACGGACCGTCTTCTGACCGACCTGGAGCAGTCGGTCGACCGCGCGCGCCAGGATCTGATCGCCGCCACGACCACCGATCCCGAGCTGGCCGGCATGGGCACGACGGTGACCGCGCTGCTGCGCAGCGGCAACACCCTCGCCATGGCACACCTCGGCGACTCCCGCGCCTACCTGCTGCGCGACGGACTGCTGACGCAGGTCACCGTCGACCACACCTTTGTGCAGCACCTCGTGGACACCGGCCGCATCTCACCGGACGAGGCCGAGACCCACCCGCAGCGCAATGTGGTGATGCGGGTGCTCGGAGACTTCGACCTCGACCTCACCCCCGACATGTCGGTTCGTGAGGCGATCCCCGGTGACCGGTGGATGCTGTGCTCCGACGGCCTGTCGGGATTCGTCTCCGTCGATGACCTCACCGACATGCTCCGGAACGTCGCCGACCCTGCCGAGGCCGCCGAACGACTCGTCTCGGCCGCCATGCGCGAGGGCTCCACCGACAACATCTCGGTGGTGGTCGCCGATGTGGTGGACGAGGAGTCCGCACCCTTCCCACCGCCGGAGCCCGAGATCGTGGGCGCCGCCGCGCTCCGCGGTGTGACTGCCGCGATCGGCCCGGGCACGATCATCCACCCGAGCGGGCAGAGCCTCGACGGCTCAGGCGGGGCGGCACAACCCCAGGCCAGCGCGGTCGGTACGGCAGTGCTGCCGGACGACGACCCGAACCTGGCCGACGCGCTCGAGCACGCCGTGAACGGCTCCGAAGCGGGAGCCTACGAACCCGAGGTGCTGCCCGACGACGAGATGGAGGAGGCGGCCGAGGCCTCTCCCCGCAGGAGACGCCCTTGGCTGGCCACGTTCGGGACCCTTCTGGTCATCGGCGGCCTGGGTGTCGCGGGCTGGGCCGGGTACCGCTGGACGCAGACCCAGTACTACGTGGGTGAGGCGGACGGCCAGGTCGCGGTCTTCCGTGGCATCCCCGCGACCGCGGGGCCGTTCTCGCTGTCGACGCCGATCGAGTTGACCGGCACGCAGGTCGCGGACCTTCCCGGATACATCGCCGACAGCATCGAGGGCACCATCCGTGCCTCGTCGCACGACGACGCCCTCGAACGCGCGCAGCGCTTGATCGACCAGGCCGAGGAAGTGCAGGAGGAGAACGAGCCCGCACCCGCCGCGGACGAACCGAGCACCGATCCCAGCACTGAGCCGACCGAGGAGCCGCAGACCACGGATTCCGCGGATCCGGCAGGCAAGGATTCCTCGTCGACGGACACAAGCAGCACGAGCAAGGACTCCAGCAGCGGTGGGGGGAAGAACGGATGAGCATGCTCTCCGAGAAGCTCCCTCAGGGGATGCAGGACGCGATCCAGCCCGAGGAGAACGCTCCGGGGCGAGCCGCCGAGGCCGTGCTTCTCGTGGTCGCGCTCGCACTGGGTTTCGGCGGGCTGGCCATGGTCGGCTACTCCCTCGAGGACCGGCTGCCGGACGGCTTCTGGACCGAGGTGCTCGTGCTGTCGGCCCTCTCGCTGACGGCCCACATCGTGCTGCGCATCCGCGCGCCGTACGCCGACCAGGTGATCCTCCCCGCGGTGATGCTGCTCAACACGATGAGCCTGGCGATGATCACCCGGCTCGAGATGGCCGGGATGCGCGGAGCCGACGCCGGCCGGCACCTGATGTGGACCTCGCTGAGCATCGCCGTGGCCTGTGTGCTGCTCCTCGTGCTGCGGGACCACCGGGTGCTGCGCAAGTACACGTACACGGTGATGGTCGCCGCGCTCGTGCTGGTCATCCTGCCGCTCATCCCCAAACTGGGACAGGAGATCAACGGCGCCAAGATCTGGATCAACGTCGCCGGGTTCTCGTTGCAGCCCGCCGAGTTCGCCAAGATCCTCTTCGCGGTCTTTTTCGCCGGCTACCTCGTGGCCAACCGCGACACTCTGGCGCTGGCCGGCAAGAAGGTGCTGGGACTGCAGCTCCCGCGCCTGCGTGACCTCGGGCCCATCCTCGTGGTCTGGGCCGTGTCCCTGATGGTCCTGGTCGGTCAGAAGGACCTCGGGACCTCGCTGCTGTTCTTCGGCCTGTTCGTCGGCATGCTCTACCTCGCCACGGAGCGTGGCGGGTGGGTGGCCATCGGCATGTCGATGTTCGTGGTGGGCGCGTTCGTGGCCTGGACCATCTTCAGCCACGTGCAGGCGCGTGTCGAGATCTGGCTGAACCCGCTGGACCCGGAACTCATCGAGCGGGAGTTCGGGGGCTCCTACCAGATCGTCCAGGGCATGTTCGGCATGGCGTTCGGCGGCATGTTCGGCGCCGGATGGGGCGAGGGGTACTCCTCGAGGATCCCGTTCGCGTTCTCCGACATGATCTACGCGGCGTTCGGCGAAGAACTCGGCCTCACGGGGCTGCTGGCCATCCTGCTGGTCTACCTCGCCATCGTGCAGCGCGGTCTGCGCGCGGCGATCGGCGTGCGCGATGGCTTCGGCAAGCTGCTCGCCGGCGGTCTGGCCTTCGTGATGGCCCTGCAGCTGTTCGTCGTGGTCGGCGGCATCACACGGGTGATCCCGCTGACCGGCCTGACGCTGCCCTTCATGGCTCAGGGAGGCTCGTCGCTTCTGGCGAACTGGATCGTCATCGCGCTCCTGCTTCGCATCTCCGACGCGGCACGTCGACCGTCGGCCCTGCCCACGCGCGGCCAGCTCGCCACTCCACCGATGAACTCCGGGCCCAGCACCGACGGTGCGATCGAGGTAGGGCCGGGAGCGAGCACCGCGGACCGAGCGGCGGCACGACAGAGCATGCCGTCGCCGAGCGACGAGGTGACCCAGATGCACGTCCCGATCCGGAACGACGGAGGTGACCAGGCGTGAACACCACCCTGCGCCGTCTCTCGACGGTGGTCATGGCCATGTTCCTGGTGCTCATGGTGTCCACGACCTGGATCCAGTTCGTCCAGGCCGGGGAGCTCAACGACAACGGGCGCAACGTCCGCAAGATCTACCGGGATCTCGGCGCTGCGCGGGGACCGATCGTCGTCGGCGAGGACAACGTCGTCGTCTCGGTCCCGATCGACGACGCCTACGGCCGCCAGCGTGTGTACGCCGACGGCTCCGAGGACCTCGCGAAGCTGTATGCGCCGATCACCGGGTTCTTCGCGGTCAACGGCAACACCGCCGGGCTGGAGCGCAGCGCGAACGACTACCTCTCGGGCCGGGCCGACTCGCTCTGGCTCGACCAGTTGCAGAACCTCCTCACCGGCCAGGAGGCCGAGGGCTCGTCCGTGGATACCACGATCGACCCGAAGATCCAGCAGGCCGCGTGGGACGCCCTCGGGAACTACACGGGTGCTGCCGTCGCTCTCGATCCGCGCACCGGCGCGATCCTGGCGATGGTCTCCAAGCCGTCCTACGACCCGAACTCTCTGGCCGTGCACAGCAGTGGCGAGGTCAACGAGACCTATCAGGGTCTGGCGAACACGAAGCCGCAGATCAACACCGATGACGGCTCCGAGCAGTTCAGCCCGTACTCAGTGCTGACCAACCGTGCGATCGACGCCACCTACCCGCCCGGATCGACCTTCAAGGTCTTCACCTCCGCGGCGGCGATCGAGAGCGGAGACTTCACCCCCGATTCCGAGGTGCCGTCGCCCAACGGCTACGAGCTGACCAACACGGGCACCACCATCAACAACTTCGGGGGCTACGACTGCGTGGCCGGCAAGACGAAGATCACGCTGGCCGATGCCATGCGCACCTCCTGCAACTCGTCGTACCTCTGGCTCGGCGGCCAGATCGGGAAGGAGGGCATGACCGACATGTTCAAGGCCTTCCGCTTCGATGAGAGTCTGGAAGTGCCCATGGGTACCGTCGCGGGAAGCTACCCGGGCCTCGACAACACCAACCCCGATTCCGTCGACCGCATCGAGCTCAGCGGCATGGGCCAGGGAGACGTGAAACTGACCCCGCTCCAGGTCGCCATGATGAGCGCCACCGTCGCGAACGGCGGCACCGAGATGAAGCCGTACCTGATCAAGAGCATTCGCGACAGCGAGCTGGAGGTGGTCGAGAAGACCAACCCCAGCACGCTCGCCAATCCCATCTCGTCGTCCACGGCGGACGCGCTCACCGGGATGATGATCGGCGTCGTCGAGAACGGTTCCGGGCAGAACGCGCAGATCCCCGGCGTCTCCGTCGCCGGCAAGACAGGTACCGCCGAGAACGGCGGCCACCGGCAGCCGACGCTGTGGTTCACCGGGTTCGCACCGACCGACGACCCGCAGGTCGCGATCGCCGTCGTGCTCGAGAACGGCGGTAACTCCACGGTGGACACCGCGTCCGGCACGCTGGCCGCGCCGATCGCGAAGAAGATCCTCGAGGCGGCGATCGGCTGATGCGACCTGTCGAAGGCACTCTGGTCGGGGAGCGCTACCGCTTGGTGCGCCGCCTGGCCGTCGGTGGCATGGGCGAGGTCTGGGTCGCCTTCGACGAGAAGCTCACCCGTGAGGTCGCCATCAAGGTGCTCCGCGAGGAGTACACCGGCAACGAGGACTTCCTGCGGCGACTGCGCACCGAGGCGCGCAACTCCTCGACACTGCTGCATCCCAACATCGCCCAGATGTACGACTACGGCGAGGAGGACGGCGCCGGCTACCTGGTCATGGAGCTCGTGCTCGGGGAGCCGCTGGCGGACCTGCTGGAGCGCGAGCCCGTCCTGTCGCCCCAGCGGCTGCTGCCGCTGCTCGCGCAGACCGCGCGTGGCCTGCACGCCGCGCACGCGGCCGGCGTCGTGCACCGTGACGTCAAGCCGGGGAACATCCTGCTGGAGCACTCCGGCACCGTGAAGATCACCGACTTCGGGGTCTCCGTGGCGCAGAACCAGGTGCCGATGACCGCCACGGGCATGGTCATGGGAACGGCCCAGTACCTGTCGCCCGAACAGGCGGTCGGGCAGTCCGCGACCGGTGCCTCCGACATCTACGCGCTCGGCGTGGTCGCCTACGAGGCCTCCGCGGGCCGGCGCCCCTTCACGGGCAAGAGCCCGGTCGACATCGCGATTGCGCACGTCAACGCTCCTGTGCCTCCGTTGCCCTCGTCGGTCCACCCGGGCCTGTCCGAGCTGATCATGCAGATGCTGGAGAAGGACCCCGCCCACCGGTTCGCGTCTGCTGAGACGCTCGCCCGTGAGATGGAGGCCCTGGCCGCCGAGATCGCCGCCGACCCGTTCGGCACGCGCCGGGTGTCCGGTTCGTGGTCCGGCGAGCACCCGGAGGCCGGTCCGTCACGGCACGTCAGCGGCGGAGGTCGTCGCGTGTCAGGCCGAGGCGTCGCCCGATCCCGCAGTGAGACCCGTCGAGCGACGCAGGGCGACGGCCGCACCCATACGGTAGGGGCGCACGGCACGGCCCAGCCCGGACCGCCGCCAGGGCAGTTCACGGCAACGGCCACCCCGCAGTCCGCACCAGCCGTCACGCCCGACCCACAGAACCCGTGGAATCGGGTGCCCGGCCATCAGGCCCGGCCGCATCAGCACGGCGCCCCGGGCTCCGGCACCCAGGACCCTGGAGTCCCTGACGGCTATGCGATGCCCGGCCCGGAGCAGCACGACCCGGCGGTCGGCCGGCACGGAACCTCAGCAGAGGGATTCCACCCCACAACCGGATATGTACCGAGCGCGGTGTTCCCGTCGGACGGGGCATCACGAACGTATCCGTCCCGGCGGGAGGTCCGTGCCGAACGGTCCGGTCGCTCAGGCCGTCGAGGCAGCATGGCCACGGGAATCGCGCACTGGGCGGCCGAGTTCGAGGACCGCCTCGGTATCCGCGTCCCGTGGCCCCTGGTCGCGCTCGGAGTTCTGCTGGGCGCCGTCGTCCTCGTCCTGGTGCTGACCACCGGAGGAGACGGAGACGACGACGCCCAACCGTTGGGTAACAGTTCCTACGGAACGACGGATGCAATGCTGAGTTCTGGCACCATGGCTGAGGCCGCGGTCTCTGGGATGATGCTCCTTGACGAGCCGCTGACCGCTCCGCGGCCGGCCGAATCTTCGAAGGACGTATAAGTGGTGGACAACACGCCCCGGGTGCTCGCCGGCCGCTACGAGGTCGGGGAGCTGGTCGGCCGTGGCGGTATGGCCGAAGTACACGTCGGTCATGACACACGGCTCGGCCGCACCGTCGCGATCAAAGTACTACGCTCCGACCTCGCCGACGATCCGTCGTTCCTGGCCCGCTTCCGCCGCGAGGCGCAGTCCGCGGCCGCTCTGAACCACCCCGCGATCGTCGCCGTGTACGACACGGGCGAGGACCGCACCAAGGACGCGAGCGGCAAGGAGATCACCGTCCCGTTCATCGTCATGGAGTTCGTGGAGGGGCACACCGTCCGCGACATCCTGACGGGCGGCTCCGCCGTGCCGATCGAGGAGGCCATCGAGATCACCACGGGCGTGCTGTCCGCGCTCGAGTACTCGCACCGTGCCGGGATCGTGCACCGCGACATCAAGCCGGCGAACGTCATGATCACGCCCACCGGCGCCGTCAAGGTCATGGACTTCGGTATCGCGCGCGCCATGGCGGACTCGGCGGCGACGATGACGCAGACGAACGCCGTGATCGGAACCGCCCAGTACCTGTCGCCGGAGCAGGCCCGTGGCGAGACGGTCGACTCACGGTCCGACCTGTACTCCACCGGCTGCCTGCTGTTCGAGCTGCTCACCGGGCGCCCGCCGTTCCAGGGCGACTCCCCCGTGGCGGTGGCCTACCAGCATGTTGGGCAAGAACCGCAGCGGCCGAGCGAGATCGCCGTCGACGTGCCCGACGTGCTGGACCGCATCACGCTCAAGGCGCTGACCAAGGACCGTGACCACCGGTACAGCAGCGCGGCCGAGTTCCGGGCGGACCTTGAGGCCGCGCTGCGGGGCGGCCAGGTCACCGCGCCGATGGTGGGCGCGATGGCGATGGGCGGGCAGGCCACCCAGATGATGTCGCCCGCCGGGTACGGCACCCAGCAGATGCCACCCGCCGCCGGGTACGGCACCCAGCAGTGGGGCGGCCCGCCCACAGCGGGGCAGCCGCCGATCCAGACGCCGGGGCAGGGCTACCCGACCGGACCCGTGGGGCCGGGCGGCCCCGGTCGCCGGAGTGACAAGGAGACGGACAACAAGAAGACCCTCATCTGGACCCTGGTGGCGATCGCCATCGCGGCGCTGGTCGCAATCCTGATCGCCTGGGTGGTCAACAGCCAGAAGCCCGACGGCCCGGCGACGGTGACCGTGCCGGAGATCCAGGCCGGCTGGAGTTACGAGGACGCGTGCGCCAAGGTCGAGGAAGCAAACCTCACGTGCGACAAGGCGATCGACGAGAACTCCGACCAGGAGGCCGACACGACCACGGGCGAGACTGACCCTGCGGCCGGCACGTCCGCCGAAGAGGGCGGCGCCGTCACCATCTACGTCTCCGGCGCTCCGGGTGAGGTCAGCGTGCCGAACATCGTCGGCATGACGCAGGACCAAGTCAATACCGCCCTCGAGGCCCGCGGACTGAAACTGGGAAACTGGATCCCCAAGAACAGTTCGGACCAGGACGCCGGGCGTGCTCTCAGCTCAGAGCCCGCAGGAGGCGACACCATCACCGAGGGTGAGAGCGTTGACGTGTGGTTCGCCTCCGGCACCGTCACCCTCCCTGATATGACGGGCTGGAGCGAGGACCGCGCCGTTTCGGAACTCAAGGACCTCGGCTTCATCCCCGTCAGGCAGACCGTGGACACCGACGAGGTCGATCCAGGTACCGTCCACCACACGGATCCTGAGCCGGGAGACCACGATGCCGGGATCGATGTGACCTACTACGTCGCCCAGCCGCGTGCCAAGACGACAGTCCCCGAGGACATCCTCGGCATGACGCTGCAGGACGCGCTCGAGGCCTGCGGCGCCGCCACGCTGAACTGCAGCGAGGACAACGTCGAGTACCAGGACAACACCCAGTACCCGGCCGGCACGGTGTTCAACACGGACCCGGCGCCCGGCTCGGAGGTCGACACGGGCTACGACGTCAAGCTCTTCATCGTCAACGAGACGCCAGGGGGCGCCCCGAGTCCTGGCGCCAGCGACATCATCCTGCCCGGCGGCTGACAGCTCGACGAGAACGGCGGAGGACCAGGCTTCGGCCAGGTCCTCCGCCGTTCTCGTGCGCCCGAACCGCGTCCGTGTCGTCGGTGCCGGATCTGGATCTTCACCTACGGAACCCTGAGACGGTTGACGGAACCCTCATCCCGCGACGAGCGGCGCCATTCCCCTCGACCGCTCCACGGCACCCTTCAGGCCGCACAGCTCCAGCCAGTTCGCGAGCAGCCGGTGCCCGCCCTCGGTCAGGACCGACTCCGGGTGGAACTGCACGCCGTGCAGCGGCAGCTCGCGGTGCTGCAGGCCCATGACCACGCCGGACTCGGTGGTGCACGTGACCGCGAGTTCGTCCGGCACGCTCTCCGGGATGGCCGCGAGGGAGTGGTAGCGCGTCGCGGTGAACGGTGACGGGAGCCCGGCGAGAACGGAGTCCTCCGCGCCCACGCCGTCATGGTCGCCGTCGGCGACGAACACCTGGCTGGTCTTGCCGTGCATGAGCTCCGGGGCGTGCGTGACGGTGGCACCGTAGACCTCGGCGAGCGCCTGGTGGCCGAGGCACACGCCGAGCATCGGTGTTCGGGAGCGCGCGCAGGCGCGGATCACGGACTCGGAGGCGCCGGCCTCGGACGGGGTACCGGGGCCGGGGGAGACGAGCACGCCGTCGAAGGTCCCGGCGCCGTCGGCAAACCGGCCGTCGGCTTCGGGCTCGGGCACCGCGTCGTTGCGGACGACGACGGTCTCGGCCCCGAGCTGGTTCAGGTAGCCGACGATCGTGTAGACGAAGGAGTCGTAGTTGTCGACGACGAGGATGCGCGTCATGCGGCCCAGACTACGGGGCCCACGACCGCGGGCGTGTCCTGGTCCGGCAGGCCGGGTCGGGGATCTGCCGCGCCTAGGGCCTGTCCTGCGAATGGGCAGGTCACAGGGCCGGTAATGTCAGGGTTGTGGGTGTTGGACGCGGTGAGTTGACCGATGCGGCTTGGGCGCGGATCGAGCCGTTGTTGCCCTCGGCGGAGGGT
>NZ_JABBYC010000077.1 GCF_016742955.1 Myceligenerans indicum | reverse complement strand
TCCTCCGAGAACTCACCATCGACCTCACCCGCGACTACCAGCCACGCGGCAACCCACCCCGCACATGACAAATGGCCTGAACCCACAAACGTGGGTTCAGGCCATTCCGATGTCCTGCGACATCACAGTGCGGTAGCGGTGGGATTTGAACCCACGGTGGACTGTTAACCCACACACGCTTTCGAGGCGTGCTCCTTAGGCCGCTCGGACACGCTACCTGGTACCCGCCGGAGCGGGCCGTAGCAGCATACCGGCTCTGACCCGGGATCGCCCAATCGATAGCCGGGCCCACCGGAAAGCGTGTGGACGTGCCTCCTCGCCCTCGGCGGGCAAGCCGGTCGGCCGGTTTGTCGACCGGGCGGCCAAGGCCGCGACGTCGGCCACCACCCGGTTCGGCCGCCACCCGGTTCACAGGAGCCGCACAGCGCGGCGGCAGGTTCCGCAGGGCTGGCCCCGGTTACCTCGGTGGACAGAAGCAATCCATCTTCCGTTCATCCAGGAGCCCGCCATGTCACCCCTCGTGCTCTACGCGGTCGACCTCGTCGCCGTCGTCGTCCTCGTCCTCGCCCTCTACTTCCCCCGTCACCGCCGCCGCGACCTCGTGGTCGCCTTCCTGCTGGTGAACGTCGGCGTCCTCGCGGTCAGCTCGGCGCTCGCGGCGAGCACGGTCGCGGCCGGGCTCGGACTCGGGCTCTTCGGCGTCCTGTCGATCATCCGCCTGCGCTCCCTGGAGCTGGCGCAGCACGAGGTCGCCTACTACTTCGCCGCGCTGGCGCTCGGTCTGCTGGGCGGGCTCGGCGCCACCACGGGCTGGTACGGGATCGCGGGAAGCCTGCTGATCATCGCGATCATGGCGGTCGCCGACCACCCGCGGTTCCTCGCCCGCGCCGGCCACGAGACACGATCCGTGGTGCTCGACCAGGCGGTGACCGACCAGGCCCTCCTCGTCGCCCGGCTGGAGTCGCTGCTCGGCGGCCCGGTCCACGCGGCGTCGGTCCGCAAGCTGGACCTCGTGAACGACACCACGCTCGTGGACGTCCGCTTCTCACCCGCCTCGCGTGTGGCGTCGACGGCCGCAGGAACGTCGTCGGACGCCGCCGCATGGCAGGGGGCGGGCCGATGATCGCCGACACCCTGGGGCACCTCGCTCCCGTCGGCCTGGCCGAGCTGGACGCCACCGCCGCCCTGCAGACGCGACGCGACCGCAAGTACGTGCTCGACGTCGCCGAGTGCCGCGAACTGCTCGCCGGCCTCGACCCGGCGACGCGGGTGCTGGAGATCGACGGGGCCCGCACCTTCGCCTATGAGTCCACCTACTTCGACACGCCCGGCCTCGATGCCTTCCACCTCGCGGCCCGCCGCCGCCGACGCCGGTACAAGGTGCGCACCCGCACCTACGTCGACTCCGGCACCTGCTTCGTCGAGGTGAAGACCCGCGCGGGCCGCGGCGTGACCGTCAAGGAACGCCGGGCACACGATGCGGGCCCCGCCGAGCTGGGGGCCGCCGACGGGTTCGTCGACCAGCGGCTCACCGCCGCCGGCGTGGACGCGGCGCCCGCGCGAGCGCTCGCCCCGACGCTCCGGTCCGCCTACCGGCGCACCACGCTGCTGCTCCCGGACGGGCGGCTCACCCTCGACACCGATCTCGTCTGGACGGTTCCCGCAGGGACCCGGCACGGCGTGTCCGGCGCAGGCCCGTCCGGAACCGCGGTCCGTCTCGACGGGCTCGTCGTCGTGGAGACGAAGACCGGCGGGCCCGGACCGTCGTCGGCGGACCGGATCCTGTGGCGGTCAGGGCACCGGCCCGACCGCATCTCCAAGTACGCGACCGGGCTGACGCTCCTGCACCCCGGCCTTCCCGACGCCCCGTGGCGTCGCATGATCCGCCACCGCCTCGCGACCGAGCAGATCCCGGAAGGGCACTCGCGGCCCGACCCGGCCCTCGGGACGGCGGTCACCCCGATCCTCCCCTCCGCACACCTCGCAGCAAGGACCCACTGATGCGCATCAAACGACCCAAGACCCTGTTCGCCGCGGCTCTGACCGCCTATCTCACCGTCGGCGCGCTCGCCGGCTGCAGCCTGAGCTCGGCGGCGGAGGAGACCACCGCCACGGTCGCCTCCGGGACGAGCACCACCCAGGTCGCGCTCACGACGGACGACGCCCTGGCCGACGCCAAGGACTACACCGAACTTGCCGAACTCGCCGACGAGACCTGGGACGAGGCCGACGAGGTCGCCGTCACGCTCGACGGCGACACCGCCGAGGCCTCGGGGGACGGCGTCGACGTGGACGGTTCCACGGTGACGATCACCGCTCCCGGGACGTACCGGCTCAGCGGCACCCTCACGGACGGCCAGGTGGTGGTCTCCTCCGAGGCCGACGGCCTGGTCCGGCTCGTCCTCGACGGCGTCGACGTCACGAGCAGCACCACTGCGGCCATCGCCGTCATGGACGCCGACGACGTGTCGGTGGTTCTCGCCGACGGCTCCGAGAACTCGCTCACCGACGCCGCCGAGTACCAGGACGACGGCGACGAGGACGGGCCGAACGCGGCCCTGTTCAGCACCGCCGACATGGTGATCTCCGGCGGCGGGACGCTCGACGTCACGGGCAACTCCAACGACGGCATCACGTCGAAGGACGGACTCGTCGTCGCGGGCGGCACCATCCGCGTCGACGCGGCCGACGACGGCGTCCGCGGCAAGGACTTCCTCGTCGTGACCGGCGGAACACTGGACGTCACGGCCGCCGACGACGGCCTGAAGGCCGACAACGAGGACGGGACGGACGATGACGGGGACACCGTCGGCTACGCGGCGTTCCTCGGAGGGGACGTCACGGTCAGTGCGGGTGACGACGGCGTGCACGCCGAGGCCGACCTCGTGGTCGCGGACGGGACGCTCACCGTCACCGAGTCCGTCGAAGGGCTCGAGGGCGCGCACATCCTCATCGCGGGTGGCACCACCGACGTCACGGCGTCGGACGACGGGCTCAACGCCTCCGGGGCGACCACCACGGACGACACCGCCACGACCGGGGACGGTGAGCGGCCCGACGGGCCGCCGGAGGGGGGTCCCGGCGGCGGCATGGGCGGCATGGGTGGCGGACCGGGCGGTGAGGGCGCGGGCGACTTCTCGCTGGCGATCACCGGCGGCACGCTGACGGTCGACGCGGACGGCGACGGCCTCGACTCCAACGGCACGCTGACGATCACCGGCGGCGACACCACGGTCCACGGCCCGACCATGAACGGCAACGGTGCGCTCGACTCCAACGGAGGGATCGCCGTGAGCGGGGGAAACCTCATCGCCGTCGGGTCCTCCGGGATGGCCGAGACGCCCGACGCCGACTCGTCGCAGGCATGGGTCGCGGCGACCTTCGACACCCTCCCGGCGGGAACCGAACTCCAGGTGATCGGTGACGGCGGCGCGGTGCTCGGCGACATCACGCTGACCAAGGACACACAGTCGATCGTGCTGAGTGTCGCGGACGTCGTCGACGGCCAGACCTACACGATCGTCGCTGATGGGAAGGAGGTGGCCACGGCTACGGCCGGCGAGGCGATCGCCGGCGGGATGGGAGGAATGGGCGGCGGCCGGCAGGGCTGAGCACCGATTCCTGAGGCGAGCCCCTGACCAGCGCGAGGCTGGTCAGGGGCCCGGTGCTCCGGAGCTGGTCCGGTTCGCGGCCGCGTTGGCTAGGACCAGGAACCCTTGCCGCCGTAGACGCCCACGGCGCCCTCGGCACTTCCGGACTCGATCGTGAGGGCTCCGGACCCGAAGTACCCGAGGAAGTTGGCGTCCCCGTCGAAGAACATGATGCTCGCGTACATCGACGTCACGAGGATCTCGTACATCTCGGTCTTGGCGTAGAGCCGGCTGAGGTCCTCCGTGTGCACGTAGCCGTACATGGCCGCACCGAACGGGCTCGTGGCGCCGGGGCCACCCACGCCGTTGAACTCCTTGCCGTTCTGGATCTGGACCTCGACGGTCAGGTACTGGATCAGTGATGCGACGGAACCGCTGGCGGGGTACGCCGTGGTGGTCGTCCGGATCGCCCGGACCGCGGTATCGATCTTCTGCTGGTCGAGTCTTCCCGCCATGCGTGCGGAAAACTGCTCCGCGATGAGGTTGCGGTCCACCTGGCGATCTGTATCCCGGATTGTTTCGTCAACCATGAATCTGCCTTTCTCTGCTGCTCGACGCGCGGCGCAGGGAAATCGGGCGCGCGTGCGAATGTTGACCCTGGTCTTTTCCGGATGTGGAAGGTGAGCCAAGATCGGGCGAGTGATCGTTTGACGGCGAATTCGCCGGTATCGGGATTCGGGCGCCTCGCCGGAGTCGAACCCCTGGTCGGCGGACGGCCGGCCAGGGGCTCGGGGTCCCGGGTCCGGACTGGACGCGGGAGCAATCGGACTCCTACGACCAGGACCCCTTGCCGCCGAAGATCCCCGCGACGGTCGAGACCGACCCGGACTGGAAGTTTCCGAGAGCGTTCCCGTCCCCGTCGAAGAACACGATGCTCGTGTAGACCGACGCCGCGTTGAGCTCGAACGTCTCGGTCTCGGCGTAGAGCCTGTTGAGGTCGTCGGTGTACACGTCGCCGAACAGGGCTCCGCCGCCGGGGGTGCCGACGCCACCGCAGTCGCCCTCGAACTCCTTGCCACCGTTCTTGATGTTGACCCAGACCTTCAGGTAGAAGATCATGCTGGCCAGGCTGCCGTCTGCCGGGTAGGACGTGGAGGTCGCCCGGATCAACCGGACCGCGGCGTCGATCTTCGCCTGGTCGAGCCTTCCCGCCATGCGGGTGGCGAACTCCTCCGCGATGCGGTTCCGGTCCACCGCGCTGTCAGTTCTCCGGACGGTTTCGTCAACCATGAACTTCCCCTTTCCCTGTGGCTCGGCGCCGGGCGTGCAGCCGGTCGGGGCGCGCGCGTCATCGCGCCGAGATATGCCTCTTCCTGTTCCGGATGGCGCGTCAAAATTACGCAGAAGAATCTACGCCTGTCCACGCGGGGGCATAATTTCACCCACGACAATAAAACGCCGGAAAAGGGTTAAAGGCAGGGTTCTCTTGAATTCCCGAAATCGACCAGGTGATCAGCCGGCGGCGGGGCGGTTCCGCCCCGGCAGGTGCTCGTCCTGATCGAGCCCCGGATCGGCGCTCCCCGTGCTCGGCTCGCCCGGGGAACGCGTCCTCTCCGACCGGAGGTCGGCTGCGACCGCTCGGATCAGGCCCGGCAGGAAGTCCCCGCCGCGTCGCCAGGTCCACGGGATGCCGTGGACCACCAGCCAGCCCGCGCGCTGCCACCGTGAGGGCGGCTCGGGCGCGGTGGGGAGGTGAGCCTTCAGGACGGCGTCGGACGGCGTGGTCCCCGCCGGTGCCTGCCGTGTCGAGAATTCCCCGGGCTGCGGCGCGGGGCCGGGCAGAGGCCGCTGGTCGATCCATGCCCGCGCCACACCCAGCGCGAGCCGCCGGTGTCCCGCCGGAGACGGGTGCACGCGGTCGATGTGCCATGCCCGTGCGCCGGCGGGTGCGATGGCCGTGGTGCCGTCGACCACGACGACGCGACCCGGCGCGCGGCGGGTCGCCGCGGCCGCGGCGTCGACGGCGGCGTTGACCGTCGCCACCCGCCGCCGCATCACTCGCCGGACGGTGCGTGGCGCCAGCTCGAACAGGCCGATCACGGGCAGGCGTACGAGCACCACGTCGCTCCCTGCCGCAGACAGGGCGCCGGCCGTCCACGCGAGCGCGTCCTCGATCTCCCGGGCGGAGAAGTCGCTGCGCAGCACGTCGTTGCCGCCGACCAGCACGGTCGCGAGAGCCGGGCTCAGCCGGAGCGCCTCGGTGAGCTGGCTGCCGGCGACGTCGCGGGCCCGGGAACCGTTGCTCGCCAGGTTGTGGAACGTCCCGGCCCGCAGCACGGCGGCCAGGTGCGCAGCCCAGCCCGCGCCGTTCCGGGCATCGGGCCCGACCGTGTCGCCCACGCCGACGGTGATCGAGTCACCCAGCGCGACCACCACCGCCGGCGCCGCCGTCATGACCGCGGTCCGGTCATCACCACACCGTCGGCTGCCGTGTCGGTCCGGGTGCCGGCCCGGGGGCCCACGTCCTCGAAGGTGGGCCTGGCGTGCAGCGCGAGCATGGCCTCGCCCGTGGCGGTCCAGGGGAAGAGCTCCGCGCGCGCCCGTGCCGCCGCGCGGCGGGTCTCCGGGTCGCGGTCCAGCACGTCGTGAACGGCGACGGCGAGCGGCGCCGGTTCGGGGGCGGCCGAGGCGCCCGCCGGCCCGACGATCTCCGGCAGCGCACTGGTCGCGGAGCACACCACGGGAGTCCCCGAGGCCAGCGCCTCGAGGGCCGCCAGCCCGAACGTCTCGATGGGCCCCGGGGCGATCACGACGTCGGCACAGCTCAACAGGGTTGCGAGCCGCACCCGGTCGGGAACGAAGGACAGGAACTTGTGCGGCAGGCCGGCCGCGGCGGCGCGGTCGCGCACCTTCGGCAGCAGCGGCCCGGCACCCGCGACGACGAGCCGCACCGGACGGCCGTCCCGCATCACCTGGGCAGCCGCGTCGACGGCAAGATCCACGCGCTTCTCCTGGGAGATGCGACTGGCGGTCACGATCAGCGTGGTCCCGGGCGGCGCGTACTGCTCCCGGAAGTCGTCGTCGTACCGGTCGGGCCGGAACATCTCCAGGTCGACGCCGAGCGGGACGCGGACCAGCGGCGGCAGTACCGCGTTCCGGGACCGCCGACGCAGGCGCTCCACCTCTCCGGCGGCGAACTCGGTGGTGGCGACCAGCCGGTCGAACTTGGGCAGCGTGGCAAGGTTGTAGCGGTCGGCGAACTGCGGGGCCGCGGCGGCACCCAGTGCCGCGATGCGCCCGTCCGGGCCGTGCCCGGGAACCCACGACCGGAGCACGCCGTCCACCCGTTCGTGCAGCATGGCCAGTGAGGGCACGCCCTCGCTCCGGGCCCAGTCGCCGATCCCCGTCAGCGTGGTGCGGTCCGAGACCTCCAGCCGGTCCGGCTCGAGCGCCTCGAGCAGCCGCCGCACCTTGCCCGGGCGCACCACCACGCGGTAGCCGCCCGAGAAGGGTGCCCGGGGTGCCGAGACGGTAATGAGCCGGATGCCGTCCACGTGCGACACGGAGTCACGCTCGCCGGGGACCACGAGTACCGGCTCGTGCCCGTGTCGCACGTACTGCCCGGCCATCGCGTGCATCGCGGTCCGGATGCCGCCGGAGCGCGGACCGTAGAAATTCGCGATGTGGACAATGCGCACGGTCAAACCTCCGCCGATCCTGCCCTCTCGTGGACGTGGATCGCGTCTTCGTAGTGGTGCACGAGCTCTTCGCAGATGTCGTGCCAGGTGCGGCTCTCGGCGCGCTCGCGGGCCGAGGCCCCGAACGCGAGCCGCTTGCGCTCGTCGCCCACGAGGTCCGCGACGTGCCGCCGCAGTGCATGGTGGTCACCTGGAGCGTACAGCCATCCGTCGTGCGAGTGCCGCACGATGTCCAGCGGCCCGCCCGCGGCGGGCGCCACCACGGGGACACCGCTCGCATGCGCCTCCTGCAGCGTCTGGCCGAAGGTCTCCAGCTCGCCAGGGTGCACGAACACGTCCAGGCTCGCCATGGCCCGGGCCAGGTCCTGACCGCGCAGCAGGCCCGTGAAGTGCGCGTCGGGCAGGAGGTGGTGCAGGGCGTCCCGCTCCGGGCCGTCGCCGACGACGACGAGCCGCACGTTCGGCAGGTCCCGCAGCACGCTCAGCGCCTCGACCTGCTTCTCCGCGGCGAGCCGCCCGACGTATCCGACCAGCACCTCCCGGCCGTTCCCGACCGCGCGGCGCCATCCTTCGTCGCGGAACCTCGGATGGAACGACGTCGTGTCCACGCCGCGGCCCCACAGGCGCATGTTCGGGATGCCGCGGCCGGAGAGCTGCCGCATGGTCGCCGTCGAGGGCACGAGGTTGAGCGTGGCCTTCTCGTGCAGGTCCTTGACCCGTTTCCACAGCAGCGGTTCGAAGTGGCCCAGCCCGTAGCGGGACGCGTAGCCCGGGACCTCGGTCTGGTACACCGCGACCGTCGGCAGGTGCAGCCGCTCGGCCGCCAGCATGCCGCGCCAGCCGAGGATGAACGGTGATGCCAGGTGGACGACGTCGGGCGCGAACGCGGCGAGCGTGCGTTCCGTGCGCCACTTCTTGCCGACCACGAGTCGGACGTCGGGATAGCCGGGAAAGCCGATGGAGCCCAGTTCCACGACGGGTGCCCCGCTGACGAAGGGCGGTACGGCGCCGCTGTCGGCGTCGGGAGCGAGCACCATGGCCTCGTCGCCACGCTGCTCAAGATGCTCGAGTACCCGCAGTACGGAGTTGGTCACTCCGTTCACCTGCGGGAGGAACGACTCTGTGACGATAGCTACACGCACGGTGGCTACTCGACCATCGTCCGGTGACGTCTCAGGAGCGCATGGGCGGAGTACTGGCGAACGTCACGTGTCATCTTGCTCCTTCTGCAACGCCGGGGCACCCGCGGAAGCCCGGACCGGGGCGTCCCGGCGGTCTGCCGTGGCCGCGATCTGCACCAATCGCACGACCGCTCCCAGCAAGAGTGCCACGAGAAGGCCGTTGCGCACGGCCGCCACCAGGGTCATTTCAGGGAAGCCCCCAAGAAACTCCCCATAATTCACCGGGAAGATCAGCTTGGTGAGGTACGCGGTGACGATCAGGGCGATCGCCGGCGGCAGCCACGTGCGTCGTGCTTCGACACGGTCGCGGCCGTAGAGGGCGACCGCGGCCGCGACGGGCGGGCCGAGCCAGGCGATGAACTGGGGCGAGCCCACCTTGTTGCACACGATCAGCGCCAGGAGCCCGGCCGCGGCGGTCAGGAGCAGCACGTCCTGGGCACGTTCGGGCCGGCGTCGGACGGCGAACCAGGCCAGGACGGCGATGACCAGGACGACCACGAGCAGCGCGACGTCGAGCGCCTCGGCCATCCGGTCGGGTGCCGAGCCGTGCAGCTCGTAGGTGTAGATCTCGTCGTTCCAGGTCGGGTCGTACTTCGGGTTGTCCATTCCCTGGAGCAGGAACGGCGTGGCGCCGACAGCCTCGACCTGGAGGTTGCGGTCGCTCTGCTCGCCGAAGACGTCGAGCACGCGACCGCCGCTCCCGAGCAGGAGGGCCCAGCCGAGGACGACGGCGGTCACCGTGGCGCCCGGCAGCACCACGTTCCGCGCGAACCGGTGGAGGCTTCCCGACGTCGCGGCGATGGCGACGGCCACGGCGCCGGGCGCGATCTTGATCCACGCCCCGATCGTCGCCAGCGTCATCGCGGTGGCGGGATGCCTGGCCGCGATCACCAGGGCGATCAGGATCACCGGCGCGATCACTCCGTCGAGGCGGCCCAGGAAGATGGGGCCCAGCGCCACGAGGAAGACCAGCCAGAACCAGGCCGCGACGCGGCCGCGCGGGCGAGCGCGCGCCAGGAAGACGGTGGCGACGGCGTCGAGCGCGGTGACGAGGCCGAGCCACACCCACTCGTAGCCGGCGGTGCTGTGGGAGACCCAGGCCGGGGGAGTGATCGCCACGAGCGCACCGACCGGATACACCCAGGCGTAGTCGAACACGGGCCACCACGACGACTCCACGCCGTGGCGGGCCCACCACTCGTAGAGCGCGACGTCGCCGAAGATCTGCGGTTCCCAGCTCCACGCCTCGCGGATCAGCCAGGCGTGGGCGGCGACGAAGGCGATCGCTATCCCCCAGGGAGACAGCAGCGCGCGGGTCAGGACGCGGGCGGGACGGGCGTCGGTGAGCACGGCCCACATCCTTGCACCGATCGCTGAAGGGGTGTTGTTCCGGGCAGGCGTGAACTATGGTTTCGGCTATGCGAAGAATTGAGGTGCGTGCATGACGGTGGCGACTGAGCGGTCGGCCGAGGCCCGAGGCCGGCGTGTCCCGCGACTGGTGTTCCTGCTGGGCCCGGCGTTCGTCGCGGCGATCGCCTACGTGGACCCGGGTAACGTGGCCGCCAACCTGACGGCCGGTGCGCAGTACGGATACCTGCTGGTGTGGGTACTGGTCGTCGCGAACCTCATGGCGGTTCTCGTGCAGTACCTGTCCGCCAAGCTCGGGATCGTGACCGGCAGGTCGCTGCCGCAGGCGCTCGGGGAGCGGCTGTCGCGGCCCGCCCGTCTGGCGTACTGGGCCCAGGCGGAACTGGTCGCCGCCGCGACCGACCTGGCCGAGGTCATCGGTGGCGCGATCGCACTGAACCTGCTCTTCGGGGTCCCGCTGATCCTCGGGGGTGTCATCACCGGTCTCGTGTCACTGCTGATCCTCGCGGTGCAGCAGCGGCGAGGGCAGCGGATGTTCGAGGCGGTGATCACCGGGATGCTCGCAGTCCTCACCGTCGGGTTCTGCGCCGGGCTCTTCTTCGCACCACCGGATGCCGGGGGCGTGCTCGCCGGGCTCGTGCCGCGCCTCGACGGCGCCGACTCGCTGCTGCTCGCGGCGTCCATGCTCGGTGCCACGGTGATGCCGCACGCGATCTACCTGCACTCCTCCCTGGCTCGGGACAGGCACAGGCCGCTCGCGGGGCGCCCCGGCGGCGTGCCCACCGCGCGCCTGCTGAAGGCGACGCGCATCGACGTCGTGTGCGCTCTGGTCCTCGCGGGCGGCGTGAACATCGGGATGCTCCTGCTCGCCGCGGCGAACCTGCCGGGCAGAACGGGAACGGACACGATCGAGGGCGCGCACGCCGCGATCGGGGACGCGCTCGGCGGCGGCATCGCCGTGCTGTTCGCGATCGGGCTGCTGTTCTCGGGCCTCGCCTCCACGTCCGTGGGCGCGTACGCAGGCGCGGAGATCATGGCGGGCCTGCTGCAGGTACGGGTGTCGCTCCTGGTCCGGCGGCTCGTCACGCTCGTCCCGGCGATCCTCCTCCTGGCGACCGGCCTGTCACCCACCTGGCTGCTCGTGCTGAGCCAGGTGGTGCTGAGCTTCGGCATCCCCTTCGCGATGATCCCGCTCGTGCTCCTCACCCGGGACCGCTCGCTGGGGGAGTTCCGCAACGGCGTCCCCATCCAGGTGGCCGCATGGCTGGTCGCGGCCGTGATCGTGGCGCTGAACGTGACGCTGCTCTACCTCACGTTCTTCTCCGGTGCCGAGATGACGGGCTGACATCGACGCCAGGGCGCGCCTGCGCCCGAGCCCGGCGACACGACCCGGGTGATGCTCACCGTGCCGGGACTCGGGCCCGGTGAGGCACGAGCGGTGTTCGTCGATCCCGGCACGGGGGAGGTGCGCGGCGATCTCACCGTCTACGGGACCAGCGGTGCCCTCCCGCTGCGCACCTGGGTGGACCAGTTGCACCGTAACCTCCACCTCGGCGATCCGGGCAGGCTCTACAGCGAACTGGCCGCCTCGTGGCTCGGGATCGTCGCCCTTGCCGGGCTCGGCCTGTTCTTCCCGCTCGTGGGCTACACGCCGGCCGCCTTCGTCGTCGTCGACGTCATCACCGCGCTCGCGAACCGCCGGCCCCCCACCCCGACAACCCTGTCTCTTATACACATCTGACGCTGCCGACGATAAGG
>NZ_JABBYC010000076.1 GCF_016742955.1 Myceligenerans indicum | reverse complement strand
ACCGAGATCTACACGAGCCTTATCGTCGGCAGCGTCAGATGTGTATAAGAGACAGGGTCATCGGTGCGTGGTGCCTCACCGATTCCGGCCGGCGGCGGAACGACTCCGGGGCGAGGGTAGGCTCGCCGTCACAATGAGTGACATCACGGACGACGACCGCGACGTGAGGTCCTGGTTCGACCGATTCGCCGAGCACAACCGTGATCGCCGCACGAGGAGTCTCATCGGGATGATGCTCCTGGTGCTGGCACTCGCCGTGGTTCCGACGTGGTTGGCGGTGGAGCACGTCCGCACCATCGTGATTCTCCACGATCACGGCGTGACGACGTCGGCGAAGGTGCTCGCGATCCACGGTGTGCGGGGGCCGCAGACGATGACGATCAGCCCGGACGACAACCCCTCGGCGCTCATCCGCCTCAGCCACTGGCCGCGCGGCACCGACGTGTGGGACACGCTGGAGATCACCCATGACCCGGCGAACCCCGGCCGCGTCATGGCTGTGGACGCACCCGTGGTCGACGCGGACATCGCCGCAGCGGCGCTCTTCGAGATCATCGCGCTCGGGCTCGTTGCCCTCGTCGTCCCGCCCGGCCTCGCCCTGCTCATGCGCCGGGTTCGTGACCCTGCGTGGCGGCCCCGTGCGGAGCCGGAGACATCGACCAGCCACGCCCCACGACAACCGCGGGATCGCCGCCCGGCGTGGGTACCGGCCGCCTGGCGCAGGATCAGGCGCGAAGCACAGGAACAGGGCGCATGGACGTCCATCCTGGTCTTCGCCGTCCAGGTCACTGTCCTCGGATCGGAATGGGAGAGCAACCGCCCAGACCGGCTGACGGTACGAGTCGGCGCAGAGGAAGCAACGATCACTCGATGGACCGGCGTGCCACGGTACGGCGATCAGATCGACGTGATCTACCTGCCCGAGAACCCCCAGGTCGTGCGGCAGGCCGGCCTCTTCCCGTGGGGCCAGTCACAATTCGCCTTCGCCGCGGCGAGCATCGTGGGCGTGATCACGACGCCGTTCCTCGCCTCCGCGGCGATCGCAGGCCTGCTCGCTCGGGCAGCCAGGGCGCGGGGCCGGCGGAGCACGGGACGCTGTCCCACCGGGCAAACGCCCAACCTGCCGTAGCGGGGTCCGTTTCACGCAACCGTACAAACTCGTCAGGTGACGAGAACAGGACACCATGGAACATGGACGAGACACCATGACCGACAGGGAGCGGGCTCGCCGGTGGCTCGCGGAGGCCGGCATCCAGCAGACCGGTCCGGACACCTGGCGGCACGACGACGAGCCCGACCGCACCCTCACCAAGAACGACGTCGCCCTGGAGTGCTCCTCGTGGATCTTCGAGGACGACGACCTCGACGAGGACACCAGGATCCACGTCGCGTTCGGCCTGATGGACCTGCTCGACCAACTGTGGACCGCGATCGAGCTCCACATGCACTACTGCTCCGGCAAGGGGCGCCCCATACCCCCGTCGCTATGGGACGCACTGCGGGCACGCCTGGAAGCGCTCCACGTCACCGAGTGCGTCACCTACCAGCTGTGGTGCGAATGGTTCGAATGCGTCGATACCCAGGAGCACGCGTTCCCGGCGCTACTCGGCGACGACTTCGCCACAGATCCAACCGCTGCGGACGACGACGCCTTCCTGCGCCGTGCAGCCCGGGTCCTCGAGCACTCCGGCCCCGTGCCCTGGCCGGTCAAGCAGCCCACCTACGACCGAGCCGTGGCAATCGAACCTCTGCGCCCGGCGGTGTTCCGCGGCATCCTGAGCAGCTACCACGACTACTTCGGCAAGCTCGAACCGGGACCGGCACTCGCGCTTCTCGACCGCCTGGGCCTACCCAACGACACCGAGCACCTGAGCCCGCTGCGCACCGTCCTGGCTGCGGGACACACCAACCACTACGCCGCTCCCGACGCCTGGACGGCCGCCCAGCGCACATCTGCCGACAGGCCTCAGGAGCTGTGACGACGGGCCGCCATCTCCGGGAGGTGTGCCGACCAGCCCGGCTCACGAGTGCCTCGGGGCGCGCACCGATCACTATTTCGCGGCGGTGCTTCACGCAGCCGAGGTAGAGCCAGTCCCGACCACGAGCAGGCGGAAAGCTCGTGCGCGTCGACGGGCAGTTCTGGATGCCGAATGACGTCCTCGCGGGTCTGATCGACGGCGCGTGTCAACGGCGGCAGTCAGGCTTCTTCGCGAATGAGGTTGGGGCCGTGGAGTCCATCGCGTAGCGTGGCCGCGAGACTGCCCAAGGCGCGCGGGTACCGGTGTCGCGTGTCCGTTCCTGGAGAGGGTGGCTGCCCGTTCGAGCCGGGCCGGATGCCGAGGTGCTCCGCCGGAGTTCGCGGCGGAGCACCTGAAAAGCAGGCAGCTCCGGAACTGCGCGGCCGAGTGTGTTCGCTGGCTCGGCCGTCAGCGCTTCGTCTGGGCCGACTCCCCATCGCTCAGGTAGGCCGTCACGTTCTTCGCCCGAGCATCGAGCGCGGCGTCGATGCGCGGTGCGACGCGGATCGGGAGTAGACGCTTGCAGTGTTCAGGGTCGTGGAACCCGAAGGTCTCCAGTTCGTCGGAGTCCATGCGGATGCGGCCTGCGTCGGTGAGCAGGCCGCCGTCGAACACGAGGTTGACCAGAGCCCGGGGACGCGGCCCTGCCGGTGAAGCCCAGTCGACGACCAAGAGGTCGCCGATGGTCAGCGACAGGCCGAGTTCTTCGAACAGTTCGCGGGCGGCGGCCGCGTGTGGGGTCTCGCCCTGGTCGACATAGCCGCCAGGGAACGCCCAGTGGTCCCGATAGGTGGGTTTGACCAGCAGGACGCGTCCGGAGTCGTCGGTCACGAAGAGCGCTGCGGCCGCATGGAAGCTCGCCAGCTGCGCGTACCACTTCTCCGGCTCGACCCACGTCATCGTGGCGACTCTACCGACGGGTGGACAAGACGACATAGCCGTGGGCGCGCGCGAGGAAGTCGTCTACGGGCGACGAAGATCCTCGGTAGCCCGACAGTCGACGTGCGAGATCAGTGATGCGGTCGCCGACCCGGCGTGAGCGAAGGCTTCCGGCGATGTCGAGGGCATGCTGCACGCCACCGCCACGCCACGTGTCCGAGCACGCACACAGATCGCCTCGCCCACGTCTTCCACGGCCTCGATCTCCAGCGATCCCAGGCCCGCGAACACCGTCCTGACCAGCAACATCGCATCAAGCACGCCCGATCCTGGCAGGCCGGACCGACCACACCGCAGGTCACACCACCGAAAGTGCGACAGAGCCGAAAGTGCGACAGAGCTGTCTATCAGACAGACCCCCTCCCTTCCGTGCGGCGCACCGGCCGATGAGCGCGTCGAGCGCGACCTCTCGCACCGTCGTCCACATCAGTTGTTGGGCGGACCCGGAGGGCTGGCGTGGACGCCTCCTAGCGCCTCATTCGTCGGTTCGTCGAGTCCACTCCATGGTCTCCAGCTCGGGGTGTGCTCGTAGCCGGTTGATCAGGGCTTTGCTTCCCCAGATGCAGGTGGAGGTGATGTCCCAGTCGGTCATGACGAACCACGACCGGTCCGCCGGCCAGAAGTTCGACGGCGTCGCGTCGAACTGGACGGACAGGTCCTTGACCATGTCCAGGCGTCCGGTGAAGAGCGTCGGGGAGTCGTAGTTGTGCGCGGGAACCTGACCGTAGAAGGCGAAGACCTCACCGGATCCGCCGGCGTCGGCGTCTGCCGCAAGTGTCGAGAGAAGCCCGGCAAGCGATACCTCGTCGAGCGAGCCTTCAGGCGGCGCGAAGATCGACGCCGACCACGAACCGTCTCGCAGCGCGCGATCATTCGGCGGGAAGCGTCGCGCAGCGAGCTTTTCGTGCATCGACGGCCCGAAGTGATCTCGCCAGTACAGTCGCATCCACTCGACGCCGGGCCGTTCGACCCACCCCAGAGGCGTCCCGGAGTCGATCATCGTGGCGCTCAGATCGATCCCGGCGACGACGTCGGGCTCTCTCAGTCCGCGTGCTATCGCGCCCTTCTCGACATCGTCGTGCGTGCCAAGCCCGCGGAGTTCGTCGTTCTCGTACATCGCGTGGAGAACCCAGGTGGCGTCCTCGAGGCCATCCGGAGCCCAGTAGCCCGTGAGCGGGCACTCTTGTCCGTCCAGCCATGCCAAGGCAGCATCCGCGTCGACTACCGGAGTCCAGCTCCTGTCCGTCATCATGCCCATCCCTTCCACCGGCCGAACAGCTTCTCACGAGCAGCGTGGCGAACTCGCTTGGAGGAACCGTTCGCGGCGACGTCGGACAGCACGAGGCTCGACGTCGCATGTTCCACGATGCGGCGTTGGCACCAGAGCGTGAGTTGAAGGAGCTCCTCGGCGATGCTTCGGGGCTGGTCGGTGACCTCTCGGATGAGAGCCCACTCGCGCAATCGCTGCTCCGCGAACGTTCGATCGTGGTCGCTGGGAATCAGGTCGACCCAGGTTCGTCCTTCGGCCTCGTCCACGTACTTGAGGGTTTCGATCACGACCTGGCGCACGCGATCCTCACCCTCATTGATCGTCTCCCGGATGAGCGTGCGGAGATCTTCGCGAGGAACGGCCGTCCGGTAGACCTGCCAGCGCTCGTGTTCGTCGTGTACATCGACGACCGGCGTGCCAACGGCCTGGGCAATCTGCTCGAAGATCTCGGCGCCTCGTACGGTGAGACCCGGCAGGTCGGAGCGTCGGGACCATCAGCACCTTCTGGACGTCGGTGAGCAGCCTGACCTCGGCCGCCGTGAACACCTGCCAAGCACACCAGTCCCAGTTCTCGATGCCGCCGCTCCACTCGAAGAACGACGCGTAGAAGGTCTTCACACCGACCTGGCGCACACCTCGATCGCCTGCCGCCAAGACCTCGAGCACATCCATCACCCGATTACGACGCCCCTGCTCGGCCAGCCGCCCGCTGACGTCGGCGATCGGCGTCGTGGAATCGAGGCCGTGGGACGGCAGCGCACCGTGGCCGTTGAACGCTCCCATGTCACTCCGCCACATAACCCTGCTCGGCCAGCCACTCCGTAAGGAGATCGAGCGCCAGGGCACATGCCTTCACGTTCTCGCCGGCGGTCAGATCGTCGGCCCGCGTACCGGTGCGGTCGGGGCCCGCGATGTGACACACGATGTGATGTTGCCAAATGATGTGCTCACCTGCGGCGCCCAGCCGGGCGGTCAGCCACCGTGAGAATCCGGGGAGGTCGGCCTGCAGCGTCCAGAACGCTCCGGTCACGAACGCAGCGAGGGTCGAGAACGAGTCGTCCGAGACGAACATGCGGCGCCGCTGGCGCAGGAGATGCACCAGCGTGGCGGGATTGTCGAAGGACCACCATTCGGGCCTGTCCTGGGGATCTCCTGGCGATCCCGGGCCTGACCAGCCTGCGGTGAAGTCACTGGCGACGACGGTGATGGTGCCGCCGGTGAACGCCAGCTCGTGACGGACACCGCCCTCGTCGTCGGGCAGGATCTCGTCGACCAGCAGGTTGGAGCGTGGACCCTCGTCGTGCTCGCTGTCGGAATGCACCGACGTCACGCCCTCGTATCGCAGGACGAACTCGGGCGGCGCGCCGCCGTACGCCGCCAGGACCAGGGTGACCACGACGCCGTCGTCGGTGAACCGTGTGGACATCCGGTCGAACGACGCGCTGCGCGGGCACCACGGGTGGCTGAAGTCGTAGTGCTCGGGGTGGGTCGCGAACGCTCGCGCACCCGGCGGGAGCTCATCGGCATGCTCGGCGAGCCAATCCAGGTAGTCTCGCGGGTCTGTCCACGACCCGCCGCCGGTCGACTCCACCTTCACGTAGCGCACACCGGAGTCTCCCACGGCGTACAGGTCAGACTCGGCGGCCTGCGATGATCCGAGCATGTCGTCGAGCCCTGGCTTCTCGCGGACCACGGTCCTGCTCTCCCTCCAACGGGCCCTGTGGGATGCGGTCACACCCGGTCTGCGAGGCGTGACGATGCGCCTCAGCGAGTCCAAGATCGAGGGCCGGATGCTCTACGACCACGATCCCGACGCCACGGATCGTGAAGACTGCTCGCTCGTGGAAACCCACGTCCTCGCCGACCTCCCCGACGATGTCGCGGTCAGGCTGAAAGCCGTCGCCGTCGTCCCTCCCGAGGAACGGATGCTGCTGGCCGCAGAAGAATGGGTCTACCTGCGCAAGGAGCCGGCACCACCGCAACCGTGGCATCCGCACCCGAACCCAGCAGCAACGCCGCTGCTGGACTCACCACGCACCCGCGACGAACTCGCTTCGTTCATCGACGACCTTGCCAGCACAAGCGCGACGACGCCCGACGCCTGGGAGAACGCGACCCTGCCCGACTACCTCGACGCACTCGCCGCGTGGACCCGCGACCTGGACGGCTACTACCTGGGCAATGGCGAACCCGTACCCGAGACACCCTCCTGGAACCTCATCGCGCGGATGCTCCACGCCGCGACCACCTACGAGTAGAAGGAGAAGGGCTGCCGTTCGAGGACCCGCAGCCCGAGTACGTCTGGCACCGGATCGAGTGACGCGACCGGTGCGCTCGCGATTTCACCCGTGTACGGCGGTGAACCTCGCGACCAGGTTCGGTCCGTCTCCTGGCAGGTCGGCGAGCGCGGTCTCGGGCAAAGCACTGAGGACCGTGGCGAGGCGGGACGCCAGGGTCATGTCGCTCAGGCGGTCCCAGGCGTGGTCGGGTGCTTTGATGGCGGCGAGCAGCAGGTCGCCGGGGTAGAAGTCACCGCTCACGAACGGGTCCTCGATCAACAGGTGCGCGGCAAGGGGGAGCACCCGCATGAGCGCCACCTGCTGTGCTGCGAGGACCCGTAGGTCTTCGGATGTGAGTTCGACCAGAGGGCGCCGGCGTGCGGCGTGCACGCGTCGCATCAGCCCGGTGGCGTCCGACGGTGGGTCGGGCCAGCGGGGCGGGTCGAGGTCGTCGAGCGTCACCATGAGGTCACATCCCCGACGGGTGCGGGGACAACCAGTCCGAGTACCGGGCTTTCAGGGCATCGCGGTGCTCGGTGGTTCGGGCGATGACGTCGGCGCCGCCGTCGTACGGGGCGTAGATCCAGTCGACGGTCGCGTTCGTGAAAAGCGTGAGGTCGATGTCATCGGCCACACGGCGCAGTAGCGGGTCCAGCGCGGCGGGTGTCGGAGGAACCCAGCGGGCGAAGGCGTACCACGGGGTGCCGTGCACATCCGGGTCATCGTCGGCGAAGGTCCGCCAGAGCGACCACGTGGCAGCGATCCTGCGGAACCTCTTCGGAGCGCTGAACCTCCCGCCGTCGAACCACTCCCTGCGGACGGCAACGATGGTGCTTTCGTCATCTGCGCGGAGTTCCGCCAGGATCTGATGGTGGCGTCCGAGCAGGATCTGATATTCCTCCTCGGAGTCGGCATACCGCTTCGACTCCGGCAGGCTGTGGAACCTCACCCAACGCTCGTCAGGCAGGCCGCGCACTGACCAGTGCACCGGGATCGCGCCTGGAGCGTCACGTTCCCACGCCTCGGTGAGCCACGCCCACGCCTCGTCCGGTTCCGGAATGCGCAACCCCAGCAGGCCCGCCAGGACCTGCGACGTCCGGGCCAGCGCATGTCGTGGATCGCCTCCTGGAGAGCAGTCCGCTCCTTCACACCTCATCCCTTCTTCATGTCGGACGCGGAGCCGGGAGAAGGCCCGCGACCCAGACGCCCAGACCGAGCAGTTGAGGGCGCACCACGGCGTCGTCCAGGCCCTCTTCCGCTTTGCTTCGTTGTGCTGAGCGGAGTCTTCCACGCTGGAGCCAGCCCAGGCAGCGCTATTCTCACGCCCGTGAGGACGCCATGACCGGGACACCCAACGTCGACGGCCCCGACGGATGGTTTCGTCTCGGTGGGCCGAACCTCACGAACCTGCGGGCCTTCCACGCGACGGGCGGGCGGATCACACGGGCCGAACTCCTGCTCTACGTCGAGGCGGATCTTGAGATCCGCGACGGCGACGTGGTCCTGTTCGACGAGCCGCAGTTCGAGGTCGCCGCGCTCGCCCACGAGCTGACCGCCTGGGCCGGTGACGGCTCCGAGCCCGGACACGACTTCGAGCACAGTCCTGACGGGTACGAGGAGTCCGGCATCGTCCGCATCACGCGGACCGGCCAGGGTTGGGCCGCGGGCTCGTGCTTCACCACCGCGACGACAACATCGCGCGACTGGGAGACCGTGAAGAACTGCATCGACACCTTCATGGCAGACGTTCGCGTGGTCGCCGCCCGGTCGCTGATCGCGGCGGGGTGGACGCTCAGAGACGCGGTCCTCACGATGCGCGACGGGTTCGGCCTCTCTATCGCCGACGCGACCCTGATCGTCGTGCCGGTCAGCGGGCAGGAGCGAGAGTTCTGGGCGCTCCAGGAATGGTTCTGGGACGCGATGGAAACGCTCGCCGCCGAGGAGGACCAGGAGAAGGCGCCGTGACAACCCGCCCGAGGCTCCATGCCCGGACGACTCGGCCGAACCTGCATACTGTCGCGGTGATCGAGTTCGCGCTCCGGGCCGCCGTCGAACGGGTGGCCGCGGGGCTGACCACAGACTGGTGTGAGGACGTCTTCCACCTCATCGAGCATGGCGAACCTGGTCTCGCGCTCGACACCTTGTGCACGCAGCTGTACGAATTCGATGTGGTCGTCGACGATGAGACGCGGCGGCTGATCGCGCAGGCCGGCCATCTGATGGGCATGAACCCGCTGCTGTGGGAGTCGTTGCACCCGGCGCCCTGGCCGAGGCTTGACCGTAACGTCTGGTGGATCCTGCCGACCGGTGAGCCCGACGACGTCGAACACCTCGTGGTCCTGCGAGACGAACTCAGAAGCGAGATCGCCGGCGGACACGTACTCCACGGCGAACCGTTCGACGTCCTGGCGCGGTTCGCGGCCGCCGACGAGGTTCTGTTGCGTCTGACCTCCGGGAGGTTCGCGCTGGCCCATCCCACGTGGAGCCGACGCGAGGAGCCGCTTCCGTGGCCGACGACCGAGATCTGTCCCGATATCCACGCCATCCAGGCCGTGATCGACCGGCTGGAGGACGGTTACACCTGACCCCGCCGCGCTGGATCGCCTACCTCCAGCATCCCGGGTGTGACGCAGCGTCTTCGTGCTTCGACCCGGAGTCGGACGAGTGGCACCGCCGAGGAATTCGACCGGGCCTTCGGCGACGCCCAAGGTCACCTTCGGTGTAGACGGAGCAGCCGGATCGTCGGCGATACATACCGCGGCACGTGCTGGTGGCGCGACCTATGGCTCTGGTATCGGTAACCGAGAACCCGGGCGGGTCCGAACGAAGCAAGAGAACGGTCTCAGCAGCACTGCATGACGAAGCGGATGTTGCTGAGGTCGCCTCGGGCGAGGTCTTCGGGGCGGGCGAGCCAGTACAGGGTGCCGGCGTCGCCCCACATGACGTGGTCGTCGGAGTCGACCTGGAACAGCAGTACCCATCGGTCGGTCTCCGCGGCCATCTCGATCTCGTCGGGTTGCCGTGAGCCGACGAGGTCCCGCTCCGCAGCGCGTCGACGTCGGGCCTCGGCGTGGGCGGCTTCGAGTTCGACCGGCCCTTGGATTGCGATGGCCCACCCGCCGACCTGGTGGCGAGGCAGGTGCCCGCGTAGCCGTTCCATGGCGTCGAAGAGGTCCGCGCCGTTCGCGGGGTGGTCGAGCCACGCCGGGTAGTCGGCATCGATGTCGATGCCGAACGTGGCCGGTAGTACGGGGTGGAAGCTGTCTGGCGCGGTGAGGGTGGGCCGGCTGGTCAGTTCCCGCTCGGCGTAGGTCTGGGTGCCGTCGGGTGCGGGGACGGGAAGGCCGTCGTCGGGCAGGTGCAGGACGCGGAAGCTGTCCAGGTGGGCCAGGTCGGCGAAGCCGTAGTTGTCCGGGTCGTCCAGGACGAAGAACGCCAGCCGACCAGCGCCTGGCAGCGGGATGCCGGGATCGTGGCCTGCGGCCGAGAGCGCTGCAAGGTCCAGCTCACCGACGAAGGACAGCGGCCCGACACCACCCCACTCGGGCCAGGGCGTCCCCGCCCGCAGGCCCGGTTGCCCGCCGAGGCGGGCGACAACGACTTCACGATGGCCTACCTCGTCGAGCGCGGCCGCCGGGCGAAGCAGGTCGAGCCACTTGGCCGCGGACCGGGGGTCGAGGTGTTCGCTCGCGATGCCGGCAGCCTGGGCGAAGGGGTCTGACATGGCGCATAACCTAGCGGGATCCGACGTGGTTCCTGGTTCAGCAGGCACGGCAGCGGTGAGACAAGCCCTTGGCGCCAGACCTGCTGGCGCGGTTCTGATGTGGGCAGATACGGTTGCCCGCGTCATGCGGCTCCTGCTCCATGCCGGTGCGACGATCCTCCTGCCGATCTCCGTGGCCGACGAGCCCGCCCGGCCCGGTGGCCGGGGCGACCGTCCTGGGACCGACGGCGCGTCGTCGTACACGGTGAAGCGCGGCGACACGCTCAACGAGGTCGCCGACGACCACGACGGCGCCCCGGGCCGCCACCCCGACATCGTCGAGGCACCGGCTCACCGATCCCGACCACATCGAACCCGGCTGGATCCTCACCCTGCCCGACGCCGCCGAGCCCGTCGCCAATCACCCTCCCGCCACCACGGATAGCGCAACGGAGTCGGTCGATGACGCTTCGGAGGTCGAGCCGAAGGAACGTCCAGATCAATCGTCGACCAGCGGGGATGCACCTGGCGCGGTTACCGAGCCATCGCGTGGCTCGGTTCCTGGTCCTGCCGGTGCAGCAGCTCCCGACGCGGAGCTCCCGGAGCCACGACCCTTCGGGCCTCGCGCGGCGGCCGGTCCAGAACCAGGCGCGAAAACCGGCTCCCCGAACGCCGCGGACGACGGACAATCCGACGGAGCCGCGACGCTGGCGCCGTGGCTGCTGCCCGGAATCGCCTCCGGCGCAGGGATCCTCGCGGCCGGTCTGGGCGCGGTCGTGCTCCGCGGACGCAAGCGGCAGGCGGCCTTCCGTCGCCCCGGCCGTATGATCCCGCCGGTCCCGGAAGACCTGATTCCTGTCGCGGCCACGGCGCGCATCGTCGGCAGGCCCCGAGTTGACGATGCCTCCGCCCTGGCGCGATTCCCCCAGCGAACTGCGGGACGCCTACGAGAACGACGTCACCAGCGAAGACATCGAGTGGTACCACGCCGTCGTCGCCGAAGCTGCCCACGCCGACGAACTCTCGGAACTCGTCGAAGTCCTGGAACATGACCCCGGACGCAACTGCCCGGCGGTCCTCCTGATCGGAGCGCCCGACGGCAAGCCCGTCGGGACGCAACTGGTGATCCGCGACGGGCACCTCACCGTGCCCGGTACAGGCGTTGACGTCGAAGCAGTGCACCTGCGACAGGAGGAAGTCGACGCCGCCGTCCGCCTCTGCCGCCTGATGGCTGACACCGCCGACGTCGCCGTCCCAGATCGCAGCCATGGCCGGCGTCGAAACCACCAACGTCCGCAGCAGACTTGCCGACCTACGCGACTGGCTCGGCAACCGACCCGACGGCACCCCATGGCTCCCCCTCGGCCGCGGCGGACGCGCCAGCGCGAAACGCCCACCACACCGGTTCCAGATCGAGGGCTGCCTCGTCGACTCCGACCTGTCCCTCCGCCTCAAGACCCGCGCCTACCGCCGCGGCGCAGCAGGCATCGAAGACCTCATCGCAGCGCTCCGGCTCGTTCATGGACGGCCGTTCACGGAGTTCTTCGACTGCCAGGTCGGGATTGCGATCGACCAGGGAGAAGGCATCGACAACTTGGAGACTCGCGTCGCTCACGGTCGTGGACAATTCGGCGCACTCCCCACCCACGTCGGCCGACGGAGTACCGGTCGACTCGCGCGCCGCCCCGAACGCTTCAGCAGCCTCCGCCTGGGAGGTTGATGCGTTCGCACCACCTGATAGCTCTGGGCCAGGACTGGAAGAGCATCCCGACAGCGAGCCGATCAGCACGGCAGCGACCAGTGTCAGCCCAACGTGGAATGAGTATCTATGCGCAGTCATGCGGGGTGATGAGGCCTCTCGCTCGTCTCGTTCTCGTCCATCCGCCTCAGCAGCGCTGTGGCGGCCACAGCGATTCCGTCCCAGTTGCCCTCTATGCCTGCTTCCACGGCGTCGGGGAACCGCTGAAGTACGGCCAGTTCGTCCCGGTAGATTGCCACACCCACTGTGGTATCGGGTGGGTCAACGACGCTTGTGTCATCAAGAAAGTCCAGGAACCGATCGAGCGCCCCGGACCGTCCATCGATAACGTCAACCTCGATTCTTCGTGGGTGAGGTGACTCAAGGCATGGGAAAGGTGCTCTGACCTGGCACGATTGGTGTTGTCGAGACACTGTCGGGCTGGAGGATCGGAGCACCTTTCTGGTGGGCAACACTACTGC
>NZ_JABBYC010000075.1 GCF_016742955.1 Myceligenerans indicum | reverse complement strand
CGTCAACCCGCCGGGCGCTGCGCAAACGCGGGATCACGTTCACCAGCCCGGAGAAGAAGGACCACACCGCCCACCGGCTGCGCAAGGGCCACCGGGGCGGACGCCCGCCCGTCTTCGACGCCGAGGCTTACAAGGGCCGCAACGTCGTGGAACGCTGCTTCAACCGGCTCAAACAGTTCCGCGCCCTGGCCACCCGCTACACCAAGAGAGCCGCCTACTACCGCACCGAACTCACCCTCGCCGCGATCATCCTCTGGCTCCGCGATTCACCGGACACGGCCTAATCTCGCGCGCCCAGCACGGCGACGAGGTGACCATCGCGCGCGCCGGCAAGCCCATGGTGCGCCCGACGCCGGTGCAACCGGTCGCAGAGCGCACCTTCGGCACTGTGCCGATCAACCTGCCGGACGACCTCTTCTTCCAGCCGCTCGACGAGGACAAGCTAGCCGCGTGGGAATGACCTACCTCCTGGACACGCACGCCTTGGTCTGGCTCCTCAGCGCGCCGGAGCGGCTTGACGCCGAGTTGTGCACGAAGCTCCGATCGACACAGAACCAGCTCCTTGTTTCGGCGGTCTCAGCGATGGAGGTCGCCACCAAGGTGCGCCTCGGCAAGTTCGACGACGCCGGTCCATTGGTCGACACCCGGGACCGACGAGTGGAGGACATCGACGCGACCCCACTCGACCTCGCCACGGAACACGTACTCCACGCGGGCTCCATGCCCTGGCAGCACCGCGACCCTTCGACCGGCTGCTCGCAGCCCAAGCAATCGTCGAGAACGTCGCGCTGGTCACGGCCGATGCCGCGTTCACCGGGCTTCCAGGCGTCCGAATCGCGTGGTGATTCCTCTTGCGACGCTGACCGTGGTGGGCCGCGCGCCCTCGCAGCGGCGCGAGGCCACTCTCATCAGCCTTTCCTGAGGCGTCTGCTACACCCGCAGTCGTTTGGGCTGGTACCCCGTCGCACCTTGCCTTCGAAGCGGTCACAACTCGTCAAGAACATTCCCATCCTGATCCACCACACAAGCATCGCTCGGATATGGGAGCCAAATCGCCACCCCATTCGGCCACGTAACTATCTCGATCTGCGCGATCGTCACCAACGAAGCCCTCAGAAAAACAGCATCACCATCGGTGAGACGAAACGATGTCCCGAGAGGTTCGAACGCGACCTCGATGGTGGCGCCCTGAGCCGCACCCACGCGCACATCAATCTGTCCGTCAGGGACAGAACCACTAACCCCAGGCATCGATGACCTCCTGCGCAAGTAAAACACGTGTGGGTGCGGTCTTTCCACCCTTTCCTGCGTCAGCCGCTGCGGCATAAGAGTCACGCAACTTTACCGCGTCGCCCTTCACGGCCGCGGCAAAGTCATGCCTGTAGGAGTGCTTGGACGGGCCTGTTGACGTCTCTGGCGTAATGTCGCAAGGCCTGGGCGGTTGGTCCCACCCGTGTGGCGTAGGACCGCGATCGCGGCGTTACGTAGCGCGGTCATGATTGCCGTCGCTCCACCGAGATCGCCGCCGCCGTGCTCATCCTGCTCCAGATTCAATGCACGGTCACCGAACGAGGCAAGAATACCACATTAACTCGAAGGCGACCACATCTACGGTACCGCCTCCAGTCGCGCCCTATTGAATTCCTGAATCCTCCTCGCCCTTGCCTTGCTCGGGTACTTCACTCTCGTCAGCGATTGTTCCCTCAAGGAATTGATCAGGATCGATGTTTATTCCTTTCCGACGCGCCGCGCGCCTGCCTGGGACATCCTTGACCCTCCTGTCAACTAGAAATCCTGGGACTGCGTACTCTTTCTCAACCCATATCCACAGAAAGGTTACCAGGGTGCTAAGGATTGCCAACGAGAATGCTAGCGGAGCTATCGGGGCGAACTTTGGGCCTAGCAGCCCGGCACCCGCCAAGACGATCATCCAGCAGAGCATCCCGAGCAAACCAATCGGAACAGATCGGACGTCTGCTGCGGCCTCGACAACGTCTCCGCGGTGTTTAGCGATCATTTGCGCCATATCGGTAGGCGCGCCTTTCCCGATCGATCGCCGGAAGAAAATCACAAGACCCAAGACGCATAGCGAGATCCCAACAATCCCCACAAGAATGAAGAAACCTCGACTGAAATATCCGCTGAGAAGCGCTTCAAATCCCATCAGTCAACCCATCCTCGCTTGCGCGACCATTGCCCAAGTGCAGCATTCATATTCTGCCCAAGCAAACCACCCCCGAGCGCCCCAAGACCGGCGCCTGCCGCACCGCCGACGAGGAAACCGATAGCGCCTGCGGGCAACGAGGCAACACCGCCGCCGAGGGCAGCACCCGCCCACAGCCCCACGCTGGCACCAGCTCCGGCGCCGATGGCCGACATTACACCAGCCCATAGCTCCTCGTTCGCGACCTGCCCAGCCGTCAGCCAGAACGCCGGATCCCTATAGAAATTCAAGCCCTCATCAATGCAACCATTCTGAGCACAGTAGTCAGCAAAGGACACTAGAGTCCCTGCCCCACCGAGCACCTGGCGAAAATATCGTGAAGAACTATGGAACGAGTCCCAAACGCTACGCCAGACCGCTTTTTCTGCGGACTCATCGGGGCTCGCGTTCGCTCTGGAATCTTGAACGTCTCCGTCTACACGGTCCTCCAGTTCTTCTCCAGCAGACTTTGCTGCACCCTCGGCAGCCGACGATGAGTCCGCACTGCTATCGCTCCCAGAGCTGGACTGTCCTTTGTACCCGGTGTTGTTGGC
Source organism: Myceligenerans indicum (assembly GCF_016742955.1). Classification (GTDB taxonomy): domain Bacteria; phylum Actinomycetota; class Actinomycetes; order Actinomycetales; family Cellulomonadaceae; genus Myceligenerans; species Myceligenerans indicum. Next base: position 9,840 of record NZ_JABBYC010000075.1, on the reverse strand, counting down.
TGCGACCTGCTTGCCCGCGGCGGGGCTGCTGGAGTTCTTGGGCACCCAGACGCCATCCAGCAGGGGCCCGATCACCGCGAACAGCCCGGACGCGTCGGAGTAGGTGACCGGGTTGTTGTTCGCGTAGGCGTACCCGTGCCACTGCTCGGGGTCGGACAGATCCATGACCGGGTCCACGGAGATGAACCGGCCAAGGGTCGTGTCGTAGTAGCGGGCTCCGAGGAGGACGAGTCCGGTCGTGGAGTCGTCGATGCCGCCGGCCCCGCCCAGGAACCGGCGGTCTCCGGGCAGCTCGTCAGCAGGCTTGACCGTCTCCCCGGTCTCAGGATCGACACTCTCCGGTGTGCGATCCCCACCGAACGGGTCGGTGTAGACACGCGTGACCGCATCCGGGGTCCAGTCAGTGTTGGGCACCGAGGCCATCACGCTGCCGTGGTGGTCACACACCAGGGAGGTGACCCCACCCAGCCCGTTCCCGCTACGCGAAGCGACCATCTGCCCGGCGAACGAGTAGTACCGCACCGCGGTGACTGCGCCGTCGGTCACGGTCACTTCCTGCCCACCAGGCAGGAACACCGTCGTGCCGCCTGCGTCGGTGCGGACCAGCCGGTCACCACCAGCGGAGTACACGTACTCCGCCTCACCAGCCAAGACCTCTTCGTCGCCGCCGGCGTCCTCACCGCTGGTGGACACCCCAGCCAGCTCACCCTCGGTGTCCCAGCCCAGCGCCTGGGTCACGGTCAGCAGTCCGTCACTGTCGGTGTCGGCCTCGACCTGGACGGGGTCCGCCGGGTCGACCGGCTCGGACAGGGTCCGCGTCGTCTGGGCGCCCGAAGCGTCGTAGGTGTACTGGCCCACCGTGGTCTGCGGCGCAGAGTCAATGTCCGCTTCCGGCCCAGTGGCCTGCACGGCCTTGGTCACCTGGTTCGGACCCACACCCCCGTGCTCATAGGTCGTCTTGACCACATCCGTACTGCCGTCCAGAACGTGCTCGGTCAGTGAGGTGCGGTTGCCCGCAGCGTCGTAGGTGTACTCCTGCCAGTACGGCGCCGCCGAACCGCCCGCGACCCCGACCTGCGCCGCAGTCACGTCACCGATCGAAGCGGCACACGTCCCGTCCGCGTCCGTCCAGGCCCCAATGAGCCGGCCCAGGCCGTCGTAGTCGAAACACTGGTTGTCGTTGCGTTCCGCACCCGGGACGATCGGCCCGCCCGCAGACTGCTCCCCCACCTGCAGGGTGGGCTGGTCGGTGATCGAGGTGATGTTCCCCGCCGGGTCATACCCGTACGCCAGCTCCAGGTCGGTGCCGTCGTACTGCTCCCGGCTCAGCCGGATCCCCGACAGCCGCTCCGTACCGTGCTCGTAGTCGTAGGCCACCACCGCGCCATACGTGGTCCCCAGGTCCAGCGCCTGCGGCTGGCCCTTGGCGGTGAACTGCGAATCGGCCACATACGTGCCCCACCCGAACCCGCCGCCCATCCAGATCGGCTTGCCGGCGTCGTCGTAGAACGTGGTCACACGCTCCTTGCCCAACACCGTCCCGGCCACCGCACCGGTCTCATCCAGCTGCGCGATGGCGGGGAGCACCTGCTGGCGCACCGACCCATCAATCCGGTACTCGGTCGACGTGGTGAACGTCCGCCCGGACAGACCGTCCAGGCCCTCCAGCTCAGGCAGCACGACCGAGGTGGCCGTGGGCCGCAGCGCCTCGTCGTATCCCTCGACCCGGCTGGTGTACTCCAGGCCATCCTCGATCCGTGTGGACGAAGACAGTGAGCCCTTCACCGCCTGCCCGTCCGCGCCCGGCGTCTCGTCATACGTCCACCGTGCTCGTACCAGCCCGGTCCCATCGGCAGTCTCGGTCCGTCGATCAAGGCTGTCGTAGGAGTACACCAGCGTGTTCGCGTCCACCACAGCCTGGGTGGCGCCGACCTCGTTCCCGTTCCCGTTCACCGTGCGGGCCACGTTCCCCGCCGCGTCGTACACGGTCGTGGAGATGCCGGCCTCCGGGTCGGACACGCGCACCTTGCGGCCACCCATGTCGTACTCATACGTCCACTGTCCGCTACCAGGGCCGGACACCGACGTCATCTGCCCGAAGCGGTCGAAGTCGTAGGTCGTCTTGCGGTAGGAGGAGGGTGCCAGGGTGCGCGGATCGAACCCCGGCAGCGTCGAGGGCACGTACCAATGCCCGTCGGCCGTGTCGGAGTCAACTGTCGGCCGGGTCTTGTGCTCCCACAGCGCCGTCGTCCGGCCCAGCGCGTCGGTCACCGTCGTGCGCGCCACACCACCCTCGGGAGCCACGACGGTCGTGTACTTGCCGTCATACCGGGTCACCGTGCGCCACCGCTCGTTGAGGTGGTTGTCCGGGTTGCCCACGTAGAAGATCTCGTCCACCGGGCGGCCCGCACCGTCATAGGAGGAGACCGTGGCCGCCGGCGCGATCAGGTCCGGCTGCACCGGCGTGTTCGACACGAGGCCGGTCGCGAACTGGGGGCTCGTGACCTTCCAGGTACGCCCGGCGCTGTCATAGAACGTCTGCGTGATCTGCCGGCCTCGCGTGGCGGCGTCGTCCTGACGCAGTTCGCCCGTATCGAGCCCCTCGGTCTGGGTCTGGAACACGCGCATCAGCCCGTCGTACAGCGTGGCCGCGGCATGCTGCAGCGGATTGCCGTCGCTGTCGGCACCCAGGGTGCGCGTCACCACCGCGTTCAGCCCGTTGGACCGGGTCGTGTACTCATAGGCCACCGATGGTAGCGACAGGCCCTCGTGCTGGGCATAGGTGACCTCCACCAGTCGCCCCAGCCCGTCGTACTCGCCGCGAGTCGTCTGCCCGCTTCGATCCGTGACCGACTCCGTCAGCCCCGTCACGCCGTCGTGCCGCGTCGTCGAGGTCATCGACGTCTTGGGCCCGGCCCCGTCCGGGTCCGGACCGGTGGTCACGGTCTGTGTCGCGATCGGTGCGGTGGCGGGCGTGTACGACGTCGTGGTCGTCCGGCCCGCGCGGTCGATGGCACTCACGACGCGCCCCAACGCGTCATAGACCATCCTCTGCGCACGCACATACCCCACACCGTCCGCGTCCCCCAGCGTCCCCGAATCCCGGTCCAGACTCGGGTCCACGGTCCACACCTCGACCGCCAGACCCAGCGAGTTGTACACCGTGTACTCGTCACCGGCCACGTCACCCGGACGAGACGCCCCGCCGGCACCCACCGTGGCGCACGAGACCGCGAACTCCTGGGTGCGCTCGACCAGCGCCACCATGTTCTTCTGCTCCAGCATGCTGTCACCGGCATAGGCATAGGTGACCTTGGTACACGTCTCATCACCGGACAGGTCAAGGTCGCCGGAGTCAGCGGTCTGCTTGATCTGACCGTACGCGTCGAGGGTCGTCTCGACGCGGGTGCGCGTGGCAACCTGCCCGGCCGCGTCCATGCTGTAGCCCAGCGTCGTCGCCCCGGCCAGGCGAGTCGCCTTGACGCCGTCGATCCCCGTCGCGACGGTCACCGGCGTCTTCGGATCGGTCACCTCCCAGGAGACCGCCTCCTCGCCGTCGCTGCCGTTGTGCTCGATCACCTCCACGACCTCACCGGACAGCGCGTCATGATCGGACACACTCGTGCGATGCCCCGCAGGGCCGACGTCGAACGTCGAACCGTCCACCCCACGCAGGTAGCGGGTGGTCGTGGAGCTGGCCTGCGAGCCGTCGCCCTCAGTGACCACGACGGTGCGGAACCCGCGGTACTCGGACCAGGTGACTTCCTCGGGGTCGGTCAGGGGGCCGGTGGGCTTGACCCACTTGGCGCCGCCGTCGTACCGGTAGCGGGTGACCACGTCCTCCGACCCGGTCACGATCCCGCCACCACCGCTGGTGGAGGCTCCGGACTGGGTGACGCTGGTGACCACGTACTTGTGGAACCAGTCGATCGGCAGGTTGTCGCCCCGCCACTCCACAGGGAAGCACAGACGCGTGTTGTCCCGCTTGGCCGCATCGGTATCTGCGGGCACGTCTCCCGGGGCGCACTCGGTGCGGTAGTTCGGGCTGATCACACCACCCGATTCGGTGCGCACGCCAGTGACGCGCGGCCGGTACATCGGCGGCAGGCCGTCCGTGCCCGTGTCCACACGGTTCGGCAGCATGTCCCAGGCGAACACCACCTTGTTGTTCGACAGATCATCACCCGTCGAAGCGGTGCCACCGTGGCCGGTGTGCTGGATGGAGCGCAGCCACAACACCTTGCCGTTCCCATCCCCCAGCGACCCGTCCCCGGGGGAGATGAACGACTGGTCAAGCCGCCAGGAATCCACCGGCTTGTACGAACTGCCGTCGTGCACCCGCGTGGTCACCCGCGCCAGCCGGTACAGGCTGTAGAACGACGGCGAGATCGCCTCGACCCCGCACTCGGAGTCCGACTTGTAGCAGACCAGGTCACCCGGCGCGTCCGGCCATGCGGACAGGTTCTCCTTGACCCGACCGGCATCACAGTTCACGCCCGTACCGGGCACGCACCGGGTCGAGTGCTCCAGATCCACCCGCACCGGCGCCGGGCCGCTACCCTCCGTGCTGGTGCGGGTGCCGTACAGGATCCGCTTGAGGAACCCGCCGGCCGTATACGTCGAGGTGCCCTCGGACAGGTTGTGCCCGTACCGGCGCGTCTCGGTCGAATAGACATACGTCATCGTGCCACCGGTCGGCTCGACCACATGATCGAGCATCCACCGGTAGGTCTGCCGGCACTTCGAGGCCGCGAACCCACCGTTCGCCGAGGACTTGTAGCACGCCTCACCCGGGTGGTTGCCATACACCGGCATCGTCCACGACGACCCCGTCTTCAACCCGTCCGAAGCCCGCTCACCACGACCGAACGTGTACTTGGTGCCGTCCGCAGTGGTGACCAGCCAGTACTCACCCTCCTGGTCACCGTTGGACGCACCCGTCTTGCGCTCGACCTTCGTGCCGTCGATCGTCTTGGGCCGCCACGTCCCATCGGCGGTCTTGACCAAGTCAACGGCCTGCCCGTCCAGCGACATCGTCGCGTTGTCCTCATCGATGCACATGTCACCGGTGGTGTGCGACGCGTTGTTCGGTTCCTGACCGTCGACGGGGTCCTGGTCCTCCGAACACGACGCGAACTTCCGCTCGATGAACGACTCGGCAAGCGACCAGCCCTCACCCACCGCACCGGCCTGATTGTTCGTCGACGCAATACGCCCATCCGACGCGGCCGAGGAATACGACAGGCTCAACTGCGGACTCGGACCAGCCACCGACGGCATCGTCAACGGGTAGGACCAGGCGAAGTCGCTGTTGACCTCCCACGACGCCGCCGGCGCCAACGACGTCGCCCCCCAGTCACCACCACCCCCGGACGCGCTCGCCGCCACCATCAACGTCGTCGCCTCCTGCGACACCGCCATCGGCGCCATCAACGTCTGCGCGTCCGCATCGTTGCTCACGCCCTCGACCGGCTCGGCCTGGCACCCGCCGGACGCCAGCTCGTCCGCGTCACACCCCGACACGTCCACCAGCGTCAGCCGCGACGCCCAGTCGCCGCCTGGGACCTGACCGCCCTCGACCAGCGACGCGTAGTCCACCCGCACATCCACCACACCGTCCGCCGGAGCAACCCGCTCCGCGTCGGCCGCAGCCCCGCTTCTCGCGACACGCTGCTTGCCGTCGGCCTTCTGCCCGGCGTCCACCGCCGCAGCCTCGACCCGCACCAGCAACCCCGGCACACCACCAGACCCACCCGGCTCCACACTCGCCGCAGCGACGCGCACGCCACCCCGAGCGTCCTTCGCGTTCTTGCCCGCCCCCTCCGACTCCCCGCTCACACTCACCTCGACGCCATCAACCTCGACCTGCACCTCACCGGCCGCGAGATCCGCCGTCGCACTCGCAACGCCCTCGTCCTGCGCCTCCGCCGACGACGACGCAGCCGGATCACCGCTCGCCTCCGACGACGCAGCCGGATCACCACTCGCCTCACCGTCAAGCGAGCTCGACGCCTTCAGCTCACTACCGGTGCCGGACTGGTCCAGATCACCGCTCGCGGCATCCAGCTTGCTGCTCGCCAAAGCCGTCTCGGTCAACGACATGGTCGACGTAGACCCAGTCGGCACATCCTCGACCGGCTCGCTCGACCCCTCCCCACCCGGATCATCCGCCACCGGCGGCAACGTCTCCGCCGGAAGATCCTCCGGCGGAACCTCCGACGGATCAGGCGTGGGCTCCCACTCAGGCGCCGTCAGATCCTGCGCGACCACCGGATCCTCCGAACCCAGCTGCGCCAGCACCTCGGTGAAGTTCTCACTCCGCGCCTCCAGCGCGTCGACCTCCGCCGCCGCCGCTGCCTCCAAAGCCACGATCTGCCCCACCACAGGCGCAGCCGACGCCGGATCCACCCCGATCAACACCGTCGACACGCCAGCCACCAGACTCACACCCGCCGTCGCCCACCGGACACGCCCCCCACGCCCACGACGGACATGACCGCGATCGGTCCGGCCTCGACCGCTCATCAGCCCACCCGTGGCACCGTCCTGCTGGATCATCACTGCCTCAGTCCTTGTCGTCCCGTCCGGGATCCGTCCGTCATCCGGTGTCCGTGCAGCACGCCCGAGCCATCCAGCCCGTCGTGCGCGTACATCCGAGCTGCCCCGGCCGGCCGGCCTCTCCGGCATCCGCTCCCTGCGCGGACGCCCCTCGCCGCCGATCTGCCCTCGGCGCCCGCTCACGGGGTCACCCCCTGCCCGGAGCCACCGAGCACGGTCGGGTCGACGTCGTCCACCCCGCCGGCCATCTGGTTGGCCTCCGCGCCCTGGCACAGGCGGCGGATCTTGGCCGCGGCGAGCACCTCGCCACGGAAGATGCGCACGTTGTCGATCGCGCCGGTCCAGTAGTTCGACGGGGAGCCGCCGATGAACCCGCGGCCCGCCACGAACCGGCCGGAGGACTGCGGCAGCGCGCCGACGTAGGGCGTGACCGCCAGCTTCGGCTCGCCGACCGCCGGGTCATCGGGCGTCCCGATCTCACAGACGTACAACCGCACCTCACCTGCGGGCTCGTCGTACTCACCCAGCAGGTGCACCCACTGCCCGAACTGCACCGGCACGCTCGACTTCGCATAGGTGGTGGTGTTCGCATCCAGCTCCCGGTTGACACCGAACGCCCAGCAGGTGTCCGAAGCTGTCGGACAACTCGAGGGCCGATACCCGAGGCGGAACTCGTTGTACAGCGGGCCTTCCTGGCTCAACGCCGTGTACCAGCCTGTGGGATCCGTGTCCGAATCCAGGTACACGTGCGCCGAGACCACGAACGAACCCGTCGGATCGATGACCGGGGAATCGGTCCAGCCGATCTTCCCGACCCGCGTCCGCAGCGCCTCGTCGTCGTCACGCGCGCCGAACTGCCCATGCGGACCCGTCACGAAATCGACGCCGGTCGAGGGGAAGCTCAAGCTTCCCGCCGGGGCGAACTCGTTGCGCTCCGCGTCGTACACCGACGTGTCCACGCCCCGGGCGTCCGGGTCGTCGAACGTCCACACCCCGTCCTCACGGGCGGTGGCCACCTTGAACTCGTACTCGGTCGTCGCCGAGTGCCCGGCCGCGTCCGCGACCTTCACGTACAGGAACTTCTCCCCGGCACCTCCCGGCGTCGCACACACCTGTGTCTTGCGGGTCGAATCGAGCGTGACCTTCGTCGTACTCACCCGCGTCGAGTAGCCCCACCACAGCGTGGTCGTGTCCGAGCTCGGCGCGTACAGCTCCCAGCAGCCCGTCAGCCCCACACCACCGCGTTCCTTGTCCGCCTCGTAGAACGCCTGCGCGTCCGGGTGGTCCCGCAGCGGGGTGACCTTCGGCGGACTCGGCGCGGTGTTGTCCACGGTGAAATAGCAGGGCTTCGAGCCCTCGTACCCCACCATCAGGCCCCCGGCGTCCTTGATCTCCGCGCGCCACCGGTACGTCTTGCCGGAGGTGAGCTCCTCACCGGTCGGCACACGATGGGTGAACTCCGCCACCGGCGACTTCAGGCCGGTCCAAGCCGACTCGTACACGCGCGTATTGGCCGCCACGTCGACCACCACGAACTGCACCGAGACACGACTGTCGTCCGGATCGTCGCCCAGGACACGCATCGTCGGGCGCAACCAGCTCGAGTAGACCGGATCGCTCGAGGTCCCGCAGCCGATGTTCGACCCGTCCACGATGGTCTGATGCCCGTACGACGCATACGGCGGCCGGTTGTACTCCACCTGGAACCGTGCGTCGTACCGGTACTTCTTCCACGAGTTCATGTCCGTGGTCGAGGTCCCCTTCAGGCCCAGCGAGATCGACTGCCAGCCGTTGGACGCGATCGTCTTCGCCACCGACTTCGCCGGCCACTCCGTCCAATGGCTCCCCCCACACGCCGAGGAGTAGTAGGCCGTGCTCTTCGAACTGATCTTGCGCGAGGAATCCCAGCTACCGGCATGGTTCGACCAGTTCGTCGAAGAGGTGATGTTCGGCACCCGGTACAGCTCCGTCGCGGTAGCCGTGCACGAGTACGAGTGCGTGCCATACGCACGGAACGTCGCATCCACGATGTCACCCGACGCCAGGTTACCGACCGTCTTCAAGCCCGTGAACTTCCACACCGACCGCCACACGTTGCCCGACCGCTCACACGTCCAGTCCTTGCTCACATCACAGAACCCCACCCCCGCACTCCCGGAGAACTTCCACGACGACGTCGAGGACGGCCACGCCTTCTTGATCGCCGTCCACGCCGTCCTGCTCCCCGACACCGACGGATCCACGAACACCGGGAACGCCGTATCCGGATCGGCCAACATCGCCTCGTCCGCCCGCACCGCCGCCGACCGACCATCCGGCGCCACCCGCGCACTCAACAACGCCAGCCGATCACCCGGCTGCGCCTCACGCACCGGATCCTGAGAACTCGACTGCGCCGTGCCCGGATCAACGGACGCCTGAGCCGACGGCGAGACCTGACCCCGCGCCCGCCCGTTCGCCGCCTTCCCGCTGCTCCGGCCCGCTTCCGCCGGCCCGGCCGCATCCGGCGCGGCGGCGTCCAGGGTGGACAGGGACGACACCGACTCCTGCGGCGACGTCGCGGCACCGGCCGTCGTGGCCGACGTCGAGTCCCACTGCAACCCGACCGCGCCCGTGAACGACGCCTCGCCCGAGCCGTCCACCGCGTAGAAGCCGTTCGCCTCCTCGACCGGCTCGCCAGCGGTCTGCGCGCCCATGTCCGGGTCCGTCCCCGACGCCGTCGTCGACGACGAGTCCTCGGCCGAAGCCTTGGCCGCGCCGTCCTTCACCAACGACGTCGACGCCGTGCCCTCACCCGCGGTGCCCGCAGCGCTCGTACCACCGGCCTCCGCCTCAGGCACCCCCGTGTCCTGCTCCCACGCCCCGTCCGGCTCGCCACCATCAGCAGGCATCGGATCCGGCGCCGCGTCCGGATCCACCGGCTCCTCCGGCGTCAGGGTCAGGCCGCCACCGACCTCGACATCGAACCCCAGCCCTCCATCACCCACCTCGCCGAGCAACGCCTCGGCAGCCGCGCCGTCCGCGATCCGCAGCACCGGCGTGAACCCCGTCCCGTCCGGATGCACCGTCACCAACAGATCCGCGCCCTCGATCACCACATCACCGGCACCCAACACCGGATACACCACCCGCGCCCGATCCTCCGGATCGGGCACCGGCGTCCCCAGACCCAACGCATCCGGCAAACTCATCGACAACGACTGGTCGTCCCGGCCCATCACCGCGAACCCCGCCGCCCCACCCCCTGTCTCTTATACACATCTGACGCTGCCGACGATAAGG
>NZ_JABBYC010000074.1 GCF_016742955.1 Myceligenerans indicum | reverse complement strand
GCCTTATCGTCGGCAGCGTCAGATGTGTATAAGAGACAGCCCCTTCGCAGGGGCCGGCCGTCCCGGCCCACCGCCACGGTGCCGACCTGGCGTCACGCTGTCACCGCGTTGACCGCAAACCTCCCCGGGGACGAGGGAATCCGCCAATACGGTCCGTCCGCGCAGGGTGCACCCTGTAACCATGAAGAGTTCCGCCCAGCATCCCCGTGCAGTCTCGGTGCACGACGACGTGCCGGCCGGCGTCACGAGCGCCGCCGTCTCCGCCGAGTCCCTGGCCGACGACGCCGTCGTCCTCGCCCGCCGCTGGATCAGTGCGAGCGAGCGGCGCGCGGCGCACCCGTCCGCCGCCGACCGCGCCGCCGCGCGCGCCTCCGAGTCGCTCAGCGCCCTGGTCTCCGACCCCGCCGGCCTCGAGCTGGCGATGAGCTTCGTGGACGACGTCGCCCGTCCCCAGGACTCGCGCGTCGCCGCCCGGGCCCTTGCCCGGCTCGGCGACCAGGCCGGCTCCGCCACGTTCCTCGGGCCGGTCGACAAGCTCCTGTTCCGGGCCGGGGCGCTGGCCGCGCCCGTCGCGCCCGCCGTCGTCGTTCCTGCCGCCCGCGCCCGCCTCAAGCAGCTCGTCGGCCACCTCGTGGCAGACGCCGGCCCGGGCCTCACCGCCCACCTGTCCCGGACCCGGGCGCAGGGCTACACCCTCAACGTCAACCTGCTCGGCGAGGCGGTGCTCGGCGAGGCCGAGGCGGCCGCACGCCTCGAGCGCACGATCAAGCTCGTCGAGCGGCCCGACGTCGACTACGTCTCCGTCAAGGTGTCCAGCGTCGCGGCGCAGCTCGTGACCTGGGACCTGCCGGGTTCCCGTGACCGTGTGGTCGAGCACCTGATCCCGCTGTACCGCGCGGCCCGCGAGCACGGCGTCTTCGTGAACCTCGACATGGAGGAGTACCGGGACCTCGCCCTCACCGCCGAGGTGTTCAAGGCGATCCTCGACCGCGACGAGTTCCGCGAGCTCGAGGCCGGCATCGTGCTCCAGGCATACCTGCCCGACGCCGCGGGCGCGCTGGACGACCTGACCGTGTTCGCGCAGCGGCGCGTCGAGTCCGGCGGCGCCCGGATCAAGGTCCGCCTCGTCAAGGGCGCGAACCTGTCCATGGAGCGCGTCGAGGCAGCCCTGCACGACTGGCCGCAGGCGCCCTACCCGACCAAGCCCGACGTCGACGCCAACTACGTGCGCCTCCTCGACCACGCGCTGCGGCCCGAGCGGTCCGCCGCCGTCCGGATCGGCGCGGCGTCGCACAACCTCTACCACGTGGCCCTGGCGGTGCTGCTGGCCCGCGGCCGCGGCGTCGCCGACGCGCTCGACATCGAGATGCTGCAGGGCATGGCGCCCGCCGAGTCGGCGGCCGTGCGCGACGAGATCAAGCCCGACGGCGGGCGCGTCGTGCTGTACACGCCGGTGGTGCGGGACGAGGACTTCGACGTCGCCATCTCCTACCTGGTGCGCCGTCTGGAGGAGAACGCGACCAAGGAGAACTTCGTGTACGCGATGTTCGCCGAGTCGCACGAGGCCGGTCAGGCGGCCGACCCGATGGAGCTGCAGGAGGCGGCCTTCCGGGCGTCGGTCACCCACGGGGTGCACTACGAGCCGTCCGACGTCGCCCCCCGCCGCGTACCGCGCGGCGCCGCCCGCCCGGACGAGGCCGGCGCGGCCGGACCGGGCCTGGAGGCGACCGGCGTGCCCGGGAGCGCGCTGCCGGCCGACAACTCGACCGGGTTCCGTCACGCCGTGGACACCGACCCGGCAGTCGCCGCCTCGCGGGACTGGGCGGCCGACGTGGTCAGCGACCGTTCCGGCTTCGTTCCCGCGATCACCGCACCGCTCGCGACCACCGAGCAGGTGGACGAGGTCGTCGCCACGGCAGGCCGGGCCACTGCCGCCTGGTCCCGGGTCGCTCCCGCGGACCGCGCCCGGGTGCTGCGCGCCGCCGCCCGCCACCTGGAGGCCGCGCGCACCGACCTGGTCGCGGCCGCCGTGCACGAGGCCGGCAAGACCGTGGCCGAGGTGGACCCCGAGATCAGCGAGGCGATCGACTTCGCCGCCTACTACGCGGTGAGCGCCGAGCGCCTCGACCCGGCGTCCGGGGCCTACCCGGGTGCCGAGTTCCACCCGGACGGCGTCACGCTCGTCACCCCGCCGTGGAACTTCCCGGTCGCCATCCCGATCGGCGGTGTGCTCGCCGCTCTCGCCGCAGGCTCCGCCGTGATCGCGAAGCCGGCGCCGCCCACCCCGCGCTGCTACGAGCTGGCGGTCGACGCGGTGCACGCCGCGCTCGACGAGGTGGCCCCGGAGATCGGGCTGGACCCGGCCGTCGCGCGCGACGTCGTGCAGTACGTCCGCGTGCCCGACGGCGACCTCGGCCGCCGCCTCGTGACCCACGACGGTGTGGCCCGCGTGGTGCTGACCGGCGCGATCGAGACCGCCGAGATGTTCGCCTCCTGGCGGCCCGGCCTCCAGGTCCTGGCCGAGACCAGCGGCAAGAACGCGCTGATCGTGACGCCCTCGTCGGACCTGGACCTCGCGGTCGCGGACGTGGTGCGTTCCGCGTTCGGGCACGCCGGGCAGAAGTGCTCGGCGGCGTCGCTGGTGATCCTCGTGGGCTCGGTGGGCGACCCGGCGAGCGTGACCGGGGAACGGTTCCGGCGTCAGCTCGTCGACGCGGTGCGCTCGCTGGCCGTAGGGCCGTCGACCTCTCTGTCCACGGTGATGGGGCCACTCACGGAGCCGGCGCAGGGCAAGCTGCTGCGCGCGCTGACCACGCTGGAGCCGGGCGAGTCGTGGCTGGTGCGCCCCCGCCGCCTGGACGCCGCGGCCCGCGAGGCCGGTCTGGCGCACGGCAGGCTGTGGACGCCGGGCGTGCGCGAGGGCGTCCGGCCAGGCTCGTTCTTCCACCTGACCGAGGTGTTCGGGCCGGTGCTCGGCATCATGACGGCCCGCACGCTGGACGAGGCGATCGAGCTGCAGAACGCGGTCTCGTTCGGCCTCACCGGCGGCCTGCACTCCCTGGACGAGACCGAGATCGACCGCTGGCTCGACCGTGTCGAGGTGGGTAACGCCTACGTGAACCGGCACATCACCGGAGCGATCGTGCAGCGGCAGTCGTTCGGCGGCTGGAAGGCGTCGTCGGTCGGACCGGGTGCCAAGGCCGGCGGTCCGAACTACGTGGCCCAGCTCGGCCGGTGGACCGACGCGGCCCACGTCCCGTCGCGGGACGACGACCCGGACGCCTGGCTGGAGACGGCCATGGCCGACGACGACGGCTGGTGGACGCGCGAGTTCGGCATGGAGCACGACCCGACCGGGCTCGACGCGGAGGCGAACGTGTTCCGCTACCGGCCCGTGCCCGGCCTGACGCTGCGCGTGGGCGACGGCGCACGCGACGTCGAGGTGAAGCGCGTGCTCGCGGCCGCGCGGCGAGCGGGTGTACCGGTCGACGTGTCGCGGACCGTCCCGGCCGGTGACGGCACCGTGGCGCCGGGCACGCCCCGGACCGCCGTCGGACACCTGACCCACGACGAGTTCGCCGAGGCCGTGGCGGACGGCCTGGTCACCGGGCGGATCCGCGTGATCGGCGAGGCTCCGGGGCTGCGGGAGGCCGCGGCCTCCCGGCTGGCGACCGTCACCGTCCTGGACGGGCCGGTCCTGGCCAGCGGGCGTCGTGAGCTCCTGACGATGCTCCGCGAGCAGGCGATCAGCCGCACGATGCACCGCTACGGGCACATCCGGCGCTGACCGCCGGCGTGACCGGCACTACGGGTTCAGCGTCGGGAACGTCCACAGGCCGTCGCGGATCTCGGCCCGTGGGCGGTACAGACGCACCACGTAGTTCCACCCCTCGGTGATCGGCAGGACGTTGGGAACGTCGGCGGGATGCTCGCCGAACCGGACCGTGATGGTCCCGTCGTCGTTCCTGACGCCCGTGATGTTGTTGATCGTGTAGGCATCCCGGGAGTTCGGCTCGAAGAAGCCCTCCGCGTTGTACACCGAGATCGACCAGAACCCGTCCACCGGAACCTGCCCGACGGTCAGCTCGTGGCGACCGACCGGGAGCCGCGGGTCGACGCTGACGTAGATGGCCTCGGTGGAGGGCAGCCCGCCCCACCCGGCCGCGGTACCGACGAGGTGGCGCACCGGATCGACCTCGTCCTTCGCTCCGAAGGCGTGGTCGAAGCCACCCAGGTTGCGTGCCAGCACGAGGAGAGCCTCACGGGTCTCGTCCAGGCCGGCCGTGTCGTAGTCCGGCATCTCGAACGGGGCCGCCGCCCGGCTCGTCAGGGCGATCCGGTCCTGGAGGGCGGCGACCTCGGCCACGTCCCGCGGGTCTGCGGGGTCCACCAGGATCCGGATCACGAGCGCCACATGCGTCCCCCCGGAGCCGCCCGGCGGGAGCTCGTGGTCGCCCGCGTCGTGGAGCACTGCACCGACGTAGTGGTCCTCGTCGACGACCATCGCGCTCAGGTAGCGCTCACCGTGCTCCGGAATCGTCAGCGTGGCGCCCGCGCCGACGTCGACCACCGCGTAGCTGTACAGGGTGTCCCGGTTCATGCGGATCACGGTCTGCTGGTCGACGGCGGTGGGCGCACGGTTGTGAACCAGCTGGTTGACGCCTCCGGCCGCTTCCTGCAGGTCGCGCATCATCCGGTGCGTCTCGGCGCGCGCGAAGTTGTCGACGTTCACGAGCAGGCTCATGCGTCCATGATCACACCGGAGGGATTTCCCGCATCCGAGGCGGCAGGGCAGGAGCGCACCCGGTCCGTCCGGCCACCCGCGTCCTCCCGTGTGCCGGGAGGACACCGCCCCCGGCAGCACGCGTCACGCCGAGGTGCCCTCGACCAGCTCCACCTCGAGCACCTGGGGCTCGGCGGGAACGTCGTCGCCCGCCAGCAGGGCCAGCAACGTGCTCGTGGCCGAGTTGACCATCTCGACGACCGGGTTGCGCACCGTGGTCAGCCGGGGTGTCGTGGAGGCTGCGATGCCCAGGTCGTCGAACCCGGTGACGGCGATGTCGCCCGGGACCGACAGCCCCCGTGCGTCGAGCACCTGCAGCGCCCCCTCCGCCATGAGATCGGACGCCACGAAGATCGCGTCCACGTCGGGGTGCTCGTCGAGCAGGCGCCGGGTGGCCTCCGTCCCGCCGGCCACGGTGAAGTCACCCTCGACGACGGCGTCGTCCGGCATCCCGGCCGCCCGCATCTCGGTGCGCCAGCCCGCGAGGCGGTCCACACCCGCCGTCATGTCGAGCGGGCCCGTGATGGTCGCGACGCGGCGGCATCCCCGCTCGATGAGGCGGCGCGTGGCCACACGCCCGCCCTCCACGTTGTCGACGTCGATCCAGCGCAGTCCCGCGTCCGTGAACGGCCGCCCCACGAACACCGCGGGCAGCGACCCGCCCGCCAGTTCCTGCTCCAGCTGGTCGCCCCGGTGGTGGGAGGTGACGATGACGCCGTCGACGTGTCCGCTGCTCAGGTAGCGGGCCATCTGGCCCGGGTGCTCGCCGGGCCGCGCGAGCAGCAGGACGAGCTGCAGATCCGTGCCGGCGAGCCCCGCCGACACACCCCGCAGCGTGGCGCCGAGGAACGGGTCGGTGAAGATGCGCTCGTCCGGCTCGGGCATCACCAGCGCGATCGAGTCGGTACGCCGCGTCACCAGGGACCGGGCGGCGCGGTTGGGCGAGTATCCGAGCCGGGCGACGGCGTCGTCGACGGCGGCCTGCGCCTCCGGGGAGACGCGCAGGCCGCCGTTGATGGCGCGAGAGGCCGTGGATCGGGAGACCCCGGCAGTGCGCGCGACATCGTCCAACGTCGGTGGTCCGTCGGGCGTCAGCGCGCACCCCCTTGGTCAGTCGGTCCTACGGGCCGTCCGGCCCGTCCGGCCGTGTGGCTCAGCGTGCCGGGAGCTCCGGCACGGAGCCTCCCGTTGCGACCTGACCGTACCAGCGTCCCGAGGCTTTGACGACGCGCTCCTGCGTCTCGTAGTCCACACGGACGAGTCCGAACCGCTTGCCGTAACCCCAGGCCCACTCGTAGTTGTCGAGCAGCGACCAGCCGAAGTAGCCGCGGACGTCGGCTCCCTCGTCGATGGCGTCCTTGATGGCGCGCAGGTGCCCGTCGATGAACTCGATGCGGTCGTGGTCGGCGACGTAGCCGTCGGCGTCCGGGGCGTCGTCGTAGGCGCAGCCGTTCTCCGTGACGTACAGGGCGATCCCGCGAGGGCCCGTGTAGTCCTCCTGCAGCCGGAGCAGCAGCCGCGTCAGGCCCTCCGGCTGCACCTCCCAGTTCTGGCCGGTGACCGGCAGGCCGCGCGGGTGGACGTGGGCGCCGTCCGCGCCGGGGAAGGGGGACGACGTCGCCCGGCTGAGCGGGGCGTTGCCGGCCAGCGGGCTCGCGGCGGGAACCGCCGCGACGCCGTTGCCGTGGTAGTAGTTCACGCCGAGGGTGTCGATCGGCGTCGAGATGATCTCCAGGTCGCCGTCGTGGATGCGCTCTGCCAGACCGTACGGTTCGACGTCGGCCAGGACGTCCTCCGGGTAGGCGCCGCGCAGGACGGGGTCGGCGAAGATGCGGTTGAAGGCGCCGTCGAGCTTCCGGGCGGCCTCCACGTCGGCCGGGTCGTCGGGGTTCAACGGGTCCTCGACCTCGAAGTTCAGCGTGATCCCGAGGTTGGCCTCCGGCGCCCGCTCGCGCAGTGCCTGGATCGTGAGGCCGTGGCCCAGCATGAGGTGGTGCGCGGCCGCCAGGCCGTCCTCGCGGGACTGGCGCCCGGGCGCGTGCTGGCCACCGGTGTACCCGAGGAACGCGGCGCACCACGGCTCGTTGAGCGTGGTCCACACACCGACCCGGTCGCCGAGGCGTTCGTGCGTCGCCACCGCGTAGTCGCGGAACCGGTGGGCGGTGTCCCGGGAGGGCCAGCCGCCGTCCTCCTCGATGCCCTGGGGGAGGTCCCAGTGGTAGAGCGTGAGCCACGGCAGGATGTCGGCGGCGAGGAGCTCGTCCACGAGGCGGTCGTAGTAGTCCAGGCCGGCGGCGTTGAACTCGCGGCCACCAGGCTGGATGCGCGCCCAGGACGTGGAGAACCGGTAGGCCTTGATGCCGAGTTCCTTCATGAGCGCGACGTCGGCCGGGTACCGGTGGTACTGGTCGCAGGCGACCTCGCCGTCCTCCTGGTTCAGGACGGCGCCGGGGACGCGTGCGAAGACGTCCCAGATCGAGTCCTCCCGTCCGTCCAGGTGCGCCGCGCCCTCGACCTGGTAGGCGGCCGTGGCCGCGCCCCACAGGAAGCCGCGCGGGAAGTCCACCCGTCCGTTCCCGTTGGCACCGCGCGCCGGGCGGGGCGCGCTCGGGGTGTACGGGAGCGCGGTCCCCGGAGCGGCCGCCGTGCCGCCCGCGGATCCGGTCGCTGCTGCGATCTCGACGTCCATCGTGTTCCCTTCGACGTGTGCGGGCGCGGCAGTGCGACCCGGGTCGGTCGGCAGCGCCCCGATCGGTGTGGTAGCGCTCCCATGCTCGGTCGATCGTGGTCCGATACCTGTGCGCTGTCAAGCCGGAACCGGCCGGACGGCAGGTGTCACACGGCTCTTGGAGTCTTCACCCCGTCCCCACGGCTGTCGAGTTGGCAGGTGGGATGTGAACCGGTTAATATCCCGCGCGCCTCTGGCCAGGGGTGATGGGATCGGCACCCGTGATGTGCCGGCATCGGGACGCGTCTGCGCGCGGCTCCGGCCGGCAGGGGCGCACCCGCGCCGTCCGGGGGCTACGGCCGCTCGCCGGCGAGCCATGCGCGGCCCGCCTCGCCCTCTTCCTCCAGTGCCGTGCGGACGGCCTTGACCGCGGCGTCCTCGACGACGGCGCCGAACAGGGGGACCGTCGCACGAACGTCCCCGTCGTACGTGAGGCGGGTGCCGCCGTCGGGCAGGGGCTGCAGGCGGCCCGTCCCGGTGATGCGCACCGGTGCCCCGAGGATCTCCACCGAGAGGGTGCCCACGCGCCGGCCGTCCGACGCCGCTTCCCAGGCCTCGGCCTGGCGGATCTCGAGCGCGCCACCCACGAAGGAGCGCGCGTGGGCGGGGATCTGGTCCGTGGCGAGCGTCCGGCGTACCACGACGGTGAACCCGTGGTCCGCCGAGCCCGTCACGTCCGCTCGCTCGACCGTGCCACCGCCCGGTGTACCGGCGCGCACGGCGCGCTCGGAGCGCCAGCGGACGAATCGGACGTCGGCGAGCATCGCCGAGACCTCGTCCAGGCTGGCGGGGTACGTCAGGTCGACCGTCAGGTGCACGTGCTCTCCTTCAGGGTCGGTCACGCCGGTGATCAGAACTGTAACGTGTCGGGGTCGCCCGCTGGTTCCCGCGGGTGGTCGGCGTGGTCGATCACGAGGCGGCCGGACGTCGTGGGGTCGTCCGCCCCGGGGCCGGGGGCGGCGTGGGGCCGGCCGCAGGACGCCGGGCCGTGATGCCCGGCCGATCTCTTACGCTTGAGCCGTGTCCGCGATGAGTGACCTGATCCTCGAGCATGCCGAGCTCAAGCCGGCCGACGTCGAGTGGCTGCATCTTCTCGTCGGTGACTGGCAGGTGATCTCCGACCTGGCCTTCGCCGACCTGGTGCTCTGGCTGCCGACGACGGACGGCGGGTTCGTCGCGCTCGCGCAGTGCCGTCCGTCGACCGGCTCGACCGTGCACTACGACGACATCGTCGGGTCCTTCGCGCCTGAGGGGCAACGTCCGCAGCTGCGACGCGCCATCGAGGAGACCCGCGCCCAGCGTGCGCGGGAGCCGCGGTGGTTCGGCGCGTACGCCGTGCGGGAGGAAGCGGTTCCGGTGGTGCACGAGGGGCGCGCGATCGCGGTCGTCTCCCGGCAGACGAACCTGGGGTCGGGCCGGACGCCGTCCCGTCTCGAACTGAACTACGTCGAGGCGGCCGATGACCTCGTCGCGATGATCGCGCGCGGGGAGTTCCCGCTGCCCAACGCCGCGACAGGACCGCGACGGGGAGCGCCGAGGGTCGGGGACGGCCTGATCCGGCTGAACTCGGAGGGGGAGGTCCTGTACGCGAGCCCCAACGCGCTGTCGTGCTTCCACCGGCTCGGCGTCATCGGGCCGCTGGGCGGGCAGTCGCTCGTCGAGGTCGTCGCCCGGGTCATCGAGCGGCAGGCGAATCCCGTCGACGAGTCACTCCCTCTGGTGATGATGGGCCGCGCGCCGTGGCGCACCGATGTCGAGGCCCGGGGTGTCGCGCTGTCGCTGCGCGCCATGCCGCTGACGGACCACGGCCATCGCATCGGGGCGGTGCTGCTGTGCCGCGACGTCTCGGAGCTGCGGCGGCGCGAGCGGGAGCTGATCACCAAGGACGCCACGATCCGGGAGATCCACCACCGTGTGAAGAACAATCTGCAGACCGTGGCCGCGCTGCTCCGGCTGCAGGCCCGGCGCATGGACGTGCCCGAGGCGCGTGCGGCCCTGGACGAGGCGATGCGCCGCGTGGCGACGATCGCGCTCGTGCACGAGTCGCTCTCGCAGACGCTCGACGAGCAGGTGGAGCTCGACGACATGGTCGGTCGGGCCCTGCGCCTCACCGCGGATGTGGCGTCCGCCCAGACGACGGTCCGGACGGTGCGGAACGGCTCGTTCGGACTCGTGCCGGCGCAGGACGCCACGCCGCTCGCTCTGGTCCTCACCGAGCTCGTGACGAACGCCGTGGAGCACGGGTTCCCGGGGCGTGCGTCGGGCACCGTGGAGGTGAACGTCGAACGCAGCGGCAGCGACATGCGGGTGCTCGTGTCCGACGACGGCGTCGGGCTGCCTCCCGAGGAGAGCGGCGGTCCCGGCGGCGGGGCGGGACCCGGCAGCGGCCTCGGGACCCAGATCGTGCGGACGCTGGTGCTCAACGAGCTCGGCGGGACGATCGAGTGGTCCGCCCGCGATGGCGGAGGCACCGAGGTCGAGCTCCGGCTCGTGCTGCGCGACGGCGGCGGCCGGGCGTCGTGACGGACCCCGGCGCGCGGTGCGACCCGCCCCCGGACGCGACGAAGCGCCCGGGCGATGGGGGAGGCCCGGGCGCTTCGCCGACGAGAAGGGGGTGCGTGACCGCTGGGGGTGCCGCTCAGCCGGCGCGGCGGGCGCGCGCGGTGCGGCGCTTGAGCGCACGGCGCTCGTCTTCACTCATGCCGCCCCAGACGCCTGAGTCCTGGCCGGAGTCGATCGCCCACTTGAGGCACGTGTCGACGACGTCGCAACGACGGCATACGGCCTTGGCCTCCTCGATCTGCAGCAAGGCAGGTCCGGTGTTGCCGATGGGGAAGAACAGCTCGGGGTCCTCTTCGAGGCACGCTGCACGGTGGCGCCAGTCCATGTCGGATACTCCTTGTGGTGGAACGTACCTGTTGTCCGGGTGCCGGGCCGCGATGACCCGCGCCGTCGTCGTGCGTTCTGGGGGCGCAGACCGGCCGGGCATGCACCGCGTCCGTGTGCGGGCGGCATGCAACGTTTTCGGCCGCAGTGCGCCGAGGGCGCTCGAACCTCAGGTGTGTTCGGGGGGTGGGCTTGCTGGTACTAGGTTCACATCTCGTGAAGCCCCGCACAAGGGGTTGTCGCAAATTTTCCCCGCGCCAGCCGGTGAGGTTTCCGTCACATTATTGTGAATCTGCACTTCATCGCTATCTCATCCGTCACCCTCACACCCGAAAGCCGATACTGTGAGCAGATCTTTGCCATTCCTGCGTTCCCTCCTGGTGCTCCTTGTGGTAGAGGCCGTCGGCGTCGCCGCGTTCGCGCTGGCGATCCTCGCGGAACTGGTGTTCCGCGGCTCCGCCGCCCCGGGGGCATCCATCTTCCTCGTGCTCGCGCTGGGTGGAGCGGCGTGGGCGCTGGTGGCCGCGGGACGTGCGTTGTCGCGGGGCGTGCGGATGGCGCGGGGATTCGCCATGACATGGCAGATCTTCCAGATCCTCGTGGGATTGACGGGGATCCTGGGCGGAGGGGCGCTCTGGGCGGTGATCGGAGGCTGGACGGTCGTCCTGTTGGCCGTGGCGGTGGTGGTGCTGCTCATGATGCCGCCGGTAATAGATGCAACGACTAGGACGTCCGTCCATGAGGATTGACGCATTCTGCGGTAACTGGATGAGCCACCACACGTGAGTGCGCCGGGGTGGCGGGTTCCAGAACCCGCCACCCCGGCGCACTCATGCGTCCGGCGTAACCGCGTGAGACGTCAGTTCGTGGTGGCCGCCAGAGCCGCCTGGAACGTCGCCACGTCCTGGTGGCCGTTGTCGCCGACGAAGTCGTTCGTGGCCTCGGTGATCGCGTTGAGCCGCGACACCGGAACCGCGGCACCGTGTGCCAGCGAGGACACGATCGTGTCCTCGTCGAACGACTTGATCGCCATTCGCTGGTACTCGGTGAACTCGTCGCGGTCGATATCGGTGCGGGCAGGGATGGAGCCCTTGATCTTGTTGAACGTCACCTGCCCTTCCACCGAGCTGACGGTTTCGAGCCAGGCCTCGGTGTTCTCCGGGTCCAGGATGTTCGCGGACATCGTGAAGGAGTCCGCGAGGAAGTCGAACGTGCCCGCCGTGCCGGGTGCCGGGACGGCCACATAGTCCGTGCCCAGCTTCATCTCCGCCTCGTCGAACGCGCTCACGGCCCAGTCGCCCATGATGTTGAACGCGGCGTCCCCGTCGATGACCATCTGGGTGGCCTCGGGCCAGTCAAGGTTCGAGCGGTCGGCGTTCGTGTACGACATCAGCGTCTTGAAGTTCTGGAGTGCCGTGGTCACTTCCAGGCTCGTCCAGTCGGTGGTGCCGTCCCAGAGCCCGCTGTAGGCATCAGGGCCGAGGGTGCCCAGCAGAACGGTCTCCAGCAGGTGCACCTGCGTCCACGTGGTCCCGACCGACAGGGGCGTGACGCCTGCCTGCTCGAGCTTGTCGAGATCGGCGATGAACGCGTCGATGCTGTCGTACTCGGCGGACGGGTCGATCCCGTTGTCCTGGAGCACCTTGGGATTGGCCCACATCATGTTCGCACGGTGGATGTTCGAGGGGACCGAGTAGATCTTCCCGTCGTCCGTCGACAGCTGACGGATCAGGTCCTTGGGGAAGACATCGGTCAGGCCGAACTTCTTGTACAGGCCCGACACGTCCTGGACGTAGCCGCCCTTGATGTAGTCGTCGAGTTCCGCGCCGGCGTGGACCAGGAACGTGTCCGGCGGATTCTGGTTCTCCAGGCGCGACTGGAGGTTGTCCTTGGCGGCGGAGCCGCCACCGCCGGTGACGCTGTCGTTCTTGAACTCGATGTCAGGGTGCTGCTCCTCGAACACCGTGACCAGCGCGTCCAGCCCTGTCTTCTCCACACCGGCGGCCCACCAGGTGTACACACTGACATTGGTGTGGTTCCTGACGGATGGTGCTGCGGCCTCTCCGGGTGTGCCGCCACAGGCGGCAAGCGTCATGATGAGCGCGACAGCTGTCGCCACCGCCGCCGTCGTCCTCCGAGTCACTCGCATCTGGTGGTCCTGAACTTCCTTCGTCGCTGGAGGCCCAGACCGCGCGGCGCCTGGACTCCGTCTGGGGTGGCATCCGCCGTTCGGCTGGGTGGTGGTGCCCAGGAGCATAGCGAACAGCCGGAGCGTCGAGATTCAGCCCTTGACGGAGCCGGACATGAGACCGCCGACGAAGTACTTGCCGAGGATGATGTAGACCAGCAGGGTGGGGAAGGAAGCCAGCAGCGCGCCACCCATGGACACGCCGTAGTTCTGCAGCAGGGCCCCGTTGGCGAGGTTGTTCAGTGCCACGGTGACGGGACCGTTCTGGCTGGAGGAGAAGAACACGGCGAACAGGAAGTCGTTCCAGGCGTTGGTGAACTGCCAGATGAGGACCACCACGAAGCTCGGGATGGAGATCGGCAGCAGCACGTTCCAGTACGTGCGCAGCATGCCC
>NZ_JABBYC010000073.1 GCF_016742955.1 Myceligenerans indicum | reverse complement strand
GGGGTGGGGTGAGGGGACCTGCCCGGGTGCCGGGCAGGCCCCGGCGGTCATTTGAGGCTGCCGATGGTGACCCCGGAGCGCCAGTAGCGCTGCATGGAAACCATCAGGAGCACCATCGGGATGGTGGAGACCAGCGCCCCGGTGATGACCAGGCCGGTCAGGTCGTACTGGCTGTCGGTCCCACGCTGGAGCCACGAGTACAGGCCGAGCATCACGGGCCACTTCTCGGCGCCCTTGAGGAACACCAGCGGCCACATGAAGGTGTTCCACGAGGCGACGAAATGCAGGAGGAAGATCGTCGCGCCGGCGGTCGAGAGCAGCCGGGACCCGATGGACAGGAAGATCCGGTACTCCCCGGCCCCGTCGATCCGCGCGGCGTCGATCAGCTCGCCGGGCACGGCGCCCTCCGCGTAGACCTTCGCGAGGTAGACGGAGAACGAGCCGAACATGCCCGGCAGGATCATCGCCCAGATCGTGTCGTACAAGCCGATCCTGGTGAACAGCAGGAAGGTCGGCACGATCAGCAGCGAACCGGGGATGAGGAACGACCCGATGATCAGCGCCATCGTGAAGCCCTTGCCGCGGTAGGAGTACTTGGCCAGCCCGTACCCGGCGGCCAGGGCGACGGCGGTGAGTCCGATCGACCCGAGGCCGGAGTACACGACCGTGTTCCACAGCCACCGGGTGAAGATGCCGTCCTGGTAGGTGAGCAGCGCGCCGAGGTTCTCGAAGAGGTTGAAGTCGGCGAACCAGAGACCGTTCGTGGAGTACAGGTCCGGGCGGTTCTTCGTGGCGGCCACCAGCAGCCACCACAGCGGGCCCACGGCGTAGAGCGCGAGCAGGACCAGAACCGCCAGGACGACCCAGCGGGACGCCCCACGTGCCTCGGACGCGGAGGAGTGAGCGGGCCTCCGGCGGGACGGCCGCGTGCGGTTGACACCCGTCCGCGGCCTCCGCGCGCCGGGGCTGCTCGCGCCGGTACCGTTCCTGCCGGGGCTGCTCGCGCCGGGGCTGCTCGCGCCGGTGCCGTTCGAATGGGTCGGGTTCGTTCGGGCCGCGCCGCTCGCGGACGCGTCCGTGGCGTTCGTTCGAGCCATGCCCCTCACGCCTCCTGCCGGTTCGTGAAGCGGTAGATGATCGCCGACGCGATGCCGACGACGAGGGCGAGGACGACCGAGAGCGCGGTGGCGTAGTTCAGGTTGCCCACCTGGAACGCCTGGTTGTAGATCATCATCGCCGGGGTGAAGTCCTTGGTGATCGTCTCCGGGGTGACCGCCCGGAACAGCAGCGGCTCGTTGAAGAGCTGCAGCGTGCCGATGATCGACAGCAGCGAGGTCAGGACCAGCGAGGCGCGGACGAACGGCACCTTGATCGACATCGCGATGCGCAGCTCGCCGGCTCCGTCGAGCCGTGCGGCCTCGAAGATCTCGTGAGGCACCGACTGCAGGGCGCCGTACAGGATGAGCATG
This sequence comes from Myceligenerans indicum, assembly GCF_016742955.1. GTDB lineage: Bacteria > Actinomycetota > Actinomycetes > Actinomycetales > Cellulomonadaceae > Myceligenerans > Myceligenerans indicum. The sequence goes on along the minus strand of NZ_JABBYC010000073.1, from coordinate 11,896 downwards.
TTGAAGCCGAGCGCCCCCCACAGCGCCATGTTCCCGATGGAGACCCAGACGAGCTCGCCGGAGTAGAAGTTCGCCTCCACCCCGAAGAGCCGGAAGAACGCGCTCAGCGGACCGACGGCGGGGCTGTACTGGAACAGCCAGATCATCGCGGCGATGACGCCCGGCACCATGTACGGCAGCAGCAGGACCACGCGGAACCGCGCCGCCGTCCGGCGCCGGGCCGCGTCCAGCAGGAGGGCGCAGGCCAGGCTCAGCGCCTGCGTCACGGGCACGACGACGATCGCGTAGACGAAGACCCGCAGCATGCCGCCCCAGAAGACGGGATCCTGGAACCCGTCGGCGAAGTTGTCCAGCCCGACGAACGACACTGTCTGGGCGCCGAAACCCAGCCCGCCGGACGACCGGCGGGCGAACACGCTCTCGCGGAGCGCCATGATCACGGGCACGACGACGAACAGGCTGAAGCCCGCCAGGAAGGGGAACGTCAGCGACGCGCCCTTCAGGGCCTGGATCCGGCGCCAGGCCATCCGGCGCCGCGTGCGAGGGGAGGGACCTGCGGCCCCGGGGCCCCTGCTCCCGGCCTCCGGCCGGGCTGATGTGGTGGTCGTGGTCGACATCGATGTCCTCCCCTCGCCGAAACCGCGCGGTCAGCTCCCGAGCGTGTAGGAGATGCCCTTGTCGTCCAGGTCGGAGGCGACGAAGCCCTGCACCGCGGCGAGCGCGTCGGCGAAGGTCTGCTCGCCGGCCACCGCCTTGCCCCACTGGTCCTGAAGCTCCGGGAACCAGGCGTCGTAGTCCGGGCCGAGCTCGAACTTGCCGATCACGTGCGCCTGGGCGTCCACGATGACGTCCGCGGCCTCGGCGTCGTCGACGAAGAAGTCGGGCGGGACGACATCGTCGGCGTACGCCGACGGGTCGGGGATCTGGGTCGGGAACCCGACCGCCCCACTCTCCTTGTTCCGGCCCGCCTCGATGCCCTCGTCCGAGGCCAGCCAGTCGACGTAGGCCATCACGGCGTCCGGATCGTCGCAGCCCACCGGCACGAAGGCCGGCGTGGTGCGACCCGGGGTGACCGGTTCGGTCGCGTCCTCGAACTGCGGGATCGCGGTGGCCGCCCAGTCACCGCCGGACTTCTTCATGTCGGTCTGGTAGCCGCCCAGCGACCACCACTGGGTGGTGGTGGACGCCATGTTGCCGGAGTCGAAGTAGGCGTACAGCGCGGGCTTGTCCTGGTAGGTCTCGTTGGACACGAGGTCGTTGTCGACGAGCTGCTGCATGATGTCAGCCGCCTTGAGGGTGCCTTCGTCGAGGAAGTTGACCACCCACCGGTCCCCGTCGATGGCGAACCACTCCGCGCCCGCCTGCTGTGCCAGGTTCATCAGCGTGCTGGGGTCCTCGCCGGCGAGGTTGGCGATGTCGACGCCGTCCTTCTTGAACTTCTTGCCGACCTCGACGTACTCCTCCCACGTCGTGGGGACGTCGAGCCCGGCCTTGTCGAACGTGGCCGTGTTGTAGATCAGGAACTGGCCGTCCGAGCCGCTGGGCAGGCCGTAGTACCGGTCGTTGACCTTGGCGGCTGCCAGTGCGCCCTCGCTGTAGATGCTCTCCGAGGGCGTCACCGAGTCGGTGATGTCCTGCGCCCAGCCGTTGACCACCATCGTCGTCAGCGGCGCGAAGCCCTGGACCAGACACGGCACGTCCTCGCCGGCCTCGAACGCGTTGCGGAAGTTCGTCTGCGTGGCGACGTTGCTGGCCTGCAGCACGTACTCGGCCTCGACGTCGTCCTGGGCCGCGTTGAACGCGTCGACGAGCTGCTCGCCGGTCTCCGCGTTCCACCCCCAGATCTCGATCGACACGGGACCGGCCGGCTCGTCCGGCCCGGTCGGCTCGGCGGCCGACCCGTCGCTGGAGCAGGCGGCCAGGCTCATGGTCGTCGCGGCGGCGACTCCGGTCGCCACCCACCGGGTGCGGTTGATCCTCATCTGCGTTCTCTCCCTCGAGACGGCCCGTGGACGAGGCCCGCCACCTCTCCGGGACGGGAAATCGTTCTCACCGGCATACGGCACCCCACCGGCGGTTCGGCGGGACAGTACTGGGATCCCCTGGCGTGCCGCTCAGCGATGAGCGGCTTCCCGGGATATCGTTATCCTACACAGGGTCGCGATCGTGACAAGGGGCCGTCATCATCTCGTGACCCGGGCTCCCCGCCCCGTCACCCGGCGAACGTGCCGCCCTGGTGCGGCTCAGCGCTGCGATCCGCCAGAACAAGGCGCTCAAGAGCCGGCGACGCCCGACCCGCCCGCGCGCCACGCCGAGGGTCCGGCGCGACGCCGCGTGTCGCGCGCACCGGCCCCGCGATCCAGGGCACCGCGGGCCCACCAGGAAAACGATCATCTGGGAAGCGGCTGCGCTTATCCTCTGTGCATGACGACGCAGAAGCGGTACCGCGCACCGGTCCTCGCCGACGTGGCGCGCGAGGCCCAGGTCTCGGTACCCACGGTCTCGCGTGTCCTGAACGGGAGCAAGTACGTCGCACCCGAGCTCGCCCAGCGGGTCCAGCAGGCGGTCAGGAGTCTGGGCTACCGGCCGAACGAGGCCGCGCGGTCCATGCGCTCGGGACGCCGGACGCTGGTATCGGTGCTGTCCGGCGCGACGGCCAACTACGGTTACGCGCGCACGCTTCAGGGGATCGAGACCGCTGCGCGACGCGCCGGGATGTCGGTGACGATCACGATGGTCGAGTCCGGCGACGACGACGTCGTCAGACGCGCCGTCGACCTCGCTCTCGCCCACCCCACGGCCGGGGCGATCGTGCTGGAGTTCGACCGCGCGGGGATCAACGCCCGGCGCATGCTGCCCGAGGGGCTGCCGGTCGTCGTCGCCGGCGGAGGCTCGCGCCGCTCCGGAGGAATCCCCGCGGCCCTGATCGACGAGCGCACCGCGGCCCGCCAGGCCACCGCCTACCTGCTGCGGCTCGGCCACCGGTGCGTCCATCACATCGCGGGGCCCACCGCCGGGAAGCACTCGGGGCGCACCGAGGGCTGGCGAGCCGCGCTCACCGACGCCGGGATCCAGGTCCCGGCAGTGATGAACGCCGAGTGGGACGCCGCGTCGGGCCACCGGTGGGGCGAGCGGATCGCCGGCCGCGACGACGTGACCGCCGTCCTGTGCGGCAACGACGAGATAGCGATCGGACTCATGCGCGCCCTGGCGGACCGCGGTGTCCGTGTCCCGCAGGACGTGTCCGTCATCGGGTTCGACGACCAGCCCCTGGTCGCGATGTGGCAGCCGTCGCTGACCACTGTCGACCAGGACTTCGAGGACCTCGGTGAACGGGCTTTCGGCCTGCTCGAACGGCTCGTCGACGGCGACGAGTCCGCCACGTCGAGCGTCGTCGTGCCGCAGCTCGTGGTCCGGGAGTCGACGGCGCCGCCGCGCGACTGACCGCCGCCCGCACCCGCCTCGGGCGAGGTGGCGCGCCACGGGCCTGGGACGCACATCCGGGGTCTGTCCAGATTCACCCTTGGGGTAATAGCGCTTTCACGCCTGGCCGATCCATCTCCCCTGATACCGAAGAAGCGGCCGGTGTGGGACCTCGTCCTCGGCCACTACCAGGGCCGGCGCGGCCTGGACGCGGCGATAGGGTCGTCAGCGGCCGGCCGAGACGATCCTGAGGAGGTGGACAGGGCCGATGTCCGAGTTCTGGCACAGCGCCGTCATGCCGCAGGTGGAGTCACGACGGTCCTGTCAGGAGGTCGCCTGCTACCGGCCGCACACGCACGAGCGCTTCTCGATCGGGCTGATCGACGCCGGAACGACGACGTTCACCGGCGCGGCGGGCGAACCGATCCCGCTGGCGGCGGGCGATGTGGTCCTCATTCCCGCCGGGCACGTCCACGCCTGCAACCCGGAACGCGGCCGCTGGGAGTATCAGATGATCCAGGCCGATCAGGAATGGGTCGCAGGCCTCCTCCCGGACGGCCCGGACGCCGGCACGCCGGGCCCGGGCGTGCCGGGCCCGGGCGTGCCGGGCCCGGGCGTGCCGGGCCCGGGCGTGCCGGGCGGCTTCCTGACCGGGATCACCGTGTTCCGGAACCTGGGCCTGCACCACCGGCTCAGTACCGTCAACGACCTGCTCTTCACCGCCACGGACAGCGAACGGGTGGCGGCCGCGTTCCGCCGCGTCCTCAGGGAGTGCGCGATGCTGAGGCCTCATCGCCGGGTCGCTCCCACAACCGACGCGGACCTCGCGGCCCGCATGGGTCCCGTCCTCGACCGGTTGCGTCACGACGAGTCGAACCCCCCGCTCGCCGAGCTGGGGGAACTGGTCGGGATGGGCAGGTACCAGCTCATCCGGGCCATGAAGCGGGCCACCGGCCTCCCACCGGTGGCGTGGCGGCAGAACCACCGCGTCATCGCCGCGCGAACGATGCTCCGTGACGGGCGATCGCCGGCGGAGACAGCGCACGCGCTCGGCTTCAGCGACCAGAGCCACTTCCACCGGGTCTTCCGTGCTCACGTCGCTGCCTCTCCGGGCGCCTATCGTCGCTGACGCAACTTCGTACAAGACCGCGCGGGCGGCAGCACCCCAGACTCGACACGATTCGTCGTCGATACCTCTGGGGCGCACATGGAGCAGTTCCTTGCCGTCGCGGTCGCGCACTTCCTCGCCCTGCTGATCCCCGGGGTGGACTTCTTCCTCATCGCCCGCACGGCGATGACCAGTGGCTGGCGGAACGCGAGCGGAGCCTGTGTCGGGATCGCCTCCGCGAACGGGATCTTCATCGCCGCGGCATTCTCCGGGCTGTCCCTGGTCTCCGACCCCGCGATCCTCCACGCCACTCAGGCGGCCGGCGGCGCCTTCCTGACCTACGTCGGGATCGTGTTCCTCCGCGCCCGGCCGAGCACCGAACTCTCCGCAGAGCCGCCGGCCGCGCGCGTCACCTGGATGAGGAGCCTGGGGTTCGGGCTGGCCTCAGGTCTGCTCAACCCGAAGAACGCACTGTTCTACGTCAGCCTTGCCGCCGCTCTCACGGATGCGACACCCGCCGCGCTGACGCTCTACGGAACCTGGATGGTCGCACTCGTGCTCGGGTGGGACCTGTTCGTCGCCGTCGTGCTCGGCTCCGAACGCGCCCTCGCAGGCCTCTCGCGGGTGCTCCCGTGGTTGACGCGCGCCGCCGGTGGCTTCCTCCTCCTGTTCGGCCTTGGGATGATCGTCGCCCTGGCCGCCCGGCCGGCATGACGACGGCGATGCCCGGGCCGGGTGTGCGGCCCTGGTATCAGACCAGCCGGCGGTATGCCGTCACCGCCGCCGTGCCGAAGACCGCCAGGAAGATACCTCCCCACAGCAGCGTCATCCCGGCCGCTCCGGCGGCCGGGCCGCCGAGCAGGAGGCCCTGGCTCGCCTCGATGGCGTGGCTGACGGGGTTGACCTCGGCCCAGGCCCGCAGCCAGCCCGGCATGGTCTCGACGGGCGCCGCCATGCTGGTGCCGAACACCAGCGGGAAGGGCAGCAGGAAGCCGACCGTCGACACCATGGTCTCGTCCCGCAGCAGCACCGCGAGCAGGACGGTCAGCCAGCTCAGCGAGAAGCCGAAGCCGATGGCGAGGGCTGCTGCGGCAAGCGCGGAGCCGAGATCCGTCTCGACGCGGAATCCGAGCAGGTATCCGACGCCGAACAGCACGACGACCGCGATGACGTAGCGGATCGCGTCGGCGAGAACGGACCCGATCAGCAGGGCGGCCCGTGGGACGGGCATGCTCCGGAACCGGTCGAAGACGCCCTTCTTCATGTCCGTGACGATGCTGAGACCCGTCGAGATCTGCCCGGCGAGCACGGTCGTGAGGACGAGGATCCCCGGGAAGAGGTACTGCAGGTACTCGCGCGTCGAACCGGCGACCGCGCCGCCGAACAGGTACACGAACAGCACCAGGAAGATCACCGGGAGGATCAGCGCGTCCAGCAGCACGCCGGGGTTGCGCCGCGTCCTGGTGAGGCTGCGGCCGGCGAGGGCCAGGCTGTGGCGCACCAGCGGCCACGGCCGGACGGTGCCCCCCTGCGAACGGCCGCCGTCGCCGCCGGATGCGGGCGATGGCGGGAGCGGGACGGTTCGGACGGCGGGTTCAGGCGTCGAGGTCATGAGATCTCCCGGAGGTAGTGGCAACCGCGGCCGCAGGGTGGCCGGTCAGCGTGAAGAAGGCCTCGTCGAGGCTGGGCAGCCGTAGCGCCAGCTCGGTGACGGGCACGTCGGCGTGCTCGAGAGCCCGCACGATGTCCGCGAACGCGTGTTCATCCGCAACCGGGGCGGTGACGACGCCGCGCACGGCCTCGACCCGGTGGCCGACGGCCCGCTCCACCACGCCGGCCGCCGTCGGCGCCTGCGCGGGATCCCGCGGCCGGACCACCACGGTCTGTCCGCCGACCTGCTGTTTCAGCCCGGCCGGTGTGTCGTGCGCGATCACCCTGCCGTGGTCGATCACCGAGATCTCGTCCGCGAGCGCATCAGCCTCCTCGAGGTACTGCGTGGTCAGCAGGACCGTGGTGCCCTCGTCGGCCAGGCCGCGGATCGTCTGCCACAGCTCCTCGCGCTTGCCGGGGTCGAGGCCGGTGGTGGGCTCGTCGAGGAACAGGATTCGTGGGGCGCCCACCAGGCTCGCTGCCAGGTCGAGGCGTCGGCGCATACCCCCCGAGTAGGTCCCGGCAGGCCGCCCGGCGGCCTCCCGCAGCCCGAACCGGTCCAGCAACCGCGCGGCGCGCGAGCGTGCCTCGGCCCGTGGCAGGTCGAACAACCGCCCGAACAGGACGAGGTTCTCGGTGCCGGTGAGATTCTCGTCGACGGTGGCGTACTGTCCCGTCAGCCCGATCGCGCGCCGCACGGCGACGGGATCACGCACGACGTCGAGCCCGTCGACGAACACCGTGCCCGCGTCGGGCCGCAGCATGGTGGCCAGGATCCGGATCGCCGTGGTCTTGCCGGCGCCGTTGGGGCCGAGCACGCCGAGCACGGTGCCCGGACGCGCCCGCAGGTCGATCCCGGCGAGCGCCGTCGTCGTGCCGAACGTCTTGACCAGGCCCTCGACCTGGATGGCGGGCCTCACGCGTCGGCTCCGTCGCCGGCCGCGCCGGATGCCGCGTCACCGGCCGGCGGGATGTTCAGGTTGCGCGCGAACACGTTCCGCGGGTCGTAGGCGCGCTTGACGGCGGTCAGGCGTTCCAGGGTGGCGGGCGGGTAGGCCGCACGCAGGTCGGCCTCGGTGTCCGAGCCCTGGAAGTTGACGTAGAGGCCGCTGCCGTGGGCGGCGACCGACCGCCAGCCGGCGAGCGCGTCGTGGACGTCGGCGTCCGTGGCGTCACCGGGGACGATGACGCCACCGACGAGAAGCGCCTCGGCGTCGCGGTGGGCGAAAGCCGTCGCGTCGGGAAGGACCCGTCCGAAGGCGCCGCCGAGGCTGCGCAGGCTCAGCATGGTGGGCCGGTCGCCGTGGTGGACGGCGACGAGGTCCTCGACGAAGGCGTCGTCCAGTGCGGGGACCAGGACGTTGCGCGCGGCCAGGCGCATGCCCGGCGGGTGGGCGGCGTCCTCGAGAATGCCGGAGTACGGGCGGGTGGTGATCGAGGTGTCGATCACGGTCCCCAGCCGGAGCAGGGGCTCGATCGCCTGCTCGGCCGCGGCGGCGACGTCGTGCAGGTCGCAGAGCAGCACCATCGCGGTCGCCGGGCGTCCGCCCATCGGGGGAACGAGCGTGAGCGTGCTGCTGAGCTCCTCGGGCGCGGAACGCATGTGGTCGCGCCAGCCGGTGAGGAGCGCGGCCGGGTCGTCGGGCCGGTAGACGATGGTGCCGAACCGCACGTCCGTGACCGGCGCGGCGACGAAGTCGAAGCTCGTGACCACGCCGAAGTTCCCGCCTCCGCCGCGCAGCGCCCAGAAGAGCCCGGCGTGCTGCTCGGAGCTCACGGTCAGGTGCCTTCCGTCGGCGGTGACCACCCGCGCGCCGACGAGGTTGTCGACGGCGAGCCCGTACCGCCGCACCATCCATCCCACACCTCCGCCGAGCGTGAGGCCACCGACGCCGACGCTGTTGGTGTCGCCGGCGGTGATCCCGAGGCCGTGCGGCGCGAGGGCGGCAGCCACCTGCCCCCAGGTCGCCCCTGCCCCGACCCGGACGATGCGGCGGCGGTTGTCGATCAGCTCGACGGCGTCCAGATGGGTCAGGTCGAGCACGATGCCGCCGTCGTTGGTGCTGTGCCCGGCAGGGCTGTGGCCGCCGGAGCGGACCGACAGCGTCCGGCCGTCTCGGGCGGCGTCCGTGACGGCGCGAGCCACCTGGCCGGGGTCGTGCGGCCGGATCACCAGCGCCGGGCGACCGGTGGCGAACATGGTGCGGCTCGCCTCGTCGTACCCGGGATCCCCGGGCACGAGGAGGTCGCCACGCGGATCGGTTCTCGGGGTCTGGATGCTCACGCCGTTCTCCTCCGGGTCTGACCGGTGCGGGGGTCGCGCCGGTCGGTGGCACCGATCCTTCGCCGAACGAGGCGCGGCGTCGTCGTCCCCGGGGAGGCATCCGTGCCTGCTGACTGGGTCGTGACCGGTGGTCGCGCCTACTGCGCCGGGAGCAGGTCACGACTACTCCCGGCGTCGGATGCGGTGCGCGCCACCACGGCCATACGCTGGGCCGATGCGTACCGACACAGGATGGCGACGCTTCCACGCCGCGGGCTGGCTGATCTCCCTCGGGGTGGCGGCCGTGGCGATCGGCGCCTGGCAGGCGTACGTGCGCGAGGTGGAGCAGCGGGCCGAGGAGGCCGAGCGCACCCGCGAGGAGACGGCCCGGCGGCGGGCGGTCGAGGAGCGCCTGCGCATCGCCCGGGAGCTGCACGACTCCCTGACCCACAGCATCTCGGTGATCAAGGTGCAGGCCGGGGTCGCCACGCATCTGGCCCGCAAGCAGGGGGACGAGCCGCTGCCCGCCCTGCTGGCGATCCAGGAGGCCAGCACCGACGCCGTCCGGGAGCTGCGCTCGACGCTGGATGTGCTGCGCCGCGACGGCGAGAGCAACGGCAACGGCCTGGAGCGCCTGAAGGTGCTGGTCGAGGGTGCGGAGGCCGCAGGAGTACCCACCACGGTCACGGTCGTCGGGGAGCGCCGGCCGTTGCCGCCCGAGGTCGACGAGGCGGCATACCGCGTGGTGCAGGAGGCGCTGACGAACGTGGGGCGGCATGCGGGCGACGGGACGGCCGCCGTCGTCCGCATCCGTTACGCCCCCCGGATGCTCGGCCTCGAGGTGGCCGACGACGGTCGCGGCGCGGACCACAGCCCTGCTCCCGGTCACGGGCTGACCGGCATGCGGGAGCGCGTGGCCGCCCTGGGCGGGCGGCTCGACGTCGGGCCGGAGCCCGGCGGCGGGTTCTCGGTCCGGGCAGAGCTGCCGCTGCCGCCCGAGGAGTGATCCGACGATGATCCGGGTGGGGCTGGTGGACGACCAGGCGCTGATCCGTTCCGGGATCCGCGCGCTGCTCGACGCCGAGGACGACCTCACGGTGGTCGCGGAGGGCGCCACCGGTGCCGACGGCGTCGGCATCGCCCGCGAGCACCGGCCCGACGTCGTGCTCATGGACGTCCAGATGCCGGTCCTGAACGGGATCGACGCCACGCGGCAGATCGCCGCCGACGAGGCGCTGGCTGATGTGCGCGTCGTCATGCTGACCAACTACGGCCTGGACGAGTACGTGTTCGACGCACTGCGTGCGGGGGCGTGCGGGTTCGTCGTCAAGGACACCGAGCCGGCGGACCTGCTGCAGGCGGTGCGGGTCGCGGTCCAGGGCGAGGCCCTGCTCTCCCCGGCGATCACGCGGCGGCTGATCAGCGAGTTCGTCGCCCGGCCGCCGGACTCGCCCTTGTCCGGCGGCGACCTGCTCACGCCACGGGAGCGTGAGGTCGTGGCCCTGGTGGCGCACGGGCTGTCCAACGCCGAGATCGCCGAACGCATGGTGCTCAGCCCGCTGACCGCGAAGACGCACGTGAGCCGCGCCATGACGAAGGTGGGCGCGCGGGACCGCGCCCAGCTCGTCGTCTTCGCCTACGAGTCGGGCATCGTGACGCCCCGCGGCACCTGACCCGGGCCGTCCGCTATTTCACCGCCCCCGAGGTGATGCCCGAGATGATGCGCCTCTGGGCGACGACGAACACCACCAGCAACGGCAGGCTCATCAGCAGCACGTAGGCGAAGATCAGGTGCCAGTTGTCCAGGTAGAGACCCGCGCTGGCGACCTGGAAGAGGTTCAGCGGCAACGTGTCGAGCCGCCCCCCGACCACGAAGAACGCGTAGAAGACGTCGTTCCAGACGTACAGGCAGATGAGGATCGTCGCGGTGGCCAGCACCGGTGCCAGGAGCGGCAGGATGATCGTGCCGAAGACGCGCAGCGGCTTGGCGCCGTCGACCCGGGCCGCCTCCTCCAGCTCCACCGGGATCGTGCGGACGAAGCCCGTGACGAAGAAGATGACGGTCGACATGTACATGCCCATGTAGACGCCGATCATGCCGACGGCGGTCCCGGCCAGACCGAGCTGACGCAGCAGCAGCACGACGGTGACCACGGCCGGAGGCAGCACGATGCCGCTGATCGCGAGCGCGTACAGCACCGCCATCAGCCGCGAGCTGCGCCGGGCCAGCACCCAGGAGGCGAGCGAGCCCAGTGCGAGGACCCCCACCACGGCGGGCACCATGACGAGCAGGCTCCCGAGGAACGCCGCGGGAACACGGCCCTGCTGCCAGACGGCCGCGAAGTTCTCGCCGTAGTGCCAGCCGGTGGGCAGGGAGAGGTTGGGGTTGAGCGCGTCGGCCTGCGTCTTGCCCGCGGTGACGACGACGATCCACAACGGCAGGCCGATGAGGAGGACGACGGCGAGCAGGGCGACCACGGGCTGGACGCGGTGCCAGGCGCCACGACGGTCGGCGGAGGGGCGCGACGGGCCGGGCGAGACGGGAGCGAGGGTCGGGGTGGTCACAGGATCTCCTCCCGCTTGCGCAGGGTCCGGATGACGGGGAACGCGAGCGCCACGACGACCACGAAGAGCACCAGGCTCATCGTGGTGGCCTGCGCGAACAGTCCCTGACCGAAGGTACGGAAGACGAAGATGTTGAGCAGTTCGGTGGTGCGGGCGGGGCCGCCTCCGGTGGTGGCCTGGACGATGTCGAACCCGTTCATCGACCCGAGCAGCGCGGTGGCGACGTTGAACGTCAGGGCGGGCGCCAGCAGGGGGAAACGGATGTCACGGAACAGGGCCCAGGCGGAGGCGCCGTCGAGCCGGGCGGCTTCGAGGACGTCCTCGTTGATGGTCTTGAGGCCGGCCAGGTAGATCAGCATGGACAGGCCCATCCACTTCCAGGCGTGGATGAGCGCCACGACGACGATCGTCCACGTCGTGCTGCCGAGCCACGGGATCGTGACCTGCTGTCCGAGCAGGCCGCCGAGGATCGAGTTCAGGGCGCCCTCCGGCTTGAGGATCGCCTGGAACACGTAGCCGACCGCCAGGGCGGACATGACGACCGGGATGAAGAACATGACGCGCGCGAAGCGGTTGACGCGGGTGTCGCGTTCGAGCAGCAGTGCCAGCAGCAGCCCGAAGAGGTTCTGGAAGATCGCCACGAGCACGGCGTAGACGAGGGTGATGCGCAGGGACGTCAGGAGCGTGCCGCTGGAGAACAGGTCCTGGAAGTTGCGCAGGCCCACGAACCCGATCTCGCTCTTGAAGCTGGACCAGTCGGTCAGCGCGTAGACGAAGTTGAAGATCGTCGGCAGGAAGAAGAACACGCCCAGGACCGCGAACGCGGGGATGAGGTACCGGGCGGGGTGATGCGTGCCCGGTCTGTTGCCTGTCTCTTATACACATCT
>NZ_JABBYC010000072.1 GCF_016742955.1 Myceligenerans indicum | reverse complement strand
GCATACGTGATGTAGCTCCGTCTCGTGGGCGCGGAGATGTGTATAAGAGACAGGCGGGGGAGGCGGCATGGGCGGCCTGCTCGGTGGCGCCGAGGTGTCCGACGAGGTCGCCGCACTGCTGCTGGAGGACGCCGACGCCTACACCTGGGCGGCCGCGACCACCGGTTCGCAGAACGCGGCGTCGTACCAGCTCACGATCGAGAAGTCGGTGATGCCGATCGGCGGCTTCAACGGGTCCGACCCGTCGCCGACGCTGGAGGAGTTCCAGCAGCTCGTGGCCACGGGGCAGATTCACTGGTACATCGAGGGAGGGGGCTTCGGCGGGCGCCAGAACGGCGGATCGAACGCGTCGAGCGAGATCCAGGCGTGGGTCGAGGAGAGCTTCACCGCCACGACCGTCGACGGCACCACTCTCTACGACCTGTCCGGAGATGCCCCCACCCAACCCTCCGACACCTGAGCACCAGCCTGTCACCAAGGGCGTCAGCAGGCGGCTCGCGACCAGAACTCCGCCAGTTCTGGTCGCGAGCCGCCTGCTGACGCCGGGGCGGTGGCCTGGTGGGGCTCGGGTGGCGTGCTGTCGAGGGGCTACGGGGTTCGGCGGGTTCTGTCGGCTCTGCCGGTCCAGTAGCCGACCCAGATCGTGCCGGCCAGCGCCAGCAGGCCGATCCCCATCGACGCGGCAGCCAGTGGCGCGACGGCGGCCACTGCCGCCACCAGCAGCGGCCCGCCCGTGTTGCCGATGTCCCCGCACAACCGCCAGCCGCCGAGGAACTGCGAACGGCCCTCCTCCGGAGCCGCGTCGGCACCCAAGGTCATGACGATCCCCGAGCCGAGCCCGTTCCCGAGCGCGATGAGCGCCATCACGGCGCCCACCCCGAGCGCCGAGCTCGTCAGGGGAAGCAGCAGGCATCCGACGCCGACGGCGAGCACCACCGGCACCGCCACGACCTGCCGCCCGCGGGTGTCCAGCAGCCAGCCGCCCGGCAGCGTCAGCAGGATGTCGATCGTGCCCGCCACCGCGAACAGCAGCGACACCACCGCCGCGTCGATGTGCACGTGATCCGCCCACAACGGCAGCAACCCGGTACGCACCGACCGCGACGCACCGATGATGACGACGGCCATGCCGAGCGTCAGCAAGGTGCGCCGGTGTTCCCACAGCACCGAATGCACCGGCCGCGGGACGACGTCGCGCGACACCCGGCCGAAGTCCGGCATCCGGGTCACGATCACAGCCGAGACCAGCGACGCGCCCGCCGCCAGCAGGAACACCGACCGGATCCCGAACAGGTGGATGAGCAGCGCCCCCAGCAGCGGACCCACCAGGACCCCCACACGCATCGACCCACCCAGCAGGGCCATGGCCCGCGCCCGGTGGCTCAGCGGCACCGCGTCGATCAGGAAGCCCTGCCTGGCCAGCAGGAACGCCGTCCACGTCATCCCGCTGACGACGATGCACGCGCACAACAGCCAGACCGACGTCGCCAGGAACGCGGCCACCATCGCGACCGCGTCCACGAGCCCGGCGATCACCAGGGTGCGGCGCTCGCCGAGGCGAGCCACGAGCGCGCCGGACGGGAGCGAGTTGACCAGCTGCCCGATTCCCAGCAGTGCGACCACGAACGCCGCTACGGCCGTGCTCGCCCCGAGCGCGCCCGCGTGGATCGCCAGCACGGGGAGAACGGCCCCGCGGCCGATCGAGCTGGTGACGGCCGGCGCATAGGCGACGACGGCGATGTCCCGGAACCTGAACGACGTCTCTGCTGCTGTCCCGCCCGGTTCCGTCACCGCTCCATCTTGTCAGGTGTCGGCCACCGTGACGCTCCAGCGATGGGCCGGCCGTCGTGGAACGCCATAACGTGGCAAGGCCAACACGTTCAGCGACACCGTCCGAAAGGAAGGCCGACATGTACACGCCGAACCGCGGCGAGCAGTTCTTCGAGATCAACGGCGCCCGCCTGTGTGTCGAGACCTTCGGCGACCCGGCGGATCCGCCGGTCCTCCTGGTCGCCGGGGCGTCCGCCTCGATGCTGTGGTGGGACGCCGCGCTGTGCGAGCTGATCGCCGCGCAGGGCCGGTACGTCATCCGCCACGATCATCGTGACACGGGGCGGTCCACCAGCTATCCGCCCGGCGAGCCCGGGTACTCGTACACCGACCTGGTGCTCGACGTTCTCGGCATCCAGGACGTGCTCGGCATCGAGCGTGCGCACCTGGTCTGCCAGTCCATGTTCGGTGGGATCGGTCTCGTCGCCGGCATGGACCATCCGGGACGGGTGGCGTCGCTGACGCTCGTCTCCACCTCGACGGGGGAGCCGGGCCTGCCGTCGCCCACGAGTGAGTTCGCCGACAGCATGCCGGCCGAGCCGGACCTCGCGCATCTGGTGTCGGTGGTGGACCACGTAGTGGGTGCCGTCCGGGCCTGCGCGGGCGGCTCTCCGTACTTCGACGAGGACGCGACGCGTGCGCTGGCCGAACGCGACGTCGCGCGGGCGCGGGACTACGCCTCGACCCTGGCCAACCACTACGCGATCGCGGCCGACGCGCCCTCCCGGGACAGGTTCGGCGACATCGTCGCACCCACCCTGGTGGTGCACGGCGACCACGACCCGCTGCTGCCCCTGCCGCACGGCGAGGCGCTGCGCGACGCCATCCCCGGCGCGCGGCTGCTGGTGCTGAAGGGTGCCGGACACGACCTGCCGAGGCCGGTGTGGGACCTGTTCGTGCGGGCGCTCGTGCGGCACACGGCACCAGGCCGTCCCTGAGCGGCGGTCAGCCGATCGGACGGGAACGTCGATCTCTGTCGGGACGGCCCGGCGACGCGAAACCACTCGCAGAAGGTGCCGGGTGTCGCGGGCGCCGTCGGCGCACCGTCGGCGCCGGACACGCCGTCGGGGGCGGGCGGGGAGGGGGCTATCCCGCGAGTTGCCTTGCGAGGTCCTGGACCGTGGTGACCGGCCGGTCGCACACGAACCCGCGGCAGACGTAGGCGGCGGCGCGTCCGCCCACCAGAGGGCGGTCGGCGAGCAGCGGCATGCCCGGTGCGTCCGGTTCACCGACCGCGATCACGAGCCCGGGCGCCGTCGCGCCGCGTGCCGTGCGTTCCAGCGCGGCACGGTCGGCGTCGTCGTGCCCGACGACGGCGACCTGCACCGGGCCGGCGGCCAGCGCCTCGGCGACGGCGAGGGTCCAGCCCGCGAACCGCGGCACCTGACGGGCCGGTCCGCCCGCGGCGTCCACCGCGGCCTCGGCGGCCTCGCGGTGCCGGGGCGAGCCGGTCAGCGCGGCATAGGTGCACAGGGCACCGGCCAGGGAGGACTGCCCGGCGGGTTCGGGGCCGTCGGTGGGGTCACGCGGCCGGCTGAGGAGGCGTTCGGCGTCGTCGGCCACGTCGAAGAAGCCACCGGTGTCGTCGCCGAACCGGGCCGACGCGGTGTCGAGCAGGTCGCCTGCCGCCTCCAGCCAGCGCGCCTCGCCCGTGGCCTGGTGCAGGGCGAGCAGCCCCTCGGCGAGATCACCGTGGTCGGCGGCGATGCCGGGCGCCGTTCCGACGCGGCCCGCGCGGGAGGCCCGCCGCAGCCGTCCCTCCACGAGGTGGAGGCGCAGGACGAGCGTGGCGCACTCGCGCGCCGCCTCGATGTAGGCCGGGGAGCCGAGCAGCGTGCCCGCCTCGGCGAGGGCGGCGATCGCCAGACCGTTCCATGCGGTGACGACCTTGTCGTCCCGGGCGGGCTGGGGCCGGGAGGCCCGCTCCTCGGCGAGCCGCGCCCGCACCCTCGCCCACCAGACCGGATCGGGATCCTCGCGGAGCTGGAGGGTCGACGAGCCGGGTTCGAACGTCCCCTCGGGCGTGACGGACAGGACGCGGGCGGCGCGGGCACCGTCGTCGGGCCCGAGGACCTGCGCGAGCCGGCCCGGCGTCCAGACGTAGGTGAGCCCCTCGACGCCGCCGGCGTCGGCGTCGAGCGCGGAGGCGAAGCCGCCCTCCGGCGTGCGCAGGTCCGCCAGCAGGAAGCCGGCGGTCTCGCGGACGACGCGTTCGGCGAGCGCCGAACCCGTGGTGCGGTACAGATGCAGGTAGACGCGCAGGAGCTGGGCGTTGTCGTACAGCATCTTCTCGAAGTGCGGCACCACCCAGGCGGCGTCCACCGAGTAGCGGGAGAACCCGCCCGCCAGCTGGTCGTAGATGCCGCCGCGGGCCATGGCCTCGCAGGTGTGCTCCACGACGCTCAGGGCCGTCGGGTCGCCCGTGCGGGCGTGATGGCGCAGGAGGTGTTCGAGCGTCATCGACGGCGGGAACTTCGGTGCACCGCCGAACCCTCCGCGTGCGGGGTCCGCCTCGCGTGTCACGAGCCGCGCGGCGCGGTCGAGCACCGCGTCGTCGACCAGGTCGGGCGTCAGCGGGGCGGACGTGCGACGGACCGCGGCGGTGATCGACGCGCCCTGGTCCGTGACGGCTTCCCGGCGCTGCGTCCACGCCTCGGTGACGCCGTCCAGCAGCATGAGGAACTGTTCGCGCGGATAGTAGGTGCCGCAGTGGAACGGCTCGCCGTCCGGAGTGAGGAAGCAGGTCATGGGCCAGCCTCCGTGGCCGGTCATGGTGGTCGTGGCGGCCATGTAGACGGCGTCGACGTCGGGCCGCTCCTCCCGGTCGACCTTCACCGCGACGAAGCGGCCGTTCACCGCCGCGGCCACGGTCTGGTCCTCGAACGACTCGTGCGCCATGACGTGACACCAGTGGCACGCGGCGTACCCGACCGACAGCAGCACCGGCACGTCACGGCGCCGGGCCTCCGCGAAGGCTTCCTCGCCCCATTCGCGCCAGTCGACGGGGTTGTCCGCGTGCTGCAGGAGATAGGGGCTGGTCGCGCTGGCGAGACGGTTGGACACCTGTCCAGGGTGGCACCGCGGGGTCGG
Source organism: Myceligenerans indicum (assembly GCF_016742955.1). Lineage (GTDB taxonomy): Bacteria > Actinomycetota > Actinomycetes > Actinomycetales > Cellulomonadaceae > Myceligenerans > Myceligenerans indicum. Next base: position 8,823 of record NZ_JABBYC010000072.1, on the reverse strand, counting down.
TGACGCCCGACGGCAACGCGATACCCGCGGGTGAATTGCCGGCCTGGTGGCGGCGGGGATCGAGGCCGTGCGACCACGCCATGCCGCGATGGGGTGCGAACCGGCCGCGACGAGGGGTCCGTCGTCGACCACGAGATGCCGGGTCGTGCGGAGCGGGCGCTGTTCCGGCGGGGTGTCACGGCGGGGTGTCACGGCGGGGCGGAGGGCCGGCGGGTGACCGATGGCGGCCGGCCTTGTCATGCTGGGCGGGGGAGCGCCGGCCGGTGCTCCCGTGAGCAGGCGGGCGATGCCCTCGGTCCAGGGAGAACTTGGTGCAGGGAGAGCTTGGTGCAGGGAGAACAAGGACACGATGCACGGAGAGGACATGATGGACGAGATCCAGACCGCGATCCAGCGTCGCCTCGACGCGCTGGTCGCCGGCGGCGCGGAGACGGGTCTGCAGGTCGCCGTCTACCGGGACGGGGAGCAGCTCGTGGACGCGGTCGCGGGCACGGCCGACCCGGCCACCGGGCGGGCGATGACCTCCGGTACGCCCGTGTTCAGTTTCTCCACCGGCAAGAACGTGGTCGCCACGCTGGCGCACCTGCTCGTCACCCGTGGATACCTCGACGACGCCGGACCGGTCACGGACCTCTGGCCCGAGTTCGGCGTGCACGGCAAGGACACGGCGACGCTGCGGCACGTGCTGACCCACACGGTCGGCCTCCCGGCCATGCCGCGTGAGATCACCCCGGACCGGCTTCCCGACTGGTCCGGGGTCTGCGAGTCGCTGGCCGCCGCCGAACCGCGCTGGCGGCCGGGCGCCGCCGTCGGCTACCACTCCTACACGTTCGGCTATCTCGTCGGTGAGCTGGCCCGCCGCGCGACCGGGCGGCCGGTGCACGAGCTGCTGCGTGAGTGGATCACGGCGCCGCTCGGTCTCGAGGGGCAGCTCTCCTTCGCCGTCCCCCAGGAGTCGCTGCCGCGGCTGGCCCGCCTGGAGCAGCAGTCGTGGCAGTGGCCCGGCGGCGCGGGCGACGCTGCGAGCGGCGCCGACGCCGACAGTGACGCCGACGCCGACAATGACGCCGACGCCGACAGCGACGCCGACGCCGACAGTGACGGCGATGGCAAGGACGACGCGATCCTCGCGCCGTGGGAGAGCCGGCCGAGCGCCCGACTCGGGAACGACGAGCACATCCTGCGCGCCGACATCCCGTCGGTCGCCACCGTCACCGCCCGCGGCCTCGCCGTCATGTTCGACGCCGTCCTGCGCGGTGAGCTTCTGGGCGATGCCCGGCCGTCGGTGCTCTCCTCGCTCGCGTTCGAGGGCACGGACCGCGTCTTCGGCACGCCGGCGCGCATGGCGCCGGGCTTCCCGCTCGGCAGGATCGGCGCCCCCGCCGAGGAGAACTCCGTGGCCTTCGGCTGGCCGGGGGGAGGCGGCAGCTACGCCTTCGCGGACCCGGCGAGCGGCATCGCCTTCGCCCTGACGAAGACCCGGCTGGTCCCGAACTTCGACACCGCGTTGTCCGTCATGACGATCCTGGCCGACCAGCTCGCCGGGCCGCGCTGACCATCCGCCCCGCCGGAGCGGAGCGCGGGACGACCACCAGGAGGGAAAGATGCCGATGCATCCCGCCGACCACCCGACCCCGCCGCGGACCTGTCTGGGCCCGTTCTCCTCGCCCGGCGCCGTCCCCACGCCGTGGGCGGAGACGGAATGGGCGCTGCGCCGGATCCAGAAGTTCCAGCTCTGCACCGTGCGGAGTGACGGGCGTCCCCACGTCACCCCACTGCTGGCAATCTGGACGCACGGAGCGATGTGGTTCACCACGGGCGACACCGAGCAGAAGGCGAAGAACCTCAGCACCAACCCGCACTGCGTTCTCACCGCAGGAGCCGACACGCTGACCGGGACGGACTACGTCATCGAAGGCACGGCGAGCCTCGTGACCGACGATGCCGTCCGCGACGCCGTGGCCACCGCGTTCGAACAGGCCTACGGCTGGCAGCTCACCCGCGAGGACGGGACCTGGCACGGCCTGGGCCCTGCCGTCCGCGCGGGCGACGTACAGCTCTACCGGGTTCGGCCGGACAAAGGGTTCGCCTTCGCCGCCGGCAGGGAGTCCGCGCAGACCCGCTACCGCTGGAGCTGACACGGTCCTGACCCCTTGTCCCGGTCGGGTGCGGCCACCGCATCCTCCCGGCCCCTCGGTGTGAGGCATGCTGACGTCGTGACCGAACACCATGACGTCGTCGTCCGCCGACAGGACCAGGATCCGCGCGACCAGGACGGGCTGGCCTCCCTGCTGGCCGCCTACCACCTGCAGACGCAGGCCGAGAAGGGGCAACGCGTCGCGGACGTGGACCGGCTGCCCGAACGCTACCGGGCAGAGATCCTGGACCCGGCGGCCGCGTTCGCCGACGACGCCGTGCTGGTGGCGTCAAGCGGCCAGGCGGTCGTCGGCTGCGTGGTGGTGACCGCCCCCGTGGACGGGCGGTGCGAGATCAAGAGGCTCTGGACCGCCCCGGAGCTCCGGGGCAGGGGCATCGCGTCCGGGCTGGTCGACGCCGCACTCGCGCAGGCCGCCGACAGCGGCGCCGGCACCGTGCGCCTGTCGGTGTGGCAGTGGCGGGCCGGCGCCATCGCCCTGTACGAACGGCTCGGCTTCACGGCCACCGACTCCTGGGACGGGCGGGATCAGCTCGTGTGCATGGAGCGTGCGGTGTGAGCGGGGGCCGGAGGTGTTGGTGTGGTCGGGGGTTTGGCGTGTGGTCGGTCAAGTGATCGACCGACCACACGCCAAACCCCCGACCAGCTACCCGATCGGTCGCTGAGCCCACCGTCGGGCAGGGCGTGGGCACAGACAGGCTCACTCCCGCCGGGGCGGCTCTCGCCGCCGAGTGGGCTCGTTCCGCCGTGCCACCTCGCCGCGTCACCCCGCCGGCTCGCCCCACCGGGTGAGCTCGGCTCACTCCTCGGGGTGAGGCGAGCCCGGACCGCCGTCGCCGACGCTGATGCCGTGATGACCCGACACGGGGCAAGACCCCTCCGCTCTGCCCTCACCGCACCGATCAGGCGCTTCCTGATGCTCACCGTCCTGGCCGCCATGCTGCTCGCCGGAGCCCCGGCCCCGGCACACGCCGCCACACCCGGAGAGCTCGTCGACGCCTACCAGGCCGCCTACGACAACCCCGGCCTCGCCGTGGCGGTGATCGACGGCGACACGGTCAAGACCGTGCTCCGCGGCCACGACGGCGACGGAAACCCCGTCACCCCGCGGACACCCTTCCGGATCGCCTCGATGAGCAAGTCGATGACCGCGGCGTCGGTCATGATCCTCGCGGAGCGGGGCACACTCGACCTCGACGACCCCGTCGTCGACGTCCTGCCCGAGTTCACCATGAACGACCCGCGATCCCGCGCCATCACCGTCCGCCAGCTCCTGAGCCACACCTCCGGCCTGTCCATCAGGACGAACAACGAGTACGCCTTCCCACCCCCGCGCAGCGCCGCCGACGCCGTCGCGGCGCTCGCGGACAAGACCCTGGACGCCGCACCGGGAACGCAGTTCGAGTACCACAACACCAACTACTCGGTGGCCGCGCGGATCGTCGAGGTCCGGTCGGGCCTGCCGTTCGGCCAGTTCCTGAGGACGGAGCTGTTCACGCCGCTGGGCATGAACGACACCACCGCCACCGAGGGCTGCTCCGACCCGTCGCCCGGGCTCGCCTCGGGCCACGAGGTCGTGCTGGGCCTGGCGTTCGCGGTCCCGGAGATGCCCGGCACCTGCGTGGGCAACGGCGGGGTGGTCACCACCCTGGACGACATGGTGCGCTGGCTGCGGTTCAACCAGGGAATGCCCGACGCCGGCCCGCCGGGCGCGACGTCCCTGCCGCTGAGCGCGGAGTCCCTGGAGGAGCTGCACACGCCCCAGCCGGGCGCGGGCGACTACGGCCTGGGCTGGGAGGAGCGCCCCGACGAGGCGGGAGTCCCGCAGCCGCTGATCGGGCACGGCGGCACCCTGACGACCTGGACCGGCGACATGGTGTTCTCGCCCGGGACCGGAGACGGCGTGGTCGTGCTGGGCAACGCCGTGGGCGCTCCGCGGCTGCTGTCGGCGAACCTGCTGGCCGCACGGAACGGCGCGGAACTCATGCCGACGAGCAATCCGCTGACCGTCGTGAACGCCGTCCTGCTCGGGCTGATCCTGCTGGTGGGTGCCCTGCTCTCCCTCGCGGTGGCGCGTGCGCGGCGCTGGGCGTCCCGGCGCCGCGCGGCCCGCCGGCCCCGGGTGGTGCTGCGGCTGGTCCCGCTGACGCTGGTGACCGTCGTCGGGGCGCTCCTGCCGACGCTGATCGGCGTGCAGAGCGGGTCGGTGAGCCTTCAGTACTGGATCGTCGCGGCCTGGATGCTGCCGCTGCTGGCCCTGTTCTCCCTGACGTGCCTCGTGCTCGGTGCGGCGGCGGTCCTCCGCCGGGTCCTCTGGTACCGGCGGGCACGGTGATCAGCGGGGGCGTCCCGGAGCAGGCTCCGGCACGCCCCCGTCGGCGCTGGTCACCCCCTGTGCACGAGCCCGTGCTCGTAGGCGTAGATCACCACGTGCACCCGGTCCCGCAGCCCCAGCTTCATCAGCAGCGCCCGGACGTGCGTCTTGACCGTGTTCTGGGTCAGGTAGAGCCTCGCCCCGATCTCCGCGTTCGACATGCCCGTGACGATCAGGCCGAACACCTCTGCCTCCCGCGGAGTCAGGACGTCCAGCGCGCGGGCGTCCGTGCGCGGCGAGCGGCGCAGCAGCCCGACCACCTTCGCCGCGACACCCGGCGCCAGAGCAGAGGTTCCCGCGGCGACGTCGTGCACCGCGCGGCACAGCGCCGCCGGGCGCGTGTCCTTGGTCAGATACCCGCTCGCACCGGCCCGGATGGCTGCGACCACCAGCTCGTCGGCGTCGAACGTCGTCAGGACCAGCACCTTCGTCGCCGGCGACAGGCGCGTGATCTCCTCGGTGGCGCGGACGCCGTCGAGCAGGGGCATCCGGATGTCCATGAGCACTACGTCGATGCGGTGGGAGCGCACGGCCTCGATCGCGGCGCGGCCGTCGCCCACCTCGTCGACGACGTCGAGCAGCGGGTCGGCCCCCAGGACCGTCCGGAGCGCGCCCCGCAGCAGGTCCTGGTCGTCCGCCAGGAGCACGCGGACCGGGTTCACGGGGCTCCCTTCGCGGGCAGCCGGGCGGCCAGCGCCCAGCCGCCGTCGCCCGGGGCGGCGCGGGCCACCGTGAACGAACCCTGCGCGGCCTCGACCCTCTCCCGGACGCCGGCCAGACCGGTCCCCGGGCTGCCGCCGTCCAGCACGCCGTCCCCGCCGTCGTCCCGGACCTCGACGACGACGTCCGGGCCGCGCCAGTCGAGGCGCACCTCCACCGCGACCGGAGACCGGACATGGCGCAGCGCGTTCGTGATGCCCTCCTGCACGACCCGCACGACAGCCAGCTCGGCGCCGATCGTCAGCGGCCTGCGCGCACCGGCCTCCGTGAACGTCACACGGTGCAACGGCGTCGCCGCCGCTTCCACGAGCTCCGGCAGGGCCGCCACGGTCAACGGGCGCTTGCCGGGGGTGGGACGCTCCGCGTCGAGCACGGTCAGCATCGATCGCAACGCACCCAGGGCGTCACGGCCGGCGTCGGCCACGTCCTCCAGTTCGTGGCCCGTCCCGGCGTCGCTCGTGGTGACCGACGCGGCGTCGACGCGCGCGACCATCACGGTGATCGAGTGCGCGATGACGTCGTGCAGGTCACGCCGGAGGTGTGCGCGCTCGGCGGAGACGGCCGCGGCCAGGCGCCGGGCTTCCGCGCGTGCGGCCCGCGCCTTCCTGCCGGTCGCGGCGATCGCGGCGGCCCAGACGGCGGCGACGACGCCCAGCCCGATCGTGCCCGTCGCCCACGGCATCCACGCGGGGACGGCGCCGTCGACCCGGTACCACGACACCAGGCCGGACAGGACGATCCCGCCGACGCTCACGAGCAGCGCAGCGAGGCGCAGCCGGAACCCGGTCGCGGCCGTGGTGCGCCACAGGGCCACCAGGAAGCACACCGCCGAGGGGAGCGCGCCGGGCTCCCAGCCGGGTGTGGGCGTCAGCACCAGCCCCAGCATCGCCGCCGAGGCGACCGCGAACCCCGCGACGGGACGACGCCGGGAGACCTCGAGCGCGGCATGCAGCGTGACCGCAGCGAGGGCGGTCGCCGCGACCTGCCACGCCCGCGCGCCGCTGTACACGAGGAGGGCCACCACCAGCGCGGAGAGCGGCGCCGCGACGGCGTGCACAACCACATCGGTGCGGAACGCCGGTGTCTTGGCGTGATCGGGAATCGGGGGGTCCCTTCAGGTTCACGGTGATGCCGGGCCGCCGGCCGGGTTGCGCGGGGGAGTGGCGCGGACGCGTCGGGACGAGTCAACCACGCGGTTGGGCGGGGCCTGCCTGACGGCCGGGAATGCCGCGAGATCTCACTCTTTCGGGTGACCCCGGGTGCGCTGCTACGGCTGGCCGCCGGTGCGTCCGTCGTGCGTACCGCCGCCGGCCTGCCTTCTTCCGGGTGGCCCCTGGGTGCGCTCCTCCGGGTGGCCGCCGTCGTGCCCTCTGCGGTGGCCCCTCGGTGGTGGAGACGGCGACCATCACCCCGCCGGGGCGGGCTGCTTGCGCTGGTTGGCGAGGAAGCGCGCCTTCTTCTGCCGGTTCCCGCACGTGTTCATCTCGCACCATCTGCGGGTGCGGCTCCGGCTGGTGTCGAAGAAGGCGGCCTGGCAGGTCGGCGAGGCGCACAGAGCCATCCTTCCGTCTCGTTCGCCGGAGACGATGCCGATCGCGTCGGCGGCGATCACGCCGAGAGCGTCCTCGACGCGGGGCGGCGAGCCCAGGTACCACCGGTGCGTGCCCTCGGGTGTCAGGACGGCCGAGGCCCGGCCCTGGAGGCTGCGGTCGTTGATGATCCGGATCGCCGGGGCGGGGAGCGGTTCGTGAACCGCGGTCGCCGTCGCGGCGGCGTGGATGGCCTCCCGCAGTTCCCGGGCCAGGTCGAGCTGGGCGGGGGTGCAGGACTCCACGTCCAGGCCGACGACGGCCAGCCAGTCGACGAGCCGCTGCGGTGTGGGGATGCGCTCGACGGGCTCGCCGCGCCGCTCCGTCAGGGTCGCCGTGAAGCTGGTCGCCAGCACGCTGCCGAGGCGGAATTCGGGGAACCGAGCACTCATGGAACCACCTTAGCCGGTTGCGCGGTGGTGTCGCGGACTGTTAGAACCGTCATAGGCGGTTCCGTGAGTGCCGTCCGGTTCCACCGACGACCAGAGAGGACCTCATGTCCCGTCCCACCGATGCCGTGCAGGCGTTCGAAGTCCACGCGCCCGACGCCGACCTCGACGACCTGCGCGCCCGACTGGCCGCGGCCCGGCTGCCGGAACCCGAGACCGTCCAGGGCGCCCCGCCCGGCCCGCGAAGATGGGGCCAAGGCGTTCCGCTCGCCGACCTGACCGACGTCGTGGACTACTGGCGTACCGGCTACGACTGGCGGGCGTTCGAGAAGCGCCTCCACGAGATCGGCCAGTTCCGCACGACCGTCGACGGCCTGGGAATCCACTTCCTGCACCGCCGCTCCGCGCGCACGGACGCCACCCCGCTGCTCGTCACACACGGCTGGCCGGGCAGCATCGCCGAGTTCGTCGACGTCGTGGACCGACTCGCGGACCCGGACGACGCGGACGCGCCGGCGTTCCACGTCGTCGTCCCGTCGCTGCCCGGTTTCGGGTACAGCGACAAGCCGGCCACCACCGGGTGGGGGACCGAGAGGATCGCCGCCGCCTGGGTGGAGCTGATGGGCAGGCTCGGTTACGGCCGGTTCCTCGCGCACGGCGGCGACTGGGGCGGCAACATCACCACGGTCCTCGCCGGCCGGTTCCCCGACCAGGTCCTCGGCATCCACTCGACGTTCGCGGAGGCGCCTCCCGGGCTGAGCACGGACGGGCTGACCGACCGGGAGCGCGCCTGGACCGAGGAGACCCGTGACTTCTGGGGCCGCCGCGCGGCATACGCGAAGCAGCAGGCCACCCGGCCGCAGACGATCGGCTACTCGCTCGTCGACTCACCGGTAGGACTGCTCGCGTGGATCCTGGACAAGTTCGCCGAGTGGTCGGACACCGACGACAGCCCGTTCGAGACCATCTCCCGGGACAGGATCCTCGACGACGTCACGCTGTACTGGCTGACACGGACCGGCGCCTCGGCGGCCCGCATCTACGCCGAGAGCCACAACTCGCTCGACCCCGAGCTGCGGGTCGACGTCCCGGCGGCGATCACCATGTACCCCCGCGACATCGAGAAGAGCCCGCGCCCCTGGGCGCAGGAGCGGTACCGGCACATCGTGCGGTGGAGGTCGCCGGAGCGCGGGGGACACTTCCCGTCGCTGGAGGTTCCTGGGTACTTCGTCGCGGATCTGCGGGAAGGGCTCGGGGCGGTGCTGGCGGCGCACTGAGTGGGGCCGGGCGGACCGCGTCATGGCCATGACTGGACGGCGCGAGGAACCTGCGTGAGGGTCCCCGAAGTAGAGATGGTCCATGGGTGCAGGGCGGGCTCGCCAGGCCGGACCGGTACGGGGAGCCCCCCCAGGGCTGCGTGTTCCCTGTGAGTGCCGGCAAGCCTGCGGATCCGGCGAACTTACCACCATCCTCGATTCTTCGTGGGTGAGGTGACTCAAGGCATGGGAAAGGTGCTCTGACCTGGCACGATTGGTGTTGTCGAGACACTGTCGGGCTGGAGGATCGGAGCACCTTTCTGGTGGGCAACACTACTGC
>NZ_JABBYC010000071.1 GCF_016742955.1 Myceligenerans indicum | reverse complement strand
TCAGCCCGGCCGGCTACGACACGACCGCGACCCCCGAAGAAGGACTCTGGACCCGCAAAGGCTGGGCCGGACGCCCCAGATGACCCACGACACGCCCGAGACAGACACACATTTTGGCCGCTAACCCCGAAACCCACGTCGCCGAAATCAAGATCCAGGGCAGCACACTCACCCCGGTCTACAAGATCCCCCTCGAACAACTCGACCAACACGACGACGGGCCGGTCGACACATCGACCGGCCCGTCATTTCGCACAATGGTGCGGGTTGTGGAGCTGAGGGGACTCGAACCCCTGACCCCCTGCATGCCATGCAGGTGCGCTACCAGCTGCGCCACAGCCCCAGTGCCCACTCCGAGCGGGCTCCGCAAGCATACGCAGCGCCGGGCCCGCCAGCCAAATCGAATGAGAGATCCCGTCACGTGTGCCTCGTCACGCCGCGCGTGCACCGGGAGATCGTCGCCGGTTCACCCTTCAAGCGGGCGTCGTTCACCGGGCTCTGGTTGTGTCAGTCTGACGCCCGTCACACCCTCGTCCTGACCCGCCGGAGCACCATGGCGCGTCGTCGTGCCCGACTCGGAGGCCCGATGCACATCCCGACACAGGCCCCGGTGACGAGCAGCACCTCGGCGGCGGAGCGGCCGTAGGTGCAGCTCACGTCCCGGACACTCACCGCTGCCCGTGCCCCGGCGCCGGACCTGGCGCGCGGCCTGATGCTTCTCTTCATCGCGCTCGCGCACTCCTACCTGCTGCTGTACGCAGTCGAGGACGTTCGCGCGCCCGGGTTCGGCGATCGGGTGACCGTGTTCCTGGAAGGACTCGTCGTCAACCATCGGGCCCGGCCGATGTTCATCCTCTTGTTCGGCTACGGCCTCGCGCAGCTTGCCCTGCGCCGTCGGGGCCGGGGCGACAGCTGGAGCGCGGTCCGGAGTCTGGTGCGACGTCGCGGTCTGTGGTTGCTCCTGCTCGGCCTGCTGCACGTCGCGCTGCTCTTCTACGACGTACTGACGATGTACGGGATCGCGAGCCTGGTGCTGGCCGGAACGCTCACCTGGTCCGACGCACGCCTGTGGCAGGCTCTCCGCATCGCCCTCCTCGGCGTGGCGCTGGCGTTCGCGGTCTACGGAACGCTCTCCGCGACCGAGGGCTTCAGCCTCGTGATCGGCCAGGACAGCCCGATCTTCACGCCCTGGGACCGGATCGTGGAGTGGCTGCGGATGGCGGTCTTCATGACCTGGCAGGTGGTGCCGGGGGTCGTGCTGGGCATCTGGGCGGCACGACGCCGGATCCTGGAGGAGCCGCACCGTCACCAGACCCTCCTGGCCCGGACCGCCGTCGTCGGGCTCGGGTCCTCGCTCCTGGGCGGCATTCCGTTCGCGCTGATGAACGCCGGCTTCTGGCCGGGGCCGACGCCGTTCGCGGCCGGGTCCGCGGCGGTGCTGCACGGCATCACGGGGTACGCCGGCGGTGTCGGCGCGGCGGCGCTCGTCGGGCTGATCGCGCTGCGCCTTCCCGTACCGGCACATCCTGTCGCCGTGGCGGTCCAGGCGCTCGGACAGCGCTCCCTGACGTTCTACCTGTTCCAGTCGGTCGCGTTCGTCACCCTGATGGCTCCGTTCGCCCTCGGACTCGGCGGTGAGCTGCGGTATGTGGGGGCGGCCGGGATCGCGGCGGGAACCTGGATGGTCTCCGTCGCGGGGGCGTACTGGCTGCACCGGGCGGGTCACCGGGGGCCGGCGGAGGTGCTGCTGCGCCGGCTCAGCCGCAGCTGAGCCGGCGCGGGGCACCGCGGCGTATTCGGAGACGATTTGGCCGGTGAGTGCAGCCTTGCGTATGCTTGCGGAGCCCGCTCGGAGTGGGCACTGGGGCTGTGGCGCAGCTGGTAGCGCACCTGCATGGCATGCAGGGGGTCAGGGGTTCGAGTCCCCTCAGCTCCACTCTCATCATCATGCGACGCGTGCCCTCACGGGCCGCGTCGCTTCGTCATTCCCGGAGGGGCACGGCCCCCACACCCCCGGCCGACATGGGTGCCGTGCACGGCCGTCCCCAGCTCCGGCCCCGCCCCAGGTCGCCCACGCGGCGCGGGGCGCCGTCGTACCGTGGAGGCATGGCCGATCGCGAGGGGCCGGGCACCGGCCGCGAACGCTGGTCCCAGCGGGTCACCGAGGGCAGTGACGCGCTGGACCTGGAGCCGGGCGTCTTCACGTGGAAGGACCCGGCGCGGATCGCCGCCTCCCTCAAGCGGTCCGCCGAGGCGAGCGAACGGCGCAGGAGCTCCCCGTACCGTTCGGCGATGTCGATGCTCACCTTCTACGTCAACCGTGCCGGCAAGGAGCTGAGCGCCGACCAGAAGCAGGTGCTCGAACGCGCGAAGGACGAGCTGCGCCGGCAGTTCGGGCGGGCCTGAGCGACGGGCGGCCGTGCATCGCCCTGCCCGGGAGGATGCCGCCGCACACCGCTCTGTTCAGCCTCGCGGTTCGAGCACGACGACAGGAGTGGTCCGCGACCGCGCGGCGACGAAGCGGTCCAGGTCCTCACCACCCCAGCCGCGAGCCGCCACGAGGGCGGGCCACAGCCGGTCGCGCTCGGCGCCCGTCGCCGCGCGACCGCGCACGCCGACAGGACCGTCGACGGTGTCGACGGCGGCATCCGGCCGGGCGGACAGGTTCAGCCACCAGGCCGGCGGGCTGTCGTCCCATCCGTTCATGGCGAGTGTGACGTAGCGGCCGTCGTCGACGACGTAGCCGAGGATGACGGCGCGTTCCCGCCCGCTCCTGCGGCCGGTGGTGCGCAGGCGCAGCATGCCGAAGCTCCCACCCTTGGGCCGTGTGAGCGGGTAGCGGCCCCCGGTGAGGCGGTAGAGGAGGCGCTGTGCGGACCAGGCGGTGCGGATGATCCATCGCGGCGGGAGACGGGGGCGGTCGGTGGCGGGCGTGGCCGGGTGTGCACTCATGTCGATCCTCCAGGAGATCGGAACCGGGCGGGTATACGCTGTATCTACGGCGTAGATACAGCGTAGATCTACGTCGTAGAGCTGGCAAGGGTAAGGTTTCGCCGATGGCCGCATCCTCCGGTCCCGGGACACGTGGGACGCCTCGCGCACGGCTGAACCGCGAGCTCGTCGTCGCCGCGGCGATCGACCTGGCCGACGCCGGAGGCGTCGAAGCGGTGAGCATGCGACGCCTCGCCACCCACCTCGGCGTCGACCCGATGTCGCTCTACCGCCACGTGGACGGCAAGGAAGCCCTGCTCGAAGCGATGATCGATGCCGTCATCGCCCGGATCGATCCGGTGACCGACGCCGGTGGCTGGCGGACGAACGCCCGCGCGACCATGCTGGCGGCCCGCGCGACGATGTCGCGGCACCCATGGACCGCTCAGCTGCGCAAGGCCCGGCTCACCCCGACCCCGGCAGAGCTGCGGCACCTCGACGCGCTGGTGGGCATCCTGCGCGACGGCGGGTTCGACCTCGAACTGGTGCATCACGCGATCCATGCGCTCGGCAGCCGCATCCTGGGCTTCAGCCAGGACCTCTACGACGACAGCGAGCAGGCCACGCCCGAGGAGATGTCCGCCCAGACGCAGGCCTTCCAGGCGCTGGGAACGCCGCACCTCGCCGAGCTGACCGCCGCCGTCTCCGGCCACGACGGCCTGGGCGGCTGCGACGACGACGCCGAGTTCGTCTTCGCGCTCGACCTCACGCTCGAAGGTCTGGAACGGCGGCGTCGTCCGCAGTGAGCACCGCCGCACGTCGGCGAGGCCACGTGAGCCGCATGACGTACCGGAGCAACAGTCCGGCGGCGAGCGCCCAGAAGGCGGCGCCGATGCCGAGGAACGCCACGCCCGAGGCGGCGATGAGCATCGTGAGCACGGCGGCCTCGCGGTCGCGCGAGTCCGTGAGGGCCGCGAGCAGGGAGCCGGAGAGGGTACCGAGGAGCGCGAGGCCGGCCGCGGCCTGCATCACCCCGTCGGGTGCGGCCTGGACGAGGGTCGTGAGCGCGCCGCTCGCGGCGGCGAGCACGAGCATGGTGATACCCGCGGTGACGGCCGCGATCCAGCGCCGGCGCGGATCCCGCCCCGCGTCGGGGCCGGCGGCGAGTGCGGCGGAGATGGCGGCCAGGTTGATCGCGTGACCGCCGGCGGGCGCCCCGAGCATGGTGCCCAGACCGGTGACGAGCAGGCTCTCACGCCAGGGAACGCGGTAGCCGTGGGAGGCGAGGACGGCCACGCCGGGGACGTTCTGCGACGCCATCGTTACCACGTAGAGCGGGACGGAGACGGCGATGACGCCCTCGACGGTCAGGTGAGGGGTGGTCCACACCGGCGCCGGGACCAGTCCCGCGCCGGAGATGGCGTCCCGGCCGGTGAGCAGCACCACGACGAGCGCGACACCGAGCGCGGCGGGCACGGCCCAACGGCGGGAGACGGGCAGGAGTACCAGCCAGGTCAGCACGACGGGCGCGACGGCGAGCGGGGCGCCGGCGAGCGCGGTGGCCGGAGCGAGGCACAGGGGTACGAGCACCCCGGCGAGCATGCCCTGTGCGAGGGATGCCGGAATGGCCGCGACGAGCCTGCCCAGCCGGGGTATCAGCGCGGTGAGGAGGATGAGCAGGCCGGTGACGCCGAACGCGGCCACCGCTGCGGGCCAGCCGTCCGCCAGGGCCGCCATCGAGGCCAGGAGGGCCGCGCCCGGCGTGGACCAGGCGAGCACGATCGGCGTGCGGTGCCGGAGGCTGAGCCACAGCATGCCGAGCCCCTGGGTGACGAGGAGCGTGAGCAGCCCCGAAGCTGCCTGCGCCGGGGACGCACCCACGGCGGTCAGGCCTGCGAGGACGACGACGACCGAGCTGCTGGGCCCGACGACCGCTGTGACGATCCCGGCGGCGATGGGCCCTTGATGCGATCCGTCGCTCATCGAACGTTCCTCCCCTACGCTGTTCTGATTACGGAACACCCTACGTTCTGTATACAGAACAGACAAGGAGTGCGCATGGATGACGTCAGGTCCGGCGCGGCCGCCAGGGTCGGACGACGCATCCGGGCGCTGCGCACGGAACGGGAGATGTCGCTGACGGCGCTGGCTGCGCGCGCCGGTATCGGCAAGGGATCGCTGTCCGAACTGGAGACCGGCCGCCGAAACCCGACCTTGGACACGCTGTACGCGGTCGCGGGCCCACTGGGCGTACCGATGGCGGAGCTCGTGGGCGACGACGACTGGGCACGGCTCGACGAGGGCGGCATCTCCACCACCCGTGTCCGGGTGCTGCGCGAGGATGCGCGGGTCACCGAGGTCTACCTGATCCGGCTCGCGCCCGGCGGGGTACGCCGATCGCCCGCCCACGCCGCCGGTGTGACCGAGCGACTCGTCGTGCTCACCGGAAGCGGCTCGATCGCCTACGGCGGCCGGCGCGTCGAGCTCGCCGCAGGCAGCGTCGTCGACTTCCCCGCCGACCAGCCGCATGTCTACGCGGGCGACCCGGACAGCGGCTTCGAGGCGGTCAACGTGATCGTGACGCCACGGACGTGATGGCTACGTCTCGTCCAGGAAGGTCGCGAGCAACTCCGTGATCTCCTCCGGGCGCTCCAGGTTCGGCAGGTGCCCCGCCCAACCGAGCTGGACGTGCCGGGCATCGGCGATCTGCCCGACGACGTGGGCCGCGACCTCGCGGAAGTGGTCCAGGTCCTGACCGCCGGAGACGACGAGCGTGCGGGCCGTGACCCGCGACAGGTCGATGTCCGGGCCGGGCTGCTGGTTGACCGTGTCACCCACGGCGAGCTGAACGTCGAAGGCGTGGCGCTGCATGGTGCGCACGAGGTCCCGGGCGCCGTCGTCGGCCTCCGGCCCCAACCAGGTGGCGACGTTCAGTTCGGTGGCCCCCTCGATGTCGCCGGCCGACAGCAGAACGTCCTCACGTCGCACGAAGCGTTCGAGCGAGCGCGTGGCCGGCAGCGGGTAGGCGGCGTTGAGCAGTACGAGCCGGTCCACGAGTTCCGGCCAGCCCGAGGCGACCTGGAGTGCCACGTGCCCGCCGGCCGACGCTCCGACGAGCGTGGCAGGCGCCCCCAGGGTCTCCAGGAGGCGCCGGACGTCGTCGGCATCGCTGTACGGCTCACTGGTCAGCGCCGTGTTGCCATATCCACGCAGGTCACACACCGTGACGCGATGGTGCTTCGCGAGCGGGGCGACCTGCGCGCCCCACATCCGCGAGTCGGCCACGCCCGCGTGCAGCAGCAGGACGTCGGGCCCGGAACCTGTCGAGTCATGGGAGAGGCGCATTCGCCGACCGTAGCCCTGACAGGGGAGCTCCAGCCAGTACGCGAACCTGACGGGTCGACGTGGTACCGGACACCGGAGCGCCGGGAGTCCCCGGGCGTCAGACGCCGGGCGCCGTCCCCGGCCGCCGGCCCGGCAGCAGCCGGTCCAGCGCCGCCGAGAGCTCGATCGAGTCGCCGTCCTTGCCACCCGCACCCAGGACGAGCGGTGGCCGCCTCGGCTCCGGGCGCACGCCCCGGAGCCGGTCGAGCAGCGACAACGGAGCGGTCATCACGTAGAAGGCGCCGTCGTCGGACACCGCTGCCGTCCGGTCCGTGCGCAGGTACCAGCCGCGCAGGGGCGTCCGGGCGGTCCCCCGCCCGCCGTACCCGCGCATCACGAGCGGCTCCGGTGCGAGGCCGGCTTCCCGGGCCTCCGTCACGAACCGCGCGAGCATCGCCTCGGCGCGCGCGTGCTCGGCGTCCTGACGCTCGCGCAGGCGCTCCGCCTGCAGGCGCGCCGCCTCGGTGCGCTGCTGTGCCCAGGAATCGCCCACGATCGCCCTCCCCCGGCGGTCCACGTCCCGGGCAACGTACAACTCCGTCGCCCGCCGCGGCAAACGGCGGCACAGCGTCGCGGGTGCCGCCCGGACGCCCGGGCCGCAGCCTCGCCCGGCCCGCCGGGGAGGCGGGCCGGGCGTCCGCCGGGCGGCGCCACCCTCTCAGCGGGTCCCGACGATCCCCGAGGCGCTCGTGAAGAACTCGGCCACGCCGTCGTCGATGCTCGTCGCGCCGAAGGCGACGTCCTGCGCGATGCGGATGAACTCCGCCTCGACCGCCCCGGCACCCTCCGGGGGCGGGGGCGGTGCGTCGTCGGCGAACTCGGCGACCTGCTCCCAGTACTCCAGGATCTGCGCGTCGAGACCCTCGGCGTCCAGACCTTCGATCGCCGAGGCGGAGACCGGGACGCCGCGCGAGGTGCCGAAGATCTCACTGACCTGCGGATCGTTGGTGATGAAGTCGATGAACTCGGCGGCGACCTCGGGGTGCTCCGAGTTGGCGCCGATCGACAGCATGAGGCTGGGCTTGAGGTAGAGCCCGCGGTCGTCCGGGTCGTCGGCCGGCGGGAGCGTCATGGTGAACTCGTCGCCGCCCGTCCCCTCGGTGAAGCGGACCAGGAAGTTGTAGAAGCTGATCTCGCTGGCCGTGTAGCGGGCGCTGAGCGTGTCGCTCTCCAGCTGTTCGGTGCGCTTCGGGTCGACGAAGCCACCGGACTCCAGCATCCGGGTGCCCCGGCCCCACCACTCGGCGAGGTCGCCCTCGGTGAAACCGAGCTCGCCCTCCGGGGTGTACAGCGTCTTTCCGCGCTGGGCGAGCCAGATCTCGAACACGGACATGATCTGGACGTACTGCGTCGAGCCGTCCACCACCGGGTCGTGGTCCGCACCGGCCCCGGCCACCTCGGTGAGGTAGGCGTCGTACTCGTCCCAGGTGAGGTCCCCTTCGGGAGGTTCCATACCGAGGTCCGCCAGCAGGTCCGCGTTGAAGAAGTTGGCGAGTGTCCCCGTGCTCGTCGGGATGCCGTAGATCTGTCCGTCCACCCGGGTCGCGGGCATCACCGACTCGGGAAAGCTCGAGATGTCGATCGTGTCCCGCGTGTACTCGTCCAGCGGCAGGAGCTGGTGCGTCGAGGCGTACTGGTAGAGGTAGGTGACGTCCATCTGGAAGACGTCCGGGAGCGAACTGCCCGCCGCCTCCGTGTTCCGGGCGGTCCAGTAGTCGCCGAACCCCGCGTAGGACGGCTGGACGGTGACGTTCGGGTGCTCCTCCTCGAACAGGGCGATCGACTCCTCGTAGCGGTCCGCGCGGCTCGCGTCACCCCAGAAGGCGAACGTCAGCGCGATCTCCTCGTCCCCGCCGACGGCCGGGCCGCCGGAGCACGCGCCGAGCGCGACCATTCCCGCGGCGGCGAGGGCCGCGGTACCCGCGCGCACCCCGCGTCTCGTTGTGACCATGTGAGCCTCCTTGCACACGTGCGCCGCCTCACGGCGGCCTCGGGACCGCGCGGCGTGGGGATCCGTACGATCTCAGGTTGACGGCGACGATGCTGCCACCGGCGTGTCCGTCGCGAGCGCGAACGGACAAAAACGTGCAACCGCTGCCACGATCCACGCCTGAGACGGCACACGGAACGACGCCCGCCGTGGCGCGCGACACGACCGGCGGCGGTGCACGACGGCCCCTCAGTCCAGCTCCACCGTGTCGGTGTGACCATCAGGCCAGGTGATACGGGCCGTCGCCGTCCCGGGGCCACCAACGGGTACGACGGCGGCCACCGCCGCGGGCTCCAGCGGTTCCTCGCCTCCGGACAGCACGACGAGCGCCGCGGTGATCTCGCCGGGCGCCGCCGCGGCGCTCCCGCGCACCCACGGCGTGACCGAGACGGCCCCGAGCGGGTCGGCATTCGCGCGACGCGTCACACCGGTCACGTCGGCGCCCAGCAGCCCGCGCACGAGCGACGTCGCCCCGTCGCCCCGCACGACCCGCACACCGTGGGCGTCCTGCTCGACCCGCAGGTCCTCGGGGCGGTCCGCCGCGAGCGCCCAGCCCCCGAGGTGGACGCTCCAGGGTCCGGGGTCCTCGGGCCAGGCGGCGGTGCGGTCGAGCAGGTGCGCCGCCGTGTCCGGAGGTACAGGGACGACGCCGGCCGCCGGTTCGCGCCGCCACCTCGCGAGCCGGATCTCGTGGCGGCCACGGACCACGGACGCCGTCGTGAGCTGCGGGCCGCGCCGCACGGCGGACCAGGTGGCCGCGTCGCCGGCGTGGCCGCGTACGCCGGCACCCCGGCCGCCGTCGTACCGGCCGTCGTCGTACCGGCCGTCGTCGTGCGCGCCGGCATCCGGCGCCCCGGCGTCCCGCGCACGGTGCTCCCGGTACGGCAGGTCGAGCCAGTGCACCCGGGATCGCGACACCAGCACGCCGCCGGCGCCCCGGACCCGCTCGATCCCGTCGCGGTGCGACGGCGTGCCGGACGCGTCCAGCAGGGCGGTGTGCGAGTCGAGGGGCGCGGCGATCGCGGCCGCCGAGAGCTGGGGCGAGGTGATGTTCGAGTAGCCGGTGCGACGGTAGAACGGGTCGTCGGGGTGAGGTTCGAGGAATGATTCCACCAGGCGGTCGGAACCGTGGTTGATCACGCGCACGACGCCGTCGCGGGGTGTGGCCGCCACGATCCATCCCGGGACCGGCAGCGCGGTCACCGTCGCGCCGGACCACGGTGCCGGCAGTTCCGGCGGGGCGGTCCAGACGTCGTGGTCCGGCGGCAGGAGCAGGCCGAGGAAGCCCTTGCTCGCCCAGTAGGGCGACGCCGGTCCCGTGTAGAGCTGGCGCACGCGGTCGTACCGGCCGTGCCAGCCGATCGGCAGGAGCCCGGCGGGGTCGACGGCGCCGGAGCGGCGGAAGTGGTCGGCGACCGCGGAGGTCAGCGTCCGGGTGGCCCCCGGCGTCAGTGGCGTCACCCCGGCGAGCGCGCCCGCCCAGAACGGCGCGAGGAGGGCGAACCGGTAGGTGATCGAGCGCCCCTGCAGGAGGGGCGCGCCGGTCGTGCCGACCAGGTGCTGGGCCTGGTCGAGGTATTCCCGCAGGCGGGCGGCGTGCCGGTCCGCGAGTGGACGTCCCTCGATCCGCGCGTGCAGCAGCGGGTACACGTGCCAGGCCCAGCCGGCGTACCAGTCGAACGACTGCCGGCGGCCGTCGCGGCCGCGGCCGTCCGAGTACCAGCCGTCCCCGACGTAGAGAGCCTCGCCGATCTCCTCGTTCCGGTCCAGGTCGGCCTGTTCCCACGGGCCTCCCACCGAGGCCAGGAACGACTCCACGATCGTCTGGAACCAGATCCAGTTGTTCCGGTAGCCGCTCGTGCCGACGATGTCGCCGAGCCAGTCGACCACACGGGAGCGGGTGCCGTCGTCCAGGCGGTCCCACAGCCAGGCGCGCGTCTCGGCAAGACCGATCGCGACGGACGCGGCCTCGACCACGGCCTGGCGGCGTTCGGGGATCCGGGGCCAGCGCTCGGAGCCGGCCGGGTCCGTCCCGTGCGCCAGCCCGTCCGCGTACCGGTCGAGCAGGCCGTGCGGATCGGCACCGTCCTGGCCGCGCAGCCGAAGGGCGGCCAGGAGGAACGTCCGGGCGAACCCCTCCAGGCCGTCGCTCCAGGGGCCGGAGCCGCTGGCGGGGCCGGGGAGCGAGATCAGCGCGCGGCCCGGTGAGGTGTACGGCTCGGTCGCCGCGAGCAGCCCGTCGGCCTCGGCCAGCCAGTGGTCGCGGGTCCAGCGCCATGCGGCGGCCAGAGCGGGCAGGGGCTCGGGAGTGGCAGTCACGCCAGGCATCCTGGACGGACGGTGCGCGCTCCGCGGCCGATCGGACAATATCGATCATTCGCGCACCACGGGCGACTATTGTGCCTCTCCGGACGCATCGGTCGATGACGACGGAGGAGAACATGCACCTGCCCCGGGCACGGCACGAGTACCTGCTGCGTGAGATCGAGCTGCGCGGCAGCGTCCACTCCGCCGACGTCGCGTCCCGCTTCGGGGTGTCCGAGGTGACGATCCGGCGCGACATCATCGCGCTGGAGACTGCCGGCAAACTGGCTCGCGTGCACGGCGGGGCGATCGCCCTGGCCTCGTCCCGTGGGCCCCAGGCCGCTCGCGCGCCGGTCGGCGTCATCGTCCCCAGCACGAGCATGCATTTCCCGGAGTTCGTCCGCGGGATGGAGGCGCTCGCCCCCGCCCTCCGCGTCCGGCTGGTGCTGGGTGTCTCGCACTACCGGCCCGACGTCGAGACCGCCCAGGTGGAACGCATGGTGGCGCTGGGCGTCGGCGGGATCGTCATCGCACCCACCACGCGCGGGTGCACTCCCGAGGAGCTGGCGCGGCGGCTGCGGTCGATCCCGGTGCCCGTGGTGCTCGCGGAGCGCCGGATCGACCACCCGTCCAGCATCAGCGAGCTGGACCTCGCCCGCACCGATCTCGCGCACGGCGCCGTGATCGCCGTCGAGCACCTGCACGGGCTGGGGCACCGGAGGATCGGGTTGGGTGTGTACGACCGGACGCCGACCGCACCACATGTCCGGGAGGGGTATGCCCGGGCCGCGACCCGGCTCGGCCTCGAGCCGGGTCCCGTCATGGCCCTGTCCAAGGGCGAGGACGATCCGGACCGGTTGAGCCGTGAACTCGGCGAGCTGCTCGACCGGTGCGCGCAGAGCGGAACGCGCGCCGTGCTCGTGCACACCGACGACCACGCCGCACGCCTGGTCGAGTCGCTCCTGGACCGGGGGCTGAAGGTCCCCGGCGACCTCGCCGTCGTCGCCTACGACGACGAGAACGCGGACCTCGCCGCGGTACCGCTGACGACGATCACGCCGCCACGACGCGAGCTCGGCAGGGAGGCTCTGCGCCTGCTCGTGGACCGGATCACCGAGGGTGACGAGGATCGCCGGCCGCCGCGGCACGTCGAGCTCCTGCCGCGCCTGACGGTGCGGGACTCGTGCGGCGGCAGGCGGCCCGCCGCCCCGGCGGCCGGACCGGTCCGCACCGGGCCCTGAGCAGCCGGGCACTGAGCAGCCGGGCACTGAGCGGCCAGGCCCGTGCGGCGCGGGGCCGACCGTGCCCGTGCGCCGTCGCGGCCGGACTACTCGCCGGCCACGCCCGGTTCCAGGTTCCAGTCCGGGCCCGCGAGCCAGTGGTCCAAGGGGTAGCCGGCACCCACGTTGTGCGCCACGAGCCGCCAGGCCGGGTGGCCCTGCGGGTCCGCGGCACGCAGGTGCGACCAGTGCACGTTGTGCAGGCCCGTGATGCCGCGCCACTCGACGGGATCCTGGTCCAGCAGCAGGGTGAGCGCCAGCGTGATCGCGGCACCGTGCGAGACCACCACCAGCGTGTCGTCGGCGTCGAGCCGGCCGGCATGCTCCAGCACCCCGGCGACCATCCGCTCGGCGACGTTCCGGCGGGACTCCGCACCGGCCCGTACCGGTTCGGCGCCCGCACGCCACTGGGCGTGCTCGGCCGGCCAGCGCTCGGCGATCGCCTCGTCGGTCAGTCCCTCCCACTCGCCGAACGAACGTTCCCGCAGGCGTTCGTCCGCCTCGACGTCGGCCCCCACCAGCTTCGCGTACGCGGTTGCGGTGTCGAAGGCCCGCTGGAGGTCGCTCGACACCACCTTCGTCGCCCTGTGCGACGAAGCCAGGGCGTTCGCCCCCTGTTCCGCCTGCCAGCGTCCGACGTCGTCCAGCGGGATGTCGATCTGTCCCTGCAGTCGCTTGGAGTGGTTGTAGGCCGTACGCCCGTGGCGGAGCAGGACGATACTGCCCGCCGTCACTGACGCAGCCCCGGATCCAGGTGGATGGCCGAGTCCTTGTCGGTCCCGCCGAACTCCGACGTGTCGCCGCCCCCGCGGGCGTCGCGGGGTAGTTCGACCTCCGGGCAGTCCTTCCAGAGCCGCTCCAGCGCGTAGTAGACGCGGTCCTCCGCATGCTGCACGTGCACGACGACGTCGCCGAAGTCCAGCAGCACCCAGCGTGCCTCCGAGACGCCCTCGCGACGGATCGCCTTGGATCCGGCCTTGTACATGGCCTCCTCGACGGCGTCCACGATCGCCGACACCTGGCGTTCGTTCGTGCCCGACGCGATGAGGAAGATGTCGGTCAGCACGAGCTGGTCGCTCACGTCGAGGGCGATGATCTCCTGCGCCTTGCGGTCGCTCGCCGCACGAGCCGCGACGACGGCCAGCTCACGTGCGCGTTCCGTCGCCGTCATGACAGTCCCACCCCGGGAAGGACGGAGGTGATCAGCTGCGCGGCCTCGTCCGGTTCATAGGTGCTGTCCTTCTCGAGGACGAGCTTCCAGATCAACAGGCCGAGCACGAAGGCCACGACCACGAGGATGACGTAGTGCAGCCAGGTGTAGGAGGGACCGGGGTCCTCCTCCGTCTCGTCCCAGTCGGCCTCGGAGCGAGCGGAGCTGGACGGACGAGACCGTCCGCCTCCGACCATCACCTCGAAGCCGTGGTCAGGCTGTCCGCCTGGGCCACCGGGGCCTGGTGGTGGGCCAGGAGGTGCGCCGTGAGGACCTCCGGCGGGCGGGAACGGGGACGCTCCTGCTCCCGGCTCGCCGCCGGCAGGCGGGAACGGTGACCCGGCCGGCTCGCCGCCGGCAGGGGGGAACGGCGACGCGGCCGGCTCGCCGCCGGCAGGGGGGAACGGCGACGCCGGGGAAGCACCGCCCGGAGCCGGTGTCGCGGCCGGAGCCGGGGCATTCCGGCCCCACGGGAGGCCTGCGGGGGCCACCTGCGTGGCCTCGGCGCGAGGCGGGTTGGCCCCAGAGTCGCCGAAGGGCGATCCAGGGGCGCCGGGCGGAAGGTTCCGCCCGCCCGGGCCGGCCTGCCCGGGAGCGGCGCCCGGTGCCGGGGCCGGGGCCGGGGCCCCCCAGGGCGCGCCGCCTCGCGGCGCGCGACGAACGGTCTCGTCCGACACGTCGCCCGCAGCGCCGGGAGCCGGTGGGGGCGGGGTACCCGCTGTCTCTTATACACATCT
>NZ_JABBYC010000070.1 GCF_016742955.1 Myceligenerans indicum | reverse complement strand
AGATGTGTATAAGAGACAGCGTCGACACCTTCCTCGACACCTTCTCCGACCCCACCCTCACCTGGCCCGACCTCGCACGCCTCCGCGCCCTCACCGACCTGCCCATCCTCATCAAAGGCATCCAGACCCCCGACGACGCCACCACCGCCCTCGACCACGGCGCCACCGGCATCATCGTCTCCAACCACGGCGGCCGACAGCTCGACAACGCCCCCGCCTCCCTCGACGCCCTCCCCGCCGTCGCCCACGCCGTCCGGAGCCACACGCCCGGCGCACCCGTCCTGTTCGACTCCGGGATCCGCACGGGGGCCGACGTCTTCGTCGCCCTCGCCCTCGGAGCCGACGCCGTCCTCCTCGGCCGCCCCTGGGTCCACGGCCTCGCCCTGGCCGGAGCCGACGGCATCCACGCCGTCACCCAGCACGTCCTGGCCGAACTCGACATCACCATGGCGCTCGCGGGTACCGCGACGGCCGGGGACATCGGCCGGCACAACCTCGCCGGGCCTCGGTCGTGAGGCCCGCGCGCCGCCCCGCCGCGACCCGTGGCGACGGGCACGGTGCCCACCGGCCGAGGCGTGCCGTTCCGGCCGGTCACGGACCGCGCTACCTTTCGTTCATCCGAACTGAGGAGAGTTCCGTCCCATGAGCGAGAACGCCGCCCCCACGACGGGGCTCGAGCTGCAGGCCGACGCCGAGATCCCCCGCAGGCGCGTCATGGCCTGGGCCCTGTGGGACTGGGGCACGCAACCGCTGAACACGGTGCTGATCACCTTCGTGTTCGCCGCCTCCTACCTGACGGGCTCCTCGTTCGTCGACCCGGCGGTGGCGCAGCTCGGGCCGGGCAACGAGGCCTACGACCACGCCCTCGCCCAGCTGGCCTCGAACTACGGGTACGCCGGCTTCATCGCGGGCATCGCCGTCCTGCTCCTGGCGCCGGTCATCGGTCAGCGGGCCGACGTCACCGGACGGCGCAAGCGATGGCTGGCGGGGACCACGCTCGCGCTCGTCCTGCTGCAGTTCGGGCTGTTCTTCGTGTACGCGGACCCGCGCTACTTCTGGCTGGGCGCCATCCTGATCGGCCTGATGCAGGTGGTGCAGGACATCGCCGGCGTGAACTACAACGCGATGCTCGTGAGCGTCTCCACGCCCCGCACCGTCGGCAAGGTGTCCGGCCTGGGATGGGGGATGGGCTACGTGGGCGGGATCGTGGCGCTCGCCGTGGTGATCGTCGCCAACCTCTTCGACTTCTGGGGGATGCCCACCGACAACGGTCTCGGGTACCGGGTCATCGCCGTGTTCTGCGCCGTGTGGACCGTGGCCTTCACGCTCCCGTTGTTCTTCCAGGTACCGGAGGCGCCCGCGGCCGGGCGCCGCGAGCAGGCCGGGTTCTTCCGCAGCTACGCCATCGTCGGGCGGGACATCGCGGGGCTGTGGCGCGAGGCGCGGCCGACGTTCTGGTTCCTCGTCGCGTCGGCGATCTACCGGGACGGGCTGACGGGCGTGTTCACCTACGGCGCGATCATCGCCGCGCAGTCGTTCGCCTTCCCCGAGACGACGGTCCAGGCCTTCGGGCTGGCGGCCCTCTTCGTCGCGGGTGCGGCCGCGTTCGCGGCCGGGTTCCTGGACGACCGGTTCGGGAGCCGGGCGGTGGTGCTCGTGTCGCTCAGCGGGCTGGTCGTGGCCGGCGTGGCCATCGTCGCCCTGCACTCGCTGGGGCCCGTGGTCTTCTGGGCGGCCGGCCTGTTCCTCTGCCTGTTCGTGGGTCCGGCGCAGGCCTCGTCGCGGTCCTTCCTGGCGCGTGTCACCCCGGCGGGGCGGGAGTCGGAGGTGTTCGGCCTGTACGCCACCACGGGCCGGGCGGCGTCGTTCATGACACCGCTGCTCTGGGGTCTCGTGCTGGACATCACCGGGGCCACGATCTGGGGGACGCTCGCGGTGCTGTTCGTGGTGCTCGTCGGGCTGGCGCTGCTCCTGCTGGTCAGGGAGCCGTCGCGGCGTCCGGTGCACGTCTGATGACCTGCTGGTCAAGGCCGGGCCGGATTAGCCCTGTTCTCGCGGCGCCAGTAGCATCGGCCCGGCATCGCGGGCGCCGCGCCGTACGGCCTGCCGTCCCCTCTGCCGCGCCGAGAGCATGACAGGCGCCGACGCGTGGTCGGGAGCCCACCTGTTGAACGACCGATGAGACCTGTGAGGGGGAATCGCAGCGTGTCGATCGAGGCGAGTCCGGGTTCGCCGTGGTCCGCGGGCGCCGCCGTGCCGCTGCGCCCGGAGGACCCGCGCCGTCTGGGACCTTACCGGCTGCTCGGCGTGCTGGGGTCGGGTGGCATGGGCACCGTGTACCTCGGCCGCACGCCGGACGGCGAGAAGGTCGCCGTCAAGGTCGTCCGCCTGGACCTGACCGGCGAGCTGGAGTTCCGGGAGCGGTTCGCCCGCGAGGTCGATGCCGCACGCCGGGTCGCGGGCAGCCACACCGCGGGGCTGGTCTATGCCGACCCGCACGCCCGCCAGCCGTGGATGGCCACCGCGTTCGTGCTCGGCCCCTCGCTGCGGGAGGCCATCAGCGAGTCCGGGCCGCTGGACGTCCCCACGCTGCGCGCCCTCGGTCTCGGGCTCGCCGAGGGGCTCACCACCATCCACGGGGCGGGACTCGTGCACCGGGACCTGAAGCCCGGGAACGTCCTGCTCACCACGGGCGGTCCGCGGATCATCGACTTCGGCATCGCTCGTGCCCTGGAGGCCACCGCGCTCACGTCGGTCAGCCAGGTGCTGGGCACGGCGTCGTACATGTCTCCCGAGCAGGTGCGTGGTCACGAGGCCGGTACGCCGTCGGACGTGTTCTCGTTCGGCTGCCTGCTCGCCTACGCCGCGACCGGCAGGCCGCCGTTCGGCAGCGGCCCGGCCGAGTCCGTCGCCTACCGCGTCGTGCACACCGAGCCCGACCTCGACGGCGTGCCGCGCGAGCTGGCGCACCTGGTCCGCGACTGCCTGGCCAAGGACCCCGCGGCGCGGCCGACGCCGCAGCAGATCGTCGGCCGTGTCACCCGCGACACCACCAGGCCCGTCACCTGGCGGACCACCCCGGCGCTGAACACCATGATCGCCTCGCGAGCCAAGGCGGTCCGTGTGCTGGAGGCCCGCGGAGACGCGGAGGAGACCGAGGAGTTCAGCCCGCTGTCCGACGACGTCCCCCCGGCCCCCGCGCCGGGGGACCGGAGGGGGGCCGTCGTCCGGATCGTCGCGGCGGCCGTCGCGGGGCTCCTCCTGCCCGTGGGGGCGTGGGCACTGTACGACCGTCTCGCCCACCCCCCGGCCCTGGAGGTCGTGCCCGACGGCTGGTACACGATGCAGGGCGAGCACCTGGAGGGCGATCCGGACCCGGAGCACTTCGTCGAGATCACGATCACCAGCGACAGGCCGGGCGAGCAGGTGCTGGTCGGGTATGCGGCCACGGTCGTGCGGGAGGACCCCGCAGCGGGCGAGGATGCCGCGGCCGGCGACCCGAGCACCGCGCAGGTGGGCAACGAGACGGGTTTCCTCGTCGAGACGCCGTGGCACGGGAAGATCCCGGTCGACGAGGACGTGCTCGCGGTCGGTGCCACGGGCAGCGGCGCGGAGGGGGAGATCAGCTGCAGCATCTCCGTCGGCGGTGCGCCGGTCGTGAGTGCCACGGCGCCGTCGACGTCGTCGTGCGTCACGCCCTTCGAGGGCAAGGGCGCGCTCGTGGCGAGCATCCGCGCGGCGCGCGCGACCCCGACGGACGCGGCGACGATGCCTGTCCGGGAGGGCGACGGCGCTGCGGGAGGCGCTGCTGAGGGGGGCGCTGCGGAGGGAACTACCGTGCGGCCTGCTTCCGACCTGGAAAAAAGTGTGCCAAGCGGCTCTGCCGAGGCTCCGGACGGCGAGGGCGTCCTGGGAACGGTGCCGTGACAGCCTCCACCGGGAACGGCGTCCCCGAGCGTGCTGTGCGGGAGGGTGCGGTGCGGGAGGGTGCCGGGCCGGAGGGTGCTGGGTCGCAGGTCGGCGGGCGGGAGATCGGCGGCCGGGAGATCGGCGGGCCGGCGGGTGTCTCGCTCGCCGGGACCCGCGCGGAGCTCACGGTGGGGGAGGTGGCCCGGCGTTCCGGCGTCGCCGTCTCGGCGCTGCACTTCTACGAGCGGCAGGGCCTGATCGTGAGCCGTCGCACGGGCGGGAACCAGCGGCGGTACCGCCGCGACGTGCTGCGCAGGGTGGCATTCATCCGCACGTCGCGCCGGGTGGGGATTCCACTCGCGCGGATCGCGCAGGCGCTGGCCGCCCTGCCGGAGGACCGGGCGCCGAGCCGGAGCGACTGGGCCCGGCTGTCGCGCGTGTGGCGCCAGGACCTGGACGCGCGCATCGAGCAGCTGGAACGCCTGCGCGACACCCTCACCGACTGCATCGGGTGCGGCTGCCTGTCGCTACGGACCTGCGCGCTGAACAACCCGGACGACGAGCTCGGGGACTCCGGCACGGGCCCTCGCCGGCTGCTGGTCGCCGGCATCGAGGACGCCGGCATCGAGGACGCCGGCATCGAGGACGCCGGCATCGAGGACGCCGGCATCGAGGACGCCGGCATCGAGGACGCCGGCATCGAGAACGACGGCATCGAGAACGACGGCATCGAGAACGCCGGCATCGAGAACGCCGGCATCGAGAACGCCGGCATCGAGAACGACGGCATCGAGAACGACGGCGGTGTGGGGGAGCGCCGGGCCTGAGCGGCCGGACACGAGCGTCGGTTCGGGAGCGGTGAGCCCGGTGGCGGCGAGTCCAGGGCGGTGGCGGCGAGCTCAGGGTGGCGGTGAGAGCTCAGGGTGGCCGCGTGGTGCGTTCTGTCCCGTGCCGCATTCTGCCTGGTCGCGTCTTGGGCCGGTCGTGTCTTTGGCCGGTCGTGTCCTGGGCTGGTCGTGTCGTGGGCTGGTCGTGCGGCGGCCGCGAGCCGGAATCAGTTCGCGAGGGCTGCTCTCACATGTGCGAGCACGCCGTCGGCGCCGGCCTCGATCTGGTCGAGGCATGTCTCGAAGTCGTCCGGGCCGCCGTACCACGGGTCGGCGATGTCAAGGAGCCCGTCGAACGGGACGTCGCCGAGCGGGGTGTCGCGGAGCGGGGCGTCGTCGTGTGCGGTGACTGCCGGATCGAACGACCGGTAGAGGCGTACGTCGACGGTCGGGTCGAGCGCACGCAGGTGGCGCGCGTGCCGGGCGGTCATGGCGAGCACGAGGTCGCGGGAGCCGACGTCGGTCGCGGTCGCCCGGCGGGCGACGTGGTTGTTCCCCGCGGTGTAGCCGCGCCGCGCGAGGGCGACGCCGGCGCGGTCGTCGATGGGGTTGCCGTGCTCCTCGTCGCTCACGCCGCTCGAGTCGACGACGACGTCGAGCCCGGCGGCCTCGAAGTGTCGCCGCAGGACGATCTCGGCCATGGGGGAGCGGCAGATGTTGCCGGTGCAGACAGTCATCACGCGATAGGTCACGGGGAACATTGTCCCGGACCGTCGGCAGCGGTCGGGCGGTACGGGGCTGCGCGTTCGGCTGCCAGCGCCGTTCGGTCGGCACCGTTCGGTCGCTGGCACCGTTCGGTCGCTGGCACCGTTCGGTCGCTGGCACCGCCGGCTCGGCCAGGGCTGCGGATGGTGGCGTCGACGAGGCGCGGATCCGGCGCACGGGCGACCAGGGCTCCGGCGTGTCCCTGGTGTGTGCGGTTGTGCGGCAGGGACGCCGACGGCGTGGCTGTGGATGGATAGCTTATTCACAGATTCTGTCATCAAGTGGTATGTCGAACGGTTGTTCGTTAGCGTGAGTGGTGGCAGCGGGAACGGGATCGCTTCGGGCCCGGGACGGCAGTCAGGGTCGAGGCCGACGGCGATCGAGGGAGGTGAGTGCGAATGCAGGTGAACGGTCGAGCGAGCGCGGGTGGCGGCCGGTCGATGGAGGCGCTCCTGGTCGCGCTCGAGTCACTGACGGGTGAGCTCGTCGCGGCAATGAGGCCGGACGCCCCGGAGGTCGCGCCAACGAGCGGTGGCTCGGCTCACGCGGAGGCGTTGGTCGATGCCGTGGCCCGGCTGCGGATGGTCGGACATCGGCTGGAGGTGCTGCGCACGACGTTCCTCCCGGTGATAGACGAAGCCGGCCTGTGGGCGCTGACGGGGGCGCGCACGTTCGCGACCTGGCTCGCTGCGACCGAGCGGATCGGCAGGGTGACCGCACGCCGTGAGGTGCGTACCGCGACGGCGCTGCGGGACGTGCTGCCCGCCGCCCGGCAGGCGGCGCTGGAAGGGCGGCTCGGGCCGGAGCAGCTGCGCGCGATGGTGGACCTGGCTCCGACCAGTCGGGCGCGCAAGGACGCGCTGGCCGCTCCGGTGCTCGACGAACCCTTCGCCGACGGACGTCATGCCGACGGGCGCTTGAGCGACACGGACGGACCGAAGGATGCGGACGGACCGAAGGATGCGGACGGCGTCGCGGAGGCCGACCGGCCGCTGCCCGGCGGCGAGGCCGCCGGGCCGGACCACGAGGATCCCGCTGCTGGCAGCGTCGACCCGCTGGCTGGCGCCGAGGTGGGGAGCGCCTCCGGGACGGGCCTTGGAGCGGACCGCGCCGACGGCGTCGGCCGCTTCCGTGCGCCCACGTGGGAGGACCAGCTGCTGGAGTGGGCCGGAGACCGGCAGGTGGAGGACTTCCGCGGACTGGTGCGGTACTTCGCCCGTCGCGCCGACCCCGAGGCTGACGAGCGTGGGCTGCGCAAGGCCCAGGACAAGGAGTACCTGAGCGTGGCTCCCACGATGGACGGTTTCCACCTGGCCGGATTCCTGACCGTGGAACACGGCCAGGTGGTCGCCACCGCACTGGAGTCGGTGACGGGTGCCCCTGCGGCGGGGGACGACCGCACGTCCGGGCAGCGGCGTGCCCAGGGCCTGGCGGATCTCGCTCGCAGCGTCCTGGACAACGGTCGCGTGGGCACCGGCTCCGCCGTGCGCCCCCACCTGAACGTGACCGTCTCCTGGAGCGAGCTGCGCGACCTGACCCGACGTGGCGACGACAACGCGCGCGACGTCCTGCTCGGCTCCCGAGCCGACGAACCGCCCCGCACGCGTGGGCGCTCCGGTGGCGTCGCGACCGAGCCGTCGCGGGGGAGCGGACGGGTCGGCTCGTTCCCACCGGGTGCGACCGCGCTGACGCCGACCCCTGCGGTGATCACGGACACCGCGACCCCCGTGCCTGCGAGCCTGCTGCGTCGGGTCATGTGTGACTGCGAGGTCACCCGCATCGTGTTCGGCCCCGATGGGGCTGTTCTGGACGTCGGGCGTGCTCGGCGCACCGTGACCGGACCCATGCGACGCGCGGTCATCGCGCGCGACAGGCACTGCGTGTGGCCCGGCTGTGACCAGCCGCCGTCGCGCTGCGAGGTCCATCATGCGGTGCGTCACTGGGCCGACGGTGGTCACACCTCGGCCGAGAACGCCGCACTGCTGTGCTGGCACCACCACGACCGCGTCGACGGTCAGCACATCGCCATGCACTGGACCGGCAACATCAACGGGACCCGCCACTCCGGTTGGACCCTCACGGACCGCAACGGCCGCGAGATCACCGCCGGCCGCCGTCCTCCGGAGACCCCAGCGGCCGAAGGTCGCGACGGCCATGCCGCCCGGGGCGGGCAATCCCCGCAGGTCACGCGAAGGGAGCGACGCAAGCAAGCCGTACCTGCCGCCGCGCGGAGCGCCTGGCCACGAGACACCAACACCTACAAGCCCTCCCGCACCACGCCGGCCAGGCGACGGCCCCGCGCCGCCGGCGACGTCCCAGCGCCCCTGGGGAGCCCGGCGGCTGCCAGGCCTGGCAGATCGCCGTCAGGGGATCCACGCCGTAGCCGAGAACGCGCACACGGCACACGCCGAGAGCCGGCCAAAGGCTGATCGCTGATCCTGGCCGCCTGCCTTGCCCTCGCGACAGCCCATTGAGCAATGATAAAAAAGTGTGCCAAGCGTTGAGTTACAACCTCGCCGACTTCAGTCGTCACCTACCCTCATGTCCATGACGCGAGTGCTCGTCCTCAACGGACCCAACCTCGGCCGCCTCGGCGTTCGGGAGCCAGAGATCTACGGACACGCCACGCTGGCGGACCTGGAGAAGGCGGCAGGGGAGTGGGGCGCCGGCCTGAACCTGGATGTCGAGGTCCGCCAGACCGACGACGAGGCGACGCTCCTGAGCTGGCTTCACGAGGCCGTCGACACGGGGTCGCACGTCGTGCTCAACCCCGCGGCGTTCACGCACTACAGCTACGGCATGCGCGACGCCGCCGCGCAGGTGACCGACGTCGGTCTCACCCTGGTGGAGGTCCACCTGTCGAACCCGGCGACCCGGGAGTCGTTCCGACACCTCTCGGTGGTGGCCGGCGTGGCAACCGGCACGATCGCGGGCTTCGGCTTTGAGGGCTACCGCCTCGCGCTGGAGGCGGTGGCGTCACGGGTGGCGTGACGGTGTGCGTGGGGCGGCTTCGCGGAGGGTCGCGACCTGGTGACGAGGATGCGCGGCGGGTCTGCGACGGGCGGCTCTCTGCGACGGCTTCGTGCAGGACGGTCCCGCGTCGTGCGGTCGACGGTCAGTCGGCATCCCATCGGGAGAGTGCTGCGCGCAGGCGGGTGGTCTCGTCGGGCGTCAGATGCGGGTCGAGCGTGTCGAGCCATTCCTGGCGGTCTGCGGGACTCAGGTCGTGATGTTCCGTCTCTGATCCGCGGCGCCGGATCGTCGCGCCGTTCGCAGTGAGCGTCACGTGCCGGTCACCGATCTGCCGGGCAACGATGAGTCCTGCCGTGGGAAATGCGAGTCGGGTGACGTGCTCGTGTAGTGATGGCCCAGTTCGACGTCCGAAGGGCGGGCCGGAAGCGCATCCGTGGTGTGCTGGACCTCCCAGCTTCCGTTCCGGAGCCGCGAGAGCTGCCATGCGGCGAGCCCGCCGTCGTCCACCCGCGAGACCAGGAAGCGTCTGCCTTCCTGGACTTCGTCAAGTCCGTCCAGCAGAGCGATCGGGTGCAGGATGCTCAGCCCGAAACCTGGGTCGCACAGCAGCCGCGCTCCGTCCAGGGCAACCTCGACCACGAGACGGGTGCGCCCCGACACGGCGCCGCGCGCAGGATCGCCGACGCGGGCGAGGCGCCGTGTCACGGAGTACCCGAGCTGGTCCAGTGCTGCCGCGAGGATGGTCGAATGCTCGAAGCAATACCCGCCACGCCCTCGTCCGACGAACTTCTCCTGCACCGCGTCGAGGCTCACACCAGGATGCTGCCGCAGAAGCACATCGATGTTGTCGAAGGTGAACGTGCGCACGTGCTGCTCGTGAAGTTCGTCGAGCGCGGCACGGCTCGCAGATCGGTCCGGCACCCCGAGCCGGGCAAGATAGCCACCCAGGTCGAGGCGATCGGAGTGCCAGGCATCCGGTGCAGTGGTCATGTGGCGATCGAAGACCCTCAACCGTGGTTGACGTCAAGTCCTGTGAGTAGCGGTGCTTCCGTTCTCATGCCGCGCTTCAGCTCGAAGCGGGGAGGCGAGCACCGTGCGGCGAGGCTCCATCAACCCTGGAAGTAAAGCTTATGGCTAAAGTTGAATGGACTTAAGGTGTCAACCGTTCATCCCGCGCCGGCAGCGATCGCCGTATCAAGGCCGACCAGGGCAAGGCCTGCAACGGCGACCAGCCAGCTGGCAAAGCTTCCGATGAGGAAGTATTCCGAGACGGGATTGGGTCGGACGCCGGTCGTAGCGGCCTTGTGGTCGGCCTTGACATCTGGATACCGGAGGAGCCCCTTCGCTGCGACCACGGCTGCTGCCGCAGCGAAAGCACCCGTCATGCCGAGCCCCAGGATGAACAGGCGCTCCATCGACCCTAGTACCCGGCCGCTCTTGAGCCTTTGCTCCCCGGGCGCCGTCGGCACGCCGACGGCTTCGAGGGTCAGGCGAACGATGATGTTCGCCGTGGCCAGCTGAGCCAGCGCGACACCGAGAACCAGCACGGTGCGGTCGTACGGGATGGATGTGAGCGGGCCTGGAAAGAGGGGCGGCCACGGGCTGGTGCCGTCGTCGGCCACCAGCAGGCAGAGTGCCACGCCGACGAAGAGACCCGCGAACGCCGCAAGGCGTGGGGCTCGCCGCGTTCGTGTCGCCAGCGCTTCGGCTGAGCCGAGGGTCCAAGCAGCCAGGGCCATCGCCAGAGGGAGAGCGAGGAGCCAGTCGCGGCCGTTCCGTCCGCCGGTGGCAAGCAACAGTGCAAGGGCGACAAGCCCGATGACCAGAACACCGATGCGACGGCGCCTCGAGGTGTCGTCGTTCGACGCTCGAAACAGATCGCTCACGCCGAGCGCCCCCAGGAACGCTCCCAGTACTGCCATCATCCTGCCTTTCCGAAGGTGATCTGCGCGTCGTGTGCCGCACGAACGCCTCTGGCGAAAGCCTGGCTGACGGCAGACTCGGTGATGCCCTCGGCCTCGGCGATGGCGCGCTGGGACTGCCCCTTCAGGGCAAGGAGGAGCATCCTGTGCTGGCGGGCGTTCAGAGTCGCGACCAGCGCATCCCGAGCAAGCAGGAAGGCGTTGACGAAGGCGGGGTCCGGGGTGTCGTCACCGTCCTGCGGCCCGACATACAAGGTGCCGCGCTTTCCCTTGAGTGTCTCGATGGCCTCTCGCGCCGCCCACCATCCGGGGCCGTCCTGCAGCAGCGGGCGACGATCGCCGTCGTGCACGGTGACGTCGCCGTAGCCGAGACCGAAGCGCATGTCGGCATCGGGCGCGAGCTCCAGTCGGATCACGAGGGTTGCGAGAGTGGCGTCGCCGATCGTGGCGAACCCGCCCTGGATCTCGTCCCCGACAGTGGGTTCGAGGAGCTGCATCGTGTCGATGGCCTCGTTCACCTGGTCCAGGATCTGGCCGACCCTCCGCTGGAGCGCGGCACGGTCCGGGGCCTCACGAGATCCGATGAGGTCACCGATGAGCGTGAACATGGCCGAGGGGCTTCTCCTTAAGTCATCGACACTTAAGCACTGACCTGAGTGTTGCGTATCCGCAACAGTACAGGTGGGAAGCGGAGTCGCCAGTGCCAACTCTCGCGGCGCGCGTCCCTTCAGGAGTGCCCAGGCCGATCGGCTCGGAATGCTTCCTGGTCATGGCGACATAAGGGATCTACCAGTATCATCCGGACTAGATCCGGCCACGGCGCGAGTTGGAGGAATCGGACGGCGGGCTCGCACCGAGTGGCCGGCGGGAGCAGGGAGCGCAGGAGGCGAGAGCGCGGTGAGTTGGTGGGGATCTGGCCGTGTCCGGCGTGACTCCCGGTGGCTGGCGCGTCGACCGGATACCACTGCTCCGGTCGAGCCCGGCGAGGCTCTCGACGCCCAGTTCGTCCAGTCGATGCTCCAGCTGACCATCACGAACGCCGACGTCAAGACCAGCGTCCTCGTCGCGGCGATCGCCCTGACGTTCGGCGTCGGAACGCCGTCGATTCCCTTCGAGCAGGCGCTTGTCCCGGGAGCGGGCCTGGCCGTGGCAGGTGCAGTGCTTGGTGTGGTCGCGATCGTCCTGAGCGGGATCGCCGGCTTCCACCTGGTGCTTTCGCTGCGCCCGCGGATGAAGAACCGGGAGTTCTCCCGCTACTCGCTGCCCGACATCGTCGCCGCCTCGGTCGACGAACTCACCGAACGTGGACCAGGGACCGATCGTCGTGAGGCGTGGGTCCAGGTCAAGAATCTGGCCGACATCTCGGCACGAAAACACCATCACATCCGCCGCGCGCTCGCCTACTACCCGGCGTCGATGGTGCTGATGGTCGTCGCGGCCGCCATCGGCATCGTCGTCCGCACAGCACCGATGTGAGCGGGTGGCGGGGTCCCCGTTAGACTGAGGCGCTACTCCAGAACTTCCCGGTC
Source organism: Myceligenerans indicum (assembly GCF_016742955.1). GTDB lineage: Bacteria > Actinomycetota > Actinomycetes > Actinomycetales > Cellulomonadaceae > Myceligenerans > Myceligenerans indicum. Next base: position 1,979 of record NZ_JABBYC010000070.1, on the reverse strand, counting down.
GCGACGCCCCGACGTCGTGCCCGGCCCATCATCCGAACAACAGGAAGACGAACGTGGCAACCTCGAACGACATCAAGAACGGCACCGTGCTCCGCATCGACGGTCAGCTCTGGACGATCATCGAGTTCCAGCACGTCAAGCCGGGCAAGGGTGGCGCGTTCGTCCGCACCAAGATGAAGAATGTGCTGTCCGGCAAGGTCGTCGACAAGACGTTCAACGCGGGCATCAAGGTCGAGACGGCGAACGTGGACCGTCGCGACTACCAGTACCTGTACATGGACGGCACCGACTACGTGTTCATGGACAACGACACGTACGACCAGATCATGATCAACCCGCAGACGATCGGTGACGCGAAGAACTTCATGCTCGAGGGCATGCAGGTGATGGTCGCCACCAACGAGGGCCAGCCGCTGTACATCGAACTGCCCCAGTCCGTGACGATGGAGATCACGTACACCGAGCCGGGTCTGCAGGGCGACCGTTCCACGGGTGGTACGAAGCCCGCCACGCTGCAGACGGGCGCGGAGATCCAGGTTCCGCTGTTCCTGGAGCAGGGCACGAAGGTCAAGGTCGACACCCGCACCGGCGACTACCTGGGACGGGTCAACGACTGATTCCGAGGTGCGGCACGTGGCGGGGCCCGAGGAACGTGGCACTCGCCCGGAGCGGAACCGAACGAACCAGTCGTTGCAGAAAGGAACCTGATGGGCGCCCGGACCAAGGCACGCAAGCGCGCGGCCGACATCCTCTTCGAGGCCGAGCAGCGGGACATCGATCCCGCGAAGCTGCTCGCCGACCGTGTCGCGACTCCGTACACCGAGGCGCCGGTCCCGCAGTACACGGTCGAGATCGTCGAAGGTGTGCTGGAACGGCTGGAGCGCATCGACGAGGCGCTGGAGACGTATTCGCACGGCTGGACGCTGGAGCGCATGCCGGCCGTCGACCGCGCGATGCTCCGGATCGGCGTGTGGGAAGTGCTGTTCAACGACGACGTGCCTGACGCCGTCGCGGTCGACGAAGCCGTCGAACTCGTCGCCGGCCTCTCCACCGACGAGTCGCCGGCGTTCGTGAACGGCCTGCTCGGCCGGATCAAGGACATGAAGCCCAGCTTGCTCGCGTGAGACGCGCCGGAGCGGGCCCTGGCGGGCACGGTCATCAGATGGCCGTGCCCGCCAGGGCCCGCTCCGTGTTTGTCTGCCGGGTCTTCGTGACCCGCCGGTCGTGACCCGCCGGTCGTGACCCGCCGGTCGTGACCCGCCGGTCGTGACCCGCCGGTCGTGACCCGCCGGTCGTGACCCGCCGGTCGTCATCCACCGGACGAGGCCGCCGCACGCGTGCGGCCGCCCACCCGCCGGTCGTCACCCGATGAAGGAGGGATGCCGCCCGGAGCTCGCGGTCAGTTCTCCCACCCCGGATCCCGCCCGCACCACGCGGCGAGCCGGTCGTAGGCGGGAGCGTCGTCGGGCACGGGCACGACGTCGGCGAACGGGACGTGCTCGCCGCGCTCGGCGGGGACCCCATTCCTCGCGATCGGCAGCGCGATCTCGGCCACGGCGCCGTCCAGCTCGTCGCGGCGTCCGGTGGCGACGGCGAGGTCCCACGCATGTGTGGCCAGCTCGCTGACGTACATGGCTGCCGCGGTCCGCAGCGTGGCCTCACCCCAGGGCGCGGCGACAGACATGTCGAGATCCGCCGCGGCGAGCGCCTGGTCGGTCCGTGCGCGGCCCTCGTCCCAGGTGGTGGTCCAGTTGTCGGTGGGTGGCCATTCGCGGGGGACCTCGCTGAAGTGTCCGCCGTCGGCGACGGTGCCGATGCGGCGGACCACGGCTTGGAGGTGGTCGATGAGCCGGGCGACGTCGTAGTCGGTGCAGGGGGTGGGGTTTGCGGCGTGGGTGCGGTCGGTCGTGGTGAGGAGTCTGCCGGCTTGGTCGAGGGCGAGGTGCAGTGCGGGGCGGGGGCTGTCTCTTATACACATC
>NZ_JABBYC010000007.1 GCF_016742955.1 Myceligenerans indicum | reverse complement strand
AGATGTGTATAAGAGACAGCACCCGCACCCCCACCCGCCATGACCAGCACTCCTTCCGAGCGGACTGCCGCACGCACCGGTCGCGTGCCGGACGTCCGGTCCGACAGGGCTCGGTCCGGCCGCCCGCGCCCGGACACCGGCCGTACGCCCCAGGCTAGACGGCCGCGGTGCATCAGAAGTGGACGCGCCGTTGATCGCCGGGCGATCACCGCGTACGCGGTGATCGTGGTGACGGGCTCCCCGTGCACGTGCCGACCGCCGGGAGAGCCGGCTCGGCGCCACCCGCCCCGCCCCGGCCCGGGCGCGTGGCCGCCGGCGGACGTCACCAGGGCACGGCCCGACCGCCTACGGTGGGGTTCATGACCCCGCACGAGTCCCGCCTCCGATGACGTCCGACCCCGCACGCGACGCCCCGCACGCAGGCGCACCCGACACCAGGCCCCACACGACACCCGACGCAGGTCCCGACACAGGACCCAACGCGAGGACCGGCGGCGAGGACGGGCTCACCGGGCCCGCCGGAGCCCTGGCCGTCGCCGACTGGCGGCGGCGAGTCTTCGCCCTGTACGAGGACGTGCGGGCACGCCCCGCGGACCCGGCCGGCGCGCACGCCGCGTGGATCGCCGCCCGGGACGAGCTGTTCGCCACGCACCCCGCCTCCCCCCTGCTGCCGACGGACCGCGAGCGGTTCACCGGGCTGCGCGTGGCCCCGTACGACCCGGCGTGGCGCTTCGAGACGCGGATCGTCCCGGCCCGCGAACCCCGCCGGCTGGACGTGCCGACAGGCACCGACGGCGTCGTCCCGTTCGAGCTGCTCGGCACGGCCGAGCTTCCCGGCGCGGGGCCGCTCGATGTGTGGCGCCTGGCCTCGTACGGGGGCGGGCTGTTCGTCCCGGTGAAGGACGCCCTGGCCGGTCGTCCCGACGGGACGTACGGCGGCGGACGCTACCTCGTGGACACGATCAAGGGCGCCTGGCTCGGTGACGACGGCGCCGGCCGGATCGTCCTGGACCTCAACTTCGCCTACAACCCGTCCTGCGCGTACGACCCCGCCTGGGCCTGCCCGCTGGCCCAGGCGGGCAACACGCTCGCCGTGCCTGTCCCGGCCGGCGAGATGACACCGGGCTGACCGCTCGCGAGGTCCGGGTCACCGCGGACCGGGTGACCCCGCCACGTCCTGCCCGGTGGCGAACTGCGTCCGGTAGAGCTCGGCGTACAGCCCTCCCGCCGCCAGGAGCTCGGAGTGAGTGCCCTGCTCCGCCACCCGGCCGTCGTCGAGCACCACCACGAGGTCCGCGTCGCGGACCGTGGACAGGCGGTGCGCGATGACCAGCGACGTGCGGCCCGCGAGCGCCTCGTTCAGCGCCGCCTGCACGGCCGCCTCCGACTCGGAGTCGAGGTGGGCGGTGGCCTCGTCGAGGATGACGACGTCCGGCGCCTTGAGCAGGAGGCGTGCGATGGCGAGGCGCTGGCGCTCGCCGCCCGAGAGGCGGTAGCCGCGGTCGCCGACGACGGTGTCGGCGCCCTGCGGGAGGCGTGAGACGAGGTCCCAGATGCGGGCGCGGCGCATGGCCTGTTCGATCTCGGCGTCGGTGGCGCCGGGGCGGGCGTAGCGGAGGTTGGCGGCGACGGTGTCGTGGAAGAGGTGGGCCTCCTGGGAGACGACCCCGACGGTGGCGCGCAGGGAGGCGAGGGTGACGCCGCGCAGGTCCTGGCCGGCGATGGCGACGCTGCCCGACGTCGGGTCGTACATGCGTGTGACGAGGTGGCCGGTGGTGGTCTTGCCTGCGCCGGAGCGGCCCACGAGCGCGACCACGGCCCCTGGGGGGACGGTGAACGTGAGGTCGTGCAGGGTGTCGGACGCCGGTTCCTGGGTCGGGACCGCGACGGCCTCCAGGGATGCCAGCCCGACCTCGCCGGCTCTCGGGTAGCGGAACGTGACACCGTCCAGGGTGACGCTCGCGCCGTGCCGGGCGACGGCGTCACGCAGGTCGGTCGCGTCGGGGGCGTCGGTGACGGTGGGTTCCAGGTCGAGGACCTCGAGGACGCGTTCGAAGCTGACGAGGGCGGTCATGATGTCGACCTGGACGTTCGCCATGGCGGTGAGGGGGCCGTAGAGCCGGTTCAGGTAGGCGGCCATGGCGACGACGACGCCGACCGTGAGGGCTCCGGAGATGGCCTGGACGCCGCCGAGCCCGTACACGACGGCGATGGCGAGCGATGCCATGGTGGTCAGGCCCACGCGGAACCAGGTGCTCAGCAGCGCGCGCCGCACGCCGAGATCCCGCAGGCCCTCGACCTGGTGCGCGTATTGGGCGGACTCCCGTCCCGGGTCGCCGAAGATCTTGGCGAGGTGGGCACCGGCGACGTTGAAGCGTTCGTTCATGAGCTGTCCGGCGTCGGCGTTGACCTCGTAGGTGCGGTGGGTGAGATCAGCGAGGCGGCGCCCGAACCAGCGGGCGGGCAGCACGAACAGCGGGGTGACCACCAGCGCGAGCAGGGTGAGCCGCCAGGACATGGCGAACATGGCGGCGAGGGTGAACACGACGGTCAGGGCGTTGGACACGACGGTCTGCAGGGTGGAGGTGAAGGCCTGCTGGGCGCCGAGCACGTCACCGTTGAGGCGCTGCACGAGCGCGCCCGTGCGGGTGCGGGCGAAGAACGCGAGCGGCATGCGCTGCACGTGGTCGAACACGGCGGTGCGCAGGTCGACGATGAGCCCCTCGCCGACGCGGGAGGAGACCCAGCGTTCGGCGACGGCGAGGCCCGCGCCCACGAGCGCGAGGGCGGCGGCGCCGGCGGCGAGGCTCACGACGAGGCGTGGGTCGCCCGCGGTGATGCCGTTGTCGATGAGGTAGCGGAACAGCAGCGGGACGGCCGTGCCGGCGGCAGCGTCGAGCACGAGGAGCAGGGCGAAGAGCACAAGCTGCCTGCGGTAGGGCCGGGCGAACGCCAGGATGCGCCGGACGGTGTCCCGCGCCAGCCGGTGGCGCGCGACCGTGGGGTCCTGCATGAAGCCGCGCATGGTTCTGCCCTGTCCCATGCCGCGCGTCGAGTTGTCCATCGTCACGCGGCAACGGTAACCGGAGGTACTGACATCGACGGAAACTCGTCCCTGCCCGGCCCCAACGCTTCCGGCCTTCGGTTCGTGGAGACATGCGGGTGCGGCGGCCCGACCCCCAATTTGCCGCCGCACCCGCCTCGCTCGGTTCTCCGGGCGAGTAGCGTGGGCGGGCCGCTCGCCCGCGACGGCCGCGCGGCGGCCGGTGATACTCCTGTCCGCTGTCAGCCACCCCGCCTACGCTTCGGTTCATGGCCTCGCCCACGACGATCTCCTCCGATACGGCCCGGCGGTTGCGCCTGCGCGCACAACGCCTGGTGCCGCGGGGTGATCTGTCTCCGGTCGACGTGGTGCAGCACATGGTGGCGTTGCAGGGCCAGGACCTCCCGGCGGTACTGCGGGCGATCGTGGTCCGCAGCCGCCCGGGCACCACGCTGGACGATGTGCGTGCCGCGTTCGACTCGGGCCGGCTCGTGCGCGGCTGGACCCAGCGCGGCACGCTCTTCGCCACCACCCCGAGCGACCTCACGGCGCTCCTGTCGCTGACGGCCGAACGCGTGAAGCAGAAGACCCGCAAGCTCCGCGCCGACGAGGGGATCGACGACGACGTCGTCCGGAGGGCCGCCGCCGTGGCGCGGGAGGCCCTGGCCGACGGCGGGATGTCGCGCGCCTCGCTGACGGACCTGTGGGAGCAGGAAGGGGTCAGCACCGAGGGGCAGCGGGGATACCACCTGATCGTGCTGCTCGCGCTCGACGGACTGCTGCACTGGGGGCCGTTCGCCGGCAGACAGCAGCTCCTGGTCGCCACGCGCCGTGCCCCGTCGGCACACCCGCCGGCGGCGCCCGGCGGGTCGTCCCCTGCGGACCCCACGGACGACCCTGGGCGGGAGCTGCGCCGCATCGCCCGCGCGTACTTCGCCTCGCACGGCCCGGCCACCACCGAGGACCTGGCCTGGTGGCTCGGCCTGCCGAAGACTCCGGTGCGCCGCGCCGTCGCCGACATCTCGGAGGAGCTTCGGGAGGTGGACGTGGACGGCACCGCGATGCTCGTCGCGAACGGCCGCACCGCGGCGGTTCCCGACCGCACCGGCCCCGCAGGCGTCACACTCGTGCCGGGGTTCGACGAGATCGTGCTGGGCTACGCGAACCGTGACCTCGTGGCCTCGAAGGAGGCGATGAGGCAGGTCGTCCCGTTCACGAACGGCGTGTTCCGCCCGGCGGTGCTCCTGGACGGGCGCCTGGTGGGCACCTGGCGCCGCGCCCCGAAGAAGGGTGAGTCACCATACGCACTGGTCGACGGCGTCCGGTCCCGCGACCGCCAGGCCGTCGAGAAGGCACTCTCCGCCTGGGAACACGGCTGAGGAACCGACAGGACGGTCCGGCACCCGGGGAGCCGACAGGACGGTCCGGCCCCGGCACCCCGGCGGCCCCGGCAGACCTGGCAGACCTGGCACGAGCCCTACGGCGTGTCCCCGACCGACCTGCCCACCTCGCGAAACGCGTCCAGCACGGTCCGCACGGCCAGCCGCTCGGCCCGGTCCGGGCGTGCCATCGCCACGATGTGCCGGCCCGCGGCGATCCCCGCCACCGGACGCAGCACGATCCGCGGGTCCGAGGTCGTGTACCGCGGCAGGATGGCGACCCGGTCGCTTGCCGCGACCAGTGCCTCGATGAGGCGGTTGTCACGCAGTCGCTGCACCACCGTCAGCGGCAGGCCGGCCGCCGTCTCCACCGCCAGGCGGAGGCCGTCGAACGGGTAGCCGGCCGGCACGCCGTACCACTCGCACTCCGCCAGCTCTGCGGGCGTGACCTCCCGCTTCGCCGCCAGTGGGTGTCCCGCGCGCATGGCGATGTCCAGCGGCTCCCGCAGCAGCGGGACCGTGGCCAGATGCTGGGCACCCTCGGGCACGAGCGAGGTGAAGCTGTGCCCGATCACGACGTCGTGGTCCGTCACCAGCTGCGCGTACCGCATCTCCGCCACGTCCATGTCGGAGCACTCCACCCGGACCTCGGTTCCGGCGAGCCGGTCCAACACCCCCGGAAGCAGGATCGCCGCCGCACTCGGCAGCGTCGCCACGGTCACGGTGCCCGCCGGCGACCCCACGTACGCGTCCCACCTCGCCTGCACCTGGGCGATCGCCCGCGCCAGGTCGCGACCGCCCTCGGCCAGGAGCCGTCCCGCCTCCGTGAGCCGCACTCCCCTGCCGGCCGCCTCCGTGAGCGGCAGCCCGCCGAGCTCGCGCTGCGCGGTCCGCAACTGCTGTGACACCGCCGACGGCGTGCGGAACGTGGCCGTCGCGACGGCCGTGACCGAACCCCGGTCGGCGAGTTCACGCAGCAGTGCCAGGTGGCGGGGATCGGCTCGGGTCAGATCGATACGGCGAGCACTGCCCTCCCGCGGCGCGCCAGGGCTCTCGGAGTCGGCGGCCCCCTCAGGGCTGCCGGAACCGTCCAGGCCGCCGGAACCGTCCAGGCCGCCGAAGCCCTCGGGGTCGTCTCGCCGATCATTCATGAAGGCAGCCTACAGAGAGATGTAGGAGATTTCACTTGTCCTACAGAGCAATTGCTCGCAGACTCTGGAACATGCCGCTCACGCACCGCCTCCTGGCCTTCTCGGTCGCCCTCATGTGGGGTCTCAACTTCATCGCGATCAACGCCTCCCTCGCCCAGTTCCCGCCCTTCATGCTGGTCGCACTTCGCTTCGCGATCGTCGCGGTGCCCACGCTCCTGCTGGTCCCCCGGCCGCAGGTGCCGGCCCGGTGGCTGTTCGGCTACGGCCTCGGGTTCGGCACGCTGCAGTTCCTGTTCCTGTACTGGGGCATGGCGGCCGGTTTCCCCACCGGCCTGGCCTCGCTCGTGCTGCAGTCGTCGGCGCCGTTCACGGTGCTGCTCGGTGCCACGGTGTTCCGCGAGCGCGTCTCGGCGCGCCAGCTCGCCGGGCTGGGCGTGGCCACGTCAGGTCTCGCCGTCGTCGGCTGGCAGCAGGCGCAGGCCGCCGCGTTCGCCCCGTTCCTCCTGGTGCTCGCCGCCGGATTCGGCTGGGCGATCGGCAACGTGTCCAACGCGCGCGCCATGTCCGGGGCCACGCAGCGGCCCAACCCCCTGCACGTCACACTGTGGATGTCCGTGGTTCCGCCCGTTCCCATGGCGCTCCTGTCCCTGGCCGTGGAGGGCCCGGACGCGATCGCACGGTCCTTCACACCGGGGCCCGAACTCCTGCCGGCCCTGGCCGGACTCGCCTACACGGTGCTGATCGGGACCCTGGCCGGATCGGGGATCTGGACGTGGCTCATGGCCCGGCATCCGGCGGGCATGGTGGCGCCGTTCTCCATGCTCGTGCCCGTGGTGGGACTGAGCGCGTCCGCGGTGCTGCTGGGCGAGCGGCTCGGCATCCCGCAGCTGGTGGGGGCGGCGCTGGTCATCATCGGAGTCCTGTGGGGCTCGCGAACCCGCCGCAGGCCGGTCCCGCCCGCGACCGGCCCCGCGATCAGCGAGCCCGCGCCGAGCACCGCGGCGGCTCGCTGACCCGGCACAGGCCCGGCACGGATCGGGCGCTGCCGCCTACCCGGCGGCGTCCACGATCTCCCACCGCAGGTCGGCGACCATGTCCCCGCTGTCGCCGCGGGCCGACAGCGACACCAGGTAGTCACCGGCAGGCGCGTCGGGGCGGACGAGCCAGACGCCGCCGCCCTGCGGCTGAGCCGGCAGCCGCGACCAGTCCGCGTCCTCCTTCATCGTGCCGTCCGGCAACACGTCGTCCGTGGCCTGCACGTCGAGCTCGGCGAGACCCCGCTCGGTGACCTCGACGCGGATCTCGCCGGGTGAGCCGATCGGCTCCGGTTCCAGGTCGACCCCGTCCACGCACTCGGTCGCGTTGCAGTACGTATGGGGGCCGAGCTCCAGCGCATGACCGTCGTACGAGACGATGAACGGCGACGGCGCGGTCGAGCGATCGACAGGATGGTGGACGGTCGTCGTGGTGGGTGCCGGTTCGGCCGCGGGCGGCGGGCCGGTCCGGACCTCGCCGGCGCACGCGGCGACCAGGGCGACCGGCACGAGTACGGCGAGACCGGCAATGACGTCACGGTGGCTTCTCATACCCTCCCTATGTCCCCGCAAGCGGGCGGATTGCGCCTCACCGCGGGAGCGGCCCGAGGGTCCGCGCCCCACGGCGGCAGCCCGCCGTCGGCCCTCGTGCCGGACCGTCAGTCCTTGCGCCAGACCGAGACGTGCTTGCGGCTGTCGGCCGTGAACGGGGACCGGTCCCAGTCCGCCCAACGCTCGACCAGCCGCATCCCGGCGATGCGCGCCATCAGGTCCAGCTCGGCCGGCCAGGCGTAGCGGAACGGGACGGCGTTGACGCGCCCGCCGCCGTGGCCGGACACGCGCACGTGAACGGACCGGAAGCGCTGTGTGACGACGTCGTACTGGTCGAACCCCACGTACCCCGAGGTCAGGCCGTCGCCCGCGGTGTCGACCGCGAAGGGGACACTGTCCTGCCCGGGCGGCAGCATCCGCAGGCCGGGCACTCCCACCTCGACCAGGAACCGCCCTCCCGGACGCAGGTGCGCGGCGGCGTTGCGGAACACCTCGACCTGGCCGTCCTGGGTGGTGACGTTGCTGATCGTGTTGAAGACGAGGTAGACGAGGCCGAACTCGCCGGGCGCGACGTCGCCGTCGGACCGGGCGGTGGTCATGTCGCCGATCGTGACGTGGATGCTCCCCGCGCCGGGCTTGTCCTCGATCCGCCGCGCCATGGCACGGCTCAGCTCGATGCCGTGCACCGGGGTGCCGCGCGCGGCGAGCGGGGACGCGATCCGGCCGGTGCCGATCGCGAGCTCGAGGGCCGGGGCCCCGTCCGCCAGCGAGTGGAGCACGCCGGCCGTCCGGGCGATCACGGCCGGGTCGAACTCGGTGCCGTCGTCGGAGTCGTAGTCGGACGCGACGGACTCGCCGAAGAGGCCGTCGGCAGGGTCGTCGCGGGGCAGGTCTTCGGGCTCGACGTCGTTGTCCACGACATCCGACCCTAGAAGGCGGGCGGGTCAGGACGCCCGTCCTTTTCCGGCGTGGCATCGTTGCCGACGGCACTGTGTCCCCCGCGGACGGCACTGTGTCCCCCGCGGGAGGACGCGCCACCGGTGTTCGCGGGGACACCCCGTCGCACAACCCCCGGACCCGTGTCCGGAATCGGAGAGGACGATAGACATGCACGTCGCGGACCTGCTCGTGGACGCGTTCGGCCGGATCCGCCAGGAGGTGCACGCCGCGGTCCGGGGACTGACCGCCGACGAGCTCGTATGGAGGGCGGACGCCGAGGCCAACTCGGTCGCCTGGCTCGTCTGGCACCTCACGCGGATCCAGGACGACCACGTGTCCGACGTCGCCGGCGCCGGACAGGTCTGGTCCCACAGCGGGTGGGCGGACCGCTTCGACCTGCCGCTCCGGGTCGAGGACACGGGCTACGGGCACCGCACCGACGAGGTCGCGGCGGTCCGCGTCGCGTCGCCTCACCTGCTCACCGGCTACCACGACGCCGTCCACGCGCGCACGATCGGGTACGTCTCCAGGCTCCGGGACGCCGATCTCGACCGGATCGTGGACACGTCCTGGGATCCCCCGGTCTCGCTCGGCGTGCGCCTGATCAGTGTCGTCAACGACGACGCCCAGCACGCGGGTCAGGCGCTGCTGCTGCGGGGCCTGCTGCTGCGCAGGCGCCGCTGACCCGCACACGTCCCGCACCGTTCCCGCACGGGCGCGTGCCGGTCCGCCGCGCCCTCACGCCACGCCCTCACGCCATGCCCTCACGCGGCTTCGTCACCGCCCGGCGGGGCTCACGCCGCGCCGAACACGACCGGGTCGTCCGGGCGCCGGGGACGCAGCGCGGGGGGCGCCGGCCAGCCGAGCACGATGCGTTCGACGACGGCGTCCACCGCCCCGAAGTCGTCCGTCTGCACCACGACGCACCCGGGGCGCACGTCCACGATCTTCACCCGCAGCGGGTCGCCGCCGGGCCGGTCCAGGGTCCAGACCCCGGCGAGCCAGCGCAGCCCGAGTTCTTCGAGCGCCTCCTCCGCCTCCAGCCAGCCGACCGCGCCCGACACGTCGCGTCCCAGCAGCGACACGGCGACCCAGTCCTCACCCGCTGGCCGGATCCAGCCGACCAGTTCACCGTCGTCGCGCCGGTGCGGAATCCACTCCTCAGGAACCATGCCCGCGACGCTAACCGGACGCGATGGCCCGAACGAGTCCTTTTCCGGCCCGGCCCGCATCAGCCGCCGATCACCTCGCCGTGCCGCCTCCCGCCCGCCGCCGGGTCCCCTGTCACATCCCGTCCCGCCGTCCTGTCGTCCAGGGGGCAGGAAGATTTGCGTACCCCGGATCGCCGGGCGGCGAGAGGATGACCCCATGAGCAATGACGCGGCCACGACCAGCGGCTCGGCGACCAGCGGCCCGAGTTCGCCCGGCGCGGCGTCCGGGGGCGCCGTGGTCGACGACGACGCCCTCTCCCGGCTCCGGCCGCTGTCGTTCGCCGTGGCGTACCGCATGCTCGGGAGTGTGGCCGAGGCCGAGGACGTGGTGCAGGAGGCGCTGCTGAAGGTGGTTCGGCAGGCTGCCGAACCCGGAGGGGTCCGCAACCCCGACGCGTTCGTCACCACGATCACCACCCGGCTGTCGATCAACGTGCTGCGCTCGGCGCGTGCCCGGCGCGAGACGTACGTGGGTGACTGGCTGCCCGAACCGCTCGTGTCGGGGGCGTCGTCGTGGCCCGGCCACGAGACACCCGTGGTCGCGCACGCCGCTCCCCCGCCCGAGGCCGCCGCGCACGCCGAGCTCGCCGACGACCTGTCCACCGCCTTCCTCGTGGTCCTGGAGACGCTCACGCCCACCGAGCGTGCCGCCTTCCTGCTGCACGACGTGCTGGGCTACCCGCACGGCGAGGCCGCCGAGATCATCGGCACGTCGGCCGTCTCGGCCCGTCAGCTCGCCTCGCGGGCGAGGCGCCGGATCGCGGCGAGACGGGCGCAGTCCGTGGGGCGCGCACCGGCCGGCAAGGACCGGGCCGAGGCGACCCGGCTCGTGGGCCGCTTCCTCGCGGCGGTCGAGGACGGCCAGGTCGAGGCGTTCGTCGGCATTCTCGCCGACGACGTCGTCTTCACCGGCGACGGCGGCGGGAACGTCCCGCCCGGCTTCGCCATCCAGAAGCCGATGGCCGGGCGCGCTCGCGTCGCGCGGGCCCTGGCAGGCTTCGCCCGGCGTGCCGGAGGCGGCATGGCGCGCTACGAGCCCGCGGACGTCAACGGCGCTCCCGGCCTGGTCATCGTGGCCGGCGACAGCCTGGGCGGCGGCGTGCTCGGGACGCTGTCCTTCGAGGTCGGCATCGAACCGGACGGCACCGGCCGGATCGTTGCCTGTCACGGCGTGGTCAACCCGGCCAAGCTCGGCCACCTGGGCAGGCTCGCGGATCTGACCCGGGTCGCGGCCTACCTGCGTACGGCCCACGGGTCGGGCCGGCTGTCCGGCCGATAGCCACCGGTCTGCCCCGACATACCGGGACATTGGGGTAGCGTGCCTCCGTGACCCGCGCCCGCCGCCTGCCCTGGACCCGGATCGGCTTCGTCGGACTGGTCGCCGCCTCTCTCGCACTCGGCGGCTGGGGCCTGGCGATCGACACCGCCGACGCACCGGACCGCACCTGGCTCGACGTCCTGTATCACGACCTGCAGCTCTTCGTGCTGGGCGCCGACCCCGCGAGCGACGGCGGCCATCTGTCGTGGCAGCTCCAGCTGGCGCGCTTCATCGCGCCGGCGGCGGCGGTCTGGGCCATCGTGGAGGCCGTCCGTGCGCTGTTCGCCGAACGGCTGCGGCGCCTGCGGGAACGCCGGACCAAGGGCCATGCGATCGTCGTCGGGCAGACGGACGCCGCCGGGGCCGTGGCCGACGCGCTGCGGACCGGAGGCCACACCGTGCTGCGCGCGGCCGATCACGACGACCTGGACGACGCCGGCCTGCGGGGAGCCGCCGTCGTGTACGCGTGCTCCGACGACACGCGCAACCCCAGCGTCAACGTCCTGGCCGTCGCCGACGTCGCCGCGACGGTGCGGGCGCGCGGGCGCGGCCCGCGACGGCTGTACGCCCACGTGAGCGACCCGGAGCTGGCCATCGCCCTGCAGGCGCGCCACCTGGCGTGCGCGGCCTCGGGCGTCGACTTCTTCACGCTCGACGTGCTCGCCGCCCGGAGCCTCGCCGCGCGCGACGCGGAGTCCCTGGCGGCGGCCTCGGCGGTGGCGGTCATCGGCTCGGGCGACCTGGCCCGCGCCCTCGTCGTCGCGCTGGCACGGGAGTGGGAGCTGGTCTCCGGCGTGCGGAACCGCCTGACGATCCTCCTCGTGGCCGACGACGCCGCCACGGCCGCCGACGAGCTGGCCGGCCGCTGGGGCGCCATCACCGACACCTGCGACCTGCGGCCCGTCACCAGGATCCCGGACGGCCCGGCGCCCGACCGGATCTACGTCTGCCCCGACGACGAGGACGCCGCGCTGCACACCGCACTCGCGGACACGGCTCTGTGGCACGGCACGGCCGGGTCGCTCGTGCTGGTGCTGGACCGGCTGGCGGGTCTCGCCGGCGTGCTCGACGGCGGTGGTGCCCGCGTGCTGGACAACCTGGACGGGCGCCTGCGGACCGTCGTCGTGCACGACCTCCTGGCGCACACCCCCTACCCGGAGCCCCGCGTGCACGAGGACGTCTACGAACGCCTCGCGCGCGCCGTGCATCACGTCTACCTGCGCAACCAGCTCGAACGGGGCGTCGCCTGGGCGAGCGCTCCCGCGATGCGCCGGTGGGAGGACCTCACCGAGGACCTGCGGGAGTCGAACCGCGGCTGGGTCCTGGCCCTGCCGGACCGCCTCGCCCGCGTGGGCGGAACCATCGCACCACGCAACGGCGGCCCGGGCGCGACGATCGCCGGCGAGCTGCTGGACGATCTCGCCCGGGCCGAGCACGACCTGTGGGAGTCGGTGCGGGTCGGCCTCGGCTGGAGGCACGGCCCGGTCCGGGACGACGCGCGGCGCGTCCACCCCATGATCGGCGTGTCGTGGGAGGACCTTCTCGAGCCCGAGAAGGAGAAGGACCGGGACGTCATCCGCAGTCTCCCGGAGATCCTGGCGGAGTTCGGCCTGGAACTCGTGCTCTACGACCCCTGAGCCGTGCCCGGCCGGTGGAGCCCGCCGGGCTCGTCGGCACGGGCAAGCCCGTCCAGCAGGAGACCGAGGGTGAACTCGAACTCGGACTGGCTGTCGCACCAGCCCAGGGTCGGGTCGTCGGCGTCGTGCATCTCGCTCGCGACCATGGCCGTCGTGTAGGGCAGGGCCTCGGCCATGGCGGCCAGGTCCTCCTCGGCGTCGCCGGGCCCGCCGCCGTCGTCCCCGCCGGCCGGGCTGAACAGCTCCTGGGTGAAGCCCAGGACCATGCTGCCCAGGGCGTGCAGGGCCTTGTGCGCGAGCCAGTAGGAGCACCCACCCCGCACCATGACTCCCAGGACCTCCTCGAACAGCACGAACGCGCCGGGCGGGATGGTGGGCCGGGAGGCGATCAGCTCCGGGGCCCAGGGGTGGCGCAGCATGACCGTGCGGGCCGCCAGGCAGCGCGCACGGACCGTGACCCGCCAGTCGCCGCTCCCGCCGGCGTCCCCCCGCGCGGCGGGATCGGCCGCCACGGCGTCGGAGACCTGCGCGACCACGAGATCCACCAGTCCGCCGAGCAGCCCGTCCTTGCCCGGCACGTGGTGGTAGAGCGACATCGCCTCGACGCCGAGCTCACCTGCCACCCGCCGCATCGTCACCGCTCGCAGGCCCTCGGCGTCGGCCAGGCCCGCGGCCACGTCCAGAACACGCTCACGGCTGAGCGGGGCGCGCGCGGAGCGCGCCGTCGTCGGATCGCCGATCGTCACCCGAAATCACCCTTCCCCTGGAGGAACCTTACGTCGTACGCTCAGCCTTACGTTGTAAGGCACACGAAAGGGCTCCTCATGGAGACGCAGACGCTCGACCGCAGCACCGCCCGTCTGACGGGACTGCTCTATCTCGCGATGGCAGTGGTGGCCGTCCCGGGATTCATGATCATCCGGCCGATGATCTTCGACCCGGACGACCCGGCGGCCACGGTGGCCCACCTCGTCGAGAACGAGACCCTGGCGCGTGTCGGGATCGTGCTGGAACTCGGCGTGGTCGTCACACAGGTGCTGGTGGCACTGTGGTTCGTGAAGCTGTTCCACCGGACCGACGCGTTCGCCGCCGCCTCGCTGGGCGTGTTCGGCGCGTTCAACGCGATCACGATCCTGGGCAGCGCCGCCTGCCTCGCCGCCGCGCTCGACGCCGCCCTCACCACTCCGTTCGCGGCCGACCAGGGCGGGGCGGCGCAGCTCATGTACCTGCTCAGCGGCCAGTTCTGGGGAGTGGGCGCGACCTTCTTCGGCCTGTGGCTGATCCCGATGGGCCTCCTGGTGCTGCGCGCCCGGATGCCGCGCGCCCTGGGCTGGTTCGTCCTCGCGGGCGGTGTGGCCTACCTGCTGTCCACGCTCGTGACGTACCTGGCCCCGGGCGCGACCGCGGTGGCCGAGGCGCTCCCGTTCATCGCGACGATCGGCGAGTTCTGGATGATCGGCTGGCTGATCTGGTACGGCGTGCGTCAGGGGCCCTCGGCGCCCAGGTGACGCAGGACCGCCAGCACCCGGCGGTGGGCCGCCGCGTCCTGGGGCAGATCCAGCTTGGTGAAGATCGCCGCGACGTTCTTCTCCACCGCGCCGTAGGACAGCACCAGCTCCTGCGCGATGGCACCGTTCGAGCGGCCCTGGGCCATGAGCGCCAGCACCTCGCGCTCGCGAGGCGTGAGGCGCTCCAGGCCCGGGTCCGCGGCACTGCGCGCCGCGCCCAGCAGCTGGGTCACCACCTCCGGGTCCAGCACCGTCTCTCCCGCCGCCACCCGGGCCAGCGCCGAGAGGAAGTCCCGCACGTCCGCCACCCGGTCCTTCAGGAGGTAGCCCACCCCGCGCGCATCCGCCTCCAGCAGCCTCGACGCGTACGTGGTCTCGATCCACTGGGAGAACAGCAGCACCGGCAGACCCGGTAACCGCTCGCGCAGGGCGAGCACGGCGCGCAACCCCTCATCGGTGTGCGAGGGCGGCATCCGCACGTCCGCCACCACCACCTGCACCGGAGTCTCCGAGTCCGCGAGCGTCAGCACCCGCTCCACCAGGGCATCGCCGTCGGGCACCGCGGCGACGACCTCGTGCCCGCGGCGCGCCAGGAGCGCGGCGAGACCGTCGCGCAGGATCGCGGAGTCCTCGGCGATGGCGACGCGCAGGCCGTGCCTGCCGGGCTGCCCGCCCGGATCGGGGCGGGCGGGGTAGCCTCGCGGGCCCGCGGAGGCGGGCGGGCCTGCCGTCACGGGCGTGTGCTGGTCGGGAGCGTCACGGTCACCACCGTAGGCCCTCCGACGGGGCTGGCCAGCTCGAACGTGCCGTCCACGGCGCGCACGCGTTCGGTGAGGCCGGCGAGCCCCGTGCGTTGACCGGCCCCGTCGGTGACGACGCGCGCCCCGCCACGGCCGTCGTCGCGCACCTGGAGGCGCAGCACGCCGTCCTCCCGCTCCACCCGGACGGCGACGCCGTCGGCAGCGGCATACTTGGCGGCGTTGGTGACGAGCTCGGCGACGGTGTAGTAGGCGATGGACTCGACGGCCGGCGCGAGGCGGGGCTGTTCGACGCCCGGACCGATCTCGACCACGACCGGCAGCGGCGCGCGGGCGGCGAGGGTGCGCAGCGCGACCTCGAGGCCGCTGTCGAGGGCGGCGGGGTGGATTCCGCGGGCGATCTCGCGCAGCTCGGCGAGGGTCTCGAGCGCGGAGGCGTGGGCGGTGTCCAGCAGGCCTGACGCGGCAGCGGTCTCGCCGTCGGCCAGGTGCTCCCGGGCCTCGTCGACCTGCATGGCGACGGCGACGAGGCGGGCCTGGGTCCCGTCGTGCAGGTCGCGTTCGATGCGGCGCAGCCGGGCGTCGGCGTCCTCGACGGCGCCCGCACGGGAGGCACGCAGCTCGGCGACCCGCAGGCTGGCGCGCGTCGGCCCGAGCAGAGCCTGGGCCAGAAGGTGCATCAGCGTCGTGAACAGCCGTGTGAGCAACGGCCACACGAACAGCAGCACGACCCCGGCGGCGACGGCCCCGGCGATGCGAGGCGGCGTGTCCACGAACCAGTCGCCGAACATCGCCCCGCGGTGCCAGGAGCCGTCGGCCGCCTGTTGCGCCGGGAGCCAGCGGTACCAGGCGGGGTAGGTGACGGCGGCGAGCGCGGTGGAGACGAACACGGTGCTCACCACGAAGCCGGCCAGCGCCACCGGGAAGGACGCGAGCAGGAACAGCAGGGCACGCCAGCCGGTCGGGTCGCCGAGCAGGGATCCCATACCGCGCCAGAAGCCGCTCCGGAGGTGGAACGGGGGCGGCTCGGCGATCTCGGCGTGCAGGGTCTGCCGCAGGAGCCCGCGGTGCAGGGCGCCCCAGCCGCGTGCTCCCGCGATGAGGCCGCCGCCGGCCCAGAGGCCGGCCACCGTGACGGCGAGACCGGCGGTGAGCGCGACGGCGAGCACGGCGTAGGCCAGGCCGAACGGTGCCAGGAGCAGCAGGAGCCACAGGTAGCCGTACTCGGTCCAGCTGCGCGCGCGGAACGGTACGGGGGCGGGGCTGCCGCCACCGGCCCCGTGGGACGGGGTCGGTGGCTGCGCGGACGGTGCGCTCTCGGGCAGGGTCATGGTGGTCATGTTTCCAGCCTGGGGTCCGGCAAGGGGTGCGGGCCATGGTGCCGACCGGCGGACCGGGGTGGGGTTCTCCCCCGTACCCGGGTGGAGACGGCCGCAGAAGTGGGGAGAACCCCACCCGGACTCAGGGGTCTCCCCCAGTGTCCGGCACGCGGCCGGAGCCTAGGCTCGTTGGTATGACCAGCGCAGGAAGCCCGAACCCCCCGACCGACCCGTCCCGGCCGACGACGCCGCCCCCTGCCGGCGGCGCGGTGGCCGGCGGCGCGCCCGCGAGCTACCCGCCTCCCGGGCCGCGGGGCGGGGCGGGCCGCGTGGCGGCGCTGATCGGCGGGATCGGCGCGCTGGTCCTGGCCGCTGGCGGGGCGCTGTTCTACGCCGACATGTCGAACGCCCGGACGGAACGCTCCCACCAGTCCTACGACCCGGCGGGGACGGTTCAGCTGGTGTCCGACGGCGACGTGACCGTGCGGGCGGCCGACGGCGACGTGGAGGTCGAGGCGATCGCGCACAGCGGACTCACGAGCCCGCGCTACTCGTCCCGTGAGGAGGGCGACGAGCTGGTCGTCACGCACAAGTGCTCGTGGTGGCCGGCAATCTTCTCGCGCTGTGCCGGGGAGCTCGACGTGACGCTGCCCGCCGGGACGGACGTGGTGGTGCGCACGGCCAACGGCGAGGTGTTCGCCGCGGGGATCGCGGGGACGCTCGACGCCGGCACGAGCAACGGCCGCGTGGAGTCGTCGGGGAACACCGGTGGCCAGATCCTGGGCACCAGCAACGGTGCCATCGTCGTGCGGGATGCCGGCGGTGACGTCAGGGCGAACACCTCGAACGGCAGCGTCGAGGCGGAGCGGATCGCCGGGTCGCTCGACTCCGGGACGAGCAACGGCCGGATCGAGGCCGCGGAGGTGAGCGGTGACGTCATCGCCGAGACCAGCAACGGGCGGATCGACATCGACGGCTTCGGCGGCGACGTGCGGGCGGTCACGAGCAACGGGAGCGTCACGGTGACCGGCGACGGCGAGCCCGTGCGGCTCGTGATCGACACGAGCAACGGCAGCCGGACCGTCGAGGGCCCGACCGACCCCGACGCCGACCGCACGGTCGAGATCTCCACGAGCAACGGCGACGCCGCGTACCTGAGCCGGTAGGCGGCGGCCGGTAGGCGGCGGCCGGGCCGTCACAGCCCCAGGCCGCGGCCGGTATGAATCGCCGTTATCCCGCTTAATCGAGATATGGTGCCGCCATGCTGATTGCCGAAGACCTGCTGCTGCTTGCCGTCGACGACGAGTCCGGAAAGACCGTCAACGTCGACAACCTGAATGCCCGCCTCGCCGGTGCTCTCCTGGCCGACCTTGCCGACGCCAACAGGATCCTGACCCAGGGCGGGCCGGAAGCCGGCGCCACCAAGGAGGAGCGCAAGGAAGCGGCCGACGCCAAGATCCTCATCACCAACCCGGACCCCACCGGCAACCAGGCCCTCGACGCCGCACTCGAGGCCGCCAAGGGCGAGGAGCGCCGCGCGCACAAGGTCGTCGAGCGCATCGCCGACAATGCCGAGGAGAACCTTCTCGCGGGGCTGGTGGAGCGCGGGATCCTGGAGAAGGAGGAGACCAAGCTCTTCCGTATGCTTCCGCAGACCCGCTGGCCGGCAGCCGACTCGAGCCACGAGAACACGCTGCGCGCCACCCTGAAGAAGGTCCTGGTGGAGGGCGCCGAGCCCGATGAGCGCACCGCGACGCTGATCTCCCTGCTGCACGGCTCCGGGCTGGTCGCCAACGTGGTGGGCAAGGACAACAAGAAGGCCGCCGAGGAGCGCGCCGAGGAGATCGCCGGCAGCGAGTGGGGTGCGGCCAGCGTCGCGGCCCAGGTCGCCGTGGCCGCCTCGGTCGCGGCCGTCGCCGCCGTCGGCGCGGTCGCCGCGGCCCTCATCATCGCCGCCGCGAAGGAGAACGAGGAGTCGGCGGAGGCCGGCGCGCAGGCCTGACACGACCTGCCGGCCGAGGCCGGGCGCCGCGAACGCCGGCGCCCGGCCTCAGCCGTGCCCCGGCACGAGAAACTGCCGGGCGGTGGCCACCAGCAGGTCCTTCTCGCCCGGGGCGGTGAAGCCCGGCTCCACCGCGACTCGTTCCGTGAACCCGTCGGTCAGCAGCATCAGCCACGAGACGATCCGCCCGGGCGCGAGGTCCGTGCGCACCTCGCCCCGCTCCTGCCCGCGCCCCACCCACGGCCGGATCCTCGCCCGCTGCGCGTCCGCGTCGGCCTCGAGCGCCTCGGCGACCTCGGGCAGGTGCATCACCCCGCCGGCCGCACGCACGAACCCCGCCGCCCTCGGGTCCGCGACCTCGTCGGCGACCTGGCCCACGATCTCCAGCAGCACCGCGAGCGGGTCCTCGCGCCCCGCGTGGGCGGCGGCCGACTCCCGGACCTCGCGCGTGCCCTGGTCGAGGATCCCCAGCAGCACCGCGAGCTTCGTCGGGAAGTAGTGGAAGAGAGTCCCCGAGCCGATCCGCGCCTCCCGGCAGATCGCGGCCGTCGTCGCGCCGTCGTACCCGCGGGCCGCGAAGACGGTCAGAGCGGCGTCGATGATGACCAGGCGGCGCGCCTCGTGGCGCGCCGGGTCAACGGTCCGTGCCACGTGCTTCCCCTCGGCTCGCGCCACGCGCTTCCCCACCGTTCGTACCGGGCGCCGAGGCTCCTGCGCGGCCCGGGTCCGTGGACACCGCCTCGCCTCCGCTCCCGGGCGGCACGCGGCGCACCTGGAGACGCCCGTCGCGCTCGCGCGCCACCAGTCCCGCCGCGGCAAGCGCACCATCGGCCTTGCGGCGGGCCGCCTCGTCCTTGCGGTGCTCACGGCGGTCGCGCAGCAGCGCGTGCTCTTCCGAGGTGAGCCCGGGCCGCCCGTCGGCCCACGGTTCGAAGCGGGCGTCGTAGGGGTCCTCGTCACGAACCGGCCAGCCGCCGTCGACCAGCGCGGCGCGGACCGTCGACCGGGGCAGGTCGGTGACGGCGAGCCGTGCCCGCAGGCCGCCGTCGTGCCCGAGGAGCACGAGCTCGTCGCGGTCGCGGAACGCGGCCCCGACGGGTGCCCGTTCGACCCACACCTCGTGGTTCTCCTGCCGGTGCTCCAGGTGGTCGCGGGCGACGCCCAGCTCGGGAGCCTCGCTCGCGGCGACGACCGCGAGGAAGATGCCGCCCAGCAGGCCCACGCCACCCAGCACGGGCAGGGACCAGGCCTGGTCGACCTGGCCGAGGTGCTCGACGAAGCCGTGCACCGGGAACGGCGTCCGCTCGATCAAGGCGGTCAGCGCGCGGGCGAGTCCGGGACCGAACCAGCCGAGGAGAAGCCCGGTCGCGGTACCGCCGCCGATGAGGACGGCGGGGACGGAGGGCGACTGCCGGATGCGTGTCGTGGTCATGAGAGAAATATTAGAGCACGCACTCTATTAATTTCCGACTCTTCGGGACCCTGGTCAGCGCCGACGCCACCAGGGTCTACGGCCGCGACGGCCCGCTTCCTCCGGCTCGGCGCGCCTCCTGCGCCCGCCACGGGGTTCCGACGACGTTCCGGGCGCCCGCGGGGCCGCGCGCCGGGCCTCCCTGCGCGCACGCCACCGGGCGACCTCCGCGTCGACGTCGCGGGTGGGCGTGACCACCGGCGGACCGCCGGTGAGCTGGCGGCGCGCGTCGATCACGCGGGCGTTGAACTCCTCCACGATCTCGCGGACGCGTTCCTCGGCCGACTCACGATCGAGCTGGTCGGCCAGGCCGGCGGCGTCCTGCCGGAGCTGCGCCGCCGGGAGCACCCCGGTGATCCGCTCGCGCTCGATCAGGTTCTTCACCCACCAGTCGGGATCGTGCGTGCCCTTGATGCCCGGGATGGGTTTGCCCTGCAGCGGCAGGTCATCGAACTCCCCACGGCGCATCGCCTGGTCGATCACGGTGTCGACGAAGCGGGAGCGCTCCTCCTGGCTCATCGCGCCGACACGACGCTCCTGCGTGGCTTCGTCGGTGGGGCCGTCGACGGCCCCGGGAGTGTTCTCGGTGTGCTCCCGGGCGGCCTCGCGGTCCACCCGGTACTGCGCGGCCCGGCGAACCGGGTCGCCGTCGTTCCCCTCGGTCGGCATGTCTGCTGATCGCGGCACCATGACCAGCACGCTACCCGCGTCCGGGAGGCCCGGGAAGGAACGGCCCCCTCGTCGGCCTCCCGGGCACCCGCGTCACCACGGGTACCGGCGTGCGTGTCGGTGTCCGGTGGCACGATCGGTGCCATGAGCACTCTCACCGGACAGCAGATCGCCGGCCTCGGCCTGACGGGCTGGGTCTTCCTCGGGGACGCCCTGTACACACGCGCCGCCACGGGCAGCTTCGCGGCGGGGCTCGCCCTCGCCGACGCCGTGGGCGCGGCCGCCGAGGAGGCGAACCACCACCCCGACCTGGACCTGCGCTACCCACATGTCGACATCCGCCTCACGAGCCACGACGCCGGTGGCGTCACCCAGCGCGACATCGACATGGCGCGAACCGTCACCGAGCTCGCGCGCCAGGCGGGTGTGAGCCTGGAGGGCACGGGAATGTCCCGGGTGGAGCTCGCCCTCGACACGCCCGCGCGGGAGGGCGTCATGCCGTTCTGGCGCGAGCTGCTCGCCTACGAGAGCGGCGCGGCCGAGGTCACGCGGCCCTGGTCGGCGGACGAGATCGGTGACCCCGCGGGCCGTCTGCCCGTCGTCTGGTTCCAGGCCTCGGGCAGCGAGGAGCCGCGGCAGCGCTGGCACCTGGACGTGTGGGTCGACCCGTCACAGGTCCAGGACCGGATCGACGCGGCGGTCGCGGCCGGGGGCAGGGTCGTCGACGACAGCGAGAAGCCGTCCTTCGTGGTGCTGGCGGACGCCGAGGGCAACCGCTCCTGCCTGTGCACCTGGCGGGACCCTGACGAGCAGTGACCGGACCGTCGCGACGGGCCTGCCGCGCCACGCGCGACCAGGCCCACGCGACGGTCAGACCCGGCGCGGCAAGGGCCTGAGGACGCCGTCCTCCGTGCGCGCCTGGACCATGGACTCCGGCGCCGGGGCCGGCGCATTCGTCAGCTCGGAGGGGTCTGCCGAGGCACGGCAGTACACACGCCCCTCGCGGCACAGCGCGTGCAGGCCCGCGGCGAAGCCGTACAGGTCCTCGTCCACCGCCCCGCGCCGGAAGCGACGCGACATCGACCACTGGTCCACCAGGAGCTTGACCGTGTCCGGCTGCACACGCCCGTACAGGGACAGGATGTGCGCCGAGAGCCGGATCACCAGACGCGCGCCGTCCTCGCTCTCGGCGATCATCTGCGCGCTGAGGAGTCCGTCGTCGTCCCGGCGGGCACCGAGCAGCCGCTCGAGCTGGCCGAGCACCGACGCGGGGTCGACGACATGCGACCGCACGGTCGCGCCGAGGGGCCTGCCGTCGATGGTGCCAGCAGCGGTCTCGTCGTCTGGGCTCGCGAAGTACTCGAACAACATGCGGAGCATCATCCCCTATGTCCGAGCCCGCTCCCAAACCCGGACGGCAGGAGCACCCAGATTGTGACCATGCGAGTTCCGTCGGATCGACCTGGACCTATCGCAGCAGCTCGACCGCGACCTCGGTGTCCCGCCCGACGGCGAGCTCCACCGTCGCGGTGCGATCGCCCAGGCGCAGCCGGTGCTTCCCCGCGGCACGAGAATGCCGCGCCCGGAGGGTCACTCCCACCAGGTGCGGCACATCGCGCCCTGCGCTGTCCCACTCGATGCCGACCTCGATGCCCGGCCGGGCCACAAGGCCTCGCACGCGGCCCGCGGGCAGCGCCGCCGGCAGTGCGGGCAGGAGCTCGATCTCGCCGCGGTGCGACTGGAGGAGCGCCTCGGCCAGCCCGGCCGTGAACCCGAGGTTCCCGTCGATCTGGAACGGCGGATGGGCGGCGAGCAGGTTCGGGTACAGCCCGCCGCTGTGCTGCCCGCGAGGGGTCTCCATGTCACGAAACACCAGCCGCAGCAGGGAGTCCACGCCTGCGGGCCGGCGCAGCCGGGCGCGCAGGGCGATCTTCCACGCCAGCGACCACCCTGTCGACTCGTCGCCGCGCTCGTCGAGAAGCCTCTCCGCGGCGTCGAGCCACTCCGGGCCGGGATCGCCCCTGCCCGGGTACAGGCGCACGAGCGGCGAGAGGTGGCGGTGATGCGGGTCGTGCTGCTCGAAGTCGCCGTCCCATTCCGCGAGCGCCCCGCCCCGGCCCGTCCGGGGGCGCCGCAGATCCGGCAGGACGGCGCGGGCACGCTCCACCACGGGGTCTGTGATGCCGCGCCGCTCGGCCTCGGCGACGACCAGCAGGAGGTGGTCCCGCACCAGGTCGAGGTCGCAGGCCGACGAGGACGCGACGCTCGCCACCCGCCCGTCCGTTGTGCGGAAGTCGTTCTCCGGCGAGGTGGACGGGCAGGTTCCCCACTGCCCGTCCTCGCCTCGGACCAGCCAGTCCAGCGCGAAAGCGGCGGCGTCGCGCAGCACGTCCCACAGGGATGTCAGGAGCGCGTCGTCCGGGGCGAAGGCGGCGTGGTCGGCGACGTGCCGGGTGAGCCAGAGACCTGCCATCGGCCAGAACGCCCACTTGGGGTCGTGCTCGCCGTGCCCGACCGGGAGGCTGTACGCCCACGCGTCGGTGTTGTGGTGCGCCGTCCAGCCGTCCGCGTCGTACCAGCGCCGCGCTGTGCGGCGGCCGGTGACCGCGAGGGCTCGGATCAGGTCGAACAGTGGTTCCTCGGTCTCGGCGAGGTTGGTGGTGCTCGCCGGCCAGTAGTTCATCTGGAGGTTGATGTTGGTGGTGAAGTTGGAGCTCCACGGCGGCTGCAGCTCGCGGTTCCAGATGCCCTGGAGGTTCGCGGGGAGGGTGCCGGGCCGTGAGGAGCAGATGAGCAGGTAGCGGCCGTAGTGGAAGAGCGTGGCGACAAGGTGCGGGTCGTGCTCGGGGTGGGCCCGGGGTCCGTCGTTGATCGCGCGCAGGCGTGCGGCGGTGTCGCCTGAGGGGGCCCGGTGGCGGGGGGTCAGTTCGGCCCGGTCGTACAGTGCGCGATGATCGCGGATCTGCTCCCGCCGCACGGTGGCCAGGCCCGTCTCGATCGCGTGGTCCGCGCGTGCCGCCGCGCGGAGGGCGGCGTCCCACTCGTCGCCGAGCGGGGTCTCGACCGGGCCACGGTAGGTGGTGGCGGTGCCCACCACGACGGTGAGCCGGGTGGCGCCGGTGACGACGAGCCCGTCGTGCTCGGTCCGTCCGGTCCCGTCGTGCAGGACCCGGGCCACCAGCGCGCCCCGCAGGGCCGCGCCGGGCCTGTCGTCGTACCGGACGGGTGGGTCCACCGGGTCGTGAGCGGGGGCGACGTCGGACGGCAGCTGGAGGTGCAGGGCGATGGCGTCGTGAGCGCCGGCCGGGGGGTGACCGTGCGCCGCGTGGCCCGCCGCGTGGGTGCGTCGCAGTACGCGCAGCCGGCTCTCCGCGCGGATCGTGAAGTCGCGCGGGCGCGGGACGGCGACCTCGTGCACGAGCACGTCGTGCGGTCCGCTGACCCAGGTGGTGCGTGACACCGCGTCCGGGCCGTGGCCGCCGTCGGTGGTCTGGGTCGCGGTACGGAAGTCGAGGGTCCGGCGCACGGGGGTGACGCCGTCTCCGGCGTCCGCGGCGATCTCCAGTTCCGCGAACGGGAGGTAGGACTGGCTGTGCCTGTGCTGGAGGCGGCGCAGGAGCTGCCCGGCCGCGACATGGTCGCCGTCGCCGATCAGTTTCCGCGCACCGGCCAGCACGGCCGCGGCCTGCGCCGGGTCGGGTGCGCCGGGCTCGTCCCCGGACGCCGGGCTGCCCGACCATGCGGTGTCGTCGTTGACGACGAGCCGGGCCGTGTGCGCGTCACCGAGCACCATCGCGCCGAGATTGCCGTTGCCGAGCGGCATCCCCTCCTCCCAGCGTTCCGCCGGGGAGGTCGCGGTCAGTCCGTGAACGCCCGGGCTCACCGTCTGCCGGCCGGGGTGTCGAGCGCTCCACGCACCTCTCGCACGATCCGCGCCATCGCCGCCTCGGCGGCCTCCGGGTCGCCCGCGGCCACGGCGTTCGCGACGGCCTCGTGCGCGTCCAGCGCCTCGGGCTCGGGGCGCACGGGCATGAGCCCGAGGTGGGTGCGTCCGGTCAGGACGATGGACACCACGCCCGTCAGGGCGGCGAACATCTCGTTGCCGCCGGAGCGCAGCAGCAGTTCGTGCATCCGGATGTCGAGCGCGAGGAACTCCTCGCGGTCCCCCTCGCCGGCTTCCCCCAGGGTGCGCATCCGGCGTGCGATCGCGACCAGTTCGTCGCGGACCGCCGCGGTGGCACCCCGTGCGGCACAGGCGGCCGCGACCGGTTCCACGGCCTGGCGCAGTTCGGTGAGCGAACGCAGCTGGGCGATGCGGCCCGGTCCGTCGAGCCGCCAGGCGATCACGCGCGAGTCCAGCACGTTCCACTCGTCGTGGCTCAGCACGACGATGCCGACACGCGGCCCGGAGCGCACGAGTCCCAGCCCTTCGAGGATGCGCATCGCCTCACGGGCAACCGTGCGCGACACCCCGAACTCGGAGCCGATCCCGTCGAGCGTCAGGACCGCGCCCGCCGGGAGGTCACCGCCGGTGATACGGCGGCCCAGGGTGTCCAGCACCGGACTGCGGAGCGCGGAGGGCATCTGCCCAGCCTAGCGGCCCGTGCCCGTCGGCGTGCCGGATGGTCGGGCGGTCCAGGAGCCACGCCGCCCGCAGTAATGGTGACATGATTCACCTGCTATTGAGCTCACCAATGGTCCATGATGGGCGTATGGACACCGAAGTCACCGAGACAGCGATGTTCTCGGACACACGAGTCGGAAGAGCAGCACGAGACCCAGCGGCACAGGCCGGAGCGAAGGACGGCGCGAAGGACGCGGACCTCCGCGACGGCCCGGCAGCACCCGCCGGCGCCGACACGCCTCACGGCCACGACCAAGGCCATGACCACGGCCGCGACGCTTCCGCGACCGAGGGCACCTCGGCGGCGTCGCGCACGGAAGAGCCCGGTCGCCCCGGCACCCGCGCGCAGGCCGTCGTCGTGATGGGCGTGGCAGGGTCGGGCAAGACGACGGTCGCCGCGCTCCTGGCCGGCCGGCTGGGCGCCTCCTTCGCCGAGGGGGACGACTTCCACTCCCCGGAGAACGTCGCCAAGATGGCGGCGGGCCACCCGCTGGACGACGACGACCGCCGCCCCTGGCTGCAGGGCATCCGCGACTGGCTGGCCAAGGAGCTCGACGCGGGGCGCACCGCCGTCGTCCCGTGCAGCGCCCTGCGCCGCGAGTACCGCGACCTCCTGCGCACCGCGGGCCGGCCCCCGTCCGGCGACGACGTGCGGTTCGTGCACCTGACCGGCTCCTACGAGCTGCTGCGGACACGCATCCAGGGCCGCGCCGGCCACTTCATGAAACCCACCATGCTCGACAGCCAGCTCGCCACGCTGGAACCCCTGCAGGACGACGAGCCCGGGATCAGCGTCGACGTGACGCCCCGCCCGGCCGAGATCGTCGACGAGATCCAGCGCCTCCTCGGCGCGACGAAGGACCGCTGATGCTTCACGCCACCACACCCCTGCTCGCCGCCGCGGACGCCGCGGCGCCCACCGCATCGACCACACAACTCGTCGTGGCCGCCGTGCTCGGCATCGCCGTCATCGTGGGACTCGTCGTCGGGCTCAAGATGCACCCGTTCCTGGCCCTCGTGCTGGGCTCCGGCGTCCTCGCCCTCGCGGCGGGAACCGACCTCGTCGACGCGTTCTCCAGCTTCACCGCCGGGCTCGGCGGCACCGTGGCCGGGGTCGGCGTCCTGATCGCGCTCGGGGCGATCATCGGCAAGCTGCTCATCGACTCCGGCGGCGCGGACCGCATCGTCGACACCGTGCTCGACCGCACCCCGGCCCGGCGCCTGCCGTGGGCCATGGCGCTGGTCGCGTTCGTGATCGGCATCCCGCTGTTCTTCGAGGTCGGCGTCGTGCTGCTGATCCCGGTCGTGATGATCGTGGCGCGCCGCCTGCGCGCCAACCCGATCCTGGTCGGCATCCCGGCACTGGCCGGGCTCTCCGCCCTGCACGGCCTGGTTCCCCCGCACCCCGGCCCGCTGCTGGCCATCGACGCCCTCGGTGCGGACCTCGGCCTCACGCTCGGGCTGGGCCTGCTGGTGGCGATCCCGACCGTGATCGTCGCCGGTCCGCTGCTGGCCGTACCCCTGGCCCGCCAGGTGCGGCTCGACCCGCCCGTGTCCGTGCTGGGCGCCACCGGCGCGGGGGCCGGCGCCGCGGGGACCGACACGCCGTCGGGATCCACCGCCGGGGACGGCGTCGCCTCCCTGCGCAAGCCCTCGTTCGGCATCTCCGTGCTGGTGGTGCTGCTGCCCGTGGTGCTGATGCTGGCACGCTCGGTCGTGGAGATGTCCGGCACCACGGAGACCGGCTACGGGCGCGTGCTGGAGTTCCTCGGCGAGCCGCTGGTCGCCCTGCTGCTCACCTCGCTGTTCGCTCTCGTCGCGTTCGGCACGGCGCTGGGCCGCACGCGCGAGCAGGTCGGCAACCTCGTGGGCTCCTCCTTCGCCCCGATCGCGGGCATCCTGCTCATCGTCGGCGCCGGCGGCGGCTTCAAGCAGACGCTGGTGGACTCCGGGGTCGGTCAGGTGATCGCGTCCGGCATCGCCGACGCCGGCATCACGCCGCTCCTGGCGGGGTGGCTCGTGGCGGTGCTCATCCGCATCGCCACCGGCTCGGCGACCGTCGCCACGATCACCGCCGCAGGCATCATGGCACCGCTGGCCGCGGGGCTCGACCCCGCTCACGCGGCACTGCTGGTCCTGGCGGTCGGCGCCGGATCGGTGTTCCTGTCCCACGTGAACGACGCCGGGTTCTGGCTCGTCAAGGAGTACTTCGGTATGACGGTGGGCCAGACGTTCCGGACGTGGACCCTGATGGAGTCGGTGCTGTCGGTGGTCGCCCTGCTCGTGGTCCTGCTGCTGGGCGCGGTCGTCTGACCCCGTGACGGGCGAGGGCCCGTGCCGCGCGGGCGCGCGGCACGGGCCCTCGTCACTCGATCACGACGCGCGCGACCTTGCCGTCGCGGAGCCAGAACTTCAACATCGTCGCGATCTTCCGCCTGCCGGCCCCGGCGGCGTCCGTGGCACGCTCCACGGATCCGCTCCCCCGCTGAGGCCGCCCCGGACGGGACGGGCGGTGGGCCCGTGGCCGGACTCGCCACGAACCCACCGCCCCGCTGCTGCTCAGCCGACCGCGTACGCCCGCACGACGGTCTTCGTCACCGAGGCACCCGCCGCGTCCCACGCCTCGACCTTGAGCGAGACGTGCTCGGTGCCGGGCGGCGCGTCGACCCGCGCGTCGAACACGCCGTCGCCAGTCCTCCGAGCCGTGGCCCGGTGCCACGTCTCGCCGTCGTCGGCCGACCACCACAGGCGGGCGTCCTCGATCCGCGACGTGTCGTACGCGCCGTCCTGGTAGCCCACGTCGAGGCGCACCCAGGTCCTCGCCGGCGCGATGCCGGACGGGTCGAGCCCGCGCACGCACCACGTGGTGTCCAGCAGGGGCGGGCGCGCCTGGCCGGAGACGTCGGACCGCGCGTGGAACTCCCACTCGCCGGTCACGCTCGTGGCGAGCCGGTAGGCGGGGTCGTCGGGCGTGCTCTCCAGCAGCATCCGGTAGTCCGCGCCGCCCTCGGGCACTGTCGGGAAGGCGTAGGGCTGCTCGGCGTCGTCGATCAGCTCGCCGTCCTGCCAGACGCGCAGGCGCTCCACGGCATCCGAGCCCCACAGCACGCCGCCGTCGTCGTCGACGCGGGTCGACGGGGCGAGCCAGAGGACTCCGCCCCGTTGCACGGCCGGCGTGATCGGCGAGATGCCCGGGGCCAGCGCGCCGGTGGCCAGCCCTTGCCCGGCGCGGCCGGGCTCGCCCCAGGACCTCCGGTCGGCCTCCGCGAGCACCACGCCCGCGCCGTCCTCCTGGATCTCGGACCGCAGCAGCCACTCGCCGGGCCCCGCCGTCACGTACTCGGTGCGTCGCGTGCCGGCGGGTACCTGCTCCACGGCGCTGCCGACCACGATGTTCCCGGGGTGCCAGTACAGGCGCTGGGCGAGGTGCGTGTCACCGACCGACGCGCCGTAGGAGGTGTCGACCGCGACGGTGGTACGGGGGTTGCCGCGCAGCTCGGGCACCTCGATGCCCTCGCTGTGGTGCGCGAGGTCGTACCGGTAGGCCGCGACCTCCTCCCCGGTGGTCGGCGCCAGCAGCGTCGCCTGGACGAGGGTGTCGTAGTCACCGTGGGTCGCCGCCGGGACCGGGGTCAGCGCGACGTGCGTGCCCGGTCCGTAGCTCGCGTTGACGCCCGCGGAGGCCGCCTCCGCCGCGTCCTCGACGTCCACGTCGATCCCGAGCGTGGCGAGTTCGGCAGGACGGTGCGTCGCGGTGGTGATCTCCTGCGCCGTCGTCCCGTCCAGCAGCACCTCCACGTCGGCGGTCGCGTCGACCTCGCCGCCGGACAGGAACAGCGCGTCGGTGACCTCACCGTCCTCGCCGAACGTCTCGGCGTAGGCCATCGCGCTGTACACGCCGGGGATCACGCGCGCCGTGGCGACGCCGTCCTCGAACGAGAGGTACGTGCCGAAGATCTCGCCGTTCTCGGGGTCGAGCCTGATCGCGGCGCCCCAGGTGTCGGCCGTGACGGGTTCCCCGTCCCGGTCGACGGCACGGACGGTCAGGTTCACGTACTCGCGCTCCTTCACCCAGCCGACCGGGGTGCGCACGGTCTGCCCGCCCGCACCGGTGGCGACGATGTTCCCCCCGATCGCGCCGATCGCACCGGGGCCGTCGGCCACGGTCACGTCGACCGACGCGGACCCGCCTCCTGGTACGAGGAGCGTGTCGGCGGACAACGTGATCGCGTCGTCCGCCGGGGTGCCCTCCGAGTCGGTGACGTGGGCGGCAAGGTCGAGCGTGACGTCCTCGGAGCCCGCGTTCGTGTAGGTCACCGCGCTGGTCGCCGTCGCGCCGTCGTGCGGCCAGGTGAAGATCCCGGCAGACACGCTCGCCGGGGCCGCGGTGACCTGCTGCGCGATGGCGCCCGGGATCGTGATCCGCCCCGCGCCCTCGGACCAGACGTCGGCGCCCGTCGGCTCGGCCGACCCCATCAGCGCGGCCTTGAGCGCTGCCGCGTCGAGGCCGGGCCGGGCCTGCCTGAGCAGCGCGGCCGCGCCCGCGACGTGCGGGGTGGCCATGGAGGTGCCGCTCAGCGCGACGTGCAGGTCGTCGACGACCTCGCCCGCCGAGGTGCCCGCGGCCCGCGCGGCGACGATCCCGTCACCCGGCGCGACGACGTCGGGCTTGAGCCGTCCCGCCGCGCCACCGCCTCGGCTGGAGTAGGCGGTGACGGTGTCGGAGTCGTCCACGGCACCCACCGTGAGAGCCGACGCCGCGATGCCCGGCGCGCCCACGGAGCCGTACCCGAGGTACCCGTCGTTGCCCGCGGCCACGACGAACAGCGTCCCGTACTCCTCGGTCAGCGCGTCCACCGCCACGGCGTCCGGGGACGGCTCCTCGAAGTAGAGGCTGCCCAGAGACAGGTTCACGACGTCGGCCCCCTCGGCGGCCGCCCACTCCATGCCGTCGATGACGCCCGACAGCTCGCCGTAGCCGTCGTCGTCCAGCACCTTGCCGACCAGCAGGTCGGCGCCGGGCGCCACGCCCTGGTTCACGCCGTCGGACGCCTCGCCCGACCCGACGAGGATCGACGCGACGTGCGTGCCGTGACCGGCGCCGTCCGTCACCCGGCCCGATCCCGTGAAGTCCCGCGCGCCGACCACCACGTCGTCGAGGTCGGGGTGCGTCGCGTCGATACCCGAGTCGAGCACGGCGACGGTGACTCCCTCGCCGGTGAGCCCGTCGTCCCACGCCTCGGGCGCTCCGATCTGCGGCATCGAGTCCGCGTCCGTGGCCCGGACCGGCCGGTCCAACCAGACGTACCCGATGCTCCCGAGGTCCTCGGTCTGCCGCACCCGGTTGCCGGTGGCCGGCGCCTCGACCGGGGCGAGGGCGTCGAGGAGCTTCCCCGCCCGGCCCCGGGGCAGGCGGTCGGCCACCGCCCCCACCGAGTCCAGGTCCTTGTCAGGTGTGATACCCGAAGCCGCCCAGTCCTGCGGGACCGCCGCCGCGGCCCGGGTGCCGCCGTGCGGGGTACCGTCCGGTCCCTCGGCGGCAGCCGAAGCGGTCTGGACGATCACCGGCAGCGAGTCCCGTGACGCGTCGTCGTAGCCGGCCTCCACCAGGCCGGTCACGTCGAACAGCGCGCGGTCCAGCCGGCCCGGCACCAGCGGCGCGACGTCGCGCGGGATGACGTAGAGGTGCTCCCCCTCGCGACGCTGGAAGAAGGCCATGTGCTCACGCCCCGGGCCGGGCCGCACCGACACCGTCGCCGGGCCGTCGGCCGCGGTCCGCACCGTGACCACATCGCCCGTCAGCAGCGTGACGGTCACGGGCCGCCCGGGCACGCCGGGCGCCTGCCCGCCCTGCTCCTGACCCGGCACCGGCGTGTCCTGCGGGACGGCGGTCGCCCACGTCCCGCCGCCCAGGGCGATCGCCGCCGCGATCACCGCCGCACTTGCTCTCCTGCGCATGTCGTCTCCCGTCCGGATCGCGGGCGCCGCCTCTGCGACGCCACACCACCTAGACGCACCGGAGCCGACGGGAGGTTGGGTGACCTGCGAAATCACTCCGGGCCACACCACAGCCCAGGCCGTGTGCGGGCGGTTTGGGACCGGTTCCGGCGGCCGCAGCCGGTGAGCCCCGCCTTTCGGCTGACCGCGTACGGAAGTGCCTCCGGCGCTGGTGCTGCGGCAGGGTGAACGCCATGAAGCTCACCAAGTTCGGGCACGCCTGCGTGCGTCTGGAGCGGGACGGCCGGGCCGTCGTCATCGACCCGGGCGCGCTGACCCCGGAGCCGGAGGCCCTGGCCGGGGCGCAGGCCGTCCTCGTCACCCACCAGCACTTCGATCACTTCGACCCGGAACGGCTGCGCGGCACCGGCGTGTCCGTCCACACGTGCGACGGTGTCGCCCGGCAGCTGGACGGGTCCGGCCTGGACGTGCACGTGGTCCACGACGGCGACACGTTCTCCGTGGCAGGCTTCCAGGTGTCGGTGGCCGGCAGCAGGCATCACTACAGCCACCCGGACGCGCCGCCGATCGACAACGTCGGGTTCCTGGTCGACGGGGAGGTCTTCCACCCCGGCGACGCACTGACGGAGGTCGAGGCACCGACGCTGCTGCTGCCCGGCCAGGCCCCGTGGCTGACCGTGCCCGCCATGGTCGACCACCTGCGCCGGATCGGTCCACGGCGCGCCTACGCCATCCACGACGGCCTGGTCAACGATTGGGGGCTGAAGGTCCTGGACGACGTCCTGGCCATGGAGGCCCGGCGGGCGGGTACCGACATCCGGCGGCTCTCCCCCGGTGAGAGCGTCGAGGTGTAGGGACCACCGCCCGGTCGTCCCGCCGCCTCGCGGACAGGTCCCGGGCGGCCCTCACACCACCGGGCAGGTCAGGTGCGCACCGGGACGGCCGTGCCGAACCACTGACACGACCGTCCCTGGAGGCGACCTCGGTCCAGCCCCCGTCGGCGCGGCGGAGGCAGGGCGAGGGGCGTCAGACCGACGTCGGCTCCGGACTCCGCTCGCGGGCGCGACCGTCGCCCTCCGCACCGTCCCCGTTCTCCCGTGGAGCCGCCGGTGCTCCACCGTCGTCGGCCGCTGCCCCGTGGACGTCCCCGACCGCCCGCTCGTCGAACGGAACCCCGCCGCGCAGCACGGCCTCCATCCGCTCCCGGTCCACCTCGCGGGTCCACGTCCCGATCACCACGGTCGCCACCGCGTTGCCCGTGAAGTTCGTCAGGGCACGGGCCTCGGACATGAAGCGGTCGATGCCGACGATGATCCCGACGCCGTCGACGAGGTCGGGGCGGTAGGTCTGCAGACCGCCCGCGAGGGTCGCGAGCCCCGCGCCGGTGACGCCCGCCGCGCCCTTGGACGCGATGATCATGAAGGCGAGCATGCCGATCTGCTCCGGCACGGTCAGGGGCGTCCCCAGCGCGGAGGCGACGAAGAGGGAGGCCATGGTCAGGTAGATCGCGGTCCCGTCGAGATTGAACGAGTACCCGGTGGGCACGGTGATGCCGACCACGGGCCGCGACACGCCGAGGTGCTCCATCTTCGCGATCAGGCGCGGCAGCGCCGCCTCGGACGACGAGGTGGACACGATCAGCAGGTACTCGCGGGCGAGGTACCTCATGAGCGAGAAGATGTTCACGCGCGCCGCGAACCAGAGCACCGTGCCGAGCACGCCGACGATGAACAGGACGCAGGTCAGGTAGAAGCCGGCCATCAGCACGGCCAGCGCCCGTACGGCGTCCCACCCGGTCTGCCCGACGACACCGGCGATGGCCCCGAAGGCGCCGATGGGCGCGACCCACAGGATCATCGTCAGCACCCGGAACACGATGGTCTGGAACACCCGGATCGCGTCGAGTGCCGGACGGCCGCGCTCACCGAGCTTCTGGATCGCGAACCCGACCAGCAGCGCCACGAACAGCGTCTGCAGCACGGACTCCCCGGTCAGGGGCGAGACCAGCGTGGCCGGGATGATGCCGAGCAGGAAGCCGGCGGTGGTGGACGCCTCGCCCTGGGCCTCGTAGCTCGCGCCGGCGACGGACAGGCCCGCGCCCGGGTGCAGCACGTTGCCCACGACCAGGCCGATGAACAGCGCGAACGTGGACATCACCAGGAAGTAGAGCAGCGCGAGGCCGCCGACACGCCCCACGGTCGCCGCCTTGGCGACCGACCCGATCCCCAGCACGATGGTGCAGAAGATCACGGGCGAGATCATCATCTTGATCAGCGCGACGAAGCCCGTGCCGAGCGGCTTGAGCGCGACGCCCGTCTCGGGCGAGGCCAGGCCGACGACCACGCCGGCCACCACCGCGACGATCACCGCGATGTACAGGTAATGGTTCTTGTCGAGCCTGGGACGCCCGGTGGTTCCCGGGCCGTTGGACGGCATCGTCGCCATCACGTTCTCCTCTCACAGCACTGTGTGGTCGCCGACAAGGGTGCGGCGCGGAGCGGGCGGACGGCCTATTGCGTACATAGTGTTCTCGCCGCGTGGCACGGGGCAGCGCCGGACCGGCGCCACAATGGACCGGTGGCACGGCGCAGAGGGGCGAGCATCGCGAGGTGGTTCCTCGCGGTGCACACGGCGCTGTTGTTCGCCGGGGCCCTCGTCGTGTTCGGGCTCCTGGCGCTGGACGCCCGCTCGTCCGCCGAGGCGCACGCGGCGCAGGAGAGCACGGACCTGGCGGCCACCGTGGCGGCGGAGGCCCTGGTGATCGACACGGTCACCACGGCGCACGCGGGCGCCACGACGGACCGTGACGGCACGGTCGCCGAGGCGTCGGCGCGGCTGCAGCCGTACGCGGAGCAGGTCATGGCGGCCACCGACATCGACTACCTGACGGTCATGGACACCGACCGGACGCGGTACACCCACCGCCACTCCCGGCAGATCGGCCGCCCGTTCATCGGGACCACGGCACCGGCGCTGCGAGGCGAGACGTTCACCGAGGTCTACGAGGGCACGCTCGGGCCGTCCGTACGCGCCGTCGTCCCCGTCGTGTCCGACGACGGCGAGGGCGTGGGCATGGTGTCGGCCGGCGTGACGCTCGACCAGTTGTGGGACAGCATCGGGCCGCGCCTGCTGATCGTGGGCACCGGGACGCTGCTGGCCTTCGGCGCGGGTGCCGCGGCGGCGTACCTGCTCGCACGCCGGCTGGACCGGATCACCGCGAGCAAGGGCTCCGAGGAGCTCGCCCGCCTGTTCGCGGCGCACGAGGCGGTGCTGCACTCCGTCGAGGAGGGCCTGCTCCTGGTGGAGGACGGCACGGTGGTCCTGGCCAACGACGAGGCGCTGCGCCTGCTCGGGATCCCGGACCTGACCGCCCCCTTCGCCATGGCCGACGGCATGCTGCCCGATGCCGTGCGGGAGGTCGTGGCAGGCAGGTCCGGACCGGCCCAGGACGGGCCGCTGCGGGTCGGCGACCGGGTGCTGCTCGTCAGCCGCGAGCGCGCGACGCACTCCGGGGGGAACCTCGGGGAGATCGTGACGCTGCGCGACCGCACCGAGCTGCAACGGGTCACGGGTGAGCTGTCCTCCGTGCGCACGATCTCCGAGGCCCTACGTGCCCAGACCCACGACTTCAGCAACCGCCTGCACACGATCGCCACGCTCATCGAGCTGGGCCGCACCGACGAGGCGCTCGGGTTCGCCGCCGCCGAGAGCGCCCTGGGGCAGCGCCTCACCGACCGCGTGGTGCAGGCCATCGAGGAGCCCGTCATCGCGGCACTCGTGCTGGGCAAGGCCGCCCAGGCGCGCGAACGCGCCGTGGAGATGCACTTCGAGACCCATCTCGCCCCCGGCACGCACTGGCTCGACCCGGTCGACGTCGTCACGATCCTGGGCAACCTGATCGACAACGCCATCGACGCGGCCGCGGCCCGCGGGGTGCCGGACGAGGCGTGGGTCGAGATCTATCTCGCGAGCGGTGACGACGGGGCTCTGGTGTTCCAGGTCTCCGACAGCGGGGCCGGCATCCCCGAGGCGGACCGAGAGCGTGTCTTCGGCCAGGGCTGGAGCACCAAGGCAGCGACGGCCGCCGGCCGCGGGTACGGCCTGACCCTGGTGCGGGAGACCGTGGAGAGCCTGGGCGGCGAGATCGAGGTGTCCGACGGCGCGGGCCTCCGTGGCGGCGCGGTCCTCACCGTCACGATCCCCCGGCCTGCCCCTCCGGGCCCCTCCGCCCCGGCGGGAGCCCCGTGATCCGCGTCCTGGTGGTGGAGGACGACCCGCGCACCGCCGAGGCACACGGCGAGTACGTCCGCCGGGTGGAGGGGTTCGAGCTGGCGGGCGTGGTGCACACCGCGAACGACGCCGTCCGGGCGCTGCACGACGCCCAGGAGGCCGGCCGGGACGTCCACCTGCTCCTGCTGGACATGAACCTGCCCGACCGGCACGGTCTCGTGCTGTGCCGGCGGCTCCGGGCCGCGGGCCTCGTGGTGGACGTCATCGCGGTGACCGCCGCCCGGGAGCTCGACGTCGTGCGCGGGGCGGTCGCCGTCGGCGTCGTGCAGTACCTCATCAAGCCGTTCGTCTTCGGGCTGTTCGCCGAGAAGCTCGGGGCGTACCGCACCTACTTCGAGCAGCTGCGCTCCCCGGTGTCGCGGCTCAGCCAGCGGGAGGTGGACACCGCGTTCGCGGCCCTGCGCACCTCCAACGCGGCCGGCCTCCCGAAGGGCCTGTCGCAGGACACGCTGGACGCCGTGTCGGACCTGCTGGCGCGGCGCACCGACGCGATGTCCGCGAGCGAGGTGGCCGACGAGCTGCGTCTGGCACGCATCACCGCGCGCCGCTACCTGGAGTTCCTCGCGGACAGCGGCGTGGTCACCCGCTCGCCCCGGTACGGGACACGCGGACGCCCCGAACTGGAGTACGCGCGCCGGCGCCCGGACCGACCGCCCGGACCGACCGGCTCGGAGTGACCGCCCCGGACCGACCGGCCCGGAGTGACGGCCCGGACCGACCGCCCCGGTGCCGTGGTCCTGTCAGACGGGCGCGCCGTACTCCTGCTCGCTCAGCCATGTCAGGTGGGCGTGCACCAGCGGCAGCACCGAGGCTCCCTCGCCGCTGGCGGACGCGACCCGCTTCATGGACCCGGCACGCACGTCGCCGACGGCGAAGACGCCCGGCAGCGTCGTCTCCAGGCTCGCGGGCGGGCATCCGTCGGCCCAGGACTCGCGCGGCGTGTCGCGGCCGGTGAGCACGAACCCGTGCTCGTCGAGCGCGAGACCGCCCGGCAGCCAGGAGCAGTCCGGCTCGGCCCCGAGCATGCAGAACAGCCCCTCGGCCATCCGCAGCGTGACCGACCCCGAGTCCAGGTCCTGGAACCGCAGCCATCGCAGCCACCCGTCGCCGCCGCCGTCGGCCACGACGGTGCGGGCCAGCAGCGAGATGTTCGGCGTCGC
Organism: Myceligenerans indicum; assembly: GCF_016742955.1. Taxonomy (GTDB): domain Bacteria; phylum Actinomycetota; class Actinomycetes; order Actinomycetales; family Cellulomonadaceae; genus Myceligenerans; species Myceligenerans indicum. The sequence goes on along the minus strand of NZ_JABBYC010000007.1, from coordinate 111,442 downwards.
CTCGATCTCCCGCACCAGGTAGTCCGACATGGTCTCGGCCAGGCCGGCCCGCCGGACGACCATCGTCACCGACCCCGCGAACTTGGCCAGGTGCACCGCCGCCTGCCCGGCGGAGTTGCCGCCGCCCACGACGTACACGTCGCGGTCCGCCATCTCACGGGCCATCGACGTCGCGGCGCCGTAGTACACCCCGGCGCCGACCAGGTCGTCGATCCCCTCCACGCCGAGTCGCCGGTAGGCGACCCCGGTGGCCAGCACGACGGTGCGCGCGCACATCTGCGCGCCGTCGACGTGCACGTGGTGGTGCCGGGGTTCGTCCGCCGGCCCCGGCTCGATGCGTGCCGCGGCGCGGCCGGTGTAGAACCGCGCGCCGAACCGGCCCGCCTGCACGCGGGAGCGCTGGGCCAGCCGCATCCCGGAGATGCCGCGCGGGAACCCGAGGTAGTTGCGGATCATGGAGCTCGATCCGGCCTGTCCCCCGATCGCGTCCCGTTCGAGAACGATGGTGGCCAGGCCCTCGGACGCGGCATAGACCGCGGCCGCGAGGCCGGCGGGCCCGGCGCCGATCACGACGACGTCGGCGATGGAGCCGTCAGGGATCGAGTCGAACCCTCCGTAGATCGCCTCCGTCACTGCCGCCGGGGTCGCCCCGGTGATGATCCGCCCGTTGTACGCCCGCACGACCGGCAGCTGCGCGCCGGAGCCGGCCTCTTCCAGGACGGCCCGCGCGTCCTCGTGCAGCGGGTCGAGCCGGCGGTTGGGGATGCCCAGGCGTTCGAGCAGGTCGTGGACCGCCCCTGCCTGCCGGTCGCCCTCGGGGGCGACGACGTCGACCGCGGTGACGGTGGGGCGGGACACCGACCAGCCCCACTCCGAGAGGAGCTCGACCAGCGCCGTGTGGAACTCCTCGTCGCGCTCTCCGCGAGGGATGCCGACGAACGTGTCCATGTCGCGTCGCAGGGTGGCGGCCCGCAGGCCGTCCACGGCGTCCGTGTACTCGGCGACCGGCACCAGCGCGACACGGCGGGCCGTGGCCACCACGGCCGGGACCTGGTGCAGCAGCGTGACGGCGTCGCTGTCGGACAGCCGGTACTCGGAGGCGACCATGGCGACCGGGACGTCACCTGCCACGAGGTCGCGAAGCGCCTCCAGGGCTGCGGTGGCCGATCCCACGCACTCGATCCGGTAGTCGCGGTCGTAGCGCGCCCGGAACTCGGCCTCGATCTCGTCGGCATGCGCGCCTCCGACGAGGAGGATCACGGGGTGGACGTCCATGGGGTCAGCGTAGTTGCGGCCGGTGGGGCCGCGGCGCCTCACGGGAGGGAACCTCCCAGGTCTCCCCCGGCGCCAGAACGTGTTCCCGGCCGAAGACGGCGACCGTGAGCGGCAGCTGCGGCGAGCGGGCCATGCCGATGCGCACGCGGTCGTGGGTGCATCTCACGGTGATGCCCCAGTGGTCCCTGAAGCGCAGGCGAAGGTCCAGGGTGCCGAGCTCCGCGGGGTGGCGGGGGGCCAGCCGCAGCACGCCGCCGGTGATGTCCAGGCCCGTGTAGCAGCGCTGGAGGAGGTCGATGGTCCCGGCCATCGCGCCGAGGTGGACCCCCTCGGGGGTCGTTCCTCCCTGCACGTCCGCGATGTCGCTGTCGAGAGCCTCGCGGAAGAACCTCCAGGAGGCACGCCGGTCCCGGCTGGCCAGCACCCACGCGTGCACCACGGCGCTCAGGGTCGAGCCGTGACTGGTACGTGCCAGGTAGTAGTTCACTGTGCGGTTCAGCGCGGCGGCGTCGAAGTCGTAGCCGAGCGAGGCCAGCGTCTCCAGCACCCCGTCCTCACCGAGGAGGAACACCAGCATCAGGACGTCGGCCTGCTTGGACGCCTGGTAGCGGTTGACCGAGTCGCCCTCCGCCTCCAGGATGCGGTCGAGCCGCCGGATGGCGCCGTAGCGCGCCCGGTAGGCGGCCCAGTCCAGCTCCGCGAGCCGGTCGTAGCCCTCGAACTGGCTGATCACGCCGTCGCCGTGGAACACGACCCGCATCCGGCGGCTGATCCGGTCGAACAGGCCGGTCTCCCCCTCCTCCAGCCGGAGCCGGTGACGCAGCGCGCGGGACTCCCGCTCGGGCAGCGCGTCGAGGGCCTCCAGGGCATACCTGAGCACCCGGGCGACCATGACGTTGGTGTAGGCGTTGTTGTCGATCCCGGGGCGTTCGGCGTCCGGGTAGCCGTCGTGGTACTCGTCCGGGCCCACCACGCCGCGGATGTCGTACCGGTCGTCGGCCTCGTCGTGCGTCATGAGGCTGCACCAGAACCGCGCGATCTCGACGAGCATCTCCACGCCGTGGTCGTACATGAAGGTCAGGTCGCCGGTGGCCTGGTAGTACTGCCAGACGTTGTGCGCCACGGCGATGCCCACGTGCCGCTGCAGGTCGGTGTGGTCCTCGATCCACCGGCCCGACGCCGGGTTGAGGTGCATCCGGGGCGTCTCGTCCCGGCCGTCGCTGCCGCTCTGCCACGGGTACATCGCGCCCCGGTACCCGGCGTCGGCCGCCGCCCGCCGGGCCCGTGGCAGGCGCCGCCACCGGTACATCAGCAGCGAGCGGGCGGTCCGGGGGAATCGCAGCAGCAGGAACGGGAAGACGAACAGCTCGTCCCAGAACACGTGCCCCCGGTAGGCCTCCCCGTGCAGGCCGCGCGCGGGCATGCCGACGTCGAGGTGTGCGGTGTGCTCGGACAGCGTCTGCAGCAGGTGGAAGACGTACAGGTCCAGGGCCCGCTGCGGTTCGCCCGGGACGGCGACACGGCTCACCTGCCACAGGCGCTCCCAGGCGAAGGCGTGCTCCGCCACGAGCTCCTCGAAGCGCGGGAGGCGGGCGGCGTGCCGGCGGGCGGCGTACAGCGACTCGGAGATGGCCCGGTCCTGCGAGGTGTACATCGCCACGCGCTTCTCGACCGTGACGGGGACGCCCTCGGTCAGCTCGGCACGGAACCGGAGCGTGGCCTGGCCGGCGGTCCGCTCGAACGTCATCGCCGGTGTCTGCCCCGCCCCGGTGACCACCATCGCCGCCGCCTGCGCGATCCGGATCTGCGACGTGGCGGTACGCACCTGCAGCCAGGCGACGCGCTCCTCCTTGTCGTACCCCTCCACGACGGGCACCAGGTGGCGTCCGTCCAGGTCCCGGTACCGCGCCACGCCCGAGTTGGTCACCCGCCCGTCGAGGCTCGCGCGCACCTCCAGCGAACCGGACCAGTTCTCCGCCACGAACGTGGTCTCCAGCGCGGCGACATGCTGGTCGTGCATGGACACCACCCGCCGCTGGGTCACGGCGAGCACCCGGCCGGCCGGGTCGCGGAAGCGCGTGCGGCGGACCAGGACGCCCCGGCGGGTGTCAAGCTCCTGGCGGTGCTCCAGCACCTCGCTCCCGGTGAGGGTCAGCCAGTCCTGGCCCGGCGTGCGGAAGGTGAGCGGCAGCCAGTTCGGGGCGTTGACCAGGTCCTCGTTCTCCACCTCACGACCGTCCACCTCGGACGTCAGTCGGTCGTAGCAGCCGGCGAGGTAGGTCCCGGGATAGTGCACGTCTCCGGCCGGCGACTCCGGGGCCGCGCCCCGCGTCGCCACGTATCCGTTGCCGAGGGTGCACAGCGCCTCACGCAGTCCCTCGGCCTCCGGGTCGAAGCCCTCATACGAGAGGGTGGCGTGCTCCATGGTGCCTCCCTACCAGGGTGAGTTCGGCGAGGTCGCGCACCACGACGTCCGCGCCGCGGCCGGCCAGGTCCTCGCGCAGCCGGCCCTGCCGGTCGACGCCGACCACGGACCCGAACCCGCCGCGCCGGCCGGCCTCGACGCCGACCAGCGAGTCCTCGACCAGCGCGCACCGGCCGGGTGGGACGGCCAGGCGCCGCGCCGCTTCCTGGAACAGGGCCGGATCGGGCTTGCCCGGCAGGTCCAGCCGCGCCGCGTCGACGCCGTCGACCCGGACGTCGACCAGGCCGTCCACGCCCGCCGCGTGCAGCACCGCGCCGCAGTTGCGGCTCGCCGAGACCGCTGCGATGCCCGCACCCCGATCCCTCAGCTCGCGCAGGAGCGTCACCGTGGAGGGAAAGGCCCGCACCCCGTGCTCCGCGACCTCTTCGAGGAAGTACCCGGTCTTGCGGTCGAGAAGGGCCTCCAGCGAGCCGGCGCCCTCCCGTTCGGGCAGCACGATCCCGCGCGAGGCGAGGAACGTGCGGGCGCCGTCCGCGCGCGACCGGCCGTCGACGAACCGCAGGTAGTCCGACCCGATGTCGAACGGCGCCGTGCGGGTGTCTTCGCGCCGTCCGCCGTCGCGCCGGTCACGATCCCTGTCCCCGAGGATCTCGTCGAAGGCCCGCTTCCAGGCGGCGGCGTGCACCCGGGCGGTGTCGGTGATGACACCGTCCGTGTCGAGAACGACGGCGTCCAGGACGCCGAGGTCCAGGGTGGCGAGCGCCGTCGTCATGTCCGCCTCCTTCGGCCGGCACGCTGCCGGCGCGGGTCAGTACGTCAGCCCGCCGGAGCTGGTCGCCGTGGCCCGGGTGCCCAGCGTCTTGCCCCACTGCCGGGCACGGTCGAGCTCGCCCTCGGCCAGCGGGCCCTGGACGTCGGTGACACGGAAGCTCGCGGGAGCGACGACGATCCGGTAGCCCAGCCGCGCCAGCCTGCGCCCGGCCGCCCGCGCCGCCGAGCCGGTGATGTACGACGTCACGCGCGTGTCGAACGTGGCGGCGTCGGCGCCGGTCACCGATCCGGGCAGGGCACCGAGCCATTCACGGATGCCGTGGTGCCGGGAGATCACGTCGCTCGTCATCCCGGCGGCGTCGCGGCGGGTCGAGGGCCACGACATGCCGAAGGCGTGCGTGGGACCGCCCACGACGAGCAGGGTCACGTCGCTGGGCACGACGTCGGGTGCGGCCCCCACCTCGACGACGTCGGTGGGCATCGAGGCACGGATGCCCGCTCCGATCACCTGGGCCAGCGCCTCCGTATTCCCGAACATCGACTCATAGATCACCAGTGCGCGTACCACGTTCTCGCCTCCCTCGACGGCGCCTCGGCTCTTCCTCGGCTCACTGGTACCACCTTTGACGGCAGGTCGGCCGCGGGTCAGAGCCGTCGGTCCCGCGCACATGGGCCTTTCGGCCCCTGCCCGGCCGGCGCCCGCGCGCGAAGACTCGAAGGAGTGCCGGAACGGTCTCCGGCGCGGGGCCGGGGACCCGGCCGAGACCCACGACGCGACTTCCGGGAGGAGTGGACGACCATGGATCGACTGCGCGAGAGGACGGCACTGGTCACAGGGGGTGCCAGCGGCATCGGCCGGGCCATCGCCCTGCGGTTCGCCGAGGAGGGGGCCGCGGTGCTCGTCACCGACGTCCAGGACGACGCCGGCGAGAAGGTCGCCGCCGAGATCCGCGGAGAGGGCGGCCGGGCCCTGTTCCTGCATCACGACGTGGCCGACGAGGATGCGTGGGCCGCCGTGGTGGAGCGCGCCGTGGCCGAGTTCGGCGGGCTCGACGTCCTGGTCAACAACGCCGGGATCGGCGGCCTCGGCACCATCGAGGACACGACCCTGGAGCAGTACGAGCACACGGTCTCGGTGGACCAGACCGGGGTGTTCCTGGGCACGAGGGCCGCCGCGGAGCATCTCAAGTCCTCCGGCCACGGCTCGGTGGTCAACATCAGCTCGATCTTCGGCACCAGCGGCGGCTTCGGCACGTCACCGGCCTATCACGCCGCCAAGGGCGCCGTGCGCACGCTGACCAAGAACGTCGCGATCGCGTGGGCCCGTGACGGGGTGCGTGTCAACTCGATCCACCCGGGCTTCATCGACACCCCGATCCTCGACCAGGCACGCGGCACCGACTTCGAGACCATGATGCTCGACGTGACGCCCATGGGACGTCTGGGCCGCCCCGAGGAGATCGCGGCGGCCGCGGCCTTCCTCGCGAGCGACGACGCGTCCTTCGTCACGGGGGCCGAGCTCTACGTCGACGGTGGCTACATCGCGCGGTGAGCCGCTCCGGCCGGGTGCGCCACGGGAGGTCACGCCCGCGCGCACAGGGGCCTTGGTCCCTGGGCGGCAGGACGAAGGGCGCCGAGAAGAGGCCCTGTTGCCCTGGCGACCCGGACGGCCGGGTGATGTTCTGAGCCGTAGGCACACGAGCAGTTCGCGGCGGGTGCGGTGACGATGCGTACCTGCCGGACCAGCGACGAGGGAGACAACGATGAACAACGTCGATGCACGGGTGGAGAGAATCCTGCAGGCGGCCAGCTGGGCGCCGAGCGTCTACAACACCCAGCCCTGGCAGGTGGACGTCACGGGCAGCCTGCTGACCCTCCGTGCCGATCCGTCCAGGCAGCTGCGGCACAGCGACCCGCAGGGCCGCGAGATGCTGATCAGCTGCGGGGCGTTCTTGTTCAACGCGCGGGCGGCGGCCCGCCGGGAATCGCTGGTCGCGGTCGCCCGTGTGCTGCCCGATCCGGACGACGAGCACCTCGTCGCCGAGGTCTCCCTCGAGCCGGGCAGCGACCCGAGCAGCGACGAGCTCGAGCTGTCGGTCGCGATCACCCGGCGGTCGACGTCACGTGAGCCGTTCGCCGACGAACCCCTGCCCACGGACGTCCTGGCCGCCATCCAGGCGGCCGCCCACACGGAAGGCGCCCGGCTCCGGCTCATCCAGCCCAGCGACCCGGTGCGCCAGGAGGTCACCGGTCTCGTGCGCCGTGCCGAGGAACTCGCCGCCGAGGACCCCGCCGCGCGCGCCGAGGAGGAAGCCTGGACCGCGATCACGGCCGACCGGCACGACGGCATCCCCCAGGGGCTCCTCGGTCCCGTCCCGGACTCCGACGACGCGCCGGTCCGGCACTTCCTCGCCGGCCAGGGCAGCGCACACTTCGAGCAGCGCTCGACGATGGCCGTCCTGGCGACACCGGGTGACTCGCCCCGGGACTGGGTGGCGGCGGGTCAGGCCCTGGAGCACGCCCTGCTGACGGGCACCACGTACTTCGTCCGTGCGTCGTTCGCCACGACCGTCCTGGAGAACCCCACCACCCGCCACGACCTGCGCAGGGCACTGTCGCTCGACTCGTTCCCGCAGATGCTCATGCGGCTGGGCACGAGCGCCGCACAGGAGCACGCACCGCGCCGCAGCGTCGACGACCTGGCCACCGCGGGCGGGCCGGGAGGTGACGACAGGTCGAGGGACACGTCGTCATGAGCGGCGCCGCACCCGGGGTCGTGGTCGCCGTCGACGGTCGCCGCACCGCCGGAGCGATCCGTTACGCGATCCAGGAGGCACGCGCCCGCGGCACCGGCGTGCGGCTGGTCCATGTGCTGAGCGACCACGGGTGCCCGTCGCACGAGATCATGGATCCGGGCATGTCGCAGACCTGCGCCGACGCCACCGACGTCACGTTCGACTGGCTGCTCGAACGGGGCTCGCGCACGGCGGAACTGGTCGAGACGACGACGGCCGCCGGCCTCCTCGTGCTGGGCCGCCTCCCGCGCGAGGACACCGGGAAGCCCGTCCTGGGTGCCGTGACCACCGAGGTCGCGGCCCGGGCGACGGGTCCCGTCGTGGTGGTCCCGGCCGACTGGCAGGGCCTGAGGTACCGCCGCGTCGTCGCCGGGGTCAAGTCCTGCGCCTACTCCGGGAAGTTGCTCGCGACCGCGTTCTCGGCCGCCGACACGCAGCACGCGGTCCTGCGGGTCGTCCACGCACGCGGGCACGTCGGCGAGGAGACGATGCGCCTGGAGGCGCTCGTCCGCGACTGGTCGGCCGCCTTCCCGGACGTCGCCGTGGAGACCTCGTTCCCCTCCGGGGATGCGGCCCCCGCCCTCGTTCGGGCCGCGCTCGACGCCGACGTCGTGCTGGTCGCCCGGCACCACCGGGACCTGCGGCACCTGGCCCGCCTCGGCCCGGTGCCGCGAGCGGTTCTCGCTGCCGCCGACACGCCCGTCGAGGTGGTCCCGCTCGGCGGCGCTCCGGTGAACGCCCCGGTCGCGCCCGCCCGGTCCAGGACCATCCTGCAGGACTGACGCACCTCTATCCGGTCTCCCGCCGGCATGCGACGCCGGCATGCGACGCCGGCATGCGACGCCGGCATGCGACCGGCCGTGCCACGCGCCCCGAACGCGCGGCACGGCCGGTCATCCCCCTGCCACTCCCCACCACGCGCCGCACCCGAAGGCCCACCTACGGCGCGCGCCAGGGACGTCATCTGCGCAGATGGATCGACTGGTGCTCGATCTGGGAGATGTCGTCCGACGTCACCCGCAGGAGCTGGTCCGCCAGGTCACGCAGGGCACGCGCCGTGGCGAGTTCCTCGCCGATCTCCGGGACCTCCGGGTCGTCCGGGTTGCGCCGGGCCGTCCCGCGGCTCTCCAGCGAGGTTCCGCTCGACGTCGTGAGCACGGCGTGGGCCGTGGTCTCGGTGCCCTCGGTCTCGATGTCGTCGGCGTCGAAGAGCTGGACGACGACGTTCCACGTGTGGGCCATGGCGATGCTCCTGTCGGTCGGTGCCTCCCCGCCTCGGACGGCGAGCCTGCACCCCAGCGTTCCTCGCCACCAGGCCGCCCGGCCAGGGACCAACGGTCCTCGGCCGCGGGACCGAGGACACCCACGGCGGCCCCACCACTGCCGCCACGGATGCCGGCGTCCCGGGACGCGGGGCCGGCCGCCCCCGTCCCGGGACGGCCGTCCCCGCGTCACCAGGGCACGGGCCCCGGGCAGCTCAGGGGACGAGATGACCCGCCGCGCGGAACAGCTCGTACCACTCGGCCCGCGTCAGCGGCACCTCGGACCCCTGCGCGGCGCCCGCGACCCGCTCGGGCGTCGTGGTGCCGAGCACCACCTGCATCCCGGCCGGGTGACGCGTGATCCAGCCCGTCGCGATCGCGATGGGCGGGACGTCGTACCGCTCGGCGAGGCGGTCGATGACGGCGTTCAGCTCCGCGAACTGCGAGGACCCGAGGAACGTCCCGGTGAAGAACCCCGCCTGGAACGGCGACCACGCCTGGACCGTGATGTCGTTCAGCCGGCAGTAGTCGAGCACTCCGGCGTCCCGGCTGGTCGACTGGTCCAGGCCCACCATGTTGGCCGCGACGCCCTGGGCCACGATCGCGGCATGCGGCAGCGACAGCTGCAGCTGGTTGGCGACGATCGGCTGGGACACGGCCCGGCGCAGCAGCTCGATCTGTCCGGGCGTGTGGTTCGAGACGCCGAACGCCCGCACCTTGCCGGCCGCCGACAGGTCGTCGAACGCTCGCGCGACCTCCTCCGGCTCCACCAGCGCGTCGGGCCGGTGCAGCAGGAGAATGTCCAGGTAGTCCGTGTCGAGCGCCTGGAGCGATCCCTCGACCGAGTTCACGATGTGCTCGTAGGAGAAGTCGAAGTACGGCCCGTCGCGCACGATGCCGCACTTGGTCTGGATCACCAGCCGCTCACGCTCGGACGGCGTCAGCCGCATCGCCTCGGCGAAGCGCCGCTCGCACCCGTGCAGCTCGGAGCCGTAGACGTCGGCGTGGTCGACGAAGGTGATGCCCTCGTCGAGCGCGGTGTGCACGAGGGTGCGCACCTCGTCGTCGGACTTCTCCTGGATACGCATCAGGCCGAGCACGACGTTCGGCGCGACGATGTCCGTACCGGGAAGGGTGAAGGTCTTCATCGGGCCACCTCCGCGGTGCGCTCGCCGGATCCGCGCAGCCGCGCGATCTCGTCGTCGGTCAGCACGAGGTCGGCCGCCTGGACCGAGTCCCTGATCGACTCCGGCCGCGAGGCGCCGGGGATCGGGACGACGACGGGCGCCAGCGCCAGCTCCCAGGCCAGCGCCACCCGGAACGGGCTCACGCCCCGTTCCCGGGCGATCTCGCCGAAGGGCGCGAAGTCCGCGCCCAGCTCACCGGAGCGGGCCAGGGCGATGCCGCCGAGCGGGCTCCAGGGCAGGAAGGCGATGCCCAGCTCGGCGCACAGCTCCAGCTCCGGCAGCGACGAGCGGAAGCGTGGCGAGAACTGGTTCTGCACGGAGACCAGCCGTCCGCCGAGGATCTCGTTGGCCTCGCGGATCTGGTCCGGGTTCGCGTTCGAGATGCCCGCCATCCGGATGACGCCCTCGTCGAGCAGGTCGCGGACGGCGCCGACCGAGTCGGCGTACGGGACCGCCGGGTCGGGCCGGTGGAACTGGTACAGGCCGATGGCCTCGACGCCGAGCCGCCGGGCGGACTCCTTCGCGGCCTGCTTGAGGTAGGCGGGGTCGCCGTTCTGCGTCCAGGAACCGTCGCCCGGGCGCAGGTGGCCGCCCTTGGTGGCGACCAGGACGTCATCGGTGGACGAGCCGTAGGTGCGCAGCGCCGTGGCGATGAGCTCCTCGTTGTGGCCCACCTCGTCGGCCTCGCGGTGATAGGCGTCGGCGGTGTCGATGAGGGTGACGCCCGCATCGAGCGCGGCGTGGATGGTGGCGATCGACCGGGTGGTGTCGGGGCGGCCCTCGATGGACATCGGCATCGCGCCGAGGCCGATCGCGCCCACCTGCTGGTCACCGATGCTGCGGGTCTGCATCGTGGTACGTCTCCTTTGCCATACGGGTTGGTCGTGCGGGGTGGCCGGCCCGCGGGCCGGCCGGGTGGTCGTCGTGCTCGCACTGCGGATCGCCCTGCGGGCCGAGCGACACGGCACCGCCCGTCCTGACAGTAGAGAGCGGTAACCTAGAAGTCCAACAACTCCAACTCATGACTCTCAGAAGAAGGATCGATCAATGGAGCTGCGACAGCTTGCGTACCTCGTCACACTGGCCGAGGAGCGCCAGTTCACCCGGGCCGCGGAACTGACCGGCGTGTCCCAGTCGGGACTCTCCGCCGCCATCCGCAGCCTCGAGGAGGAGCTGGGCACCAAGCTGTTCCACCGCACCACCCGCAAGGTCGAACCGACCGAGGCCGGCTCGGCGCTCCTGCCCTACGCCCGTTCCATGCTCGGTCAGGCCGCCGCTGCGCGAGACGCCGTCGTGCACCTCTCCCACGAGCTGTCGGGGCAGCTGCGGGTGGGCGCCGAGCAGTGCCTCGGCATCGTCGACGTACCCACAGTGCTGGAACGGTTCCATCGCCGCCACCCGCGCGTCGAGGTCGAGTTCCTCCAGGCCGGCTCCGGCGACCTCCTGGCCGCGATCCGCGAGCGCCGGATCGACGTCGCGTTCGTCGCCGGGGCGGAGCAGGCAGGGTCGCTGTCCGGTGTGCGGCTCGGGCACGAGCCGCTGGTCGCGGTGCTGCCGTCCGCGCATCCTCTGGCTTCTCGCACGTCGGTCGGGCACGACGAGCTCGCGCGCGAGAGCTTCATCGACTTCCACCCGTCCTGGGGCGTGCGGCAGCTCAACGACCTGGCGTTCGAGGCGCGCCGGGTGCACCGCCGGGTGCGTTTCGCGGTGAACGACGTCCACACGCTGCTCGACCTGGTCACCCGCGGCCTCGGGGTCGCGGTCGTCCCTCGGCATGTCGCGGCCAAGCCGCAGGCGTCGACGCTGGTCAAGGTGCCGCTGCGTGGGGACGTGGGCCTGGAGTGGGTGGTTTCCGTGGTCACGGCGCCGTCGGCGGCGGACTCCCCCGCGCCGCACCTGGTCGAGCTGGTCCGGGACGTGCCTGCCTGCCGTGAGGCCGGCGCGGAGGTGACGAGTGAGGTGGCGAGTGAGGTGGCGAGTGAGGTGGCGGCCGTCGCCGAGTAGGCGATCCCGCGGCGCGCGGTGGCCGGGCGGCCCTGCCCGCTAGAGGAAGGCCTCGTAGCCGTCGAGCAGTCGTGCGAGCCCGAACTCGAACAGCGAGTCCTGGGTGAGGTCGATCTCGGTCCGGATCGCTTCGGCGAGATGTTCGTGGCGGCGCGGGTCGACCACGCGCCGCAGCGCGGGCTTGGCGCGCTCCATCCACTCCTCGTCGGAGATGCCGGAGTCCTGCCGTGCCTGAAGGGTGGGTTCCAGGCTCACCCCGACCCCGCGCACGAACTGGAAGAGCACGACCGTCAGGTGCATGCGCGCCTCCGTGTCGAGCCGGCGGCCGGACGGCGCGTCGCCGAAGGCGCGCAGGAGCGCATCGGTGAACAGCATCCCGTTCGGCGTGGCCTGCGGCCGCGTCACCGACATCGCGTGCGCGGCCCACGGGTGGACCTGGAACATCGCCCAGAGCGTTCGCGCGCAGGCCTCTGCGACCTGGCGCCAGCCGCCGGGCCCCGGCTCGGGCGGCGGGAACCGGCCGTACACGGCGTCCAGCATGCGGGTGACGAGGTCGTCGCGACCGGTGACGTGCCGGTAGACGGACATCGTGGGCAGGCCGACGTCCGCGGCGATGCGCCGCATCGTCAGCCCGCCCAGGCCCTCGGCGTCGGCCAGCCGCACGGCGGCATGCACGACGTCGGTGGTGGTGACGGCGTGCGCCGGTGGACCGCCCCGGGCGGTCCCGGACCGGCGGCGTGCGGCGTCACCGACGACGACGGTCCCGACCCCGCGCCGGGGTTCGACCAGTCCGCGCCGTCGCAGTTCCGACAGCGCGTGCGTCGCCGTCGCCATCGCGACGCCGTGGTCGGCCACGATGCGGCGGGTCGAGGGCACGCGGTCGCCCGGGGCGAGGTCGCCGGAGCGGATCAGCCCCTCGATGCGGTCGGCGATGCGCTCGTAGGCGGCGGTCATCGGGCTCCTCCCGGTCGGTGCACTGGTGCACCACCCTGCCGGAGGTACCGTCCCGAGGTAGTGCACTACCACCGTACTACCTGTTGCTGGCTGCGATGGCGTGCTCGTTCGTACGGTGTACTCAACCGGGCGACAGGGCTCGGCGGAACCAGGAGGCATCCTCATGACCCGAATCCTCGTCGTCGGCGCCGGTGTTGCCGGCGAAGCCCTTGCCGCGCGGCTGCGGCACCATGCGATCGACGTGACGATCGTCGAGCGCGCTCCCGGCCCGCGTCCCGGCGGGCAGGGCATCGACATCCGAGGCGCGGCCCGCGAGGTGATCGACCGGATGGGCCTGACCCGGCAGGTCCGCGCCGCGCACACCGGTGTGCGGGGGATCCGGCAGGTCGACGCCGCGGGCCGCGTCCGCGTGGAGATGCCGGCGGACGCGGTCGGCCATTCGGGCGGGATCGTCGCCGACCTGGAGATCCTGCGCAGCGACCTGGTGCGGATCCTGGCCGCAGCCGCCGGTCACGACGTCGCCTCCGGTGGGGTCGAGCGTGTCTTCGGCGACACCGTCACGAGCCTGGCGGAACGGTCCGACGGCGTCGACGTGACCTTCGCGCGGTCCGCACCCCGCCGGTTCGACGCCGTGGTGGGGGCGGACGGCGTGTTCTCCGCCGTCCGCCGTCTGATGTTCCCCGAGGCCCGGCTGATCGACAGCGGGTACCACCGCGCGGTGTTCACCATGTCCGGCGGGCCCGACCTCGACGGCTGGGAGCTCATGTACTCGATGCCGGCCGGCAACGGCACCACGGGAGGGCGCAACGTGCTGCTCTACCCGACCCGCGACTCCGCGCGGGCGATGGTGCACTTCGCGTGCCCGCCGATGGAGTACGACCGGCACGACGTCGAGGAGCAGAAGCGCATCGTCGACCGGGTGCTGGCCGGCGAGAGCTGGCACGTGCCGCAGGTGCGTGCCGCCCTGCACGACGCCCCGGACTTCTACTTCGACCGGCACGGCCGTGTCGAGACCCCGTGGCGTCGCGGACGAGTGGTTCTGCTCGGCGATGCGTGCGCTGCCGGCTCGGTGGGCATGGGCACGACGATCGCGCTGGTGGGAGCGTACGTGATGGCCGGTGAGCTGGCGCGGCGTCCTGGCGACCCCCGTTCGGCCTTCGCCGCCTACGAGGAGCGTGTCCGCCCGTACGCGCACGCCAACAGTGCGCCGCTGCCCGGCGGGACCAAGGCCTTCCTGCCGGCCACGCGCCGGGCGATCCGCACCGGGCAGACCGTGACGCGCTGGCTCCTGCGCACCCCGCTCGCCGGCCCGATGATGGGCGGGATCGACAAGCGGACCGGTGCCATCGAGCTCCCCGAGTACGACGGGACCGTCGGCGCGGCACCCGTGCGGTGACCCGTCTACGACAGGCCGGGCGACTCCAGGGCCTCGAGGCGCTGGATCATGCGGCGGACCAGGAGCAGCGGAATGGCGCCGAACACTCCGAAGGACATGTCGATCAGCGTCCATCCGAACGGGATGCCCCGGACCGGGCCGCAGATCAGGGCCAGCGGGATCACGCCGGCGCAGGCGATCAGGCCGAAGTCCACCACCCACACGTTCCGCACCGGGTCACGCAGCGGCCCCCAGAACGCCACCGCGATCACCAGGTGGGCGAAGGCGAGCCAGTCCGTCCCGTAGGCGATGAAGGGGTAGGCGTCGTTCGTGACCGTCAGGCCCTGCTCCACACGGGTGAACCACTCCACGAGCCCGGGAGCCCACTGCTCGGCACCCCAGGCGTGCAACACGTCGAGCCCCGCCCGCACCTCGGTCTCCAGCGGAAAGGCCGTCAGCCCACTGACCGCCAGCCCGACGACGAACACCACGAGCCACCCCCGCACCCGCCGCCGAAGCCGCACCGCGACCGCCTGACCAGGAACAGCAGCAACCGTTGTCGTCGTCATGCCGCGCAGCGTAACGTCCGCGCCACGCCTCCACCGTCAGCGGGCCGGCGGCGCCGGCCTCCCGGCTCCGGGGGACGAGCCGGCTGCCTGGTCCGGGGCGGCGCCCCAGCGGGCGACGTGGTGCCACACCTTCTTCAGGTCCTGCGGGTCGTGGAGGCCGGTCCGCACGGCGTCACCGACCACCCGGCCGTCCAACCATCCGTCCGGCGCGTGCCCGGCGGCGACCTCCCGCGCCACCGCCACGATCCGAGCACCGCGATATCCGGGCCGTGCGGCCAGGTCATCGACGTGCAGGCGGAAGCCGTCGTGCCATTCCACGGCGAGGCCGTGCCGCGCCGACAGCTCCCTCGCGGCCGCTTCGACGGCGGCGCCGCGATAGCACGGGTCCAGGACGACGGCGGCCACGTCGTCGGCCAGGACCACCGGGCCGTGGACGTGCGCCTCGACGTAGTCGTCGAGGAGATCGTGCGTTCCGGCGGCGTCGTCCGCCTCCGCGAGCGCGAGCAGGTGCGCCAGTCCTGCCGCGTCGCCCTGTGCGGCGATGTTCTCCGGCTCGAACACCGAGTCGGGATAGCAGAACGAGGTGCGCTCCAGCACGTGCGGGCGCAGGCGCAGGTGCGCCGAGCCGAAGCGCGGGGAGCCGCCCGCCGCACGCCCGAGACGGTTCAGCGCGCCGTACCTGGGGCGTTCGCGGGCCGGGCCGTCGTCGTACCTGCCCGCGAACAGCCGCGTCTCCCACCGCCGCCGGTCCCCGCCGGGACCGGCCGTCAGGCCGCCGTTGGAGGTGCCGGTCTCGAACTGCGAGCGCCAGACGCCGTCGCGCACCAGCCGTTCGACGAGCGTCTCGGAGCCGTCCGCCACCAGACGGTCGGGGTGGAAGTTGATCGTGACGGGCGGCCCGGCTTCCGGTGGCATGGCGACGATCGTGTCACGCGGTCAGAGCATGCCGCGGTCGCGGGCTCTGGCGGCGGCCTCGGTGCGCGACTGCGTGCCGAGCTTGGTGTTGATGTGCGCCAGGTGCGACTTCACGGTGGCCACGGAGAGGAAGAGCTCGCGGGCGACCGCGTCGTTGGAGCGCCCGGCCGCGACGAGGCGCAGGACCTCCAGCTCGCGTGCGCTGAGCGTCACCGCGGGCGCCCGCATGCGCCCGAGCAGCCGGCGCTGGACGTCGGCGCCGAGTGCGACCTCGCCCGCCGCGGCGGAGCGGATGGCGCGGGCGAGCTCCTCGGTGGGGGCGTCCTTGAGGAGGTAGCCGGTGGCGCCGGCCTCGACGGCGGCCAGGATGTCGGCGTCGGTGCCGTAGGTCGTGACCACGAGCACGGGCGTACCGTGCCGCCGGACGATGGTCCCGGTGGCCTCCGCGCCGCCCATCCGCGCCTCGCCGAAGCGCAGGTCGAGGAGGATGACGTCCGCCCGGCCGCCGTCGTCGAGCCAGCGCAGGAGGTCCTCGGCCGTCGGGGTCTCGTGCACGACCCGCATGTCGGGCTGGCCGTCGATGACGGCGCGCAGCCCGGCACGGACCACCGGGTGGTCGTCGGCGAGGACGACGTCGATCATCGCTCGTCCTCCGCCCGGACCGGCAGCGTGACGGCCAGTGCCGTCCCACCGCCGAGGCTGGTCTCCAGCGCGAACGTCCCGCCGAGCTCCTGCACGCGTGAGCGGATGGCGGGGATGCCGAACCCGCGCCCGCCGGTGCGGCCGGTTCCCGGCGCCGCGGGGTCGAAGCCGGTGCCGTCGTCGACGACGTCAAGGGTGATGCTGTCGGCCTCGTAGGTCAGGGTGACCCGGGCGCGAGCGGCGGCGGCGTGCTCGGCGACGTTGGCGAGAGCGGACTGGGCGATGCGCAGCAGGGCGGTCTCCAGGGGGACAGGCAGGGGACGCGGGGTACCGCTGGTGTGCACGGTGATCGCCAGGGGCGCGGACGGCCGGTCGTTGCCGGGCCGCGGGCCGCTCAGCCGGTCGGCGACACGCCGCACCGCTCCCAGCAGGGTCGTGCGTTCCAGGTCGGCCGGGGTGAGGTCCTGCACCACCCGCCGGGCCTCGGCGAGGCTGTCGCGCGCGGCGGATCGCGCCTGCCCCAGCAGCTCGTGCGCCTTGGGCTCGTCGACCCCGACGGCGTCCTCGGCGGCACGCAGCAGGAGTTCGATCGCCGACAGGGACTGCGCCAGGGTGTCGTGGATGTCGCGGGCCAGGCGCGCCCGCTCGTCGGTGACGGCCCGCTCACGCTCGGCCTGCGCGAGATGGAGGCGGGCCTGGGTCAGCTCGTCCACGGTGCGCTGCCGGTCCTGCGACTCCCGGAGGAACGCCTCGATGCCGAGCACCACGGCCACGGCCACCCCCGCCCCGAGCACGGGACCGAGCACGTAGCCCGTCCACCGCTCACCGGTCCCGGCCTGGGTCAGCAGGCCGTCGGCGACCGTCACGACCGTGGTCAGGGCGACCAGCAGGACGCCGCGATGCGGCCCGAGCACGTGCATCTGCAGGAGCATGAAGGGGAACGCGATCCACAGCGCCGCCGGGGACAGCCCCAGCAGCAGCACCCAGCTGACCATGAGCGCGCCGATCCAGGCGGCGTCGGGCCACCACGCGCCCCGGGGGATGTCGACGAGCCCCTCGTGCGTGCGCACCACGGCACGCCCCCACACGTAGATCGCGAGCAGCACCCCGCCCACGAGCAGCGCGCTCAGCGCGGTCTCGGGCGGAGCCTGGACGACGGCGACCACCACCAGCGTCGCCAGCAGCAGGTCGAGCCCCACGATGAGCCCGTGCGTCGCCGAGGGGACGGGGTGGCGGCGGATCACCCGTCCACGATAGCCAGCCTCACAACGCGCGCATCGTCCGAACGGATGATCCGCGGCCCCATCCTTCGGCGTCGCGGGATCACTCCGCGTCCCGATGATCCCGGGCCCGTCGAGGCGGAGGCTGGAACACGTCCGGCAACGGATCCGACCAGCGATCCAGCTCCGCCCCGTATGGAGGTACCTCGTGTTCGTCGCCCTGCGCGATCTGACCCATGCCCGTGGCCGCTTCGTCCTGATGTCCGTGGTGATCGTGCTGATCACGTTCCTCGTGACCTTCCTGGCATCCCTCACGGCAGGCCTGGCGCGCGACTCGACGTCGGCCCTGACGGACCTGCCGGCCGACCACGTCGCGTTCTCCATGCCCTCCGGCGACGAGGCACCAGGGTTCACCGCGTCCCGCGTCACCTCCGGCCAGTGGGACGACTGGGCACGCATCCCGGGCGTCGTGTCCGCCGACCCGCTCGGCGTGGCCACCACCCGCGCCGAGTCGGACAGCACCACCACCTCGGTCACGGCGTTCGGCGTCGCGCAGGGCAGCGCCCTGGTGCCGTCGGACGCGGGCGACGTCCGCCCCGGAACGGTCGTGCTCACCCCCGGCGCCGCCGACGCGCTCGGTGTGACCACCGACGACACGGTGACCCTCGGCGGCGACGAGCTGACCGTCGCGGCGACGGTGGACGCCGACCAGTCGCTCTCCCACACGCCGGTGGTGTGGATGGCGCTGGAGGACTGGCAGGCCGTCGGGGCGCGCGGCCTCGCCGACCCGTCCGAGGGCCCGGTCGCGACGGTCGTCGCACTGACCACGTCAGGAGCCGACGACGCCGACCTGGCCGCGGCCGACGACGACCTCGGCACCACGACCGTCACGACCTCCCAGGCACGATCGGCGGTTCCGTCCTTCGCCGGGGAGAACACCTCCCTGACGATCATGCAGGCCTTCCTGCTCGCCATCTCCGCGCTGGTGGTCGGCGCGTTCTTCACCGTCTGGACCATCGGCCGCACCGGCGACATCGCCGTCCTCAAGGCGCTCGGCGGGTCCACCGGCTACCTCCTGCGCGACGCGCTCGGCCAGGCCGTGGTGCTGCTGACCGGAGGCGTCGCGATCGGCACCGGTCTCACGGTCGCCGGCGCCTCCCTGCTGCCGGCCGCCGTGCCGGTCGTCGTCACCACGGCCACGACGCTCACCCCGGCCGCGACCCTGATCCTGCTCGGCCTGATCGGCGCCGGTGTGGCCGTGGCCCGCATCACGCGCGTCGACCCGCACGCGGCGCTCGCCGCACGCTGACCAGCCCGACCCCCACACCCACGATCCCCGAAGGAGAACCCGGTGGACCTGCACCTGGAGAACATCACCCTCACCTACCCCGACGGCGACACCACCCTCACCGCGGTGAACGACGTCGGCCTCGCCGTGCCCGCAGGGACGACCACCGCTCTGCTGGGCCCGTCAGGGGCCGGCAAGTCCAGCCTGCTGGCCGTGGCCGCCGGACTGACCCGGCCGAGCAGCGGGACGGTGCGGATCGGCGGCGAGATCGTGTTCACCCCCGCCACGACGGTGGCAGAAGCCACCCGGGTGCGCCTTGAGCGCATCGGCATGGTGTTCCAGTCGCCCCAGCTCCTGGGCTCCCTCACCGCGCTGGAGCAGCTCGAGCTCCAGGCACACCTGCGCGGACGCCGCCCGGCGAGCCTGCGCGCACGTGCCATGGAACTGCTCGACGCCGTGGGCGTGGCCGACCACCACGCCAAGCGGCCCGCGCAGCTTTCCGGCGGGCAGCGCCAGCGCGTCGCGATCGCGCGGGCGCTGGCCGGCGAGCCGCAGGTCCTGCTGGTGGACGAGCCGACGTCGGCGCTGGACCACGAGCGCGGCACCCAGGTGGTGGAGCTGCTGACGGGCCTGGCGCGGGAGACCGGCGCGGCGACCCTGCTCGTCTCGCACGACGCCGCGACGCTGGCCACGGTCGACGCGACCGTCCGCATGCTCGACGCCCGGATCGAGCAGGAGGCGCCGCTCACCGCCGGCTGAACCGCCCGACACCGGTGGGCTGCCGGGAAGAGCAGGCCTGTCGCACGACGACGCACGGCAGGGCTTCCAGACGCTGCGTCCCGCCCTCGACGACGTCGTCGAGCTCGCCGCGCGCGGTGACCTCGACGGGATGTACGCCGAGCTCCCCCCGACCCTGGAGTTCGTCGCCGTGACCGGCTCCGTCGACGTGCACCACGCGACCGACGACCCGGACACGGTGACGATCTTCGTTCCGCAGTGGGCCCGTCTGGTCGACGACGCCGGGGGCTACATCTACTCGCCCCACCGCACGCCCCACCTGGACATGCACGGCATGCCCTGCACCGACCCCGTTCGGCTGGACGGGGGCTGGTGGTCCTGCGGGATGCCGACGGGATCCGATTGAGCGGCCACCGCGAGGCAGGATGTGACACATGCTGGCACGCGCCTCCTCAGCGCGTCCGCGCGCTCGCCGCCGACACCACGTCCAGCATCTCGTCGACGGCCCCGGCCGGGTCGGTCACCGGAGCCTGGACGTGGCGGACCGTTCCGGCCGGGTCGAGCAGGAGGGTGACCCGCTTGAGCCGGTCCGATCCGCCGGCGCGGAAGACCGGGAGCCGCAGCGCGGATGCCGCGCGTCCGTCCTGGTCCGACGCCAGCGTGTACGGCAGCCCGGCGAAGGCGCTGAACGCCGCGAGCTGTTCGGGGTGCTGCGTGCTGATTCCGAGCACCCGCGCCCCGGCATCGCGCAGCGCCTGGTGCCGGGTCGCGTAGGAGCGGCATTCCAGGGTGCAGCCCCGCGCGCCCGGTACCGCCGACCAGCCGGGCGGGTAGGAGTGCGACTCGGGCGCGTAGGCGCCGGGGAAGAAGAAGGCGACCGTCCACAGGTCCGGGTCTTGCAGGTGCACAGTGGCGCCGTCCTGGGTGGCGAGGACGACGTCGGGTGGTGTCGTCCCGAGCAGACCGCTGACGCGACGGAGTTCGGCGTCGCCCGGTGCGCCGCTGGTCTCCCCGTCACCGAGCAGGTGCTGCGTCCCCCACTCCTGGAGCGCGACCAGGACGGGAAGCAGGGACTCGCCGCGCGGGGTGAGGACGTAGTCGTAGCGCGGCGGACGGTCCGAGTAGGCCTCCTTGCGCAGGATCCCGTGCTCCACCAGCGCGCCGAGGCGCTCGGTCAGCGCCCGGCGGCTGAACCCGAGCGCCCGGTCGAATCCCTCGAACCGGGTGACGCCGGCGGCGGCCTCGCGCAGCACCAGCAGGCTCTGCCAGTCGCCGACCACGCCGAGAGTCTGCGCGATGCCGCAGTCGGCGTCGGCCAGGTCCTCACGTCTCACGAAGGCTTCCTCTCCGGGCGCCGTCCTCGGCACGGCTTGCCCATGCCCTGGCGATCCTGTCACACTTCCGGCAGTCAGTTCCAAATTGGAACTCACATCGAGGAGGACAGGATGCGCGCATCAGGACGGGCCACCGGCCCCACCGGAAGCACCCGGGACGACATCACCCAGGACCGGCTCGGCTCCCGCCCGTTCTGGCTCTACTGGTCCGCGACCGCCACGAGCAACCTGGGCAGCGCGGTCACCGTCGTCGCGATGCCGCTGGTGGCGGTGACCGTCCTGGGCGCCGGCCCGCTGCGGACCGGCGTGCTCGCCGCGGCGTCGTACGTCGCGTGGATCGTGCTGGGCCTGCCGGCCGGCGCGATCGTGCACCGCCTGCCGCTGCGAGCCGTGCAGGTGGCGTGCGACCTGGTCCGGGCCGCGGTCCTGCTCAGCGTGCCGCTCGCCGCCTGGGCCGGGCACCTGACCTTCTGGCACCTCGTCCTGGTGGCGCTGGTCCTCAACGCCGCCGAGGTGCTGTTCTTCGCCGCGAACACCACGTTCCTGCCCTCGGTGGTCCCCCGGGAAGAACTCACGGCCCGCAACTCCTTGATCTCCGGCACTCATGCCGCGAGCCAGCTCGGCGGCCCCTCGCTCGGCGGCCTCCTCGTGCAGGTCGCGGGAGCCGCGGGTGCCCTGTTGGCCGACGCCGTCTCCTACCTCGCCTCCGCCGCGCTGCTGCACCGCCTCCCCGAGCGACGCCGGCCCGCGGGCGATCTCCCCGCCTCGATGCGATCGCAGATCGCCGACGGGTTCCGGTTCGTCATGCACCACCCCGTGATGGCCCCGGCGACCTGGTGGGCCTTCGTGACGAACGCGGTGTGCGGTGCCCAGCTCGCCCTGTTCACGGTCTACCTCGTCCGGGAGCTCGACACGCCTCCCGCGCTGGTCGGGGTGCTGCTGGCCGTCGAGGGCGCCGGGGCGCTGGCCGCCGCGGCCGTGACACCGTGGCTGGTGCGGCGCTTCGGTTCGGCGCGGATCGTGCTGTACGACGGCGTGGCCGGGTTCCTCGCGGCTCTGCTGATCCCCGCCGGCGTGGGATACCTCGGCTGGGTGTGCTTCGCCCTGGGCAACCTGCTGTTCGCCGCGACCGTCGTCCCCGGCAGCGTGGTGACCCGCACCTACCGGCAGGTCGCCAGCCCGCCCGAGCTGCTGTCGCGCGTGATGGCGACGGTGCGCTTCGTGTCCTGGGGTGCGATTCCCCTCGGCGGGCTGGTCGCAGGCGCGGCGGCCGGACTGGCCGGGACACGCACCGTCCTCGTCGCCTCCGCGTTCGTCATGCTCCTCGCACCGGTCATCATCTGGCGCAGCCCGATCCGGCACCTGCGGGACCTGGACGAACTCCAGCCGGCGCGCGGCTGAGCCGGCCGGCGGTTTTCCCGTACCGCCCGGAAATGCTCCCTACAGTGATCGCATGAGCACACACGGGCCCCGCCGTCGTACCGTTCTGGGCGGCGTCCTGGCCGTGACGGTCCTCGCCCTGGGCCTCCTCGCGGCGGCCACGGCCCTGAGCGACGGCGACCTCGCGTACGCCGGCCGGGTCCTGACCCACGGCGACGCGGGGACGGACGACGTGCTGTGGAAGCACGCGGTGACGGTCCCCGCCTCCTCCGGCCCACGGGCATGGCCCGAGAATCCGGACTGCCGGGACGTCGAGGCCGCGCTCGGCACGGACGGGAACGCCGACCTCCACCTGCGCGCGGGCGGGGCGAGAGCGCTGGTCGTGGTGCGCGACGGAGAGGTCATCTGCGAGTGGTACGCCGACGGCGTCACGCCCGACGACCCGCTCCCTGCCTTCTCCGTCAGCAAGTCGCTGCTGGCCCTCCTGCTGGCTCGCGCCGAGGCGGAGGGCGTGATCGACCTGGACGAGGCGATCACCACCTACGTCCCCGAGCTCGCCGAGCGGGACGCCCGCTTCACCGCCGTCACGCTGCGGGACCTGCTCGACATGCGCTCCGGGGTCGCGTTCGACGCCGAGGCGGGATTCCCCTGGCTCGACCAGGACGCCGCCCGTGTCTACTACGCGAGCGACCTGCGTTCCACCGTGCTGACGCGGACGCAGATCGAGGCGCCGCCGGGCAGCTTCGTGTACAACGACTACGCACCGAACCTGCTGGGGCTCGCGTACGAGCGCGCGACCGGGGAGACGCTGGACGCCCACGCCCTCCCCGCCTTCTGGGACGAGCTCGGCGCCGAGCACGAGGCGCGCTGGCTGGTCGACGGCGAAGGCTTTCCCTGGCACGAGAGCGGTGCGGTGCTCACCGCACGGGACCTGGCCCGGGTGGGTCAGCTCCTCCTGGACGGCGGCCGGGTGGACGGACGGCAGGTCGTCCCACGGGACACGGTGGCCTCCGCGCTGACCGTCAAGGAGACCCCGCCCGTCGTGGACTGGCAGGTTGCCCGGTTCTCCTACCGGGGCGGATGGTGGGGCCTCGACGAGGCGGACGGCACGACGGCCGCCCTGGGCCGCTTCGGTCAGGTGATGGTGGTCGCCCCGGAGACCGGCGTGGTCATCGTGCGTCTCGGTGCCGACGGCTACGAGCAGGTCGAGACGAACGCCGAGATCGCCCTACGCCTCACCCTCGCCGCCCGAGCCCTGGACGCGCAGGACGAGCGCTCCTGAGCGCCGCGCGGGGCCATGGCCCGCCTCAGTCGATCGCGTCCCGCGTGATCGGGCAGGTCATGCAATGTCCCCCGCCCCGCCCGCGGCCGAGCTCGGCGCCGACGATGGTGATGACCTCGACCCCGGCGCGGCGCAGGGCCGCGTTCGTCATCGTGTTGCGGTCGTAGGTGAACACCACGCCGGGTTCGAGGGCGACGGCGTTGTTGCCGGAGTCCCACTGCTGGCGCTCCGAGGCGTAGGCGTCGCCCGCGGTCTCCACCACGCGCAGGGACGGCAGCCCCATCGCGCGCGCCACCACGTCCACGAAGGGGGTGCCGCCGTCGTCGGTCACCTCGATCCCCGGAGCCTTGTCGCTGGGGCGCAGCACGTAGGGGTGGATACCGTCGACGATCGTCGGGTGGACCGTGACGAGGTCGACGTCGGCGAACGTGAACACGGTGTCGAGGTGCATGGCCGCTCGCAGCTTCGGCATCCCGGCGACGACCACCTGCTGCGCGGCACCGGCGTCGAACAGGGCCTTGGCGAACTGGGTGATGGCCTGCCGCGACGTGCGCTCGCTCATACCGACCAGGACGGCTCCCCTGCCGATGGGCATGACGTCGCCGCCCTCCAGCGAGGCCTGCCCCCAGTCCTGCTCCGGGTCGCCCCACCACACGGTCGAGGTCCGGTAGTCGGGATGGAAGGAGTAGATCGCCTTCATCAGCAGCGTCTCCTCCGTGCGGGCCGGCCAGTACAGCGGGTTGAGCGTGAGCCCGCCGTAGACCCAGCACGTCGTGTCGCGCGTGTACAGGGTGTTGGGCAGCGGCGCCAGGAGGTACTCGCGGGCGTCGGGCGACTCGCGCGCCAGGGCCGCGTATCCGGTGCGGTAGTCCTGGGGCAGATCCGCGGTGGACAACCCGCCGATGAGGAAGCGGGCCAGCTCGCTCGGCGTCAACGTGTCCAGGTAGGCTCGCGCCCCCTCGACGAGGCCCAGCCCGACCAGGTTGGGCACGATCTTGCGGTCCAGCAGCCAGGAACGTGCCTCGGGGATCGCCATGGTCTGGGCGAGCAGCTCGTGCAGCTCGACGACCTCCACCCCGCGGTTGGTCAGCTTGTTGACGAAGTCCAGGTGGTCCCGCTGCGCCGACTCCACCCACATGACGTCGTCGAACAGCAGGCTGTCGGAATTGGTCGGGGTGAGCCGTTCGTGGGCCAGGCCGGGTGCGCACACCAGCACCTTGCGCAGGCGGCCCACCTCCGAGTGGACGCCATGGACCGGAGCAGGCTGTGTGGTGGTCATGAGGGGATCCTTCCTCGGCTGGCATGGTCGACAGGAGACGAGCTAGATCGAGATCCGTCCGGCGGCGAGCCCGACGACGGCGACCACGGCGATGGCCAGCACCACCACGAACATGGCCAGCTCCATGGGCGCGAAGACACGGCGCCCCTGTTCGCGACGTGTCATGCGGAAGAGGATCGTCGCCGGGGCGTAGAAGAGGAAGGAGACCAGCACGAGCGAGAGGCCGGCGGCGAAGACCAGGAAGGCCGTGTAGACGGTGGCGACCACCGCCACCAGCAGGTCTCCGCGCAGGGTCGCGGCCCGCGCCCCTGCGTAGGTCTCGCCCGTCACGCGGAGCTTGAGCGCGTAGAGCGTCGCGAGCAGGAACGGGATGAGGGTCATCACCGCGGTCATGTCGAGCGCGAAGTCGAAGGCGTCCTCCGAGAAGTACGTCAGCACCAGCACCACCATCGACAGCGACGTGCTCAGCAGCAGCGCGTTGACCGGCACGTCCCGATCCGTCAGGCGGGCGAGGAAGCGAGGCATGTCGCGGTCCTTGGCGGCGACGTACAGCACCTCGGCCGCCATGAGCGTCCACGCCAGGTAGGCGCCGAGCACGGAGACGATCAGGCCGACCGAGACGAACACGGTGCCCCACTCGCCGACGGCGGCCTCCAGCACGCCCGCCATCGACGGCTGGTGCAGCTCGGCGAGCTCGCTCATCGGAAGGATGCCGTAGGACACGATCGTCACGGACGCGAACACCGCCAGCACGCTCACGAACCCGAGGATCGTCGCCCGGCCCACGTCCTCCCGGCGGCGGGCGTGCCGCGAGTAGACACTGGCTCCCTCGACCCCGAGGAACACGAAGACCGTCACCAGCATGGTGCCGCGCACCTGCGAGAACAGGGAGCCCGCATAGTCGGCTCCGCCCCAGTTCTCGGCGAAGGCGGCCGGGTCGAAGACGAACAGCGCGAGCAGGACGAAGACGATGATCGGAATGACCTTGGCGACCGTCACGATCCGGTTGATCGCCGTCGCCTCCTTGACTCCGCGCCGCACCAGCAGGAAGAACAGCCACAGCCCCACCGTCGAGAGCACGATGGCGAGCACGGTGTCCCCCGCGCCGAGCGCCGGCACCCACTGCCCCAGCGTCGACATGATGAGCACCCAGTAGGTGACGTTGCCGACGCACGCGCTGGCCCAGTAGCCCGCGGCGGAGAAGAACCCCGTGTACTCCCCGAACCCCGCCTTGGCGTAGGCGTAGACCCCGGCATCGAGCTCGGGCTTGCGGATCGCGAGCCGCTGGAACACGAACGCGAGCATGAGCATGCCCGTCCCGGCCACCGCCCAGGCGATGAGAGCGCCCGCGACCCCGGTCTCCTGCGAGAACCTGCTCGGCAGGGAGAAGACCCCGGCCCCGACCATGGAGCCGACGACCATCGCCGTGAGGGTCAGCAGTGTGACCCGTGTCGCGGCCCCTCCTGCCGGCGCCTCCGTCTCAAGGTGTGCCATGCATGCTCCCAGCGACGTAATGGCTGGTCAGGCGCGTTGTGCCTGCGGTCGATGACGTGCACACCGGTGATGACACGGTGAGACGTTGCAGCTGTCTGGGACGATACATCCCGGTACCCCGCCCCGCGCGCGGGGGCCCGCAGCCCCGGCCGTGGCGGACACCGGCCGCGACCTGCTCCGGTCTGCCGTGCCAGGCCGGGCCGTGGGACGCACGCCGGCCTCTCGGCGGGCACCCCGCCGTGGGGCCTTCACGCCCCCGGTGTCAGCAGCCCGCTGGTCGCGGACCGGGCGCGCTCCAGCCGCGCCGCGACGTCCGCCCAGTTCGCCAGGTTCCAGAACGCCTTGACGTAGTCCGCCTTCACGTTCAGGTAGTCCAGGTAGAACGCGTGCTCCCACATGTCGAGCATCAGCAGCGGAACGGTCCCCGCCGGCAGGTTCGCCTGCTGGTCGAACAGCTGGAACACCGAGAGCCGCTCCCCCACCACGTCCCACGCGAGCACCGACCAGCCCGAGCCCTGGATGCCCGTGGCCACGGCGGCGAAGTGCGCCTTGAAGGCGTCGAACGAGGCGAAGTACTCGGTGATCGCGGCCGCCAGCTCGCCCTCGGGCTCGCCACCCCCGTCCGGGGACAGGTTGTTCCAGAAGATCGTGTGGTTGACGTGGCCGCCGAGGTTGAACGCCAGGTTCTTCTCGTAGAGGTTGACGGCCCCGAGGTCGCCGGACGCCCGGGCCCCGGCCAGGGCCTCCAGGGCGCCGTTCGCCCCCGCCACGTACGCCGCGTGGTGCTTGTCGTGGTGCAGTTCCATGATGCGACCGCTGATGTGGGGTTCCAGGGCGGAGTAGTCGTAGGGCAGGTCCGGCAGCGTGTATGCAGGCATCTTCGATCCGATCGTCGGTAGGGCCGTCCCGGGCTCGCGCCCGCAGGGACCTCACCATGATTCAGGCCAACGACCACACCCGCCACCGCGCGCACGACCATCCGGCGCCCCAGCGGGCGATCACTCGCCCTCCTCGCTCACGCTCTTCCGGTGGGCGGTGTCCGCGACGGTCACGAACGCCGGGTACGAGCCGGGCGGGACGGGCAGGGTGCAGCCCTCGGCGGTGTAGATTTCGGGGGTCCGCAACACTGCCGCCGGGTCCCTCACGGCGACGGCGGCCGCCCTTGCACCTGGAGGGAGAACCGCCGTGGTCCCAGCGCCGATCGACGGCCCTGCGTCACCGGGTTCCCGCCCGGGCGGTGACGACCGGAGCGAGACAGCCGGGGAGACCGGCGCCCCGGACCTCGTGAGCCGCGGGACGGGCGACGGCCCGGACCCGCGCACGGTCGTCGCCGGCCTGCCGGAGCGGACCCGGCACCTCCTGCTCGCCGCGGCGAGTGCGGCTCCGGAGGACCTGCCGCTGTTCCTCGCCGGGCTGCCGGAGGCGACCGACGCGGACTGGGCACCCGCCGAACGAGCCGGCCTGGTCCGTCTGGACGGCACGGACCCGGTACCGCTGTCCTGGTCGGATGCCGGAACCCCGGCCGCCCTGTACGACGCCGCGCCCTTCGTCGACCGCCGTCGGGCCCACCGCGCCCTCGCGAGCACTCTCACCACGCGACCGGACCGGCGGGCGTGGCACCTCGCCGCGGCGGCGCTGGGCCCGTCCGAGGAGATGGCGTCCCAGCTCGAACACGCCACGGGCGCCGCGCAGCGACACGGCGGCTGGTCCGCGACCGCCCGGATGCTGGAGCACGCGGCCCGGCTCTCCACCGACGACGACGCTGCCGCCCGCCGCTACGTGCTGGCCGCACGGGCAGCGATCTACGCCGGAGACGCGACCTGGGCGGGGCGCCTGAGCGACCGGGCCGCCGATCTGACCGACAACCTGCGCCTCACCCTGGAGGCATGCCTGGCCAAGGGCTGGGCGGCGGCCCGGGGCGTGCACCACGGCGAGGCGGTGACCACACTGACCACGGTCGCGGTGCGGGCGGCCCGCACCGGGGCTCTCGATCTCGCGTGGTCGGCGCTGTCCCCGGCCGCGGTGGCCGCCTACTACTCCGGGCACATCGCGCACCGTCAGCAGGTCGCGGCCGCACGGGATGTCGTCCAGCGCTTCACCCAGGTCCTCGGTCACCGCGAGCCCCCGCTCGGGGGCGCCGAACTGCTGGCCCGGATCCAGGCCGCCCCTGCCCCGTACGACACCCCCGTCCCGCTCGACCCGCCGCCAGGCGCCGCCGTCCTCGATCCCGCCGTTCTCGACCGTCACCGACTCGACGACGGTCCGGGCGGCGAGGGCCTCCTCCCGCAGGCCGTGTGGCTGGCCGCCTCGCTCGACCCGGTGGGCTCGGTTCGCGCCGTCGAGGCAGCGCTGGACGCCGCAGGCCACCCGTCCGGTCTGGACCAGGTGACGCTCAACCAGCTCGGCGGTGCCGCCTGGACGATCGACCGGACCGAACTGGCGGTGACCGTGCTGCGCACGTTCCTGGAACGCCAGGGGCGCGCGGCCCTGGGCGCGGCGGACGCCCTGGCTCTGAGCACGCTGGGCACCGCGCTGCGGGATGCCGGCCGGTGGCAGGAGGCAGAGGCGACGTACGCGGAGTGCCTCCGGCTGACCGAGGACACCGGCACGGAGATGGTGGTGCATGTCTGCCACGCCGAGCTCGCCCGCCTGGCGGCCCTGCGGGGTGACTCCCGGCTCGCCACGGAGCTGGCCGACCGCGCCCTGGCCGGCCTGGACCCGGATGCGAGCCGGTCGGTTGCCGTGCTCGCCCGGTGGGCGGTCGGTCTGGCCGCACTGTCCGCCGGCGACCACGAACGGGCGCATCACTTCCTGCGTCTGCTCGTCGACGAGACCGGGCACCCCGTGCATCCCCAGCAGTCCCTCTTCGGCATGACCGATGTGGTCACCGCGGCGCTGCGCAGCGGCCGGTTCTCCGAGGCACGCGACGTCGCGGCAGCTTTCCGGGAGCGGGCAGGGCACGGCTCCCCGCGTCTGCGGAGCCTGGTCGAGCACGCGGCCGCGCTCGTCGCCGGCGCGTCACGCGCCGGGGGCGCGGACGCCGAGGCGGAGTCCCGGTTCGCCGCCGCACTGGCTGATCCCCGGGGCGCCACCTGGCCGTACGAGCGTGCCCGGGTGCAACTGGATCTCGGCAGCTGGCTGCGCCGGCGGAGACGCTCCGCCGACTCCCGGCCCCCTCTGATCGCGGCCCACGACACCTTCCGGCGTCTCGGAGCCGAACCCTGGGAGCGCCGGGCGGCCGCGGAGCTGCGCGCCGCGGGCGTCCGCGGGTCCGCCGCCGACGAGGCGCTCGCCGGGCTGACGCCGCAGCAGCGAGAGATCGTGCGGCTCGCCGCCCAGGGCCTCACCAACCGGGAGATCGCGGACCGCCTCTTCCTGTCGCCTCGCACGGTGTCGTCCCATTTGTACCGCGTGTTCCCACAGCTGGGCGTGACCAGCCGGGCCCAGTTGCGCGACGTGGTCGGCGACTGACGACGGGGACGGCTGCGTCGCACGCCGCCCCGCGGGAACCGAGCGCGCGAACGGGGCCACGGGCGGCCCCGGGGCTCCGCGCCCGCGACGGTGCAGATGGCATGGCAGTGCAGGTGCAGGTGCAGGTGCAGGTGCAGTCATCTGACTGATGCGTCGCGGGCCGGTTCCGGAGCAGATTGGCATCACGCCCTCATCCGCTTCCGGAAGGCACCCATGAGCACCGTCATCTTCGTCCACGGACTGTGGCTGCACGCCACGTCCTGGGACCCCTGGATCGAACACTTCACCGCGGCCGGGCACGAGGCCCATGCGCCCGGCTGGCCCGGAACCCTGCCCACCGTCGAGGAGACCCGTGCGCACCCGGAGAGCGTCGGGGGGTACGGGATCGACGACGTGGTACGCCACTACGCCGACCACGTCGCGACCCTGGACGAACCGGTCGTCGCCGTCGGCCACTCGTTCGGCGGGCTGGTCGTGCAGCGGCTCCTGGCCGAGCGCCACGTCGCCGCCGCGGTCGCCGTCGACCCGGCCCCGGTCCGCGGCAACATCGTCCTGCCGCCGTCGTCCCTGCGGGTGGCGTCCGTCGCGCTGCGCAACCCGGCGAACTTCCGGGGCGCGGTGAGCCTGACGCCGTCGGAGTTCGCCTACGGGTTCGGCAACGAGCTCGACGAGGCCGAGTGCACCGAGCTGTACGAGCGCTGGACGGTCCCCTCACCGGGCCGCCCGCTCTTCGAGGACGCCGCAGCCAACCTGGTGCCGAGTTCACCGGCGGCCGTCGACTTCTCGGCCGAGCGCGGACCCCTCCTCCTCGTGGCCGGCGGCATGGACCACACGGTGCCCGCCTCGCTCACCCGGACCGCGCACAAGCTGTACTCCCGAAACTCCCACGAGGTGACCGACCTCGTGGAGCTCGTCGACCGCGGGCACTCGCTCACCGTGGACCACGGCTGGTCCGAGGTCGCCGATATCGCCATCGACTGGATCAAGGAAGCAGGTCTCTGACATGCCGTACATCACCACATCCGACGACGTCGACATCTTCTACAAGGACTGGGGTTCGGGCAGCCCGGTCGTGTTCTGCCACGGCTGGCCCCTGAACTCCGACGCCTGGGACCGGCAGCTCAAGGCCGTGGCCGACGCCGGGTACCGGGGCGTGGCCCACGACCGGCGCGGGCACGGACGCTCCACCCAGACGTTCACCGGCAACGACATGGACCACTACGCCGACGACCTCGCCACCCTGCTGGACGCGCTGGACCTGCGGGACGTCGTCCTGGTGGGCCACTCGACCGGCGGCGGCGAGGTGGCCCACTACCTCGGCCGGCACGGTTCGGCACGCGTGCGCAAGGCCGTGCTGCTCGGCGCCGTCCCGCCGCTGATGCTGCAGACGGAGGAGAACCCCGAGGGCACACCGTTGTCGGCGTTCGACGACATCCGCGCCGGGGTGCTGGCCGACCGCGCGCAGTTCTACCAGGACCTGTCGGTGCCGTTCTACGGCGGCAACCGGGAGGGCTCCACCGTCACCCAGGGGACGCGGGACCAGTTCTGGCGGCTGTCGATGCAGGCCGGCCTGGCGCCGGCGTACGACTGCATCGAGCAGTTCTCCGCCGTCGACTACACCGCGGACCTGGAGACGATCGACGTCCCGGTCCTCGTCGCCCACGGTGACGACGACCAGATCGTGCCGATCGCCGCGGCAGCGCTCAAGACGGCCGAGATCGTCAAGGACGCCACCCTCAAGGTGTACGAGGGAGCCCCGCACGGCCTGCACGGCGCCTACGAGGAGGAGTTCACGAAGGACCTCCTGGAGTTCGTCGCCGCCTGACGCGCGGCGGTGGCCCGGCACCCTGCCGGGCCACCGCCGGCGGCGCCGCGGCCCCGGTGACCGGCGTGACGCGCCCGTGCCTGCGCGCCCCCTCCCGGCGGCACTCAGCCGGCGGCCTCCATGTTCTTGGTGACCACGTCGAGGGTCGCCTGGAGCTGGTCGGTGGGGCTGAACTCCACGACCTCGGTGCCGGCGTACAGCACGGGCGTGTGCCCCGGCGGGACGAAGTAGGCGTCACCGGCCTCGAACGTCTCCTCGCCGGACGCCGTCCTGAAGGTGACCTTGCCCGCCCGGACGAATCCCCAGTGAGCGGCCTGGCACTGGTCACCGGGCAGCCCCTTGAAGAACTCCGCGAGGTCGGCGTCGGCCGTGTACTTCTCGAAGGCCACGGTGTAGCCCCCGTCGAAGTTCTCCATGTGCCCCTCGTAGCCCTCGACCTCGACGTGTTCCGAGGCGGTGGTCTTGGATGCCTTGGGCATGATTCCTCTCCTTCCAGCGGTGGATCCGAGAGAGTCCGTTCCCCGTTCCATTCCACCACCGCGCAGGGCGGCTCGCTCCCCCGCCCTGGCGTCCATTTATCTTAATGGTTAAGATACTTGCATGACCGAGCCCTCCACGCACCACACCACCTCCGTCGCGATCGCCGGCGCGGGCCTGTCAGGCCTGTGCCTCGCCCAGTACCTGCGCCTGCGCGGCATCGACGTCCGCGTCTACGAGCGCGACCCCGGCCCCTTCACCCGCCCCCAGGGCTACCGGATCACCGTCGACGCCGACGGCCTCACCGCCCTGCGCGACAGCCTCCCGCCGCACCTGTACGAGCTCGCGATCTCCGCGGCCGGCAACCCCGGCGGCTACTTCCGCTTCACCGACCAGCGCCTGCGCCAGGCCTTCAAGCTCAGCTTCGACGCCGACGACGACGCCGAACGGCAGATGGACCGCCAGGTGCTGCGCTCCGTGCTCCTGCTCGGCCTGGAGGACCGGGTCCACTACCGCCACGAGGTGACCGCCGTCGAGCCCACCGCCGACGGCCGCGCCCTGCTCCGCCTCGAGAACGGCCGGCACGTCACCGCCGACGCGGTGATCGCCGCCGACGGCATCGGCTCGGCGCTGCGCGACCGGATCGCCCCCGACGGCGCCCCTCGCGACACGGGGATGGCGGGCGTCTACGGACGGACCCCGCTGGTGCAGAACGGCACGCGGATCCTCCCCGACGCGCTCGACCGCAGCGGCGTCCTCGCCCTCGGCGACCGCACCGGGCGCGCGGTCTTCTTCACCACCATGGAGTTCGCCCGGCCACCCGCCCAGGCCTTCGCCCGGCACGCCCCCGGCGCACCCGCCCCCGACATCGAGGACTACATCATGTGGGGCGTCGTCCTGCCCCGGCCCGAGATCCCCGCCGGAGCCGCCGTGAACGACCCGGTGGCCCTCCGGCAGCTCGCCCTCGCCACCGCCGCCGACCACCACCCGTTCATCCGTCGCCTCATCGAGACCAGCGACCCCGCGGCCACGATCCTCAGCACGTTCGCGGCCGGAAGCCGGCCCGGACCCTGGGCGCTCCCGAACGCCGCCGCGACGGGCGACGCCGTCCACGCGATGCCGCCCTTCGGAGCTCACGGCGGCAACACCGCCCTGCGCGACGCCGCACTCCTCGGCGCTAAACTGGCCGCCGCGTACGCCGCAGGCGGCTCGTCCGACGCGATCACCGCGGCACTCGCCGCCTACCGCGACGAGATGATCCCCTACGCCTTCAAGGCCGTCGACCTGGCCGAGGGCATGATGCGGCGTCTGACCGGCAGCAAGGGAGTGCAGCAATGGGTGATGCTCAAGCTTCTGCCGAGCCTGCACCGCCCCCTGCTCCCGGCGACGTGAGTGCCGGGCGCCGCGAGGCGGTGCTGGACGACTACCTGGCGACCGGCCGTGACGAGTCACGCCTGTCCCTGATGTTCCGCACCGCCGTCGCGGCCCGGCTCGGGCTCACGGTCACCGACATGGAATGCCTCGACTTCCTCATGGAGCGCGGCAGCGCCACCGCGGGCGAGCTCGCCCGGCAGACGCACCTCACCACGGGCGCGATCACCAGCATGATCCGCCGTCTGGAGAAGGCGGGGTACCTCACGGCCGAACGGGACCCCGCCGACCGGCGCCGTGTCATCGTCACGCCCGATCCCGAGGGCCTCGGACGCGGTGCCGCGCTGTACTCCCCGTACGTCGACGAGGTCGTCTCCCTGACCGCCGGCTACACCGCCGACGAGCTCGCCTTCCTGGCCCGTCACCAGCGCGCCATGGCGGAGATCTACCGCGGCCGGCTCGACGCCCTCACCGAGGCGTGACCGGCAGCCGCGGGCCGCGGCAGCGCCCTGCGGTGACGGAGCCGGACAGCACCGTGACAGTGCCGTGACAGCACCGTGCGAGCGCGCCCCCGCAGGCTGAGGCCATGACAACGAACGCGATCGAGGCCACCGGCCTCGTCAAGGTCTTCGGCCGGAACCGCGCCGTCGACGGCGTCGACCTCACCGTGCCCACGGGCTCCGTGTACGGGGTGCTGGGGCCCAACGGCGCAGGCAAGACCACCACGATCAAGATGCTCGCCACGCTTCTGCGCCCCGACGGCGGCTCCGCCCGCGTCCTGGGCCACGACGTCGTGCGCGAGCCCCAGGCGGTGCGCGCCCTGATCGGCGTCACCGGCCAGTACGCGTCGGTGGACGAGGACATGAGCGCCACGGAGAATCTCGTGCTGTTCGGGCGGCTGCTGGGCCTGTCCACGCGGGCCGCGCGCACCAAGGCGGTGGAACTGCTGGAGGAGTTCGGCCTGTCCGACGCCGCCCGTCGTCCCCTCAAGCAGTTCAGCGGCGGCATGCGCCGCCGTCTGGACCTGGCCGCAAGCCTCATCGCCCGGCCACCGCTGATCTTCCTGGACGAGCCCACCACCGGCCTGGACCCACGCACCCGCAACCAGATGTGGGACACCGTCCGGCGCCTGGTCGCCGAGGGCTCCACGGTGCTGCTCACCACGCAGTACCTCGACGAGGCCGACCAGCTCGCCGACCGCATCGCGGTCATCGACCGCGGGCAGGTCGTGGCCGAGGGCACCGCCGACGACCTCAAGCGATCGGTGGGCGCCCAGGCCCTCCAGGTGACGGTTCCCACCACCACGCCGCCCGGCGGCGCGCCGCCGGCCGACGCCGCCGCACGCGCCCTGGCGGCGGTCACCGGGCACGACGCCGCCCGGACCGCGCTCGGAGGTCCGGACGCGGACGGCAGCGTCCGCCTCACCGTGCCGCTGGAGTCGCCCGACCATGTGGCCGACGTCCTGCTGCGGCTGCGCGAGGACCGTGTGGACATCCTCGGGCTGAGCCTGTCCAGGCCGAGCCTCGACGAGGTGTTCCTGACGCTGACCGGCCACACCGCCGAGCAACAGGACCCCGAGGCCGAGAACCCGAACGAGACCCCGAAGGTGCAGGTGCCCGCATGACCGCCGCGACCCTCACGACCGCGCCCGCCGCGCCGTCGCCCACCTCCGCTCCCGTGCCCCCGCCTGCCGGCGGCGTCGCCGCGGCCGCACGCCAGTCCGTGGCCATGGCCTGGCGGGGTCTGGTCAAGATCCGGCGCACGCCGGAGCAGCTGTTCGACGTCACGCTGCAGCCGATCATCTTCACGCTGATGTTCACCTACATCTTCGGCGGCGCCATCGCCGGCAGCGTGCAGGACTACCTGCCGACCATCATCCCGGGCATCCTCGTGCAGACCGTCATCACGACCTCGGTCGTGACGGGGACACAGCTGCGCGAGGACATGGACAAGGGGGTCTTCGACCGGTTCCGCTCGCTGCCGATCGCCCGCATCGCACCGCTGGCCGGGGCACTGCTCGCCGACTCCGTCCGCTACCTCATCGCCACGACCCTCACGATCGTGATGGGCCTGATCATGGGGTGGCGGCCCGGCGGCGGGGTCCTGGCGGTGGTCGGCGCCGGGCTGCTGGTGATGTTCGTCGCCTGGGCGGTGAGCTGGATCTGGGCGTTCGTCGGGATGATCGCCCGCACGGCGTCGTCGGTGCAGGGCATCTCGATGCTGATCATGTTCCCGCTGACGTTCCTGTCCAACGCCTTCGTCCCGGCCGACACGCTGCCGGGCTGGCTGCGCTCGTTCGTCCAGGTGAACCCGGTGTCCCACCTGGTCACGGCGGTCCGCGAGCTGACCGGGACGGGCACCGCGACCAGCGAGGTGACCTGGACGCTCGTGGGCGCGGCACTGGTGGTCGTCGTGCTCGCGCCGCTGGCCGTGCGCGCCTACATGCGCAAGGCCTGATCCTCGTCGGCGGGGACCTCCAGGAGCGTCAGGGCGCGCGCCGGGAGGTCCTCGCGCGGCATGCGCGAGGCGGCGGCACGGGCGGCGCTCACGGCGTCGTCCCCGTACCGGCGCGTGAGCAGCGCGAACAACCGCTCGTGCCGCAGCGCCACCATGTCCTGACGAGCACCCATGACCTCGCCCAGGGCCACGAGCTCCAGGGCGGCGCCGCCCGCCGCGGCGGTGGCGTCCGAGCCCAGCGCCCGGTGCACCCCGACGCCCAGGCAGGCCGTACCCACCACCGGATGGTCCATCGGCCTGGTGTTCCACCGCCGGTAGATGCCGACGGCGTCGATCACCCGGGACAGGACCTCCGCGGCCCGGGCCTCCCCGCCCACCGCGGTACCGGAATCCTGGCTCCCGCCGGTGCGGCCGTGCTCGGCCAGGCGCACCAGGTAGGCGGATCCCAGGATGATCACCCAGGGTGTGTGCGGCCCGGGCCCGTCACCGGCGGAGATCGCGGCGATCGCCCGCTCGTACCAGGTGAACGCCACGGACACGTCCCCGCGTGCCAGCGAGATCTCCGCACGGTACGACTCCGCGGCGGCCAGGACGTCGCGTCCACCGGCCTCGTCGTCACGCGCCGCCTCCAGGCGTGCGCACACCTCCTCGGCCCGCCGCAGGTCCCCCTCCTCGAGCGCCACGGCGAGATCGATCCCGTCCAGCTGCCGCTGCATGGCGTGCGCCCCGAGCTCGTCCAGCAGCGCACGCGCCGTGGCGGACCACTGCGCCGCCGTGACCAGGTCGCCCTGCTCGGCGGCGCACGAGGCCACGTACATCGCGCCGGCGGCGCGGGTGGCGACGTCGCCCACGTCGCGGCCGCGTTCGTACGCCCGCAGCGAGCGCTCCAGCGCCAGCTGGATCCGGCCCGCGTTCTCCGCCTCCTGAGCCACGCCCATGCACGCGAGGAACCCGATCAGCGGGTCCGGGTGGTCACCCAGCCCGGCCAGCCCGGCCAGTGCCTCCTGGGGCGTCGACAAGGCGTGCTCGGCGATCACGCGGGTGCGCTCGCCGATCCCGGGGTGGTCCCGCAGCAGCCGCCGCAGCCGGGCCAGCGGCCGGGCAGCGTTCCCGCCGCCGGGGAACTGCGCGGCCCCCACGGCGAGCAGCAGCGCGAGCGCCGTCGTGCCCGCCTGCTCCTCGGGTACCTGCCACCCGGTCACGGCGTCGTTCAGCAGCGGGACCAGACCCAGGATCCGTTCCCCGGCGTCGCTGACCATCCACACCCCGCCGAGCATGACGAACAGCCGGACGACGACGTCGGGGCGCGCCGGCCCCGCCGCGCCCGGCCGCGCCGCCTCGCGCAGCGCGAACAGCAGGTTGTCGCTCTCCCGCGCCAGCTCGGCCACCACGCCGGGCTGTCCCGGCCCCAGGAAGTCCGCCTCGCAGCGGGCCGCGACACCCAGGGCCCACGCCCACAGGGCCTCACGCACCGTCTCCTCCTCGCCGGCCTCGGACAGGCGCAGCAGGCCGAACTCCCGCACGGTCTCGAGCATCCGGTAGCGCACGTCGCCGTCGGGCTCCGTGACGGTCAGCAGGGACTGGGCGACCAGCCCGTCGACGTCGTCGAGCACGTCGAACAGGTGCTCGCCGCCGTTCGGCGCGCCCCCGGTGTCCGTCCCGGCGCGGCCGAGCACCGCGACCGCCCGTGCGGGGACGCCGTCGGGCAGCACCGCGACGCGGCGCCACAGTGCCCGCTGGCCGTCCGTCAGCAGGTTCCAGCTCCAGTCGATCACCGCC
Organism: Myceligenerans indicum; assembly: GCF_016742955.1. Taxonomy (GTDB): domain Bacteria; phylum Actinomycetota; class Actinomycetes; order Actinomycetales; family Cellulomonadaceae; genus Myceligenerans; species Myceligenerans indicum. The sequence continues at coordinate 73,873 of NZ_JABBYC010000007.1, read as the reverse complement.
TCCAGGGTGCGGTGCCGGTCCGGGGCGCTGCGGTCCCCGCCGCGCAGCAGCGCGAAGCGGGCGTCGAGGTGCCGCTCGATCTCCTCCACGGACAGGGTGCGGACGCGCGCGGCCGCCAGTTCGATGGCCAGCGGCAGCCCGTCCAGGCGGTCGCACAGGCGCGCCACGACGTCGTCGGCCAGCGACGCGCCGGGCCGGGCGGCGCGCGCACGCTGGCGGAACAGCTCGACGGCGGGCCCGGTCCCGCCGCCGTGGCGCGAGACGAGCGGTGCCAGCGGGTACACCTGCTCGGCGGTAAGCTGGAGCGGGGAACGGCTGGTGGCGAGGAGCCGCACGCCCGGGCCGGCGGCGAGCAGTTCGCCCGCCCAGCGCGCGGCGCCGTCGGCGACGTGCTCGCAGTTGTCCAGGACCACCAGCAGGCTCGCGCCCCGGACGCGCGCGGCGATCTGCTCGTGCAGGTCGCCGGCGAGCAGCCGGTCGGCAAGCCGTGTCGTGGCTGATCCCGCCGACACGCCCAGACCATCCGCCACGGCGAGCACGACGTCGTCGTCGGTGCGCACTCCGGCCAGCTCGACCATCACCACGTGCCGCTCGGCACGGGCCACCTCCCGGGCCAGGCGGGTCTTGCCCAGCCCGCCCGGGCCGAGCACCGTGACCAGCCGGTGGGTGCGCAGGAGTCCGGAGACGGCCGCGACGTCCTCCTCCCGCCCCAGGAGCGGCGTGGCCTCGGCGGGCAGGCCGCGCCGAGCGGGCCCCGCCGGGGACAGGAGCCCGTCGTGCAGGGCGGTGATGTCCGGGGCCGGGTCCGTGCCGAGCTCGGCGACGAGCTGGTGCCGCAGTCCGGCATAGACCCGTACGGCCTCGTCGGGACGACCCGTGGCGACGAGCGCGGTCATGAGGTCGCGTGCGGCGTCCTCGTCGAGAGGGTCCGCCTCCAGCGCCGCCCGGGCCAGCGCGGCAAGGGTGTCGTGATCGGCGGTCCTGCGGGCGGCCGTGCGGCGCAGGGTCAGCAGTTCGGTGCGCACCCGGCGCGCGGCGTCCGCGAGTTCGGCGGCGACCCCGGGCGAGTGGCCTGCCAGGTCCTCCCCCGGGGCCGCCCGCCACAGCGCGAGCGCGCGGTCCAGCACGGCCGCGGCCTCGGTTCCGGGCTCGGTTCCGGGCTCGGTGTCATGCCCGGCTGCGCGCCCGGCCCCGGGATCGGTGCCGGACGCGCCCCCGGCCGACGTGAGCAGGGTCCTGGCCCGCGCGGCGGCGTCGCGGGCCAGGTCCAGATCGGTCGGCACGTCGAGCCCGTACCCGCCGGGGCCGGAGCGCACGGTTCCGGGGGCCACCGCCCGCAGCCGTGACACCAGCGACTGCAGGGCCGCTCGCGGCACGGCGGGCAGGTCCTCGCCCCAGAGGGTGTCCACCAGCGTGGCGACCGGTACCGGGCGCGGCGCGGCCAGCGCGAGAACGGCGAGCAGCACGCCGGTGCGGTGCCCGCTCGGCGCGACCGGAACGGTGTCGGGCAGCACCTCGACGGGGCCGAGCACCGCGACGCCCGGCCTGTCCGGCGTGGCCGCGCTCACGCCGGACGGGTCGGAGTGCTGCATGGCATCCGAGCCTACCGGGCCGGGGTCAGGGAACGATGAGCCAGCGCCCGCGCTGCCCTCCCCCGGCCACCTTGGCGTAGGCGGTCTCGGCCTCGGCCAGCGCCACCTGGCCGGCGACCCGGGCCGTCAGGGTGCCGTCGAGGTGGAGCGCGAGGAGCTCGGCGAGCCGCTCCGCGTCGGGCTGGATGAACACGTCGACCGGCTCGATCCCGCGCTCGGGCGCGACCGGAGTGGGCGGCTGGACGCCGACGAACGCACCTCCGTCGCGGACCGCGCCGATCGCGTCGCCCTGGAGCGCGGCGGCGTCGAACAGCGCGTCGAACCTGCCCGCCTGGATCGTGGTGAGCAGTTCGACGGCACCGGCGTCGCGGACCACGTCCGCGTCGCCGGACCGGGCGAGCCCCGAGACCCGCCAGCCCTCGCGGGCCGCCATCTCGGTGGCGTAGCCGCCGACGCCGCCGGCCGCACCCGTGATCAGCAGGCTGCGGCCGTCGGCCGGGCCGAGCAGGTCGAGGCCCTGGCGTGCGGTGAGCGCGTTCAGCGGGATCGATCCGGCGGCGATCAGGTCGAGGCCGTCGGGGACCGGTGCCGCGTGCGCCGCGGGGACGACGACGCTCTCGGCGTGCGTCCGGCTCGGCGCCGTGAAGTCGTGGTGCATCGCGGCGACCCGGTCGCCCACCGCGAACCCGGTGACCTCCTGCCCGACCTCCGTGACCGTGCCGCTGACGTCCATGCCCAGGCCGGCCCGCTCCGGGACGCCGAACGTGGCGCGGCCCAGATCGGTGGCGAGGAACACGTCGGAGGCGTTGACCGCGGCAGCGGCGACCTCGATCCGCAGGCCGGCGGGACCGACCGGAGCGGGTTCGACGTCGATGAGCAAGGGGGTGGCTCCCGGCCGTGTGACGAGGGATCGCATGGGTACTTCCTTCGGTCGAGGTGCATTCGGTACGTCCAGGACCACGCCTGGACGCACTTACTGTGCGAGAGCTACTCTCCGTTGGGAAGTAGGCACTTTGAAGTCGGGTACGCACCTGGAGGTATGCCATGGCGGGGACGACGACGGTCGCGCGCGAGGAGTCAGCCGGTCCGGCCGATCCGGAGGGTTCGCGCTATACGGACTGCTTCAACGCGCTGAGCGCCGACTGCCCGAGCCGGCGCCTGCTGGACACGATCGGCGACAAGTGGGTCACGCTCGTGCTCGTCGCGCTCGGATGGCGCAGCCCGATGCGGTACTCCGAGCTCGCGTCACGCATCGAGGGCGTCAGCCAGAAGATGCTCACCCAGACCCTGCGCAGGCTCGAACGGGACGGCCTGGTCACACGCACCGTCACCCCGTCGGTCCCGGTCCGCGTCGACTACGCGATCACCCCGCTGGGCACGTCGCTCGTGGCCGTGGTCGGGCGGCTCAAGGTCTGGGCCGAACGGCACATGACCGACGTGGACGCGGCCCGCGCCGCCTACGACGAGGGCCGCTGACGCCACGGGTGCAGCGGCCCGGGCGCCCGTGATCAGCGGGCGAGCACCGAAGCCGGTACCGGTGTCGGAGCGGGTGTCGGGGCCGGAGCGGCAGCCGGCGCCCTGAGGAGACGCCCGGACCACGTGCCGGCCACGGTGCGCGCGAGCACCACGGCCCACGCGAGGACCAGCAGCGCGAACAGGGTGCCTGCGGCGACCCGGTACGCCAGGAGCCCGGTGACGTCCGCGAGTCCCGACAGACCGGTGACCACGGTCCCGACCGGGAACGTGAACGACCACCAGGTCAGGCTGAAGGGCAGGCCGGAATCCTGCGTCCGCGCGGTGCGGAGGGTGATCAGCGCCGCGAGCGCGAGCCACAGCAGCGCGAACCCGATGACCGGCACCCCGTAGACGAGGGTGAGCGCACGCAGGGCGGGTCCGTACGGGTCGCCCACGACGCCGGGCGCGAGCTGACCGAGGTGGTGCGCCGCGGTGACCGACTGGCCCAGCGGGCCGAGCACGATCCACACCGTGGGCACCGCACCGGCCGCCCCGACCCCGTGGTGCAGCAGCCGGTTCCAGACGAACGTGATCACGACGAGGCTCGCCAGCAGCGTCAGCCCGAAGCACATGTAGCAGGCCAGCAGGAGCGTCTCGCGGGCCTGACCGGCCGGGAGGTGGGGCACGAGCAGCGCGCCCGTGGCGGCACTGACCATCGGGGGCACGACCGGCATCAGCCAGCCGCCGAACGCGGAGTCCTGGCGCACCTCGTGACCGGTGAACGCCTTGTACGGCACCAGGACCGCGGTCACGAGACCGAGCAGCGTCCCGGCCGACCACAGCACGACGTCGACCGCGAGCGCCGGCCCCGTGCCGATCAGCCGGTGTCCGGCGACCATCGCGCCGGCGCCGACCGTCATCAGCGCCATGGCGGGAGCGCCGTAGAAGTGGGACATCACGGGGTCGTCCAGGTGTCCGCGGGCGACGCGGGGGTGGTGCCTGTGGTGCGCGGCGGTGGCGCCCAGGACCACCACGAGGAGCACGGTCGCCAGGACCCAGACCCCTGCCGCGGCCGTCTCGGCGTACGGAACGGGGAAGGGGAGCCCGGCCAGTGCGACGGCGATGATTCCGGTTCCCATCACGGACGCGAACCAGTTGGGTCCGATGAAGCCGACGGGGGACGCGCCGGCGAGCTCGGCCAGAGGCCGGCTGATGCGGCCGGCTCGCCCGGCGTACTCGGTGGCCCCTCGGTCCAGGGCGGTGGCGGTCATGGCTCCAGCCTGCGTGCGGCGCGCGCTCACCGGTAGTGACCCGTCCCCTGTGCCGCCACAGGAGATCCCTGTGGCCCCGGGGTACGGTGACGGAATGGATCTGCTGCCCGACCTCCCGGCCCTGCGCCTGCTCACCGATGTCGCGCGGCTGGGGAGCATCGGGGCCGCCGCCCGCGCGGCGGGGATCTCGCAGCAGTCGGCCTCCGAGCGCCTGCGCACGGTCGAGGCGCAGACCGGACTGGTCCTGATCCGTCGCGCGACGACCGGCTCGACGCTGACGGCGGCCGGGCGGCTCCTGATCGAGTGGAGCCGGCCGCTGCTGGAGCAGGCCGACGAGATCGACCTCGCCCTGCGAACCCTGCGTGAGGAGCACTCCCGGGAGCTGCGTGTCTACGCCAGCATGACCACGGCCGAGTTCGTGCTGCCCCGGCTGCTCGTGAGGCTGCGGCGGGAGCGCGACACGACGGCGAGCCTGCACGCCACCAACTCGGAGACCGTCCTCGACGCCGTCCGCGGCGGACTGGCGGACGTGGGCTTCATCGAGGGCCCGGCGGACCTGGGCCGTCTCGCCTCACGCGTGGTCGACCACGACGTGCTCGTCCTGGTCGCGGAGCCCGGTGATCCCTGGCTGCGTCGCCGCAGGCCGCTGACCGCCGGGGAGATCGCCGGGCGCCGGCTCACCAGCCGGGAGCCCGGGTCGGGGACGCGCCAGGTGGTCGAGAACGCGTTCCGCGCGCTCGGCGTCGGACCGCCGGGTTCCGAGGTGGAGCTGACCACGACGGCGGCGATCCTGGCCGCGGTCCGCGCGGGGAGCCCGCCCACCTTCGTCAGCGGCCGGGCGGCACGGGGCGAGATCGAGGCCGGCCGCCTGGGCGAGGTCGCCACGTCCGGCCTGGACCTGCGCCGGGACTTCACCGCGGTGTGGGTCGGCAGCGCCCGCCCGCCGGCCGGCCCGGTACGCGACCTGCTCGGCATCGCCGCCGGGACCTCGGGCTGAGGCCCGCCGCGGGCACATGACTTGATGGATTGCTAAACTCACCAATCGATGGACACTCAGCCGCTCTACCAGATCAAGGCAGACCTCTTCAAGGCCCTCGGGCACCCCACCCGCATCCAGGTGCTGGAGGTCCTGGCCGCCGCACCCGACCACACCGCGGCCGTGGCCCGGCTCGCCGAGGTGACCCGCGCGGAGGCGTCCCAGCTCTCCCAGCACCTCGCGGTACTCAAGCGAGCCGGCGTCGTCACGGCCACCCGGACCGGGAACGCCGTGCACTACCGGCTGGCCGAACCGCTCGTCGCCGAGCTTCTCGTGGTCGCGCGCGCCTTCCTGCTCTCCACCCTCAGCGCGGGCCGCGACGGCGCCGCGCAGCAACTCGCCGCCGCTCGCGACCTGCCCGCACTGCCCGGTGCCAGCGCCCGGACCGTCCTGGCCGCCACCCACGCCGCAGACGCCGGGTCACGTGCATGACCGCGCGTGATCTCGTCGCGCGGCTCGACCTGCGCGGCCTCCTGCCCACCCGCACCGACTACGACCTGAGGCCCCGCACCTTCCGCGCGGACCTCGCGGCGGGAATCACCGTCGGCGTCGTCGCCCTCCCGCTGGCCCTCGCCTTCGGCATCAGCTCCGGTGTGGGCCCGGCGGCGGGCCTGGTCACGGCGGTGATCGCGGGCGTCGTCGCGGCGGTGTTCGGCGGCTCCAACGTCCAGGTCAGCGGACCCACCGGCGCGATGGCCGTGGTCCTGGCGCCGATCGTGGCCCGGCACGGTCTCGGCTCGGTGGCCCTGGTGACCGTCGGCGCCGGGCTCATCGTGCTCACGCTCGGCATCCTCCGGCTCGGCCGCGTCGTCACCTACCTCCCCTGGCCCGTGGTCGAGGGCTTCACGCTCGGCATCGCCGCCATCATCTTCCTGCAGCAGATCCCGCACGCTCTCGCGGTGGCGGCACAGGCCGGGCACAACACGTTCGTCACGGCACTCGTCGCGATCGCCGACGCCGTCCGGGAGCCGGACGCGGCCACGCTCTGGACACTGGGCATCGTCGCGGCCGTGGTGGCGATCATGGTCCTGCTCCCCCGGATCAGCCGGGGACTTCCGGCCTCCCTCGTCGCCGTCACCGTCGTCACCGTGGCGGCCGAGCTCGCCGGCGCGCCGGCACCCCGGATCGACCAGCTGCCCTCCGCGCTCCCGGTCCCCCACCTGCCCGGCATCACGCCGGACGCCGTCCGCGACGTGTTCGGCGCCATGATCGCCATCGCCGCGCTGGCCGCGATCGAGTCCCTGCTGTCCGCACGGGTCGCCGCCACCATGCCCACCGACCGCGGCGGGACCGGACCCTACGAGCCCGACCGGGAACTGGTCGGCCAGGGTCTCGCCTCCGTGGCGAGCGGGATGTTCGGCGGGATGCCCGCCACCGGCGCCATCGCGCGCACCGCGGTCAACGTCCGCTCCGGCGGGCGCACGCGGCTCGCCGCCGTCGTCCACTCCCTGGTGGTTCTCGGTGTGATCTACCTCGCGACCGGTCCGGTGTCCCGGATCCCGCTGGCCGCGCTGGCGGGGGTGCTCATGGTGACGTCCTTCCGGATGGTGCACGCCGCCACCGTGCGGGCGGTGCTCACCTCGACCCGGTCCGACGCCGCGACGTTCGTCGTCACCGCGATCATCACCGTCGCGTTCGACCTCATCGAGGCCGTGCAGATCGGGCTGCTCGTCGCCGCCTTCCTGACGCTGCGGCACATCGCCCGCGCCTCGTCGGTGCACCGCGACCCGCTGCCCGGCCTGGCCAGTCCCGGTGACGAGCACATCGCGCTGTACCGGCTCGAGGGCGCCATGTTCTTCGGGGCGTCCGGGCGCATTCTCGACGAGGTGACCCGCGCCAGCCGACGCGACGACGTGCGCGTGGTGATCCTGCGGCTGTCCCAGGTCCGGCTGGTCGACGCCACCGGGGCCAACGCCCTGGCCGAACTCATCACGGAGCTCGAACAGCGCGGGGTGACCGTGCTGGTCAAGGGCGTGCAGGACAGGCACCGCACGCTGCTGGTCAACGTGGGCGCCCTCCAGCGGCTGCGCCACGAGAGCCATCTGTTCACCACCCTCGACGCGGCGATCACCCATGCCCGCTCGCATGTCGACCGCGAGGCGCGTCCGGCACCCGGGGATCCCCGCCACGCCACGGCCTGAGGACCGCGACGTCGTGACCCGCCGCGGGCACGACGCCGGCCGCCTCGGCTCCTTCGGAGCCGTCGCCCCGCGCGGGCGGCGTCGAGCAGGGCGCCCGGACCCCGGCCTCCGCCACGGTGGGCTGGCCCTCGCGGCTCAGCCGTCCGCCGGTTCCGCGGCGCCGACGAGGACGTCGCTCATGTCGCCCTCGCGCCACTGCGCCAGCACGCGGTGGAACGCGACCGGCCCGGGGGCGTACGACGTCGGCGCCCCGCCCCTGCGGGAGCCCTCGCCGTTGTAGTAGCCGGGCGTGCACTCGGCCAGGAACGCGGAGTTGTCCCGGCCGGCCCCTTCCTCGGCGATGGTGGCGGCCCAGGCGTCCTGGGCTGCCACGGTGGGCTCCACGTGGCGCGCCCCGTCCTTCGCGGCACGGGCCACGACGGCGGCGATGTGCCCGGCCTGCTCGGACAGGATGTGCACGAAGTTGACCGAGTTCGCGTTCTGCACGCTGCCGAGATGGAACAGGTTGGGGAACCCGTGCGCGGAGAAGCCGTGCAGCGTGCGCGGCCCGCGAGCCCACGCCTCCAGCAACTGCGTGCCACCCCGGCCGTGGACGGGCAGGGTGCCGGAGACCACGCCGGAGACGCCCACCTCGAAGCCGGTGGCGAAGATGACACAGTCCACCTCGTACCCGTGGGTGCCGACGACCACCGCGTCCTCGGTCATCCGGGTGACGCCGCCGTGATCGGCCGTGTCCACCAGGGTCACGTTCGGCCGGTTGAAGGACTGCAGGTACTGGTCGCTGAAGCCGGGGCGCTTGCACATGTACCGATACCAGGGCTTGAGCGCTTCCGCGGTGGCCGGGTCCTCCACGAGCTCCTCCACCCGGGCGCGAAGCCGGTTCATGGTGGCGAAGTCGGCCAGCTCGTCCAGCCGCTCGCGCTCGGCCGGGTCCAGGGTCGTGTCCACCGCACCCGTGATCATCTGGCGCTGCAGCCGCGCCGTGCCGGTCCAGCCGTCCCCGATCAGGTCTTCCTCGACCGGCTCGCCCGCAAGAGTCGCCAGGAAGTTCTCCATCCGCTCCCGCTGCCACCCCGGCCGCAGCGAGGCCGCCCATTCCGGGTCGGTGGGCCGGTTGTCCCGGACGTCCACCGTCGACGGCGTCCGCTGCATCACGTAGAGGTGCCGGGCGTCGCGGGCGAGGTGGGGCACCACCTGAAGTCCGGTGGCACCGGTGCCGATCACCGCCACGCGCTTGTCCGCGAGGCCGGTCAGGCCGCCGTCGGCCGTACCCCCCGTGTACGCGTAGTCCCAGCGGCTGGTGTGGAAGGTGTGGCCGCGGAAATCCTCGATGCCCGGGATGCCGGGCAGCTTGGCCTGCGAGAGCGTGCCGGAGGAGACGACGACGTACCGGGCGCGCATCACGTCCGATCGATCGGTCCGCACCACCCACTCGCCCGCCTTCTCGTCCCACCGCAGCTCGGTGACCCGGGTGTGGAAGGCCGCATCCCGGTACAGGCCGTAGTGCTCGGCGATCCGCACGGCGTGCTGCCGGATCTCCTCCCCGGGCGCGTAGCGCCACCGCGGCAGGTACCCCGTCTCCTCCAGCAGCGGCATGTAGACGTAGGACTCGATGTCGCAGTGGATCCCCGGATACCGGTTCCAGTACCAGGTGCCACCGAAGTCACCGGCCTCGTCCATCATGCGCAGGGACTCCACGCCCGCCTCGCGCAGCCGTGCCCCGGTGAGCAGGCCGCCGAAACCGCCGCCCACCACCAGCACCTCGACACGGTCGGTCAGCGGCTCGCGCTCGACGCGCTCGGTGTACGGGTCCTTGGCGTAGTAGCCGAACTCCCCGGCCGCCCGCCGGTACTGAGCGGCGCCGTCCGGACGGACCCTCCGGTCACGCTCCCGCCGGTACCTCTCGCGCAGCTCGTCCGGGTCAAAGCCCAGGTCACGGGGCTCGGAGGTGGTGGTGGTGTCGGTCAAGGCTGAACCTTTCGTCGGGCCGGTGGGCCAGAAACGTACATGCGTGTACGTTTCTAGCACAGGGAGCCCCCGCGAGGCGAGGTCCCGATCCCCCGGCACGCACCCGGCCGGCTCCCGGCACACCCGTCCGCCCCTGCGCCGGGCACGGCTCGGTAGCCTCGGACGCATGACGCACGCACCCACCCGGCGAGACGCCGCGCGAAACCGCGAGCGCCTGCTGGACGCCGCGCGAAGCGTCTTCGCGCGCCTCGGGCCCGACACACCGCTCGACGAGATCGCCGCGGCCGCGGGCGTCAGCCGCACCACGCTCCACCGGCACTTCGCCAGCCGCGAGATGCTCGCCTCGGCCGTCCTCGCTCAGAACGTGGCCGAGATCGAGGCACGGTCCGCCGCTCTGGCCGGCGCGGACGACGGTGCCGAGCAGCTCTTCCATCACCTCCTCGACGCGCAGCTCGAAGCCCCCTGGCTGGCTCGGATGATCGCGGGAGGGACGTCCCTGGGACTGGGTGAGCTCTCGGCACGTACGGCTGCGGCGATCGCACCCCTGGCCGAGCGGGCTCGCGCGGCCGGCGCCCTGCGGCCGGGGGTGACGGTCGACGACGTCCTGCTCACGCTGCCCATGGCGATGGCGGCCCAGGCGGCCGAGGCGTACGACGGGAACCAGCACCCCTTCACGCGGGTGCGCGCTCTCCTGCACCAGGCCCTGTTCACCACCGGCCCGGAGCCCTACCTCATGCGCCCCCGCGAGTCGTAGCGGGAACCGCCGCGACGCCGTCCCGGGGCCGTTCGAACCGGCCGAGGCGCCAGACGACGGCGCTCACGCCCCAGGCCAGGAGGATCAGCCCGGCGAGCGCGTAGCCGACGTGGCCCAGGTCCAGCCCGGCGGCCCAGCCGAGGAACCCGTCGCCGGCCCCGGTGCGCTCGGCGAGGAACTGGAGCAGCACGATCGCTCCGACGCCCAGCGCGACCACGACGGACAGCAGGGTGACGGCGAGGTTGTAGTAGACCTTGCGGACGGGGGCGAGGAACGCCCATCGGTAGGCGCGCGCCATGAGCACGCCGTCGGCGGCGTCGAACAGGCTCATGCCGGCCGCGAAGAGCACCGGCAGCACGAGGATGGCGTACCAGGGCAGGGTCAGGGCGGCGGTGCCGCCGGCGAGCACGAGCAGGGCGACCTGGGTGGCGGTGTCGAGGCCGAGACCCATGAGCAGGCCGACCGGGTACAGGTGCCATGGCGCGCCCACCCGGCGGGTGAACCGGCTCAGCACCCGCGCCAGCAGGCCCCGGTTGTTCAGGTGCCGTTCGAGTTCGGCCTCGTCCAGTGGGGCGCCGCGCAGTTCCCGGAAGACCCGGAGGATCCCGGCGACGGACCCGAGGTTGAGCAGGCCGACGAGGATCAGGAACGTCCCGGCGACGACCGCGCCCACGGCGCCCAGGGTCTGCTGCAGGCCGGAGCCCGCGCCGGAGACCGGGCCGACGACGGCCCGCAGGCCCAGGGCGAGCAGCAGCGAGAGGCCGAGGACGACGCTGGAGTGCCCCAGGGAGAACCAGAGCCCGGTGGTCGCGGCGGGCCGTCCCTCGCCGACGAGCTTGCGGGTCGTGTTGTCGATGACGGCGAGGTGGTCGGCGTCGAAGGCGTGCCGGACGCCGAGCAGGAACGCCGTGGCGCCCACCCCGACGCCGAACACTCCGGCGCTGCCGATCTCCAGGCCCTGCGGGACCACGGCCAGGAGGAGCACGCCCCAGCCGACCAGGTTCAGCAGCAGCACGCCGGCGACCATCCCGGCGACCGAGCGCGTCTCGGCGCCGGGCCGGCGACGTGGCGGCGCAGTGCCGCGTGCGGCGGGCAGGGTGAGGGTCATGTACGGGTCCTTGGGTCCGGGAAACGGTCAGAGGAACGAGGAGATGCTGCGGACGGCGGTGTAGAGCGCGACGACGACCAGCAGCACCGTGAACGCGAGGTTGAGCCGGTCCGGCCGCACCCGCGAGGTGATGCGGGCGCCGAGGAAGCTGCCCGCCACGGCCGCTGCCGAGAAGGCGGCGATGACACCCCAGTCGAGCGAGACGTCCTGGCCGAGCCGGAACAGCAGCGAGCTCGCGCTGTTCACGGTGATGACCACCAGCGACGTCCCGACGGCGACGGGCATGGGCATCCGCAGGGCGAGCACCAGGGCGGGGACGACGGCGAACCCGCCGCCCACCCCGAAGAACCCGGTCAGCATCCCGACCGCGGTGGCCGTGGCGACCAGCACGGCGACCGCCTGGCAGCCGCACCGGAAGGGGCGCAGCGAGATCATCGGGGCCTCGCGGAGCTCCGCCTCGCGACCGCCGGGCGCGGCGGCCCGTGCGGCGGCGCGACGGCGCCGGGTCATCACCGCGGCGACCACGAGCATGAGGACCGCGAAGGCTGCGAGCAGGACGTTCTGGGGCACCGCGGCCGACATCAGCGAGCCCGCGAACGCGCCGCCGACGCCGAGGAGCCCGAACACGACGCCCTGCCCCGGGCGAACCCGGCCGGCCCGCAGGTGCGGCACCACCCCGATCAGGGTGGTGACCCCCACGATGACGAGGGATCCGGTAGTCGCCGACCGGGGATCGAGGCCCAGCAGGTAGACCAGCGCGGGGACGGTGACGATGGAGCCGCCGCCGCCGAGCGCGCCGAGGGCGACCCCGACGACGAGGCCGATCGGCAGGATCACCGCGAGCACGGCCGCGCCTCCCCCCGGCGTCGGGCAGCGGCCCGCGCGGTCACGCCGGGGCCGGCTGCGTCTCGGGGACCACGGCCAGGCCGGCCACCCGGGCGGAGCGGTCGAAGTCGTCGTCGACGGCCACGACCCGGCGGCCGGTGGCCGCGATCAGGGACGCGGCGATCGAGGCACGGTAGCCGGACGCGCAGTGCACCCAGATCTCCCCCTCGGGCAGGTCGTCCATGCGCGTGACGATGTCGTGGATCGGGACGTGCACGGCGCCGTCGACGTGCGCCGTACGCCACTCGCCGGCCCTGCGCACGTCCAGGATGGTGACGGACCGGTGGTGGCGGACCTGGACGAGGTCGGCGAACGTGGCGGTCGTGAGGGTCGCGAGCGGCGCGTCGGTCCACTCGGCCGGCCGCCCGGTCGCGGCCGCGGCGGGGCGGTCGATCCCGATCCGGACCAGCTCCCGCTGGGCTTCGGCGACCTGCTCGCGGGACTCGCCGAGCAGCGTGACCGGGGTGCCCCAGGGGATGAGCCAGCCCAGGTAGGTGGAGAACTGGCCGTCCAGGCCGAAGTTGAACGTGCCCGGCACGTGCCCCGCGGCGAACGCGGTGCGGTTGCGCAGGTCCACGAGCCACTCCCCCTGCTCGAGCCGGTGGCGGAGCTGCTCCTTGTCCGCCCGCTCGGGCTCGGACAGGTCCGCGGCGGCCGGGCCCGCCGCGTTCGCGGGACCCATGTGCACGTAGTACGCCGGATAGGCGTCCAGGCCCGCGAGGGTGTCGGCGACGAAGTCCTCCTCGTCCTGGCTCAGCACCGGGTTGATCAGCCGCTCCTGCCCGATCGTCGAGGCGGTCGCGTCCTCGCCCGCCGAGGTGGCGGCGCAGAAGGAGCCGAATCCGTGGGTGGGCATCACCCGCGTCTCGTCGCTCAGCTCGGCCGCGAGCCTGCGGGCCGAGCTGTACTGGTGACGGGCGAGGTCGTGCGTGTGGTTCTCCCCGAGCAGGTCGGGCCGCCCCGTGGAGCCGAACAGCAGGGAGCCGCCGGAGAACACCGCGGGCTCCGCGCCTTCGAGCACGTAGGACAGGTGCGTGAACGTGTGGCCCGGGGTGTGCATCGCGCGCACCCTCAGCTCGGGGCTGACCTCGACGACGTCGCCGTCACGGATCGGGGTGCGCTCGAACGACACCGCGTCGTCGGCGTTGACGTGGTACAGGGCACCCGTCTCCTGGGCCAGGGCGTAGCCGCCGGTGACGTAGTCGTTGTGGATGTGGGTCTCGAAGACGTGCGTGATCCGCACGCCGGCCGCGGCCGCCGCGTCCAGGACGCGGTCGATGTCGCGCTGGGGGTCGACGACGAACGCGACCTCCCCGTCGTGCGCGAGATAGGTGCGGTCGCCCAGCGAGGGCGTCTCGATGGCGATGATCCTGGTGGTCATGAAGGGGGTCCTCCCTGGACGGTGGTGGGGCGGCGCTCAGGCGTTCACGTGCGGTCCGGTGACGACCGGTCTCCCGGTCCCGATCCATGCCGTGGTGCCTCCACGGACGGAGTAGGCCTCGACGCCGGCGGCACGGAGGTGCTCGGTGGCGCGCAGGCTGCGGTTGCCGCTGGCGCAGATCGCGTAGACCGGCCCGCTCCCGGGGAACGTGCGCACGAGTCGCGCGAGCTCGCCCAGCGGGACGAGTTCGGCACCGGGGACGTGCCCCTGGACGTACTCGGACGGTTCGCGGACGTCGACGACGAAGGCGCCGTCCGCCCGTGCCGCGGCGAACTCGTCGATGGAGACCTCGGCCATGTGCATCCTTCCTGGCGACGGGCACCCGGGTATACCCCTGGGGTATCTGCGGAACTCAATATACCCCATGGGGTATCTGGAGTCCATGAGGGTACCCACCGGCACCGCGAGCACACGATCGAGCCCCGCCGGTCACCGCCGAGGTGGCAGTGACCGGCGGGGCTCGTCTCGCCGGTCCGCGTGCGGGAGATCCCCGCTCAGGCGATGGCCGCCCGGATCGCCGCGGCGGCCGCGGCGACGTCGGGGGCACCGTAGATCGCGCTGCCCGCGACCGCCGTCCGCGCCCCGGACGCCTGCGCGGCAGCGACGGTGCTCTCGTTCAGCCCCCCGGCGACCGAGAACGGCACGCCCGCGGCCTCACCGTCACGCAGGAGCGTGTCGAGGGTGAAACCGTCCTCGGCCTGCTCGTCCAGCCCCGCGTGCATCTCGACGAAGTCAGCACCGAGCGCCACCGCCTCGCGGGCACGAGCAGGCTTGTCCTGGACGCCGATCAGGTCGACGACCACGCCCTTGCCGTGCCGCTTCGCCGCGGTGACGGCGCCGGCGATGGTGCTGTCGCCCGCGGTCCCGAGGACCGTGACCAGGTCCGCGCCGGCCGTGAACGCGATGTCCGCCTCGAGTTCCCCCGCATCCATCGTCTTCAGGTCGGCGAACACGATCTTGTCGGGGTGGGCCTGCTTGATCGCGGTGATGGCGGACAGCCCCTCGCTCTTGATGAGCGGCGTGCCGAGCTCGAGGATGTCCACGTGCGGCGCCGCGGCAGCCGCGAGCGTGAGCGCGGCTTCGGTGGTGAGGGTGTCCATGGCGAACTGGAGTTGCATCGTCTTCTGCTTCCGTCTGGTGATCCGGGTGGGGGGGTTCGGGCTGGTCTCGCGCGTGGCGTCTACTCGAGGTTGGCGTGGCGGTGCCACAGGCCGTCGGCCGTCTGCCCGCCGCGCTGCCACAGGAGGTGGAACAGCGCGTCCCCGACCAGGAGCACGCCCTGCTCGAACAGCGAGCCGGCGTACTGCACGGACGCGGTCGCCGTGCGGTCGGTCTTGTGGGCAGCGGGCAGGACGACGACGGACGAGAGCCGCGCGAGCGGTGAGTCGGCGGCCGTGGTCAAGGCGGCGACCTGAGCGCCGACGTCGGTGGCGGTCTCCGCCGCCCGCACGACACCGGGGGTACGACCCGATCCACTCGCGACCAGCAGGAGGTCGCCCCGGCCGATGGCCGGTGCGGTCACCTCGCCGACGACGTGCACCTTCAGCCCCAGGTGCATCAGCCGCATGGCGACCATCCGCAGCGCGAGGCCGGAACGGCCGGCGCCGTGGACGAAGACCCGCCGGGCCGACTCCATGCGAGAGGCCAGGCCGTCCATCGGAGCGTCGCCGAGCGCCCGAAGGCGCTGGATGAGCTCGACGTTCTCGTCGGCGACGATCCCAAGGGCGTCAGCGACGCCGGTCCGAGTGGCATTCATGCGACTCAGCCTGCAGCACGCCTTCGCGGCGTGCCGCTACCAGGACCGGCAGTCGCCCTATCCTTTCGGGCAGGGAGACGCTTTCGGATAGGGTGCACGTCGTGGACCCGGACCCTCCCGTCCCCTCGCCCGAAGCGCGCGCGGCGGTTCGGCAGCACGCGCAGTCACTGGCCGAGCAGGCGGACCGCTACATGCTCGCGCTGGAGGCGGTCGTGGCGGCACTGCGCTCGAAACACCTCGACGACCACGCCGCCCGGGCCCAGGCGATCGAGATCGCGTCCGCCGAGCTCGTGCGGCTGCGCACCGCCACCGACGAACGCCGCACAGCCCTGATCGAGCCTGTCACCAGCGCTTTCTCACGCCTGCGAACAGACCTGCGGCCCCTGGCGCGCTTCGGCGACCTGGACGTGCAGTTCGTCGAGCCCCCGGCGACCGGACGCGGCCTGCCCGGCGACATCGCCCACGAGGCACGTGCCATCGTGCGCAGCGCCGTCCTCGCGCTCGCGGAGGGCGGGAGTGCCCGTCGCGTCCGGGTCCAGTGGGACTGCGACGGGCTGCACCTCCTCATCGAGATCCGTGACGACGGCGCGGGCGAGCTACGAGCCCACGACGACGCCATGCGCCCGATCGGGGAGCGCGTCCGGTCCGTGCGCGGATCGCTCGAACTGGAGTCCACGTCGGGGTGGGGCTCGAACCTGAGCATCAGGATCCCGCTCGACCCGCCGGCCACCGCCGCGCGGGTGGACGACTCCGAGGACCTCACCCCTCGCGAACGGGAGGTCCTGCGCCTGGTGGCCTCCGGCGCCCCCAACGCCGAGATCGCCGGGCAGCTCGGCGTGACGGTGAACACCGTGAAGTACCACGTCGGCAACCTGCTGCGGAAGCACGGGGCGCGCTCCCGTTCCGCACTGGTCGCCCTGACCCGCTGAGACGGGCGACGGCCCCCACCCGCGGGGGGAGGGCCGTCGTGGAGCGCGTGGCCGTCCGCCCGCGATCCGCACCGGTACCGGCCGGGCGGCGCCGCACCTACACCTCCAGCGGGACCGGGTAGACCTCGACCGCCGGGTGACCGGTGCGCTCGTGGATGCGCCTGACGGCGTCCGCGTTGGGCGCCTCCGACACGCACCAGACCTTCCCCGAGTCAGGGTCGGCCCACGCCTTCTGGAAGTCGACGCCCTCGTCGGCCTGGATGTCGACGTCGGCCTGGTGGGCCGCCTTGAGAGCCTCCTCGGTGATGCCCTGCATCCCTGTGTGCACGTCCATGAACCTGACCATGACCATGACCTCCTGACTGCTCCCGCTCGGAACCGCCTGTGGCGGAGTGGACATTTTCACGATACGCCGGGGGCCGGAACCCGACATCCAGAGGCGACCGCACCCGGTGACGGCCCGGCACGGAGCCGGCCGCTGTTCCGTTCACCCGAACGAAGCATTCCCTGCCGCACGAAGCATTCCCTGCCATGTGCCGATTCGCTACGTTCGTATCCACGAGAAGGGTGCGAACATGGTCAGAACGGTCGCGCAAGGATCCCTGAACACCACGTATGTCGTCGCTCACGAACCCCCGAACACACCGAAGCTCAGCCTCTTCCGAGGCTTACCGCACTGGGAGCCGCGAGGAACGGATTACGGACTGCCCGCCGACGCCGCTCGGCGTCGGATGGCGACATCGCCCAGGCCGCCGCGGAGACGGACGCCGTCCTGCGCACCCTGACCCGTTCGCGCAGGCTGTAGGCCCACGGGGACAACTCCCGGCGGCACCGGATCCGGCCCAGGAGGCAGCAGCCACCTCCCGGGCCGGTTCTTTCCCTACGGCGTTCCGGTGCTCACCCGGAAGTAGTCGACCAGGAGGTCGCCCTCGTTCGACCGGTTGCCGAAGAAGAGAAAGCGGTCGAGGTCGTCCACCTGCGTGCGCAGCGGCTGGTCCGCGAGCACCGGGGTGGTCAGGTCGTCGACGTAGAAGTCGAACGTGCCGGTGTCGAGGTTCACGACGTTCCGCACGGTGTACCACCGCCCCACCTCGTAGTCGGCCGCGTTCACCACGGAACTCGATCCGGTGACGTTGTGCGTCATGATCTTGCCCCGGGAGAACCCGAACGTCGCCGAGGGGTTGCTCGACGACGGCGGGTCGGCGGCGTTCCAGTCCGACTCCGTGTAGGAGTACATCGCGACCTGGTCCGGACCGTCGTACGTGGTGGTGCGCTGGAGCCGCGCCTCCAGCGTCACGACCCCGGTGAGGTCGAGGTCGCTCGTGTTGTAGACCGACAGGGAACCCCACCCGGACTTGTCGAGCCGCAGGTACCTGTTGCCTCCCCCGGCGGGGTCGTCGACGACCGTGACGGTTCCCGCCCCGGCGTCCGCCCGTGCGGCCAGCACGCCGTCGGCGGTGCCGGTGAACGCTCCTGCCGGTTCGTCGTCGAAGTCCTCGTCGATCACGTGGACGACGTCGCCGGGGTCGAGCGACAGGACGAGGTCCACCGTGACGGTGCGAGCCGCCCGGACGGTCACGTCGGACCGCGACGCCGGGAGATGGCCGTCCTTCGTGGCCGAGACCGTGTAGCCGTCACCGCCGTCCACGCCGGGAACGGTGAACCGCCCGTCGGCACCGCTGGTCGCGGTCGCGACCGCCTGCCCGCCGCGCGAGACCGTCACCGACGCGTCCGCGAGGCCCTCACCCCCTGAGGAGACGGTTCCGGCGACGGTGCCCTGGGTGGTCAGGGTCCGGCCGAGCGCCAGGTCCCGGCGCAGGGTCTCGCCGTCGCCCAGCGTCACCTCGACGGTGTCACCGTCGGCGTAGAGGTCCGCCGACGGGGTCAGCGCGTAGTCGCCCGCCAGGACCTCGATCGCGTACCGTCCGCCGTCGTCGGCGGCCACCGTGAGCTCACCGGCCGAGACCGTTGCGCCCGCCACCGGCTCGCCGTCCTGGTCGGTGACAAGGCCGGTGACGAGGCCGTTGCCGGTGGCGGGCCGGTAGGACGCCGGGCCCACGTGCGGCGGTGTCAGGACCTGCTCACCGAAGAAGTCGCCCGCCGGCGGCAGGGCGCTGCGGTTCGTGCCGCCGGTGACCTGGATGCCGGGAGCGATCTCGGCGAGGTCGACCGCCACCCCCGCGGAGATCAGGGCGGAAGCGGCCGAACCGGGCACGATGTTGCGCAGGTCGTCCGCCGGGTCCCCGCCGAGGACCGGATCGCCGGTGATGGCGGCGGCGTCGGCGGCCGGTGCGACGACCTCGGGCCCGAAGTAGGCGTTGTGGGAGAAGTCGACGCCGGGATAGCCGGCGGCGAAAGCGGCCCCGCCGACGTCCTCGCGCGTGTTCACGAAGACGTTGTCGATCAGGTGGTGCCGGTTCCGCTCGACCAGGTAGGAGCCGTTGCTGCCCGAGGAGTTGAAGAACCCGACACTGTCCTTGAGCGGCTCCCGGGTGTTGTACATCAGGTTGTTGTGGACGACGTTCACGCCGCTGTTCCCGTGCGGGTTGACGTAGTTGCGGTCCACGTCGGCGATGACGTTGTAGCGCACCACCGTGGTGCTGAAGCCGAAGCCGCACAGCAGGATGCCCTCGCCGGAGTCGTGCACGTAGTTGGCCTGCACGAGGATGTTCGAGGTCCCGCGGTCGGGGTCGATGCCGTTGGAGTCCGCGGCCCCGGTACGCGGCTCGAGCTCCGCGACCTCGTTGTCCTGCACGACGATGTCGTCCGAGTAGTACATCTCGATGCCGGAGACGCCCGCGCCGTCGATCACGTTCCCCTTCACCGTGGCACCCCGCACGCTGGTGAGGTACATCGCGTCCCAGCCGTACTCGGTGCCGCGGTTGGTGAGGTAGTTGTCGGCGATCTCGATGTCGGAGTGGGGACGCCAGTCCGGGTCCTCGGTGAGGGTCCCGTCGACGGCCGCCGCGCCGGCGGCGCGGTCGCCCCATCCGGGAGCGACGTCCCGGTAGCGGTTGGTGCCCATCCCGGAGAACTGGCGGAACGAGAGGTTCGCGAACGAGGTGTTGGCGAGGTAGCTGTCCCGGACGGTGACGTCCGCGAGCTGGGAGGCGGTGAGCGCGTCGCCCTTGAGTCCCTCGAACACGATTCCGCCCGTGCGCTTCGAGCGGTCCAGGCCCGCACGGCTGACCGACCAGGTCACGCCGGAGACGTCACGGACGAAGACGTCGTGGATCTCGAACCCCTTGAGGGTTCCCGCGTTCTCGGCCTGCACGTGGATGCCGCGCAGGTCGCCCGTGGCGGGGTTCTCGTCACCGGGGGTCTGGCCGTTGCCGGCGGCGGGCTCGAACGTGGTCGGGTCGAAGCCGTCGGTGACGTTGCTGATCTCCAGGTGGGAGATGTCCCAGTGCTGCTGGCCGGTCAGCTGCAGCACGTCGTTGACGACGCCGCGGCCGTTCAGCTCGGGAGCGTTCCCGTCGCCGTAGCTCGACAGGACGACCGGGGCGTCCGCCGTGCCCGAGCCCCGCGGCGCGAGCAGAGCGGTGGCGGGCTCGCCCAGCACGTCGCGCGGTTCTCCGGTGGTCCAGTCGGTGTAGTCGTAGGCCTCGCGCGCCACCTCGTCCCCGCCGGCGGACCAGGTGCTGCCGGCCCTGAGCAGGATGCGGTCGCCCGGGCCGAACACCGTGGCGTTGACGTTGGCGAACGTGCGCCACGCGGACGATCGCGAGGTTCCGGCGGCGTCGTCGTCCCCGCCCGCCGAGTCGACGTAGTAGGTGGTTCCCGTTCCGGTGGGGGCCGAGCCGTCCGTGACGGGGAGCAGGCCGCTGCCCACGACCTGGCGGCCCGCCGCCTTCAGCTCCGACTTGTCCAGGTAGCCGGCGGGCGGCCGTGCGTGGGAGGCGCCCGGCGTGGTCGCCGGTGGTGCGGCGGCCGCGGGCGCTGCGAGCGCCGCGGCCACCGTCGCCGCCGCGGCGAGCGCGGCCGCGAGGCGTCTGGGTGTGGACTGTGCGAGGTACATCGTCGTGCCTTCCTGTCCGTGAGGTGGGTGGTGGGGATGCCGGTATGCGGCCGGAGGCCCGGGTCGGTGAGCCGGCCGGTGGCGACCTGGCCGGGGAGGGTGGGCGGCGGCGGGTGCGCACGCCGTCTCCGGAGGCGGGCGGCGTCATCGGGGTGGCCTCGTCGACGTACGCGGGCTGGGCACCCAGGCGGCGTCGGCCGGGGGGAGCTCGTCCCCTGTGGTGAGGTAGATCCGGTCGATGCGCAGCCCTGACCTGCGTGCCAGGACCGACAGCACGTGCCGGCCCGTCGGCAGGTCGACGTCGGACAGCAGGGTCCAGAACCAGATCTGCTGCGTCCCGAAGCTGTACAGGTTCCCGCCCGAGTACTGCCGGACCGCCGGCTGGACGGTGCCGTCCACGGCCAGCAGGCAGGCGTCGTCGTCCGTACCGTCGAACTTGACCAGCAGCCACGCGTGGTAGGTCCCGGCCCGGGTGACCTCCAGGGCGTGGTGCAGGCCGGGGGCGCGGCCCGGGTCGTCCCAGGACAGGCCGCGCCGGGCGACGTGCATCGCCAGGCCGGTGCCGCCGTCCGTCTCGGCCTGGGTGTGGGTCCAGTCCCGGGGTTCCGGGTCGAGGCTGGGGGTGGTCCAGGCTCCGGCGTTCTGCCCCAGGACGGACTCGGCCTCGATCGCCAGGACTCCCCCGGCCTCGATCGCGGCCCCGGCCCGCAGCCGGGCCGGGACGTCCTTGCGACCGTCCGGGCCGGTCCAGTCCCGGGGAGGTCCGAGGGACGTCTGTGGCACGGACAGGTTCGGGCGGAACGTCGTGGGACCGTCCCAGAACCCCGGCCCGGCGTAGACGACGGGCGGCGGGAGGAGCCGGTCCGGGCCGCCGCGGGGCAGGGCGCCGGCGAGCTCGCCGAGCCGTGCGGCGGCGTCGGCGCCGACGGGCGGGTCCTGCACCTCCCGCGCGGCCCGGCCCGTGTGGCGGCTGAACTCCGGGCCGAGGTTGGACTCGCGGCGCGGACGGGTGTGCAGCACGATCTTGGACAGCGCCACGTCACGGTCGACGGCGTGCAGCCGCAGCGTGTGGGGTCCCGCCTCCAGGTACGGCATCCGCACCAGGAGCCGCTCGACGTTGTCGAGCACGGCGCTCTCCCAGGCACCGCGGTACTCGTCGGTGGTCGGGGACTCGACCACGACGGCGGGTGTCTCGTCGATGCTCACGCCCGTCCGGATGCGCCCCGTGGAGTCGAGGGTGGGCAGTCGTTGGAGCTCGACCAGGTGGGCGCCCGGTGTGGCGAGCTGCAGATCGTACTCGAGGGTCGCGGCGTCCGGGTCCGGCGCGTCCCCGTCCGGCGCGTCGGGCCCGGTGCGGTGGGCGACGACGGCGCCGTTCCCGTGGCGGCCGAGATGGGGCACGGTCACCCAGGCGGAGTCCGGGCCCTGAGCGTGTCGTTCGGGAAGTGTCGGGTCCAGCGAGACGTACCCGTCCGCCTCCACCGCCCCGACGAAGCCCGCGGCGACGCGGGGATCGGCCGCCACCCGGACCTCGATGCCCACGACGGTGCCGTCGTCGCCGGTCACGGTGATCGCACCGGTCCGGCCGGCGTGGGCGAGGGCGTCGGTCACCCGGACCCCGATCCGTTCCTCGGTGTCCACGGTGCCTGCGGCGACGTCGACGTCGATCCAGTCGTCGGCCGTCACGGTGAACGTGACGCCCGGGGCGCCGGTGGTGAAGACCTCGATCCACTTGGCGGCGCGCCCGTAGGGCCAGAACGTCAGGGCCGGCCGGCCGGAGGGGATCTCTTCGTCGTATGTCACGACGCCCAGGCCGGGGTCCCCGAGACGCAGTGCGGGCGTGGCCGCCGGGTGGAGCGCCATGACGGGCGGCGGGAACTGCTCGGGTGTGAAGATGTGGCTCCAGCTACCCCCGGACATCGCCGTGTCGTAGTAGTGCAGCAGCGCACGCTTGTGCGCGTCGTAGGTGCGGGACAGCGCCAGGTGCTGGTCCGCGGCGGCGAGCTTGCCCTGCCGGTGGGCGAGCGTGCTGCGGTCGGCGTGCGCGAACTGGCCGCTGGTCAGGTGCGCCAGGTGGATCTTCACGACGACGAGCTGGAAGAACGCCTCGCGCTCGTCGGCGGGCAGGGCGTCCAGGACGTCGTCGGCCTCCTCCGAGAGGCGCCGCAGCGCGTCGAGCCGGCGGCCGGCCTCGTCGCCGTACGCCGTCCGGCTGAACGCCTGGCTCGAGAGGTGCTCGATCTTGCGCTGGTTCGCGAGCTGGTAGTACGCCGCGTACAGCGGCCCGACCCGCTTGCCGTGCCCGCCCGAGAAGGTCCGGTCGGTCCACTGCTCGACGAAGCCGACGACGTCGTCGGTGGTGGTCTCCTTGCCCGCCTCCCAGCCGCAGCGGAGGAAGAACTCGGTCTCGACCTCCAGGGGCTTGATGCCGCCCACGTTGTTCACCCAGAGCGTCCGGATGCCGCGGTCCCAGCACTTGCCCAGCTCGTGACGCATGAGTGCCAGGGGCGTGGATGACGTGGCGAGGTAGGACCGGGGCGGCATCGACCAGTACGACGAGTGGTAGTACAGGCCGTGCCCGCCGGTGCGCTCGCGCTCCGCGGAGCTCGGGAACCGCCGGACGTACCCGAAGTTGTCGTTCGACCACACGATGGTCACGTCCTCGGGGACCTCCAGGCCGGCGTCGTACAGCGGGAGGACCTCCTTGTACGGGACGAAGAGCTGCGGGGCGTCCCGCCCCCGCGGCCCGAGCTCCTCGGCGAGCAGGTCGCGCTGGTCGGCGATCACGGTGCGGAGCAGCTCGACGCGGGCGCGGTGCTTCTCCGCCTCGGACAGGTGCTCGTCGGCGTCGATGACCGAGGTCTGGAAGCCGTAGTCGTGGATGCCGCGCATCCCGACGGTCCAGGAGACCTCGAAGTCACGGTTCTGGCGCACGCTGCCCCGCCAGTACTCCCGCAGCTCCTCGCGGTTGCGGCCCGGGATCGAGTAGTCGTAGGCGACGGGCTCGTCGCGCGCGGCGGCCCACGGGCCGAACTCGTGCTCGTTGCTGCGCAGCAGCATGTCGCAGTGGCTGGTGCCGACGACCACGCCCATCTCGTGGGCGAGGCGCCCGTTTGCCGGGTCGTGGTTGAAGGCGTTCACGTGCATGGCGGGCCAGAGGTAGTTGCCCTTGAGGCGCAGGAGCAGCTCGAACACCCGCTCGTAGGTCGCGGGGCCGATGGTGTCCTCCCCCAGGTGGGCGCGGGCCCAGGCCTCGAGCTCCTCCTCGTCGTTGAGGAAGATTCCGCGGTAGCGGACCCCGGGCCAGTCGCAGAACGTCGTCCCGCGGACGACGGTGACGTGCTCCCGCCGTCGCACGGGGACATCGGCCCACCAGCTCCAGGGCGAGACCCCCATGGCCTCGCAGAGGTCGTACACGCCGTAGACCGTGCCCCGGCGGTCGGCCCCCGCCACGTAGAGCGTGTCCCCGGCGGCGGCGATGACGAAGCCCTCCCACCGCAGGCCGCCGTCGTCCGTCCGGAGCCCGGTGACGTCCAGGGTTCCGGAGGCGACGGCCTCGTCCACGAGCGGCGAGGAGCCGATCGTGCCGACGACGACCCGCGCGAGCGCGCCGTCGTGGGTCACCGTCGCGGAGCAGCCGCTGACCGTCGCGAGATCGGCGGCGAGGTTGTCCACCGCCCTGCGGACCGCGGGCGGTTCACCAGGCGCGACCCCGACGCGCACGGTCACGCCGGCCTCGGCGACGACGAGACCGTCCTCGCGCTCCTGTCGCACGTATCCCCTGCTCATGCCCACCTCCGAAGGTGTCGTTGCCAGCTCCCGCGACTCGCAATGGAACCGTTATCTTCATCGACCCGAGACATCCCTGTCCAGGTCGGGGACCGTCGAGCACCTCGCGGCATGTTTCAGAGCATTTGCCGTGAGAGTCTCCGGCGGTGTGCGGAAGCCTACCGCCCGTTGACATCGTATGGAACCGTTGTCAGTATACGAACGAGCCGCTGCGGGAGGAACCGGGCAGCCGCCGACCCAGCGTCGGCCAGAACTTCGCGCGAGGGTGCGGAAGGAGAACCAGGCCGTGAGTCTTGCTGAGCTACAACGGATGACCCGCCGGAGGAGTGGTCCACGGGTCAGGCAGGAGACGCCGGACGACAAGGCGGCACTCGTCTTCCTCGGACCCTGGCTGATCGGCGCGGTCGTGCTGGTGGTCGGCCCGCTGCTCGCCTCGCTGTACCTGGCGTTCACCGACTACAACCTGCTGCAGGACCCGAACTTCGTCGGCCTGGACAACTTCTCCCGGATGCTCGGCGACGAACGCCTGCACCACTCGCTGGCCGTCACGTTCACCTACGTGATCGTCGGGGTCCCCGCACAGCTCGTCGTGGCGCTGGCGCTGGCCGTCGCCCTCGACCGCGGGATGCGCGGCCTGGCGTTCTACCGCTCGGCGTTCTACCTGCCCTCGATGCTGGGCTCCAGCGTCGCGATCGCCGTCCTGTGGCGCCTGATCTTCGGCCAGGCAGGCCTGTTCAACGGCCTGCTCGGCGCCGTCGGCATCGACACCTCCACCTCCTGGATCGCCGACCCCGACACCGCCCTGTGGGCCATCATCCTGCTGCACGTGTGGACCTTCGGGTCCCCCATGGTGATCTTCCTGGCCGGGCTGCGGCAGATCCCCCGCGAGTTCTACGAGGCGGCCTCGACCGACGGCGCCAGCCCGTGGCGGCAGTTCCGGTCCGTCACCCTCCCCCTGCTCACGCCGATCATCTTCTTCAACCTGGTGCTCGCGATCATCAACGCCTTCCAGTCGTTCACCCAGGCCTTCGTGGTCTCCGGAGGAACGGGCGGGCCGAGCGACTCGACCCTCTTCTACACGCTGTACCTGTACCAGGAAGGCTTCGGAGCCTTCCGCATGGGCTACGCGTCCGCCCTCGCCTGGCTGCTGGTGGTCATCGTCGGCGCCTTCACACTGATCAACTTCTGGGCTTCGAAGTACTGGGTGCACTATGACGACTGACACCATCACCACTCCCGCCACCACGACCGGTCCCCGGACACCCCCGGAGCTCCGACGGCACCGCCCGAGCGTCCGCACCCGGGTGTTCCGCGTGCTGCGGCAGGCCCTCATGATCGCCGTCGTGGTCGTCGCCCTCTACCCGATCCTGTGGATGATCGTCAGCTCGCTCCGTCCCGACGGCCACATCTTCGGCAACCCCTCCCTGGTGCCGAACACCTTCGAGGTCTCCAACTACACCTCCGGGTGGAACGCCCTGGGCGCGCCGTTCAGCACCTACCTGCTCAACTCGGCGCTCGTCGTGGCCGGCGCCATCGTCGGCAACCTGATCTCCTGCTCCATGGCCGCCTACGGGTTCGCGCGGCTGCGGTTCCGGTTCCAGAGGCCGGCCTTCGTGGTCATGCTGCTGATGATCATGATCCCGATCCACGTCGTGATCGTGCCGCAGTACGTGATCTGGGCACAGGCCGGCCTCATCAACACGGTGTGGCCGCTCATCGTGCCGAAGTTCCTGGCCACCGACGGGTTCTTCGTGTTCCTCATGATCCAGTTCATCCGCGGCCTGCCCAAGGAGCTGGACGAGGCCGCGCGCATCGACGGCGCCGGCCACGGACGGATCTTCTGCCAGATCCTGCTGCCCCTGATGACCCCGGCCCTCGCGACGACGGCGATCTTCACCTTCATCTGGACCTGGAACGACTTCTTCAGCCAGCTCATCTACCTCACCGACCCGAACCTCTACACGGTCCCGGTCGCACTGCGGTCGTTCGTCGACGCGCAGTCCCAGTCCTCCTACGGGGCGATGTTCGCGATGAGCGTCGTCTCCGTCCTCCCGCTGGTCGTGGCGTTCGGCGTCGGACAGAAGTACCTGGTCCGCGGCATCGCCACCACAGGCGGCAAGTAACCACCAGTTGCCGGCGACGGCACCGACAGAAAGTGACACACATGCGTACGACAACGTGGTCCGTGCGTGCGGCGGCAGCCGCCGGCACCCTCGCGCTGACCGTCGGCCTGGCCGCCTGCGGCACGGCGGAAGGCAGCGGCGGCACCGAGCTGAGCGGCGGGGACGTCGACCTCCGGGTGACGTGGTGGGGCGGCGACGCCCGGCACGAGCGCACCCAGGAAGCCATCGACGCCTTCGAGGAGAAGCACCCGAACATTCACGTCACCGGCGAGTTCGCCGACTGGACGGGGTACTGGGACAAGCTCGCGACGTCGACCGCCGGAGGCAACTCCCCTGACGTGATCCAGATGGACCAGCTCTACCTGGCCTCCTACGCCGACCGCGGCGCGCTCGCAGACCTCGGCGCGCTCCCGCAGCTGACGACGTCCGGCCTCGACGATCCCGTGCTGGGCATGGGCCGGTCCGGGGACACGCTCTACGGGATGCCGGTCTCCACCACGGCGTTCGGCCTTCTCGTCAACCAGGACGTGCTCGCCGACCTCGGCATCGAGCTGCCGGACACGGACACCTGGACGTGGGACGAGTTCGACGCGTTCGCCCGGTCG
The DNA here is from genome assembly GCF_016742955.1 of Myceligenerans indicum. GTDB lineage: Bacteria > Actinomycetota > Actinomycetes > Actinomycetales > Cellulomonadaceae > Myceligenerans > Myceligenerans indicum. Next base: position 47,002 of record NZ_JABBYC010000007.1, on the reverse strand, counting down.
GTCTCCGAGAAGTCCGGCGGCCGGACGGTGGGCATCACGCCGTGGAACAACGAGTACTCCCTCCAGCTCGCCGCCCGGCAGGCCGGTGACGAGCTCTTCGCCGACGGCGACGTGGCGATCGACCCGGCGACGCTGGAGCAGTACTTCCAGCGGGCACTGGACTGGACCAAGGACGGCGCGGCGCAGTCGGCGTCGCAGTTCGCCGAGCAGGCGTCGGCGTCCCTGGACCAGCAGGACTTCGCGACCGGGAAGACCGCGATGATCTTCTCTCAGGTCACCCAGCTCACGGCGTACGCGGCCGCCGCCGGCGGCGCGAACGTGACCATCGCGGCGCTGCCGGCCGACGGCGCCGACGGGTCGGGCTACCAGTACCTCAAGCCGGGCATGTACTGGTCGGTGTCGGCCCGCAGCGCGCACCCGGCGGAGGCCGCGCTGTTCGTCGACTTCATGGTCAACGACCCGCAGGCCGGCGCGATCCTCGGAACCGAGCGAGGGCTTCCGGCGAACCCCGAGATCCTCGCCTCGATCGCCGACGGGCTGACCGACGACGAGAAGAAGGCCGTCGACTACAGCGATTCCCTGGCCCCGCAGCTCGGTGACGCCCCGGAGATCGTGCCGAACGGGGCGTCCGAGACCGACACGCTGATCCTGCGGTACCTCCAGGACGTGCTGTTCGAGGAGCGGACGCCCGCGGAGGCGGCCGAAGGGTTCATCGACGAGCTCCGGTCGGCGGTGGACGCCGCGAAGTAGGCGATGCCACGACGACACCGCGCGGGGCCGGCCGGGCCGGCCCCGCGCGCCACCCTTGCCTCAGCCGCGCGGCGGCGTACTGCCGCGCACCGCCACGCGGGCATCGAACTCGATGCGGCGGCGCTCGGCGGCCGGCGCCAGCAGCGCCAGGTCCACCGCGGCACCACCGATCGCCTCCAGGGACAGATCCACGCTGGTCAGCCCGGGGACGACGTCGTCCGCGTCCACGACGTCGTCGAACCCGGCCACGCCCAGGTCCCGGCCCGGTTCGAGCCCCGCGTCCCGAACGGCGCTCAGTGCCCCCAGGGCCATGGTGTCCGTCGCCGCGACCACCGCGTCGACGTCCGGGCGCCCGTCGTCCAGGAGCTCGGCCGTCGCCGCCCGGCCGCCGTCGCGCGACCGCTCGACGCCCGGGGTCCGCACCACGTCGACCCGGACACCGGCCGCCCGGGCGCCCTGCACGATGCCCGCCTCCCACGCACGCACGTCCGCGGTGTCCGCCGCGGGCCGGATCAGGGCGATCGAGCGGTACCCCAGCTCCCGCAGCGTCGTCACGAGCAGGCGGGCGCCCTCCTGCCGGGGCACGACGGCGGTGTCGAACGGCAGGTCGTCGTCCCCCGCGACGACGACCCGGCCGCCGTCACGTTCGTAGCGTTCGAGTTCGCGCAGCAGGGAGGCGGGCGAGCCGGTCCGCGGACCGGTGAGCACCAGCGCCCGTGGCCGCTGGCTGCGCAGCATCCTGATCACGCGCACCTCGTCGTCCACGGCGTGGTCGGTGCCGGTGATGGTGACCATCTGCCCGTCGCCGCGGGCCTTGCCGATGGCTCCGTGCACGAGCTGGGCGTAGTACGGGTCGCGGATGTCGGAGACCAGGACCGCGATCGTCGGCGTCGATCCGGTGGTCGTCGCCCGCGCCGAGGCGTTGGGCCGGTAGCTCAGCCGCTCGGCGACCGCGAGCACCCGGCTGCGCACGTCGTCCGCCACGTACTGGGATCCCGGGGCCAGGGCCCGGGAGGCCGTGCCGAGGCCGACGCCGGCCTCCCGGGCGACGTCACGGAGCGTGACGGCAGCCCGCCGGGCGCCGGCCTGGTCACTGCTGATGCCGCTCGTCACCGGCTCATTGTCCCACCTCGAGGGGCCGTCGGACCGTGTCACCGGCGGTGCGGGCGGGACGTGGCACGGGATACTGGGCACGAGCCGGCCAGGCCCGGCAGAGAGGAGCGATGACGAGTGCCGACCGACCGCCGCAGCGGCAGCACGACGCTGCGTGACGTCGCCGAGGTGGCCGGTGTCTCGCCGTCCACCGCGTCCCGGGTCCTGAACGGCGACGGCCGGGGCGTACGGGAGGAACTGCGCATCCGGGTGCTCGCCGTCGCGGACGCGCTCGGGTACGTGAGCAACCAGGCGGCGCGCGCCCTGCGCGGGAGGCGATCCGGCGTCGTGCTGCTCGCCAGCGACCCCCGGACCGCGTCGATCGCGGCGATGGCGGCGGGTATGGAGGAGGCCGGCCGGGAACGGGGCGTGGCCGTGTCCATCACCGCCGTCGGGCCGGACACCGAGGCCCATCTGGCCGCACTGCGGATCCTGCGTGGCCTGCGGCCGATCGCCCTCGTCGTGACCAGCGCCAGCTTCGTCGGCACGGAGAGCACGCGGATCCTCCAGGAACTGGAGGCCGCCGAGCGGGAGGGCGTGCACATCGTCTTCATCGGCGAGCACGACTACGCGTTTCCCTCCGTACGGTTCGACGACGTGGCCATCGGTCACGCCGTCGCCGCTCACATGGCCACCCTGGGCCGGGCCCGTCCCGCCGTGCTGACCAGCCAGGGCCACCCGGCCGTGGAGGCGCGGACGCGCGGCTTCCTGGCCGGTCTCGGCGCCGCCGGCTACGACGCCGCGTCGATCGCCGTGGAGAGCTCACCCGTCACGCGCGCCGGGGGAAACGCGTCCACGGGCCGCCTGCTGCGCCGGCGGGAGAAGCCGGACATGATCCTGGCGGGCAACGATCTCCTGGCCATCGGCGCGCTGCACGCCCTGCGCGACGCCGGCCTCGAGGCACCGCGCGACGTCGCGCTCTCGGGCGTCGACGACATCCCGATCGCGCGCGACCTCACGCCGTCGCTGACCACCGTGTCCCTGCCGTTCGACGACGCCGGCCGGGCGGCCCTGGCACTGGCGCTCGACACGTCGAACCGCTCGGACATCCATCTCGACAGCACGATCGTGGTCCGGGAGAGCACGCGCGGCTGAGGCACGCGGCCGGGATCATCGGGCGGTCGACGGCTCGCCCGAGGAAGCAGGACCACCGGGAACGAGATCGACGACGGTCGCGTCATAGGCCCGCACGAGGTCGTCTGCCCGCACCCTCACCGCGTGACCGGGGCTGCCGGAGCCGAGCGTGATGTCGTGGCCGAGGATGCGCAGGTCCGCCACCACCGGGAAGGCCGTGCCGGCCCCCAGCGGGGTGATCGTTCCCCGGCGGTACCCCGTCGCCTGGTACGCCTCGTCCTCGCTGGGCAGCCGCACCCGGTTCACCCCCAGCGCCGCACGCAGCTTCGGCCACGAGAACCGCTCGTCCAGGGGTACCAGCACGAACACGAACCCGTCGCGCCGGTGCAGCACGATCGTCTTCACCGCGACGGTCCCGTCCGGACCGACTCCTTCGGGCCGCGAGGTGCGGGACAGCAGGGCGACCTCCAGCCCGCGCGCGGCGGCGTCGGCCAGGGCACGCTCCGGAGGCTCGGTCGAGGTCACCGGGCAAGCCTACGACGCGCGTCCGGCCCGGGTTCCCTCGTGCCGAGGCCGGCTCTCACGAGTTCCCGGGCGAGCTCGGTGCTCTGCGTGAGCGCGTCGAACGGGAGCGGCTGCATGGCGAGCGCTCCCTCGTGCAGGACGAGGAGACGTACGGCCAGCGTGTCGGGACCGGCGCAGCCCGCCGCGGTGGCCAGGTCCGTGAACAGTTCCAGCAGCCAGCGCTTCTGCTCGGTGACGACGCGGTACGCGGGAAGCGACGGATCCGGTAGCTCGGCCAGCGCGTTGATGAAGGCGCATCCGCGGGTGCTGGTCCGGCTCCAGGTGCGCAGGGCGCCGAACGGCGCCGTGACGGCCTCGACGGGGTCGGGGCTCGACTCGACCTCCTGGCGGACGAGGGACCGCCACCGCCGGTCGCGCTCGGCGAGATAGCTCGCGACGAGGGCGTCCTTGGAACCGAACTGGTTGTACAGCGTCCTCTTGGTCACGCCCGACCGCTCCGCGATCAGGTCCACGCCGACCGCCGCGATCCCCCGGCCGTAGAAGAGCTCCTCCGCGGCCTCGAGGATGCGGCGGCCCGCAGGGGTGACGGTCCGGGTCTCGTGCATGCGCGCACTCCTTCACCGATCGGTATACCCTGGCATGGTTCACCGATCAGTGTACTTCTCGACAGGGTGGAGCATCATGAACATCCCGACGACCATGAACGCCGCACGGATCACCGCGCACGGAGGCCCCGGGGCCCTCGAGGTCACGCAGGTGCCCGTCCCCACGCCCGCCTCCGGGGAGGTGCTGGTCGCCGTCAGCGCCGCAGCGCTGAACAACACCGACCTGTGGACGCGGGAGGGCGCGTACGGTCGCGCGGACGATCCCACCGCGCTGTCCGGCTGGCGCGGACCGATCGACTTCCCGCGCATCCAGGGCGCCGACGTCGCCGGCCGGATCGCCGCCGTCGGCCCAGAGGTCGACGACGGCCTCGTCGGCCGCCGCGTCGTCGTGGACCCGGCGATCTACGACGCCGACGGCCCGGACGCGAACGTGGCAGGGCTGATGGGAAGCGAGCGCGACGGAGGTTACGCGCAGTACGTGACGGCACCCGCCGAGCGCGTGCACGACGTCACGCGGTCGCCGCTCAGCGACGACCAGCTCGCGAGCCTGCCCATCGCCTACGGCACGGCGCTGGGCATGATCGAGCGCGGACGGCTGCGCTCCGGGCAGACCGCCCTGGTCTCCGGGGCGTCCGGCGGTGTCGGTCTGGCGCTGGTACAGCTCGCCCGCGCCCGCGGGGCCAGGGTGGTCGCGATCAGCAGCGGTTCCAAGGTCGACGCCGTCCGCGCGGCCGGCGCCCACGACGTCGTCGACCGGTCACGAGACGTCGTGGAGCAGCTCCGCGCGGCGGCGCCCGAGGGGATCGACGTCGCACTCGACGTCGTCGCGGGCGACCTGCTGGGTCACGGCCTGCCGCTGCTGCGCCCGGGCGGGCGGTGGGTGGTCGCCGGAGCGCTCGGCGGGTACCGGGTGAGCTTCGACGTGCGCCGCCTCTACCTGCACAACACGCAGGTGGTCGGCTCGACGATGCACACCCCCGCCCACTTCGGCCTCCTGATGGACCTGGCACGGCGCGCGGAGATCCGGCCCGTCGTCGCGGCGTCGTTTCCCCTGGAGGAAGCAGCCCGCGCCCAGGAGGAACTGGCACGACGCCGGCACGTGGGCAAGCTCGTCCTGCACCCCGGCACCGGCCCGGGCGGTTCGCCGGACACCGGCAGCAGCATGCGGTCGTAGGCCTCCTGTGAGGCCGGCGACCGACCAGTGGGGCTTCGTCCTCGGCTGCGTCGTCTCGGCGGCCGTGCAGCTACGCAACTACCTGCGGGTGACGGGCGACGACGGCCGGGCACCCGCGCGAAGACCGTTCGGGATCCCGGCGATCCACCGTGCGCGCGATCGTGGCGCGGATCATGGCGAGGCCGCCCGGCCCCTGGTCCCGGCCACGTCCGGCCCCGTCGATCCGCCGTAGGCGGCGATCTTGTGCTCCGTGGCCACCAGGGAGAGGGTCAGCTCCCGCAGACGACGACGGATGGTGTCCCGGTGCTCCAGCAGGAGGTCCAGCCTCTCCGGCTCGGTGTGGCTACCGGCGTCGACCAGCGACACATAGTGCTGCAGGTCACGCATCGGCATGCCCGACAGGCGCATCCGGGTCAGGAAGACCAGCCGGCGCATCGCCGCGGCGTCGTACACCCGGTAGCCGGTGGCGTCCCGGCCCACCTCGACCAGGCCGGCCCGCTCGTAGTAGCGCAGCGTGTGAGGCGAGACGTCGAGGTGGGCCGCGGCCTCGGCGATCGTCATCGGCCCGGTCGTCGCGTCCGGGTCGGTCAGCAGGTGGATCGCCTCGACCGACGGCACGCCGTCCTCCCCCAGCAAGTCCAGCGCCCGGGACATCAGGTCATCCGTTGCCATGCCGGCCACCCTAGACGGGACCACGGTGCGACCGGGCATCAGAACGCCCGCACGGCAGGAGGCAGGCCCGGGAAGTCCGCCGACGCGCTCGCGGACGCCCACGTCTCGACGTCTTCCAGGGCGCGCGTGTAGGCACGCCGCAGGTTGCGCACCGACTCCGTCCCCAACGGCAGGCGCAGCGGCGCGTCGGGGGCGTCGAGAACCTCACGCACGACGACGGCCGCACGCTCCGGATCCCCCTCCTGGACCCCGTCGGCCTCGGCCAGGTTCGCGCGCACGGCACCGATCACCCCGTCGTAGGACGCGTCCTGCGCAGCCTCCCGCAGGACCCCGGCGGCGTTGAACTCGGTACGGAACCTGCTGGGCTCCACGATCAGGACCCGGATGCCGAACGGAGCGACCTCACCCGCGAGCGCCTCGGACCAGCCCTCCAACGCGAACTTGCCCGCCGAGTAGCTGCCGACCGCCGGGAACGACATGCGCCCGCCCTGGCTGCTCATCTGCACGACCGCGCCCGAACCGCGTTCACGCAGGTGTGGCAGGACTGCTCGGACGTAGGCGGCAGGGCCGAAGAGATGCTGGTCCAGCATGTCGCGCAACTGGGCGTCGGTGATCTCCTCGGCGGCGCCGACCTGTCCGGCGCCGGCATTGTTGACCAGCACGTCCACCCGGCCGAACGTTTCCAGGGCCTGCCGCACCACCGCGGCCGCCCCGCTCGTGTCCCGCACGTCGTGCTCGACCGCGAGCAGCCGGTCACCGTACCGGGCGCGAAGCGTGTCGAACCGGGCGGTGCGCCGCGCTGTCCCGACCACCCGCTCGCCGGCGCGCAGCGCGGCCTCGGCCAGGGCGAGGCCGAGACCTGAGCTCGCGCCGGTGATGAGCCATACCGTGTTCTCGTGCGTCGTCATGGGGGCGACGCTAGGGTTTCGAGCGCGCTCGAAGGCAAGTCGCGGGCCGGGCGGCGCGGCGGGGCGGCGCGGCCGGTGCGGCGTGGAGCTACGGTCTGGGCTCGTCGTGGTGTTCGGGCGCCTCGTCGTGTTCGTGCACCGCCGCGGCGTCGTCGGGCCGGTGTCGCCGGCGCGCGATCCAGAGCGCGGCCACGACCAGGATCACCCCGGCTCCGAGCAGCGCGACCGGGGCGGCGAAGGTCCCGCCGAACCACGCCGAGACGGCCCACGGCAGGGCGACGAGCAGCCCGACGGCGCCGACCCCGAGGAGCACCAGGTCCGTCGTCACCACGGCCATCGCGGCGATCGCCGCAGCCGTGGCCAGTGGCATCACGAGTCCGGCGTCGTCGCTCGACAGCGCGAACAGCAGCGCCCCGACGACCGCCAGCAGCGCGCCGAGACCGAGCGCGAACCTGCGCGGGCGGAGCACCCCGAAGTAGGCCAGGAGGAACCACACCAGGCCGAGGGCCCAGACGCCGATCCCGGTCGGGGAGTCGGGGTCACTGAACTTCCCGACCGTCGCGGCCGTCGCGGTGGCCAGGGCCACGAGAGTCACGAGGTGCTGCAACGCCGTGGGCCGGAGCCACCAGAGCACGGCCGCGACGGCCGCGGTGGCGGCGGCGGCCGTCAGGAAGCCGTCGTCGCCGTCCATACCGAGCACGTCCGAGCTGAGCAGCCCCATGAGCCCGGCGAACGCGCCCGTGGCTCCCGCCCAGAGCACGGCCCGCAAACGGCTCCCCTGGCTCCCGGCCTGCCTGGGTACGGCGATGCCGGCGACGAACAGGATCACGGCCGCCCCGCCGAGCACCGCCACACGGCCGGCGTCGCCGAGTTCCTCCCAGAACTCGGTGGCCAGCAGGACGGCCGCCACCAGGATGACCACGCCACCGACATAGCCGAGCGCCTCGACGAGCAGTGAGCGGGTCGCGGTCGGTGTCGCCGCCGGTGTCCCAGCCGCCCGGGAGCGTTCGTGCGCGGCGACGCGGTCGGCCTGCTCCTGCGTGATGATGCCCGCACCGACCCACTCGGCGAGCTGGGCCGCGGACACCGGGCCCGGGGCGGGAGAGTGGCCCGCGGAGGTGCGGGCTGGGGTTGTCATGCGCGTGATCATGGCAGACGCCCTCCACCACCGCCACGAAAGTCACGGGTCCGTGGGCGCGAGGAGCACGACCGCCCCGCACGCGGAATGTCCGGTGGACGCCGCCCGCGACGTCCGGGGTTGAGTCTCTCCCTGCGGGAGGGTCCACTCTCACGGCATGAACGCAGCAGAACTTCAGGGACGCCTGGCCGTGGTGACCGGCGGGAGCCAGGGAACCGGGCTGGCGACGGCCCGCAGGCTCCGCGAGGCCGGGGCGGAGGTCGTCACGATCGCGCGGACGCCGCACGACTCGGGATCGTTCACCGTGCAGGCCGACCTGGCCACGGCCGAGGGCAGCGCCTCGGCGGTCGCGGCCGTCGCCGAGCGCGGCGTGCCGGACATCGTGGTGCACACCGTGGGGGGTTCCCGCGCGCCGGCCGGCGGGTACGCGGCGCTGGACGAGGATCTCTGGGCCGAGGAGCTCGCCCTCAACCTGCTCGCGGCGGTGCGCCTGGACCGCGGGCTCCTCCCGTCGATGGTGGACAGGGGGTCGGGCGCGGTGGTGCACGTCACCTCGATCCAGCGCCGCATGCCCCTGCACGACTCGACCCTCGCGTACGCCGCCGCCAAGAGCGCCCTGACCACCTACAGCAAGGGACTCGCGGGCGAGGTCGCGCCGTCGGGCGTCCGTGTCAACTCCGTCGCTCCCGGCTTCATCCGGACCGACGGCGCCGAGCGGCTCATCGCACGCCGCATGCGCGAGGAAGGTCTCAGCCGTGAGACCGCCCTGGACAACCTGATGCACGTTCTCGGCGGTATCCCGCTCGGCCGTCCGGCCGAACCCGAGGAGGTCGCCGACGCGATCGCCTTCCTGGCTTCGGACCGGGCCGGCGCGATCACCGGAACCGAGCTCGTCGTCGACGGCGGCACCGTCCGCACCATCTGACTCCGCGGCCGACGGCTCGCGACGACCCCCGGGAGCCTGCCGGCGGAGTCACCGAAGAACCAGCAGAGAAGCAGCAGAACGGGAGAAGACAGTGCTGAACACCCAGGAATTCGTCCAGGAATACTTCGCCGCGGCGATCGATCCCGACCCGGAGCGGTACCACGCGCTCTTCGCCGAGCAGGTGGTCGTCCGTGACGACGGGAAGACCCACCGGGGCCTGGCAGAGGTCCGCGCCTGGCGGTCGGAGGTACCTCCGGTGCGGTACCGCGTCCGGGAGGTCTCCGGTCCCGCCGCCGCGTGCCGGGCCACGGCGGAGATCTCCGGCGACTTCCCCGGAAGCCCGGTGACACTCCACTTCGTGTTCGAGCGTGATACTCAGGGGAGGATCACGTCGCTGAGCATCGAGCCCTGACCGGCGCGGAACACGAGGAGCACATCATGGCCGAGCGGCTCACGATCGGGGAGTTCTCCCGCATCACGCACCTGAGCATCCGGACACTCCGCCGCTACCACGACCAGGATCTCCTCGTGCCCGCCGAGGTCGACGCCTTCACCGGGTACCGCTACTACTCCCCCGCGCAGATCCGCCCGGCGCTGGCCATTCGCCGGCTCCGGGATCTGGAGCTGCCGATCGCCGACCTGCGGCGGCTCCTGCGCGCCGAGGCCGGCGGCGGCGACGCGTCCGGTCGCGCCGAGGGACAGCAGGTTCTCGCCGCTCACCTGCGCCGCCTCGAAGACCGCCTCGGGCGCACCCAGCGTGCGGTCGGGGCGCTTCGGGAGCTGCTCGACCCGGACGCCGAACGAGCCGTGAGTCTGGAGGTCCTGCCGCCGCAAGACGTCCTCGCCGTGTCCCTCGACGTCCCTCCCGGATCCGACCTGACGTGGTACGACGCCGCGATGCGGGACCTCGATCAGGCGGCGGGCCGAGCGCCGGTGCACCCGCCCGGAGGCCGCTACGAGCACGAACTGTTCACCGAGGGCCACGGCCGTGCCACGGTCTACCTCCCGGCCGAGGCACCGCCGTCGGGCGACGTGCCCGCCGCCGTACGGCGGCTGCAGCTCCCGGAGCGGAGCGCGGTGGTCGCCACCCACGCAGGGCCCCACGACGACCTCGACCTGACCTATGCCGCGGTCGGCGCCCACGCCGCCCGCAACGACCTGCGCTCGACGGGCCTGGTCGAGGAGATCTACCGCATCGGCCCCCGGGACACGGACCGCCCCGAGCAGTGGCGCACTCTCGTCGCCTGGCTCGTCGAGCCGGAGCGCTGAGTTCCCGCCTCCCACATGTCTCCGCCCCGGCCGAGGAGCACGGGACGACATCGCGACGCCGGCCACGTGCCCGCTCCGTGGCGCCGAACCTGGTCCTGCCAGGCCCCTGTCTCAGCGGGGCATCCCGTCGATCGGCGTCCGCGCACGACCATGGATTCACGACGTGGCGCGGGACCATCCGGCCACGCGTGAGGAGAGGAAGGAACCACATGGCCAACGATCAGGACGTCGCCGTCGGCTGGATCGGACTCGGCGACCAGGGCGCACCGATGGCGCGCGCCATCGCCGAGGCCGGCTACGAGCTCCATGTCTGGGCGCGCCGCCCCTCCTCGCTCGAGGAGCTGCGAGGCGTGCCGTTCACCGTCCACGACACGCCCGCAGCACTCGGCGCGGCCTGCGAGATCGTCGGGCTCTGCCTCAACGTGGACGACAACGTCCGGGAGGTTCTCACCGACGGCGGCCTCCTCGGAGCCCTCCGGGCCGGGGCGGTGCTCGTCAACCACGGGACCGGCCTGCCCGCCTTCGCCCGCGAGCTGGCCGCGCTGGCCGAGCCGCACGAGGTCGCGGTGCTCGACGCCCCGGTCAGCGGTGGCCGTGCGGGTGCCGTCGCGAAGCAGCTCACGACGATCGTCGGTGGTGACCGGGCGGCTCTGACGCGGTGCACGCCGGTGTTCGAGTCCTTCTCGGCGAAGATCTCGCACATGGGCGGGGCAGGCGCCGGCCAGATGGCGAAGCTCCTCAACAACGCCTTGCTGATGGCCAACCAGGAGAGCCTGCGCGAGATCGTGCGAGTCGCGAGCGACCTGGGCATCGAGGTCGCGCCGCTGATGGATCTCCTGCGCTCCGGCACGGGGTCCAGCCGCGCCCTCGAGTCCCTCGGACATGCCATCACTCCGGGGAACGCCGAGCACCTGCGGGAGATGCAACTGGTCGACATGGAGATCTTCGCCGACGCGGTCGCCGAGCTCGGCGAATCGGTGCGGCCGTTCACCGAACGCGCCGTCGACGGTGCGCGAGCGCTGCCCGAGCTCGCGGCACAGGTCGGCTGGTTCCCCTTCCCGGACCCCGCACGCGGCGGCACGGTCCGGGACCGTTCGGGCGTGGCCGGCGGCCGGGGCCGGCCACGCACCGATCACGGTCCTGCGGTCAGGTAGGTGACCTGGTGGGAGTTGTTCGCCGCCTCCCCCGTGTCGTTGATGACGTGTGCGATGGTGCCGTTGCCGCCCAGGGAGACGGTCACCATGTCGTGGAACCGCACCCCGCCGCGGACCGGCACCTCGAACGCACGCTCGTTGACGATGGAGGGATCGGCACTGAAGAAGGCGTAGCTGCCCAGACCCCACGCCTCGTGCGTGGTCACCTGGTCGCCCACCTTGTAGGCCGCCCAGCCGCGGGTGGCTCCGTTCAGGTACGCGGACTGGTTCGGCGGGTCGTACGGCATCTCGTTCTGGTAGAAGTACGTCCGGCCGCGCTCGCCGTTCCAGATGGTCTGGTACTGCTGGTAGTGCTCGACGAACAGGCCGTAGAAGGTGACGTCGTCGCCGTTCACGACCAGGCCGTTGCGCGCGGTGTTGACGTTCCAGCCCACCGTGCCGCCGTTGCCGTGGTCGGCCCGCCAGATCCAGGCGTGGTCGCCGATGACGTCGTTGCTGTTGACCACGATGCTCTTCGTCGCCCTGCCCGCGATCGCGCCGCCGACCCGCACGAACACGTCCGACAGGACCGTCGGGTTCGCGGCGTGGTCGGCCGACGCGCCCTCGGGTCCGACCCGCAGGATCGTGTCGGTGTTCGCGGTGCCGGCGTCGAACAGGACCCCGGCGAGCCGGACGCCGCCGACGTCGGCCACGTGCATCGCGTCGATGCCGCCGTCGGGCACGAACGTCGCCAGTCCGAGCCCGAGGACGACGGTGTCCGCCCGGTCCACCCGCACCGTCTGGTCCAGGTGGTAGACGCCGGGCGTGACCAGGAGGTTCTTCCCCGCGGCAAGCGCCGCGTTCATCGTCGCCGCCGTGTCTCCGGGACGGATCACCTGGAACGTGGAGATCGGGAGCGAGGTGCCGGCCGGGTCGCCGGCCGCCCAGGTCGTCCCGGAGCTGTTCGACCGTACCGCCGGGACCAGCACCCGGTACCTCCCGTCGGCGTCGACGTAGAGGTAGGGCTTCTCGGCGATCTTCGGCGCCTGGGCGACGGTTGTGTACGGCGGTGAGGGGAAGCTGTTCGACGGCGCGCCGTCGACCCCGACGAACACCTGGTTCCAGTTCGAGCCGGTCCACGACCCGATCGCCGAGTTTCGGGTCAGCCACTGCTGCTGCGTGCCGGAGTCGATCTGCCCGTCGACCACCGTGTCGGCCATGAACCCGCCCGACGACCAGCCGCCGTCGGAGAGCACGAGGCTGCCGCGCAGGTGCATCCGCCGGTAGGGCGCGGCCTGCGAGACGGACCAGCGGTCGGCGCCGTCGGGCGGTGTGACGGACAGCCCCTCGGCGGACCGCCAGAAGTTCTGGGTGGCGTTCTGCGAGCCGTCGTGCCACCAGTCGGCCTCGACATGCACGTGGCCGTCGATGTTCGTGGCGTCGGGGGTGCGCCCCAGACCGGCGATCTGGGTGAAGAACCCGATGTTGGCGTCGACGTCGTACCCGCCCGGGTAGAACAGGAACGCCTTGCGGGCGTCGCCGAACTGCGCCTCCTCCTGCGCGTCGAACACCGCGTCCAGCCGCGACTGGATGGCGGCGTCGGACATGGACGTGTCGAAGACCTCGACGTTCGGCCCCAGGTCCGGATTGGCGGGGTTGGGCAGGACCGGGTCGGGGCCGGGCCCCGGCGTCGTCGTCCCGGTGAACCGCCACTTCTGGTGGGCCGCACCCGAACAGCTCCACACCTGGAGCTTCGCGCCGTCGGCCAGGTTGCCGTCCGTGATGTCGAGGCACTTGCCGGCCGCGAGGTTGACCAGGTCGCCGGCGGCGTTGAGCGTCCAGCGCTGGGTCGCCACGGAGCTGTAGCAGTCCCACACGTGCACGACGGCGCCGTCGGCCGTGTTGTTGTCCGCGAGGTCGAGGCATTTGCCCTTGAGGCGGACGCTGCCGTCGTCGGCGAAGGTGACCGTCTGGTTGGCCGACCCGGCGTAGCACGTCCACATCTGCGGCCGGGTGCCGTTGGCCGTGCTGCCGTCGGTGAGATCCAGGCACTTGCCGTTTGCCTGGCTCACGACCTCGCCGCTGGACGCGGCGGTCGCGGTCACGGGGGCGACGACGCCGAGCGCCCCCGTGACGAGAACGGCCGCCGCGGCGACGACGAGCCTGCGGACACGTGACATGGTTCCTCCTCGAACCCGTTCAACTTTCTGACATGTCAGTATCCGAACGCTACGCGGCATCCTCGTTCTCGACATCAGGGAAGTCACGTACAGAAATCACGCCGTGCACCTACGTGGTTACTCAGATGTCAGTAACCAGCGCCCCGAAGTACGTTTCCCGTGCTGACGGCCCCATCACATCACGGGCCTCGACGACGAGGAGCTCTCCCATGAAGCGATCCCGCAACGCCAGGCGCCGCACCCCCGGCATCCGCGCCGTGCTCGCCGTCGCGCTGGCCTCAGGTCTCGTCACCGGCCCCGTCCTGGCCGGCCCGGCTGCGGGATCGGCGCCCCCGACGACGACCGCCGTCGTCGCACAGGGCGCGATGCCGGCGGCCGTGCCGGCGTCGTTCACGCATCCGGGCGTCCTCGTGAGCCGGCCACAGCTGGACCATGTGCGGGCCAAGGTGCAGGCCGGGGCACAGCCGTGGCAGAACGCCTGGGACCAGATGATGTCGAGCAGGTTCGGATCCCTGTCCTACACGCCTCACCCGCGGGCCGTGGTCGAGTGCGGGTCCTACTCCAACCCGAACTACGGGTGCACCGACGAGCGGCAGGACGCCATCGCCGCCTACACCCACGCCCTGGCCTGGTACGTGACGCGCGACGAGCGGCACGCCGACAAGGCGATCGAGATCATGAACGCCTGGTCGGCGGTGATCCGCGACCACACGAACTCGAACGCACCGCTGCAGACCGCGTGGTCCGGCTCGGTGTGGCCACGAGCCGCGGAGATCGCCCGATACACCTCCACGCGGTGGCGGGCGCAGGACATCGACCGCTTCGAGGGGATGCTGCGCGACGTCTACCTGCCCGAGATCATCAACGGTTCGCTCAGCAACGGGAACTGGGAGCTCTCGATGACCGAGGCGACCCAGGGCATCGGCGTCTTCCTCGACGACACGGCCGTGTACGCGGCGGCACGGCAGCGATACCTGAACCGCGTCCCGGCGTTCATCTACCTGACGTCCGACGGCGCGGTCCCCCGCACCGTGCCCGGGGACTGGCGGGACACGCCCGAGGAGATCTTCGGGTACTGGCACGGTCAGCGCACGCTCGTGAACGGGATCGCCCAGGAGACCTGCCGCGACTTCACGCACACCGGGTACGGGCTGGCCGCCGCCTCGCACGTCGCCGAGACCGCCGCGATCCAGGGGGACGACCTGTACCCGCAGGTGGGCGACCGGCTGCGGCACGCGCTCGGGTTCCACTCGAAGTACCAGCGGGGCGAGCCGGCGCCCTCCTGGCTCTGCGGGGGCGCACCGCACCTGGGCCTCGGGCCCGTCACCGAGGTCGGGTTCAACGCGCTCGGCTTCCGGCAGGGGCACGCGATGACGAACACCCAGGCCCTGACCGAGCAGCTGCGGCCGCAGGGCACGAACTACCTGTTCGTCGCATGGGAGACGCTGACACACGCGGAGAACCCGTACGTCGTCCCCGACGACGGGCCGGCGCCGACGGCATCGCCGATCGTCGGATACGGCGGCAAGTGCGTCGACGTCGCCGGGGCGAACCCGGCGGACGGGACGGCCGTCCAGCTCTGGGACTGCAACGGCACCGACGCCCAGCAGTGGTCACCGGGTCCGGACGGTTCGGTGCGAGCGCTCGGGAAGTGCCTCGACGTCGCCGGAGCCGGAACCGCCGGCGGCACCGTGGTGCAGCTGTACTCGTGCAACGGCACCGGCGCCCAGGCATGGGAGCGGCTCGCGGACGGCAGCCTGGTCAACACCGGGTCCGGCAGGTGCCTCGACGCGACGGGCCCGAGCTCCGAGAACGGGACACGACTCCAGATCTGGACCTGCACGGGCGGCGCGAACCAACTCTGGTCGTGGTGAACACCCCGGCGATCGCGTACGCGGGAGGGCTCCCGCTCGGTCCGATCGCACGCGCGGGAGCCCTCGACGCTCAGTCGCCGCGGGCTGGCGCGGGCCGGCGGGCACGGGCGAACGCCTTGGCCATGGCACCCCCGACCGCTCCGAGGATCGCCGGGACCGTGACGGCCGGGCCCGCGCTCAGGCACAACAGGAGTGCCAGGACGAGCGCGGTCACCGGCAGCCCGGCAGCAGCAGCCGCACCTGCCGCGATCCCGCACGCCACCATGGGCGCGAGGGATGTCCCGGGCACCAGAGCGGCCGCCGCCGCACCGACCGCCGCGCCGAGGAACACCGCGGGAAAGATGATCCCGCCCCGGAACCCGGTCCCGAGGCTGACGGCGTAGGCGGCCGCCTTCGCGAGAACGATGACCAGCAGGGTCCCACCCGCCGTCGAGCCGACGCCGCCCAGTGCCTGCTGGCCGGAGAACAGCACGGTACCCACCTCGGCACCGGTGACGGCGCGCACCACGACCGCCAGGCCACCGATCACGAGCGCCCCGGTCACCAGCGCCGCCGACGGACGGGACGCACCGACGCGCGAGGCGGCCTCCGCGCCCCGCGTCGCGGCGACCACGAGAGCCGCCACCACGACCGCCACGCCGGCCCCGACGAGCAGGTCTGTCACACGGACGGCCGGGTAGGACCCGATATCCCCCATCGACAGCTCCGGAACGTGCACGCCCGACCATCCCCCGACGCCGATCCGCACGAGATACCCGGCACCGAGCGCCACGAGGATCACGACCATCATGCCCAGCGGCCGCTCCGGGCTCGGGCGAGCAGACAGGAACGCCGCCTCGAGAACCAGCAGCGCGGTCACGGCGGGATTGCCCAGGACGACGCCGAGCCCCGCCGCGGCCCCCGCCATGACCAGCACGCGCGAGGCCGGAGACCGCATCCGCCGGTGCACGGCGAAACCGATGCTGGAGCCGATCGCCAGCAACGGCGCCTCCGGCCCCAGAACCGCGCCGAACACCAGCGACGACGACGTGGCCAGCAGCGTCGAGGGCAACTCGCGCGGCGTGATGTCGAAGGCCAGGCCGTCGAGCGGCCGGTGCCCGCCGTGCCCCGGCAGCCGTGTCGCGCCCGCGACCCCGACGGCTCCGATCACCAGCAGGAGAAGCACCCACCACCACGGAGCCTCGGCTCTGCCCATGGCGTGCGGCACGGACTCCCACAACCAGCCCTCCACCAGGTGGACCAGCGAGCTGAACAGCGCCGCGCCGAGCGCCGCCAGGACACCGACCACCGCCGCCAGCGCCGCGAGCGCCCCCAGGCCCGGCCTCCGGCCGGCATCACTCGGTGCGCCCGCACCGACCGATTCGCGTGTCAGTGTCACCACCCCCTCCGCCGCCCTGCCGCCCGTCACGCCGATGGTCGCACCGACCGGGCGGGTGCGCATGGCCGACGCCGCAGCGTTCACCGCCTGCCTCAGAGGGTGACGCTCTCGCCGACGGGAAGGACGGTCAGGGGAACCTCGGTCAGCATCTCGGGGCTGAGGAACCTCGCGACGGACCGTTGCCCGATCTCGGAGAGCATGACCTCGTGGATCTGGATCGCCTGCCGGGGGCCGACGTCACGCAGGTAGTCCGCGGCGTTCCTCACCGAGGTCCACGGCCCGCTGGTCGGCAGCAGCAGGGTGTCGACCGGGCCGGGTGGCAGGCGGTAGGAGTCGCCCGGGTGGTACAAGCTGCCGTCGACCAGGTACCCGACGTTGGCGCAGCGCGGGATGTCCCGGTGGATCTCGGCGTGCAGGCTGCCGTGGACGGTGATGTCGAAGCCCGCCGCCGCGAACCGGTCGCCGTCGGCGACCGTGACGATCTGGCCGGGGTACTCCTCGCGCCAGCGCCCCACGGCGGCGTCGGGCCCGACGACGGTCAGTTCCGGGCGGGCGGCCAGGGCGGCACCGATCACGGTCTCGTCGACGTGGTCGAAGTGCTCGTGGGTGATCAGCACCGTGTCGGTCGTGGCGACCAGCTCGGCGGCGTCCGGGGTGAACGCACCGGGGTCGATGACGAGTCGGCAGCCGTTCTTGTCCAGGCTGACGCAGGCGTGGGCGTGCTTGGTCAGGTCCATGATCCGAGGTCCTTCCCTGGTCGCGGAATGTGCAGGCTAAACTGTACAGGTATGCCTGTACAGATTCTCACCGCCGAACTGGACCTGCTCCCATGAGCCCTGCTCCCATGAGCCCTGCTCCCATGAGCCCTGCTCCCATGAGCAATGACTCCTCCCCGCCCGGCGCGGACCCCCACGCGACCGCCGCCCATCTTCGGCGCGCCGTGGGCGACCTGGTCCGCGCGGGCCGCGCCCGTGACGGCCTGCCGCCGGTCCCGGCGGCGGTGATGGACCTGCTGGATCGCAACGGGCCCATGACCACGTCCGACCTTGCCGCGATCCGTCGGGTGCGGCACCAGACGATGGCCGCCACGGTCAAGGAACTCGTCCAGGCAGGCCATGTAGCGGCCGTCGCAGACCCTGCCGACGGCCGCAAGAAGGTCCTCGACCTCACCCCGGCCGGCCAGGATGCGCTCGACGGCGACCGCGAGGCCCGCCTGGGGCGTCTTGCCGACGCGATGGCGCGGTGCCTGGACGAGCACGAGGTCCGGGAGCTGTCCGCCGCGCTCGGGCTCGTCGACAGGATCACGGCCGCACTCGGGGACGCCGTCCCGCTCAGGCCTCGGTCGCAGCAGGCGACACGGTCCGCTCCTCCGCCGCGACCGCGGTGAGCAGGCTGAGCCGGTCCTCGTGCCCGGGCTGCGGGACGAAGGCGATCATGGTCGGCCCGGGTGTGCCGCCCAAGGGATAGGCGTCCCACTCGACGTCGATCTCACCGATGCGCGGGTGCCGGATCGTCTTGGCGCCGTGGAGGTTCTCCCTGACGTCGTTCCTGGACCACAGCCGACGGAAGTCGGCGCTCTGGATGCTCAGTTCCCCCACGATCGCGATGGCGCGTGGATCCTCGGGATCATGAGCGATCGCGGTGCGGAACATACCGATGTAGTCCAGTGCCATCGCCTCCCAGCCCTTGCAGCGCAGTCGCGAGTCGTCGTCGCGGAAGAGTTCGAAGAGGACGTTGCGCTGCCTCGGGGGAAGCCGGCGGGGATCGCCGAGCAGGTCCTCCGCAAGATCGTTCCAGGCCAGCACGTCAAGATGCCGGCTCATCACGAACGCGGGCAGTCCCATCGCCATGAGCATGCGTCTGGCGTTCTGGGGCACCTGATCCTTCGTGCGACGGGCCGGCGGCGCGGGCCGCCGCGCCGTCCGGGCCAGTGTCAGCAGGTGGCGGTGCTCGGCTTCGTCCAGGTCGAGGGCCTCGGCGATCGAGTCGAGCACGGCGTCGGAGGGGCGCACGTTCCTGCCCTGTTCCAGGCGCTGGTAGTAGTCGGTGCTCAGCCCGGCGAGTGCTGCAACCTCCTCCCGGCGCAGCCCTTCCACCTTCCGCCGCGGTCCGGGCTCCAGCCCGAGGTCCTCGGGCAGGGTTCGCTCCCGGCGCGAGCGCAGGAAGGTTCCCAGCTCGCGCTCTGCCGTCGACCTGTTGCTCACCCCTCCATTCTGGCCCCCACGACCACCGTGAGGGTGGTTCGGGCAGACCCAGGGAAGCGAGAACGCCGGGGAACCGGATCGGCACTCCTAGCGTGGGGAGCATGACTGCATGGACCACATCCGATATCCCTGACCAGACCGGTCGGACGGCGATCGTCACGGGAGCCAACTCCGGGCTCGGCCTGGTGACGGCGACCGAGTTGGCCCGGCACGGCGCCGACGTCGTCCTGGCCGTGCGGAACACGACGACGGGTGAGGAGGCGGCAGCGGCGATCGGTTCGGTGGCGCCGCACTCGCGCGTCACCGTCCGGGCCCTCGACCTCGCCTCGCTCGACTCCGTGCGCGAGTTCTCCGCGCGCACGGCGGACGAGCACGAACACATCGACCTGCTGGTGAACAACGCCGGAGTGGTGATCCTCGGACCGCGACACACCACGGCGGACGGGTTCGAACTGCACCTGGGAACGAACCACCTCGGCCACTACGCCCTCACCGGCCTCCTCCTTCCGCTTCTCGAACGCGGAAGCACGCCCCGGATCGTGACCCTCAGCTCGCTCTCCCACAAGACCGCCCACCTCGACCTCGACGACCTCATGCTCGAACGGACCTGGGACGCGTCTGCCGCCTACGGAGCCTCGAAGCTGGCCAACACCATGTTCGGCATCGAGCTGGACCGCCGGCTCCGCTCCGCGGGCTCCCCGATCATGAGCCTGCTCGCGCACCCGGGCATCTCCCGGTCGAACCTCACGCCGCGGGCCTGGGCCGACCGCGGCCCGGTCGGGCGTCTCACCGCCTCGCTCTTCCTCGCCCTCATGACCCAGCCGACGGCGCAGGGCGCCCTCCCACAGCTCCATGCCGCCACCGCCCCGGGCGTACAGGGAGGCCAGTTCTTCGGACCTGCGGGACGGAACGAGCGACGCGGAGAAGTCGCCGAGGTCCAGGCGTCCGCGGACTCGCACGACGTCGCCGACGGGCGGCGCCTCTGGGAGGCATCGGCCGCACTGACCGGCGTGACCTACCTCCAGGGGCCGCCCCCGGGTCGCCGCTTCGCGGGATGAACGCGCGCGGGTGCCGTCCGCCGTGCGACGGACGGGAGCGACGCCCCGGACTTCCGTCAGGACCGACACCCGTTCAGGATCGAGGACGGGCATCGGCCCCGCTGGGCGTGTTCGTCCAGCTTGCCAGCAGGCCAAGTGCCTGCCGTGAGGCGGAGCCGGCCGCGGTCGTGTAGATGTACAGGCTCTGGTCGCTGTCGGTGGGGAGGGTGAGCGTCTCGAAGCTGACGGTGAGCTCACCCACGATGGGATGGCACAGCTTCTTGACCCCGTGGCTGCGCTGATGCACCTGATGGTCGGACCACCATTCCCGGAACTCGCCGCTCGCGAGGGACAGCTCGCCCACCAGCTGCTGCGTCCCGGGGTCCTGGGGGGTTCGCCCGGCGTCGAGGCGGAGCGCCTCGACGGCGTGGCGGGCCTGCACCTCCCAGTCCACGAAGAGAGCTCGCGCTTCGTCCGACAGCAGCATCCATCGCGCGTAGTTGCGCTCCCGTGCCGGCAGGCGCTCGAAATCGGTGAACAGCGCGCGTGCCAGCCGGTTGGCACCGAGAACGTCCGTGCGGCGCCCGAGAATCATCGCCGGCTGTCCATCCAGGGCGTCGAGCAGCTGGTACAGGCCCGGGCGCACCCGCTGCACGGCCCTTCGCACGCTCGGACGCGGCCTCCCCGCCGCGCCGACGAGGTCGTGAACGTATCTGCGACCGGCCGGGTCCAGGTCGAGGGCACGTGCGATCGCATCGATCACCTGCGTGGAGGGAACGATGCGACGTCCCTGTTCCAGGCGCGTGTAGTAGTCGGCGGAGATCCCCGCAAGGAGGGCGACCTCCTCGCGCCGCAGCCCGGCGACGCGCCGAACTCGCCCGTCGGCGGGCAACCCGGCGCGTCGAGGATCGCTCGACGCGCGCGCTCGGCGCAGGAAATCGCCGAGCTCTTGGTGGGGACTGGGCATTCCCTGATGATCCCAGGTGCCGTCGAGAGCCGCCTGGGCCGCGTGGTCCTAGGCAGCGAAGAACCAGGACGAGCGGGGCCGAGTGTGCGTCATGAGGCGCGGATCTCCTGCACGAGTCTGGAACTGCCGGCCAGACCGTTGGCCGGCCCACGACCAAGGGAGTGACTCATGACCTACCCCACCACCCGTCCGGCGACCTGGCTTGTCACGGGAGCCTCGCGGGGCCTGGGCCTCGACCTCGTGGCGCAGCTGCTGCGCCGCGGCGACAACGTCGCGGCCACCACGCGCTCCGTCGAGCGCCTGAGCGCAGCGCTCGGCGACACCGACACGACCCGGCTCCTGCCCCTCGAGGTCGACCTCGCCGACGAGGCGCAGGTGCGCACCGCCGTCGCGGCGACACGAGACCGCTTCGGTGACCTCGACGTCGTGGTCAACAACGCGGGGTACGGCTTCCTCGCCGCCGTCGAGGAAGTGACCGACGCCGAGGCACGCGCGATGTTCGACGTGCAGGTCTTCGGCGTCTGGAACGTGCTGCGTGCGGTTCTGCCCGGTTTCCGCGCACGTCACGGCGGGCACGTCGTCAACGTCTCGTCGATCCTGGGGTTGACCTCGTTCCCCGGGTGGGGGCTGTACTGCGCGGGCAAGTACGCGCTCGAAGGCCTCACCGAGTCGCTGGCGGCGGAGGTCGCCGGGCACGGCATCCGGGTCAGCCTGATCGAGCCCGGGTACCTGCGCACCGACTTCCTTCGCTCGCAGTCCCTCGGCCTCCCGGAGGCCGCACTGGACGCCTATCCGGCAGTCCGGGAGATGACCGAGGCACACCAGGCGATGCCCGGAACCCAGCTGGGCGACCCGTCACGGGCCGCAGCCGCGATCATCGAGGTCGCGACGACCGGTTCGGCACCACTGCACCAGATCCTCGGATCCGACTCGCTCGGGTTCGCCGAGGCTCGCGTCCGCACCCTGAGCGCCGAGATCGAGGCTGCCCGCACTCTCGCGGTCACCACCGACATCGTCGAGGACTGATCCGTCCCGCGGGCCGGGTGAACGGCTCGAAGCGTTCCGCCGGTGCGGTGGACGCTTCGAGCCGTCCCGCGAGCGGCACCGGTGTCGTGGCCGGCCGGAGGCGCGGACGCTGCGCCGAGCGTCCCACCCCCGTGCGCCGCGTGGTCGCCCGGCCGGAGCCGGCGAGCAGCTCCAGCGATGGTGGGTCCGGCTTTCCGAGGCACAGCGGTGCCACGGACCTGCGGCTCCGTGTCCGTAGGTTCGTTCCGAACGCACCAGGACACCCGCGTGAGGAGCACCCATGACAACTCATCCGTACAGGAGAAGGACGGTTCGATCGGCGATCGGGGCGCTGGTCGCCGCCGCGCTGCTCGGCGCCGCGACCGCCGTTCCCGCCACCGCCGACCCCGCCGGCCCGGCAGCCGCGCCGTCGCAGGCCACCACCGAGACCGTTCCGCCTCCGCACGAGGACCCGTTCTACGACCTACCACCTCACCTGGACCGGAAGCGGGACGGCACGGTGCTGCGGTGGCGCGCCCTGCCGGCCGACGCGCTCGCAGTTCCGGCGCCCGCTCGGGTGTGGCAGCTGCTGTACAAGACCCGCGACAACGCGGGGCACGCCACGGCCACGGCCGGCACTCTTCTGGTGCCGGTGGGCCGCCCCGCGGGCGGTGCCTCCACCCGGCCGCTCGTGTCCTACCAGACCCCCGAGGACGGCCTGTCCACCTCCTGCGCGCCGTCCTACCTGCTCCGTGCGGGTGCCACGGGTCCGGCCGGCACCTTGGCCCAGGCCCGGTTCGACGGGGAGCAGGTCGCAGCGGCCGTACGGCGCGGCTGGGCGGTCATGGTCCCGGACTACGAAGGGCCCGCCTCGGAGTTCCTCGGCGCCGGCGCCGCCGCACACGGGGTCCTCGACGGGATTCGCGCCGCCCGCTCGTTCAGGAACGCCCACGTGGGCCGCCGTGCACCCGTCACCATGTGGGGCTACTCCGGCGGTGGCTTCGCCACGGCCGCCGCGGCGCAGCTGCAGCGCCGGTACGCCCCCGAGCTGAGGATCAGCGGCGTCGCCGTCGGAGGAGTACCTGCCGACCTGAACGCGGTCCTGCGGTCCGTCAGCGGTCAGCCCTACTCCGGCTGGATCCCGTTCGGGCTCGCCGCGCTGCGCAACACCTACCCGGACGCCGACATCGACCAGTACCTGAACGCGTCCGCGCGGGCCTATGCCGACGACGTCGCGCACGACTGCGCGGGCGAGGCCGTCATCTCCGGGCCGGCCTTCGCGGACCTCGACCAGTTCGAGGCCCGGCCGGGTTCGCTCACCAGGGGGGCGTTCCACGAGTTCGCCCACGACGTCAGCCCCGTCGGGATCGGCGGCACCCCCACCGCCCCCGTGTACATGTACCACGGCACGGCCGACGAGCTCCTCCCCATCTCGGGGGCGCGGGAGCTGGCGGCGCAGTACCGCTCACGCGGCGCCGACGTCGTGCTGACCGAGCACGAGGGGCAGAACCACGGGAGCGAACAGGAGTACGGCGTCGCCGGCGCGGTCGCCTTCCTGGAGCAGCAGCTCGTCCTGCCCGGCAGGACGGCTGATTGAACACGAGTGCACCCCTGGCCTGGCCGGCCGCGCGGACGGGGCAGGGAGACTCACCCCGGCGCGCGGGCGGCCAGCCGGTCGAGGACGATGTCCATGATCATGTCCTCCTGACCACCGACGAGCTTGCGGCGACCCACTTCCGTGAGGATCTCCCGGGCGTCGACGCCGTGGTCGGCCGCGGCACGCTCGGCGTGACGCAGGAAGCTGGAGTAGACGCCCGTGTAGCCGAGGGTGAGGGTCTCGCGGTCCACGCGGACCGGACGGTCCATGAGCGGGCGCACGAGGTCGTCGGCGGCGTCCTGCAGAGCGAACAGGTCGGCGTCGTGCTGCCAGCCGTACCTGTTGGCGACGGCGACGAACGGCTCGATCGGGCAGTTCCCCGCACCCGCGCCGAGACCGGCGAGCGAGGCGTCGACCCGTACGGCGCCTTCCTCGACGGCGACCACGCTGTTCGCGACCGAGAGGCTGAGGTTCTCGTGCGCGTGGATGCCCACCTCGGTGGCCGGGTCGAGGACGTCCCGGTAGGCGCGGATCCGTTCGGCGACACCGCGCGGGGTGAGATGGCCGCCGGAGTCGGTGACGTAGACACAGTGCGCGCCGTAGGACTCCATGAGCCTCGCCTGGTCGGCGAGGTCGGCCGGTTCGGCCATGTGGCTCATCATCAGGAATCCGGACACGTCCATGCCGAGCTCGCGGGCGGTCGCGATGTGCTGCGCCGACACGTCGGCCTCGGTGCAGTGCGTGGCGACGCGGACGCTGCGGACGCCGAGCTCATGGGCGTGCTCGAGCTCCTTGATGGTGCCGATGCCGGGCAGGACGAGCGTGGTCAGGCGTGCGTTGCGGAGGGTCTCGGCCGCGGCGGAGATCCATTCCCAGTTCGTGTGGCTGCCCGGACCGTAGGTGAGCGAGCCTCCGGCGAGGCCGTCACCGTGCGCGATCTCGATCGCGTCGACGCCTGCGGCGTCCAGTGCCGCGACGATCCGGCGCACGTCGTCGGGTTCGATGCGGTGACGCAGGGCGTGCATCCCGTCGCGCAGGGTGACGTCCTGGAGGAAGACTCTGGTCATCGGGCGGGCTCCTGATCCGTGGTGTGCGCGGCCACACGTTCGGCCACGCGCTCGGCCACCCGCAAGGCGGCCGAGGTCATGATGTCGAGGTTGCCCGCGTAGGCGGGCAGGTAGTGCGCGGCGCCCTCGACCTCGAGGAACACCGAGACCTGGTGCGTCGCCCGCGGCGAACCGGCCGGGGTCAGGGTGTGGACCGGTTCGTCCGCGGCCAGGGCCCGGAACTGGACGTCCTGCTTGAGCCGGTATCCGGGCACGTATGCGGAGACCTGGTCCACCATCTCGGCGACGGAGGCCCGGATGCGCTCGTGGTCCGCGTCCCCGATCAGGGCGAGCACGGTGTCCCGCATCACGCGCGGGGGCTCGGCCGGGTTGAGGACGATGATCGCCTTGCCGCGCCCGGCGCCGCCGACCTGCTCGATCGCGGACGCGGTGGTCTCGGTGAACTCGTCGATGTTCGCTCGCGTCCCGGGGCCCGCGGACCGGGAGGCGATGGACGCGACGATCTCCGCGTACGACACCGGGGTGACCCGGCTGATCGCGGCAACGATCGGGATCGTGGCCTGTCCCCCGCACGTGACCATGTTGATGTTCGGGGCGTCGAGCTGCGCGCCGAGGTTGACCGGGGGCACCACGTAGGGACCGATCGCGGCCGGGGTGAGGTCGATGATGCGCTTGCCGAAGGGCGCGAGCTTGGCGGCGTTCGCGACGTGCGCCGCGGCGGACGTCGCGTCGAACACGATCTCGATGTCGTCGAAGCCGTCCGTCCCGATGAGCCCGTCGACGCCGTCGGAGATGCTGACGACCCCGAGGCGCGCGGCGCGCGCGAGGCCGTCCGAGGCCGGGTCGATACCGACCAGTGCCGCCAGTTCGAGGGAGTCGGACAGGCGGAGGATCTTGAACATCAGATCCGTGCCGATGTTGCCCGACCCGATGACGGCGACCTTTGTCCTGCTCATGCTCACTCCTTGCCGAACTCGACCGCGACCGGGCCGAGTGATGTGATGTCCGCGCGGACAGTGGTCCCCGGCACGACCGCGACCATGGGGCCGAGCGCGCCGGACAGGACGACCTCACCCGCGCGGAGCGGGTCGCCCTGGCGTTGAGCGGTCCGCGCGAGCCAGAGCAACGCCGCCAGCGGATCCCCCAGGCAGTCCTCCCCGGACCCGGTCGAGACCACTCGGCCGTCGACCGACAGCGACATCCGGACGTCGCGAGGTTCGAGCTCGTCGAGCGTCCGCCGGACGCCACCGAGCACGAAGAGGGCCGACGAGCCGTTGTCGGCGACCGTGTCGACGATCCCGATGTCCCAGTCCTCGATCCGGCTGTCGACGATCTCCAGCGCGGCGACGGCGTGCTCGACGGCGTCCCGGACCTTGGCCGGGTCGAGCTCGCCGGTCAGGTCCTGACCGAGCCGGAACGCGACCTCGGCCTCGATCCTGGGCTGGAGCAGTGTCCCTGCCGGCACCACCGCACCGTCCCGGACCTGCATGTCCGCGAAGAGCACACCCAGGTCGGGCTGATCGACCCCGAGCTGAGCCTGTACGGCGGGCGACGTCAGGCCCACCTTGCGCCCGACGACGTGCCCGCCACGAGCGACCCGGCGCCGCGTGAGCTCGGCCTGCACGGCATACGCCGCATCGACGTCGCCCGCGCCGATCTCCTCGCGGAGCGGCGGGATCGCGACCCGTGCGGCCGCGGCGCCCTCCAGCCGGCCGGCGAAGCGGCCCGGGCCGGCGTGCCCGCTCATGCGGCCACCGGTCCCGAGCGGGGTGCCGCACCGGGACGCGCGGCGTTCACGCTTCCGCCGGGGTCGCGAAGGGGTTCGCGTCGGCGTGGTGGTGCCCCCACACGTCGGCCACACCGAAGTCGTGCGGGGTCCGGTCACCGTCCACCTCGATGCCTCCGAAGCCGATCTCGAGGTGGAATCCGCTCGGGTTGCGGAGATAGAAGGAGATGGCCTTGTCGTTCATGTGCCGGCCGAGCGAGATGGAGATCGGGGCATCGTTGCGCTGAGCCCGGTCCAGTGCCCGTCCGACGTCGTCGAGCGATCCGTGCTCGATCTCGAGGTGGTGGATGCTCACCTGGTCGGCGTGCGCCAGCGCCAGGCTGTGATGCGTCGCGTTGCAGCGGAGGAAGTACAGGCCCGGGGCCCGGTAGTCGGTCAGCTTGAACTCGAGGACGGACTCGTACAGCTCCCGCAGCTCGCCGAGCCGGGGACTGGCGAGCACGAAGTGTCCCAGCCCGGTGACCCCGGGAGTCGCCTCCGGAGGACGGCTGGGGCTGCGGCCCAGCTTCGCCTCGCCGAGCACGAGTTCGACGCGGTAGCCGACCGGGTCCGAGAACCACCTGAGCGCGGTCGCGCCACGCAGCCTCGCCTCGGCGGTCGTGCCGTCGCTGACGGCGTGGCCGGCATCTTCGAGTCGCCCGCTGAGCCTGTCGAGCTCCCGCTCGTCGTCCACGACCCAGCCGATGTGGCGTGGCGCGTCGTCGGTGGACGGGTAGAGCGCGAGCCGGTAGGTGAACTCGTCCAGCTCGAGCAGAGTGACTTCCTGGTCGTCGTACTTCTCCACGCGCGCCTTGACCCCGAGCGTCCGGTCGAAGAGATCGACCCACGCGTCGACGTCGCTCACGTTGAGGCCCACGTGGCCCAGTCGGCGGATTCCCATGCTGGCTACTTCCCTGACGAGTTGGTGGAGGTGTCCGTGATGAACTCGCGGACGATGCGGTTGAAGTCGGCGGCCCGCTCGTACTGCACCCAGTGCCGGCAGTTCGGCAGGACCCGGAGTTCGGCGTCGGGAATGCCGTGCAGGATCGCCGGGGCCCAGGTGAGGGGAACCGTCTGGTCCTCGCGGCCCCACAGGAGCAGGGTCCGTGCCCGGATCTTGTGCAGGTCCGGGGTCAGGTCACCGAAGTTCGGCGGGATCGGCAGCTCGGGGTGGGTCGCGGCGCTGGCCTCGAAGCGTTCGTCGATCAGGGCCTCGGTCGCCAGGCTCTGGTCGTGGACCATGAGCCGGACGAAGTCCGCCATCGCCGAGCGGGACGGTTCGGGCAGCGCCATGTAGTCGAAGAGGTGCTCGAGACCGACCGGCCACGGCGGCGCGTCGGCGGGAAGCACCCCTCCCGGCGCCATGAGGACGAGCCTGCCGACCCGTTCGGGATGCACGACGGCGAGCCGCATCGCGACCGCGCCCCCGTAGGAGTTGCCGACCAGATGAGCGCGCTCGACGCCCAGTGCGGTCATCGCCTCCGCGATGACGCCGGCCGCATGGAAGATCAGCGGCTCGTCGGTGTGACGGGGCGAGGCGCCCCAGCCGGGCAGGTCGACGACGACGTTCCGGAAGCCGGAGAACGCGGGCAGGTTCGGCCCGAAATTACTCATTCCCGTGGCCCCCGGGCCGGAGCCGTGCAGCCACACGACCGCGTCGCCCTCGCCCGTGTCGGTGTACCCGAGGCGGGTGCCGGTCAGGTCAAGCATCGACATCATCATCTCCGCTCTGTATGTAACGCTCACTACACTACTGATCGACGGGGTGGAAGTCAACGACCGCACAGGTCCTTGCCCGTGAATCCCTTGCCGCGAACTCTCGGACGCGCCAGGCCGGCAGCGGCGCGGGGTCTACGAGTGCAGGCCCCGCCGCTCGGCCGCCAGGCCGCGGACCAGCGCGACGAACGGCGGAACGTGCGCCACGTACGTCCCGCCGTCGAACGTGGTGCTGACCGACAGCCCGTCCGTCATGGCGCGACCCAGGACCGCCAGCTGGTCGAGGAACGCCTCGTCCTCGGGTGAGGTGATGGGGGCGAACAACGGGGTCAGCGCGTCGATCCACGACTGGTGCGCGTAGTCCCGGATCCTGCGCACCAGAACGCGGATCGCGTCCTCGCCGGCGTGGGACCCGATGCTGACCGCCAGCAGCAGCCGCAGGTACTCCGGCCGCTCGTCGAGCGACCGGCACGCCGCGGTGTACCAGAGCTCGAACCGCTCGATCGGCTCTCGGTCGTCGAACGAGGACGGGCTCGGGAACGTGGCGTGCAGGTCCTCGAACGTCTGCTCCAGGAGCGCCGTCAGGATGCCCAGCTTGTTGCCGAAGTGGTAGTAGATCGAGCTGGCCGGCAGTCCCGACAGCGCCGAGAGATCAGAGATGACCATGCCGTCGTAGCCGCGGTCCGAGATCAGCGTCCGGGCCGCCTTGAGGATGACGTCCCGGCTGGATGCGGTGATGCTTGAGCTCGACACCCGGCCATCATAGGTCCGCACCCCACCGTCCCCGCCGGACATTCGGGCGGAGCGGCGTCGGGGCAGCGGTGCCGTCATCGGTTCCAGAGTTCCCGGAACCGGTCGGCGACGTCGGGGTAGCCCGCGAACCCGTGTGCCGGGTCGAACGTCACGTCCTCCGGACGCAGGAACTGGTGCACGAGCGCCTCACCGTCGGCCACGTTCTCCTGCAGGTCCTGGCCGTTCACCAGGCGTGCCGCCGTGTCCACGGCCGTCCACGCCAGGGTGTTCAGGTCGGCACCGAGTTCGACCGTCGACTGCCCGTCCTTGAGGTACTGGAGGTTGGTCGGCAGCGGGTTCGCCCCCACGATCTCGATGTCGTCCATCCCGGCCACCTTCAGCTTGGCGGGAAGGCCGGTCGCGACGGCCGAGGACTGGAAGACGACGGCGTCGGTCTCCGGATGTGACTGGAGATCACTGACGATGCGCTCGGGCGCCTTGTTCCCCACCTCGGCGATCGGGATCTGCACGACACGCACGGTGCAGTCGGGGCAGAGCTCGGCGAGCTCGCTCTCGAAGCCCTCCTGCACGGCCTCCGCGTAGGCGATCTCGCTGTGCTCGTAGAGGACGGCATCGACGGACTCGTCGTGGCCCGCCACCAGCCAGGCTGCCTGGAGACGGCCCTGACGCTCGAACGCGGCCACCCCGTTGGGCTGGACGAGACCGGCATCCGGATCGGCGACCGTGCCGAGGGAGACGATCGGGATACCGGCGTCGATCAGCTGTTCGCGCTGGTTGTCCCACAGGACGGGGTCGATGGCGGTGTTGATGACCGCGTCGGGCTGCTGCTGCACCACCGTGCTGAACGCGCTCTGCACCCCGCTCGCCGAGGTTCCGGCACGCACCGCGTACAGCTCGATGCCCAGTTCTTCCGCCGCCGGCTGCATGAGCTGGTACATCAGGGCGACGAGCGCGTTGCCGTTGTCGACGTAGGCGATCCGGGTCCCCGCGGGGACGGGCGCGTCGAGGGGCTCGGTGACGGGGAACTCCCCCGGCTGACCGAGATAGGGGTCGATCAGCTCCTGAGCGGCGCTCTGCGACTCGTCGGAGTTCGCCGTGGCGGCGCTCCCGTCGGCGCTGCTGCACCCGGCGAGGAGGGCCAGCGAGGCCAGCCCGGTGATCAGTCTCGGGCCAGGACGGCCCATCGGTGTTCTCATCGGTTCGGTTTCCTTTTCTGGGTTGAACCGCCCGGGATGCACCCGGGCGGAAGGTTGGCCTCGACGGCCCGGACGAGCCGTCAGGCAGAGGCCGTCAGGCAGAGGCCGTCGTCCGCGAGGCCGTCGTCGGCGAGGGCTTCGCCGGTGAGGACGTCGTCGACTCCGAGGGGGTGCCCGGCTTGTCCTTGCGGACCCGCCGGGCGGAGGCCTGGCGCCTGTTCGCGGCCACTGCCACGAGGAGCGCGACGCCGTTGAAGAGCTCGGGGATCCACACCGGTGCGCCGGAGAGCTGGAGCCCCTTGACGCCGATCGCGAGCACGTAGACCGCGACCACCGTGCCGAGCACGTTGAAGCGCCCGTTGCGGAACTGGGTGGAGCCGAGGAAGGCGGCCGCGAACGCGGGCAGCAGATACCCCGGGCCGACCGTCGGGTCGCCCGTCGCCAGCGAGGAGCTCAGGAGGATGCCCGCGGTGGCTGCCAGCACCCCGCAGCACACGAGGGTGAGGATGACGACACGGTCGGTGCGGACACCGGCAAGGCGGGCGGCCTCCGGGTTTCCGCCGGTGGCGTAGACGGCCCGGCCTGCGTGGGTCCTGTCGATGACGTACCAGACGGCCACCGCGATACCGACCATGAAGTAGACGGACAGCGGGATCTGGAAGACCTGGTGGTTCGCGATCGCCTGGAAGCCGTCGCCCAGGTCGAGGATCTGAGCGTCCTTGGAGATCCAGGAGATGCCCGCGAGCAGGATGGAGCTGCTTCCCAGCGTGGTGATGAAGGAGCTGATCCTCGCGCGGGTGATCAGCAGCCCGTTGAGGAGTCCGACCCCCGCACCCACCGCGAGGGTCACGACGAGGGACACCCCCAGTCCCGCGCCCTGGACGGACAGCAGCCAGGCCACCAGGATCGCGCCCAGGCCGAGCTGGGCACCGATCGAGAGATCGATCAGTCCGGCGGCCAGCGGGACGGTGAGCGCGACGGCCAGGACGGCGGTGATCGCCTGGTCGTTGAGGATGATGCGCACCGTGTCGATGGTCGGGAACGTCTCCGGCGCCGTGACGGAGAACAGCACCACCATGGCGGCGAGGATGTACAAGGCGCTGATGTTGCGGAATGCCAGGGCGCCGGCAAGACGTCGCCGGATCGCGTGCCCCTTCTCGTTGGCTGCCGTGCTCATGATGGGACGCTCGCATTCAGGATCGCTGCTTCGGTGAGTCGGGTGCCGGCCAGCTCGTCGACCAGCTCGCCCTCGCTGAGGACGAGCACGCGATCGCACAGCTCGGCGAGCTCCTTGGCCTCCGAGGAGGCGACCAGCACCGCGGTGCCTTCGTCGGCCGAGCCGGCGACCAGCCGGTGGATCAGGGACTTGGCCCCGATGTCCACGCCTTGTGTGGGTTCCTCCAGCAACAGCAGGCCGGGCCGGGTGCGCAGCCACTTGGCGATGACCACCTTCTGCTGGTTTCCGCCGCTGAAGCGGGAAAGCTCCATGCGCGGCCGGTCGGGTACCACGCCGCACGTGGTGAACCAGTGCCGCGCCTCGCGGTCCTCGTCCCGCGAGCGCACCCGCGCCCAGGGCTTCTCGATCCGCGGGATGCGCACCGCCGCCAGGTTCTCGGAGGCCGTCATGGACATGACGGCTCCGTGCTTGTGGCGATCTCCGGGAACGTATGCGGCCCCGTGCCTGATCGCCGCCCGGAGGTCACCCGGGCGCAGCGTCCGGCCCGCGAGCTCGATCGAGCCACGCCCGTAGGCCCGGCCGCCGAAGATCGCGGCGCACAACTCGTCCCGGCCCGACCCGAGGATGCCTGCGACACCCACGATCTCGCCGGCCCGGACCTCGAGGCTGACGTTGCGGATCGTGTCACCCTCCAGGTCCGACACGCGCAGGACGACGTCGCCGGGTACCGGCGCCCTGCGGTCGAGGCCTTCCACCGCCTCGCCGGCAACGAGCTCGACGAGTCCGGCGTAGTCCGTGTCCGAGCAGGGCACCTCACCGACGACCCTGCCGTTGCGCAGCGCGACCACGGTGTCGGCCATGCCGAGCACCTCGTCGAGGCGATGCGAGATGAAGAGGATCCCCGCCCCGCGCTCGGCGACCGCGCGCACCACCGCCATCAGCCGGTCGACCTCGGCGCCGTGCAGCGAGGCCGTGGGCTCGTCCAGGACCACGACGACGTCCTGCTGCTCGTCCCAGCCCTTCAGCGCCCGGGCGATGGCCACGATGGTCCGCTCGGCGGGCGACAGCTCCTCGACCGGCCGGTCGACGTCGAAGTCGACGCCGAACCGCCTGATGAGCTCGTCGGCCTCCCGCCGCTCGTCGGCCCCGCGCAGGCGGCCGAGCACGCCGAGTCCCCGCGCCGTCCCCAGGGACAGGTTCTCCACCGTGGAGAGGGTGCCGACGAGTCCCAGGTCCTGGTGGATGAACCGCAGGTCGGTCGTCGCGCCGTCCCGGGTGCGGGTCTCGATCACACCGCCGTCGGGTGCGTGGAAGCCTGCCAGTAGCTTGACCAGCGTCGACTTGCCGGACCCGTTGTGTCCCACCACGGCGAGCACCTCGCCGGCACCCACCGTCAGGCTCACGTGGTCCAGGGCGGTCGTGGGGCCGAACGACTTGGTCAGCTCGCGCACCCGGACCAGGGTGCGGCGCGGGCTCCGGTCCCGGCTCACGACCGTCCCCCGTAGACGTCCTCGGGGAGCGGGTGGTCCACCGGGACGACCCGCGAGTAGACGGCTGTCGCGCAGCCCGGGCAGCAGAGCTGGCGGAAGACGACCTCCGCGTCGACGTAGACCGACGGGTCGTGCCAGATGTGCGGCCCCGCGGCCGACGGTTCGGCGTCGGTGCGGATCAGCTCGATCACGAAGTCGGAGTTGTGGGCGGGACCGATGAGCGTGCCGCAGTGCGTGCAGGCCACCGTCTCGGATCCGTCGACGTCGACGATCGCCAGGTTGTCGTCGAGCCGGTGCGCCCGCTCCAGCACCGGCTCGGTGACCGCGAGGGGCGCCTGGGCCGGGCCGCCCGCCCGTCCCGCGCGGCGCCCCCGGAGGCTGAGCCGCAGGGCGGCGGTGGCGGACACGTCGACCGCTCCGCCATCGTCGATCACGACGCCGTAGAGATCGCGTGCGGCCTGCGTCGAGACGCGGGACTGCAGCACGTCGTCGCGGACGCTCCCGGCTTCCCGCAGGAGGGGGTCGCCGTATCCGCCGCCCGCCTGCCAGTGCAGGAACAGGGCATCCCTCACCCCCAGCACGGACTCCCCCTCGCACGGGAGGACCTCCGCCCGTCCGCCCACCTCGTCCAGGTCGGCCGGGACGGTCGTGGCGCCCTTCAGCTGGGGCAGCTCGATGTCCCGTACGACCATGTCGAGCTGGGAGTTGCCCGGGTAGCCGCCCGCGAGCCCGACGTTCTGGTTGGCGACCTTTCCCGTCCCGGACACGACCAGCGACATCGGTGCGTCCTGCTGGGGATGCTGGACGTAGCACACCGAGCCGCTCATGCCGCCGCGTTGCCGCCCCGGACCTCCGGAGTCGGTCTGCTCACGGCGCCACAGGGCGACGAGGGGGTACAGGTA
The DNA here is from genome assembly GCF_016742955.1 of Myceligenerans indicum. GTDB lineage: Bacteria > Actinomycetota > Actinomycetes > Actinomycetales > Cellulomonadaceae > Myceligenerans > Myceligenerans indicum. The sequence goes on along the minus strand of NZ_JABBYC010000007.1, from coordinate 13,369 downwards.
CTCGGTCATCTCGACGTCGGGTGCCTTGGCCGTCGGGATGATCAGACGGCCGCCCGTGTCGACGCCGTCATGGTTCACCTGCGCGCCGTAACCACCGGCCATGACATCGAAGATGGGGCTGACGAAGCCCTTGCGGCCGCCGTCGCGGGCATCGACGCCCGAGACCACGCACAGGTCGGTCGTGCCGTTGCAGATGGACTGGACGTCGCGGCGGTGCTGCGGTTCGGAGTCGAGCAGCTTGGCGAGGACCTCGGCGACCAGGTTCCCCACACCCCAGGCGGGGCCGAACGGCCCCTTGCCGACGGCGGCCGGGAACGAGGCGTTGGTGATCGTGTGTTCCTCGGTGACGATGTCGAAGCAGCGCAGCAGGCCGCCCGCGGCCCACGGGATGTCCCCGGCGAGCAGGGGCAGCATCGTGAAGACGATCCCGGCGCGCAGTCCCGGATAGGGGCAGTTGATGATGCCCGTCTGCTCGGCGGTCCCGGTGAAGTCGAAGGTGAGCCTGTCACCCGCCTTGGTCATCGCCACCTTGATCCGGTGCAGGTCGCGGTCCCCGGTACCGGACTGCTCCTGGTAGCCGATCGCGGTCCACGTACCGTCCCGAAGCCCGTCGAGCTTGGTCCTGAGCCGGGTCTCCGCGTCCTGCAGCATCCGGCGCATCACCGACTTCACGGTGTCGGCGCCGTACCTGTCGACAAGCCGGAGAAGCTGGTCGGCAGCGTTCTTGTTCGCGGCGATCTTGGCCCGCAGGTCGAGACCGACCATGTGGGGCAGGCGGGAGCGCCGGGTCCACATGTCGGCGACGTCCTGCTGCAGGACCCCGCCGCGGACCACCTTGACCGGCGGGGTCGGGGCGGCCTCGGCGAAGACGTCCTGGGCCGACGGGCTGAACGATCCCGGCCGGAGGCCACCGAGGTCGATCTGGTGCGCGATGGCCGTGGTCCACCCGAAGAGCTTTCCGTCGTGGAAGACGGGGGCGAGGATCGCCGCGTCGTTCTGGTGCAGCCCGCCGCCGATCCAGGGGTCGTTGCAGAGGAACATGTCGCCCTCCTCGATCCCCGGATTGGTGGCGCGGTGCTGCAGCGTCCAGGTGACGGCGAGGTCCATGGAACCGATGAGCCCGATGTTGAAGGTGCCGACCTGGACCTGCTCGCCCAGTTCGTCGCAGATCGAGAAGTTGAAGTCGTTGGACTCGGTGACGACGTGCGACCCGGACATCCGTCGCAGGGTCTCGCCCATCTCCTGCGTGATGGCCGACAGCCGGTGACGGACCACCTCGTAGGTCAGGGCATCGACGTCGCCCACGCGGTCCTCGGGCACGGAGTGCAGGGGCAACGTGTCCGGGATCCTGCCGAGCAGCTCGTCGCGAGGCATCGGGCGGCTGGTGAAGTGCTCCGAGCCGGGGATCGTGTTTCTCATCTGAGGGGTCCTCACTGGTAGGTCACGACGAGGTTGCCGAGGTGGTCGACCCGCCCGGCCGACCCTGCGGGTATGACCACCACCGTGGTCGGGACGTCGACGATCGCGGGGCCCACGAGCACGTGGCCGGAACGCAGGCGGGAGTACTCGTAGACGGGTGTCGCCTCGAACCCCCGCCGGGAGTCGAGGCACACGGGCCGCTCCTCCAGGAGTGCCGCGGACGGGTCTGCCGAGCGGGCTTCCTCGACCTCGGGGAGCAGGACCGGGAAGCCGAGGCTCGCCTTGGCGCGCACGCGGTAGGTGATGGCCTGGACACCGGCCTCGCGATAGCCGGCCCCGGAGCCGTTGATGCGCTCGTAGTGCTCCTCGAAGGTGCGCACGACGGCCTCGCCGCTGTGCTCGTCGAGCGGCCCCTCCGGCACCGGCGTGGTGAGTTCGGACACCTGCATGGAGTAGCGCAGGTCGATCTCGCGCTGGAGGGTGACGTCCTTGAACACCACGCCCTGCCTTCCCAGGGCGCGCTCCACGTCGGCCTCCAGCTGCTCGAAATAGCCCTGCAGCGTGGTGTGGTCGATGGGGAACGACGACGGGTCGGAGAACTCGGCGCTGATGACGACGTCGGACGCCGCCAGGCCGTAGGCCGAGAACGCCGAGGCGACCGGGCCGAGCGGGACGACGACCTCGGACACGCCCAGGTCCCTGCAGTAGCCGACGCAGTGCGCCGGCCCGGCTCCACCGAAGGCGTAGGCCACGAAGTCGCGCGGATCGAACCCTGCCTGCACCACCGAGCGCCGGAGCAGGTCGCCCGCCTGGGCGTTCTGGACCTCATGGATGGCGATGGCGGCTTCTTCCACGCTGAGCCCGAGGGGCTCGGCCACATAGGTGCGGATCGCCTCCTCGGCGAGGTCCTTGCGCAGCGGCTTCCGTCCGCCGAGGAGGCCGCGCTCGCTCAGGATCCCGAGCACCAGATTCGCGTCGGTGTTGGTCGGGCGGAGACCTCCGTTGCCGTAGCACGCCGGACCGGGCACCGCTTCCGCGCTCTGCGGCCCGAGCCGGAGGTTGCCGCCCTCGTCCACCGACGCCAGGGCGCCGCCCCCGGAACCGATCGTGTGCACCTGGATCGTGGGGGCGTTGATCGGGAACTGGTTCACGATCGAGCCCGGGGCCATCACGGGCTCCCCGTCGACGATGAGGCCGGCCAGGAAGGTGGTCCCGCCGACGTCGGTGGTGATGACGTTGCGGTGGCCGAGCTGCCCGGCCATCCGCAGCCCGCCGATGACGCCGCCCGACAGGACCGAGCCGACGGTGGTGATCGCGTGCTCCGGCGCCCTGTCTGCGGTGATGGTCCCGCCCTCGCTCTGCATCACGAGGAGCGGGCCGGTCAGTCCGGAGTCCTCGAGCTGCTTCTGCAACGGCTCCAGGTAGGTCCGCAGCCGGGGCCCGACCTGGGCGTTCATGATCGTGGTGGAGGTCCGGGCAAACTCGCGGATACGCGGGCTGACGTCGGAGGAGAGTGTCACGTACATGCCGGGGTCGACCTCGTGGATCAGCTCGCGGACCCGGCGTTCGTGCGCAGGGTTCTTGAACGACCACAGCAGGCACACCGCGATCGCCTCGACGCCCTGCTCCACCAGGGTCCGGGCGACGCGGCGCACCTCCTCCTCGTCGAGCGGCACGAGGACCTGACCCGCGTAGTCCATGCGTTCGGTGACCTCGAGGGCGCGATACTTCGGGACGAGCGGCCGCGGCTTCCGCTGGCGAAGGGTGTCCTGGATCTCGTGCGCCGAGCGGCCCAGGGTCCTTCCCTCGGCGTTCATGATGTAGATCGAGTCGCGGTGGCCCTTGGTGGCGATCAGGGCGACATCCGCCACATCGCCCTGAACCAGTGCGTTGATCGACGCGGTGGTGCCGTGCGCGATGTAGTCGGTCTGCGACAGCATCTCGCGGACGCTGATACCGAGCTCGGCGGAGAGGTCCTCGATCACCTGCATGACCCCGGCCTCCCGGTGCGGAGGGGTGGTCTGGGTCTTGGCGGAGATGATGCGCCCGGTGCCGTCCGACGCGACCCCGTCGGTGAAGGTGCCACCGACATCGATGCCCAGTGCGTATGCCATCTGAATTCGTTCTCCTGGTTCCGTCTTGCCTGGTTCCGTCTTTGGAAGGGCGATGAGTTGGACGGGCTGTGAGTTGGACGGGCTGTGAGTTGGACGGGCTGTGAGTTGGGCGGGCTGTGAGTTGGGCGGGCTACGAGCGCCCGACGGCCGCACGCAGCACGGCCCCGGGTTCGACAGCCGGTTCGTCCCGCGAGCCGCCCAGCCAGGCGACGTGCTGGTCCGGGCGGACGAGCAGCAGCGGAGCGCGATACCGCTCGGGCCGCTCGGGCCGGACGTCGACGACGTCGAGGGGGACCGACAGCCTCTCCGCGGCCACCGCCCATGCCGCCGCGTCCGCGCTGGCGTCGGTGCGGACGAGGGTGAAGCCCGGCCCGACCACGTCGAGGATCGATCGCCCGTCGGGAAGCCACGAGTGCGGGAGCCGGAAGCCCGCCCGCGCCTCGTCGGGGTAGCTGCCCATGTCCATGAGCGGCTGCGGCGACCCCCCGACGACCAGGGGCGACCCCGCGTAGTGGTAGCCGAAGCTGAACCCGTCCGGCGAGTACCGGTGTGCCTCGGTCGCGGCCAGCCGCCGGGCGAGATCCTCCCGGGCCCGGACTCCGGCCGGCCCGTCGAGGTGGATGGCGGCCGGTGCGCCGGCGAGGGAAGCCCTCGCGGTCGCGCCCACCGCGGCCGCGAACTGTTCGCCCACGGGCTTGCGCTCGGTCTCGTAGGCGTCCAGCAGGCTCGGCGGCGCCCACCCCTGGTGGACGGCGGACAGCATCCAGGCGAGGGTCGCCGCGTCCTGGATACCGGCGTTCATCCCGAAGCCGCCGGCCGGGATCCAGATGTGGGCCGCGTCGCCGGCCAGGAACACCCGCCCCTTCCGGTAGTGCCGGGCGACGAGCTGCCGCCCGGTCCACCGGACGGTCCCCAGCGCCTCGTGGTCGACGACGCCGCCCACGGCTTCGTCGAGCAGCCGTGCCGGGTCCTCGCGCTCGGTGTCCTGGTCGACGTCGAAGGCGACGTGGTTGAGCCACAGCTCGCCGCCGTCGATGGCGATGAGGGCCGCGGGACGACGTCCGTAGGTCCAGTAGGTCCACGCCCGGTCCTTGGCGGCGATCCGCCCCAGCTCGGGTGACCGCACAAGGGTGGAGACGAACTTCTTGATCGCCTCGACGCCCTCGTACCTGATTCCCAGCGCGCTGCGCACCGTGCTGTGCGCGCCGTCGCACCCGACGGCGTAGTCGCAGGTCACCGTCCACCTATGGCCGTCGGCCCCGAGGACCGCCTCGACCCGGTCGTCGTGCTGGCGGAGTTCGAGGAGTCTGGTCCCGCGCCGGAGGGTCACTCCGGGCGTGTCCAGCGCGTGCTGCTCGAGGACGGGTTCCAGGAAGAGCTGCGAGATCCGGTGCTGCGGCTCCGGTGTCGGCCAGTCCCGTGCCCCGACGCCTGCCTCGACCTCCGCCGACGAGGGAAGGTCGAGGCGGTAGATCTCCTCCCCCAGCATCGTCGTGCGGTACTGGACCGAGGTGGGGTAGTCCCCCGGCAGTCCTGTTCGCCGGACCTCCCGGGCGATGCCCAGGCGCCGGAAGATCTCCATGGATCGTGCCGACGTCGTGTTGCAGCGCGGGTTGGCGGACCGCTCCTCGGTCGCCTCGACCACCAGGCAGTCGACGCCTCGCTGCCCGAGGTCCATGGCCAGCGTCAGGCCGGCCGGGCCGGCCCCGATGACGAGTACGCTGACGTGCTCTGTTCCGCCTGTCGTCGTCATGTGCTCAGGAACTCCTCGACCTCGATACGGAACTGCTGCGGGCGGTCCACGTGGATCCAGTGGCCGGCACCTGCGACCACCTTGAGCCGGCCGTTCGGCAGGCCGTGCACCAGCCGCTCGGACACCTCGACCGGCGAGACCCGGTCCAGCTCGCCGTGCAGGGCCAGGACTGGTGTGGTGGTCGCGGTGACGTCGATCGGCCGCTCACCGTCCTGACCGGGGGCGAACATGGCGCGGAAGGCCTGCTCCGCGCCCGGCGCCAGGGCCTGGCGCCACCGGAGCTCGGCGAGCTCGTCGAGCAGCCGGGGGTGCTCCCGCTCGTCCGCGACCAGGCGCGCCAGCGTGCGGCGCATCGACGCACGTGTCGGTTCGTCGTAGAACGGGACCGTGTGCGGCTGCGGGCCGGTCCCGGCGCCACCCATGAGCACCGCGCGGCCGATGCGCCCGGGTGCGAGCTCCATGAGTGCCAGCGCTGCGGCGCCGCCCGCCGCCGAGTTGCCGACGAGGTGGACACGATCCAGGCCCTGTTCGTCGATCAGCTCGAGGAGCTGGTGAGCACGCGCTCGGCTCCAGGCGCGCGGACCGCGCGGAAGGCCGTCGTGCGGGATCCGCGCGCCGAAGCCGAGCAGGTCGGGAGCAACACAGGTGAACCGGTCCGTCAGCGGGCCCCACACGTTCCGCCAGTTGCTCAGCGCGTCGACACCCGGCCCACCGCCGTGCAACAGCAGCAGGGGCGCCGCGGACACCGAACCCACCATCGAGTCGGCATGTTCTGACTTCATCGTCGCTTGTCCTCTTCGACATCACAGAATCACTCTGTGTGGAGCGTTCACTACAGAGTACACGATCGAGTGACTCGTGTCACCGCAAGGGACAGCGGCTCCGCCGGGCGGAGCACCCGGACAGCGCCGGCTACGACGCTCCGCACATGGCCAGCGCGGTTCGCGCCAGCCCGCGCAACCAGGCGTGGGCGTGGTCGGTGTCGTAGCGCTGGTGCCACGAAAGGTATATCGGCGCCGACGGCAGTTCGAGCGGGAGCGGGAGCACGACCAGGCCGAGGTCGGCGGCCGCCGAGCGCGTGGTGACTTCGGGAACGCTGATCAGGAGATCGGAGTCGCGCGCGAACTCCAGCGCGGTCGCTTCCGTGGGCGCGCTCGCCACCACGCGGCGGGTGAGGCCGAGCCGCGCAAGGGCGTCGTCGAGGGCGTTGCTGAGGTTTCCGCGTCGCGAGACCGCAACGTGCTCGGCGGCGGCGTACTGCTCTGCGGTGACGGTCCCGGCGCGGGTGAGGGGGTGCCCCTGCCTCACGACGACGACGAGCCGCACCTCGCCCACGCCCTCGGCGTGGATGTCCGGCGCGCTCGGACGGTTGGCGTTCGCCTCCAGGTCGACCTCACCGCGCCGCAGCTCGGGGGTGTCGATGCTCGACTCCGCGACGAAGCGCAGCCGCACGCCCGGCGCCTGTCCGCGCACGGCGGCGAGCAGTGCAGGTCCGCTCAGGGCAACCAGGGAGTCGTGCCAGCGGAGCGTGAAGGTGCGCTCCAACCGCGCCAGATCGAGTTCACGGCTCGGCGCCAGCACCCCCTGGACCTGGTGCAGCAGCTCGTGCACCTGTTCCCGGACAGCGATCGCATACGGCGTCGGGGTCATCGTGCGGCCGGTGCGCACCAAGATCTGATCCCCGGTCGTGCGCCGGATCCGGCCCAGACTCCGGCTCATCGCGGGGGCGGTGACATGCAGGCGCGCGGCCGCCCCGGCCACGCTCCCCTCCTCCAGCAGCGCGTCGAGCGCGGCGAGCAGGTTCAGATCCAATTGCATCTGAGTAATCCTAGCCGTGCCTGACATGCACTTGCAGTTAACGGTGGGGCTGCATACCTTCGACACGGACGCGCCGGAAGCAGAGCGCAGCTCGTTCCCCGACCGGCCTCATCACCCTTCCTCACACGGGAGCACCACCATGTCCGAAACGCTTCAGACCACTGATCTCGGCGCCTCCGACGCCGACCTGCTCGCCCAGACCTCGACCGCCGTGCGTATCGCCGGTTCGGTGCTGCGCGAGCGCTTCGGCGAGGTGGTCCGCCACCGGACCCGCGAAGAGCTGACGCGCGCGCTCGCCGCCAACGACGACACCGCCCTCGACATCCTGCGCCCTCGCCTCACCCACCTGCGCCCGGACGCCGGCTGGGTGGAGGACGAACTGGACGGCGGGGCATTGCCCCCCGGCGAGTGGTGGGTCGTGGATCCGGCCGAAGGCAACGTCAACCACCTGCACGCCCTGCCGGAGTGGGCGGTGACCGCCACCCTCGTACGCGAGAACCAGCCGGTGCTCACCGCGGTCCACCTGCCGTTGACCGGCGAGACCTGTACGGCGCTCACCGGCGCGGGCGCCCACCTCGACGGCAGGCCGCTGCACGTGTCCTGGACCACGGATCTCGGCCTGAGCATCGTGGCCACCAGCCAGGCCCGGCCGGACGAGGACGAGAAGGTCGTGCGTCGCGTCGGCTCCTCGATCACCGCGATGCTCTTCGACGCGCTCGTCGTCCGCACCTCCGTGCCCGCGACCCTGCACCTGCTGAACGTGGCCGCCGGCCGGATCGACGCCTTCTGGCAGTTCGCCGGCGCCCGAGCGGACCTGCTGCCCGGAGCGCTGCTCGTCACCGAGGCCGGCGGACAGATCTCCGACGCCGGGGGCCGTCCCTGGACCCCGCGGAGCGAGAGCTTCCTGGCCGCCGCGCCCGGCGTCCACGCCGAGGCCGTCACCACGCTCTCGCGTTGACCGCACACCGCAACCTGCACACACGGAAGGACCAGCTCCTCATGACCACGATCGCAGTTCTCGGATCCGGCCGCGTCGGCGGCAACCTGGCCACGGCCCTCACCCGGGCAGGGCACACCGTGACCGCCACGGACCGGGCGCCGGGGGCGGCCGCCGACGCTGCCCGGACAGCCCAGATCGTCATCAACGCCACCCCGGGCGCCGGCTCGCTGGACCGGCTCGGCGCCCTGCGCGAGGAACTGCGCGACAAGATCCTCCTCGACGTCGCCAACGCCACCGTCGACGGACCCGACGGACTGCCCGGCGACCTGATCTTTCCCGGCGCGAGCCTCGCCGAGAAACTCCAGGAAGCGCTCCCCGAAACGCGCGTCGTCAAGACGCTCAACACCATGCTCTTCCCGGTGATGACCGCGCCGGCCACGCTCACCCAGGCGCCCGACGCCTTCCTCTCCGGCGATGACCCTCAGGCCAAGCAGACAGTCCGTGAACTGCTCATCGACCTCGGCTGGCGCACGGAGTGGATCACCGACCTCGGCGGGATCCAGACCGCGCGCGCCACCGAGGCCGCAGTGCTGTTCGTACCCCACGTGATTAGGTCCAGCGGATTCGCGCCCTTCGCGATCTCGCTCGCCCGGTGATCCGTCGACACGCCACCGATCGCCGACGCCGTGGTGTGGCTCTGCTCGGACCAGTCCACCTTCGTCACCGGACTCCAGATCTGGAGTCGCGTCCCGTCCGCGGAGCCCGGCCAAGAACCGGGGGGCACGAGGAACACTACAGACAGAACTTTTGGTGAACTATTTGTCGGATATTGCGCGCTTCTGGTGGTACGCCCTATAAAGAGAGGCGATCGAGTCACGTTCGGAGTGACTGGACGAACCCTCAGGGAGCTGCCCATGAAGCGACACCTGTTGCGGCTCGTCGCCGCCGTGGCGGCGACGAGCCTTGCCACGATTGCCCTGGTGACGACACCCACCCTCCCGTCGTACGCCTCCGGCGAGTCCTATGTCGCCCTGGGCGACTCGTATTCCTCCGGCACCGGCACGAGGAGCTACATCGACGACGGCACCGAGTGCCTGCGCTCGGCCTACGCCTACGCCAGCCTCACCGCGGCGGCCAAGGGCTACAGCCTCAACTTCCGGGCCTGCTCAGGAGCGGTCGTCGCCGACGTGCGGAACAACCAGCTCGGCGCGCTGAGCTCGAGCACGAGGTACGTGACCGTCTCGGTGGGTGGCAACGACGCCGGGTTCGCCGACGTGCTCACCGAGTGCGCCCTGCCGGCGTGGGCCAGCGACTGCGCCGGCGCGGTCGCCGCGGGGCGCTCGTTCATCTCGAACACCCTCCCGGGCCGGCTCGACACCCTCTACGCCGCCATCAGGACGCGGGCGCCGCACGCGAAGGTGGTCGTCGTCGGCTACCCGAAGATCTTCATGGGCGAGGACTGCAATCTGTTGACCTTCTTCAGCCCGTCGGACGAGGCCGCCCTCAACGACGCCGTCACGCTCATCAACTCGGTCACCTCGACGGCGGCCTCCGCGAAGGGCTTCAGCTTCGTCAATCCGATCAGCCGGTTCACCGGCCACGCCGTGTGCGACCCGACCGAGTGGATCAACGGCTTCTCCAGCCCCCTCCAGGAGTCCTACCACCCCAACCGCGCCGGTCACGCCAACGGCTACACCCCGCTGGTCAGCGGCGTACTGACCGGTGCGAGCGTCACGGCGACCGGCGCCGTGGTCGCCCAGGCGGAGAACGGGGCCGCGGCGCAGGCGAAACGTCAGCGGAAGTACGCCGCCATCGACCGCAAGATCACGCCGAAGCTGTTCCAGCCGCCGACCAAGGCACGCCTGGAGGAACTGGCGAAGAAGAAGGGCATCGACTTCGACGCGTGGTGGGCCACGGCGCGGCCACAAGCTTGAGCCACCGGCACCGAGGTGCGGTTCGGCCGAGTCGGGCCGGGACCCCGGCCGGGGTTCGGCCCGGCCGGGATTCGCCGAAACCCGGGCACCGGCGCTGATACGTCGGCTACCGCCTCACCAAGGTCCGTGTTCGACGCAGTCGCGGCAGCGCCCGGCGACCACGAGGCGCCGTCCGCCGTCGTCCTTGATCGTGAACGACTCGCCGTTGCCGAGCCGCTGCCACACGTCAGTTGCGTCGAGGACTCCCCAGCGTGAGTAGTCGGTGTCGTCCTTGTGGCTGCACCCACCGAAGTGAGCGAGACCCTGCGGCGAGACGAGGACGGAATCCGGGACCGCCCCGTCACGTTGCTGGCGTTGCCGCTCTGCCAAGCCGTGCTCACACATCGAACTGTCGAAGCCACACCTTTCGCACCACGTCATGGTGTCATCGTGCCACCAGTCACCAACATCGAGGCCCGGGAAAACGGGTGTGGGCCTCAGCTCGGGCCGACAGCCCGACCCGGTCCGGGTCGCGGCGACAGGGTCATGGCCGCGCGGGTCGCCGCGCACCCCATCGGTCGGATCAGGCGACCCGAAGAGATCGCGGACGCCGTCGTGTGGTTGTGCTCGGAGCGGTCGAGCTTCGTCACCGGCAGCGTCATCCCCGTGGACGGCGACTATGCTGCGCACCGACCGGCCTGTTTGGCGTGGTCACGTGCGAGATTGGTCTTCTCTCAACCCGAAGCGGCAGAGCGCGCCTACTGATGTTGGCCTTGTTACGTGCAATGGAAAGATTCGGTGAGCAAGCCGTGGGGACGTGATGCCCGGTACGACCTCGATCCTTCACGGCCCCGCGCGAATCGCGCGCTGACCTGCACAGACGCTAAGATCAGCGTGCACCATGATGGTGCTGCCCGGCCTCGGCTGACCACCGCCGCACCAAACGGGTGCTCCGCTCCGGAGCGTCGCCGCAGGTCACGAACGGCGCGTGGGCGCTACGTGAAGGATTGGGGGCGAGATGGTGAATCGCATTTGCGGTGACGACGTGACTGCAGCAACGGACTCCCTGCTCGAATTGACCTACCGCGAAACAAGCATTGCGTGGCTCGAGGATTTCCTGTTGCGCCAGGCGAGGGAGCATCCTGATGAGAATGTTCGCGGACTCGCAGTCACGTGCATTGGGCATTCTGCGCGAATCAACAAGACAGTCACAAGCGGCTCGGTGTACCGTTCCTTACGCCAGTTCTTGATGGACCCGCGCTTGTCCACTCGTGCCTTGAATGCGATAAGCGACATCGACGTCTTCACAGGAAGCCATTGGTCATCCGTACCGTGGATCATGCTCCAACTCTCGGCAATGCATACTCGATTGCGAGCAGGGGATCTTAGGTTTTGGCTGAGCTGACCCACCAGGGTTTCGAACAGTGAGTCCGCCGTTTTCAAGCCTCGCGCACTTCGAAGAAGCAGGCATATTTGATCGCACTCAAGGCGCTCTCAGCGACCCTCGACCAAGTCGATCTCAGTCCTGTAGTTCTCCTCAAGATCCTCGACCAGCTCCACACCACCTCGGGCCGGAACGGCCCCGCTCCACCAGGTCTCAGACGCACCTGGAACTCGCACTCCCGGTTTCAAGATCCTCCGAAACCGCTCGTCAACCACAACGATACTGCGGCGCGCTTCTTCAGCACCGAGAAGTTCGTCGGCCTCGCCGTCGAAGGCGAGCTCAAGCAGGTCACGTACTTGCAGGTCGTTGTCGTACTCATAGACGCCGAAGCTATAACCCTCAGCGCACTCGTCGACGAATTCCGACCACGACATTAGGGCGTCAGCGAACTCCACGACTCGTAGCCATCCTTCTTGAGTCGCACGGCCACGGAACCACTCATGGAATGGTGATACGCCCACCTGCCAACACCGCCTTCTGCACCTCGCCTGCCCAGTACGTAGCGGGATTGTCCGGCCTGAAGAAGATCTTCATCACACCATTCCCTGTCTTCGATCCAAAGTAGCCGTTGGTCGGGTCAAAGCGCAGCACCTGTCCGTTGCTCGAACCACTTCCTTGACAGACTGCCCGGCACAGCCACACATCAGATTCTGCGCTGCCGACAGACGCACCGAACCATCGATCCGGTACTCCACCGTCGTGGTGAACTCCCGGCCCGCCAGACCGGTCAGCACATCCAGACCGTCCGGCAACACGACCGTCGACGACGTCGGCCGCAACGCCTCGTCGTACGCGTCCACCCGCGTGGTGTACTCCAGCCCGTCATGCACCGTCGTGGACGACGACGGCAGACCCACCACCGGGTTGCCGTCCGCGCCCGGTGTGACGTCATACTCCCACCGGGAACGCACCTGACCCGCACCATCAGCCACCTGCGTGGAGAGCAGGCAGCCCTTTGCCCCTGCATTCCATTCGTGGAATACTGGTCGGGTGCTGATCGACTGGACCCCGGAGTTCGACCGCTGGCACTCCGATGTGGAGGACAAGGCGGCGGCCGGTGACGAACAGGCCAGGATCACCGAGCAACTGATCGATGCCGAACTGACGATCCTCAACCGGCTCACGGGTATACCCGGGGAGGAATCCCCCGCACTCAAGCAGGTGCGCCAATCGAACAGGTACCAGCCCTGATCCTTCGCGTGGTGTGTGGCCCGGCCTGAGCGGTTCGGCTGAGTTGGCCGTTGGTCTCGTTTGGGCGCGTTTCGCGTGCGCGTGTCGCTGCGTGCGCCGGTTCCGGCCGGTGGTGGTGCTGCGCCGTTCCTCGGGGCGGCGTGTGGTGGGACGTCGTTGTCGCGGGTCAGGTGGTCAGTGCGGTCAGCCGCTGCCAGGCGGTGGTGATCGTGTGGGTGTGGGGGTGGTCGCGGTCGAACCGTAGGAATCGTTGGCGCGCGTGGTGTGCGAGACGGGCTGGGAGCCGGTAGACGAGTTCGCGCATCGTGACCGGTTCGGCCTTGGAGAGTAGGTCGTGGTCGGCGAAAGCCAGGAGGCGGGTCCAGGCGTCGAGGCTGGCGGCGGTGCCGGCGAGCAGGGTCCAGGCGGTGTTGACCTGCCAGGAGGCCGACGGGAGGTGTCCGAGGCCGGTCTGTTTGGCGATGCGGACGCGGTCCTCGACGACCGCGTGCTGCCGGTGGAGCACGTCGATCCACTGGGCGTGGTGAGTGCCGGGGATACCGCGCATGCGCTGGATGTTCGTCGCCGTGATCCCGTAGCGCCAGCCGGTGCGCTTCTCCAGGTCGGTGAGCTTCCCGGCGGCTTGGTCGCGGGCGGTGATCGGGACACGGCGGACGATCAGCCGCAGATCGCCTGGCCAGCCCTCACGTCCGGGCAGGCCGGTGATCTCGGCGACGTGCCCGTAGTCCATCTCTTCGCCGTCGAGGCCGGCGACGGTAGCGGGCTCGCCGTTCTGGC